>NZ_JBTNDL010000001.1:0-1001520 GCF_054511015.1 Arthrobacter sp. MDT1-48-3
GATGGCCTCTGGGACGCCCGCAGCTAGGAGGGGTCCGCGGAGCAGGGAGCTGATGGCGGGCTCGAATGTGTACCCGGTGAGCAGGGTCGTCAGGGTGATCCCGAGTTGCGCACTCGAGAGGTGCGTCGAGGTGATCTTCAACGCCTTGATGGTGGGCTTCAGGCCCTTTTCGCCGCGGGCGTCGCGGGCTTCGAGCTCGCCTCGGTCAAGGTTCACGAGGGCGAACTCGGAAGCCACGAACATGCCGGTACCGACGGTGAGGATCAGGCCGACGCCGATCATGACTAACTCATACAAGGTGCCGCCCCCCATCCTCGATCGGCCGGAAGTCCGGCATTCAAGCGGGTGAGGGGCATGGGTCTATGCGTCGGGGGGTCATCCATAATGCCATCTAGTCTAACGAACAGCGTGCCGGTTCACCTGGTCGGGAAGGTGGTCAGGCTTACGCCAACAGCTCAACCCCGGTCCGAGTTGAGCAGCAGAACTGGCGCCTGAGGCCAGCCCGCAACCGCCACGGCACTGGCAACGGCGAATACTCGCCGTCCTACTGGACTTACCTTCCTACTTACTGTGAGCACCGAGCTGCTCCCTCCGGTCCCTGCTTGCTCATTCCTGCCGTGCCTAGACTGGCATATCGGCTCATCAGCCGATTGCACAACCACTGACGTCAACCGTAGGGAGATCATCATGGGACTGGACGACAAGCTCAGCAACGCAGCAGACAAGCTCGGCGGCAAAGGCAAGGAAGCCGCAGGCCACGCAACCGGTGATGAAAGCCTGAAGGCCGAAGGGCAGGGCGACCAGGTCAAGGGCGACCTCAAGCAGGCCGGCGAGAAGCTCAAGGACGCCTTCAAGAAGTGATGCTCTACCCCACGGCTGATTTAGCCGCTGGGTAAAGAGCAACGCAAAGGGAGTGCACCTGAACCGGGTGTGCTCCCTTTCCGCACCACCGGGCCGTCATTTGACTCTTATAGGAGCGTCGGATCATGCTGGTGACCTCACGGGTGCTAAGCGGGTTCACCGTACGCTGCTGCGGCCACCTCGCGGTCGTCGGCCCCGGAAAAATCGTTCATCCGTGTGGGCTTCGGCCGTCGGCCTGTACTGCGGACCCACCGGCCATGCACATAGTGCGGCGTCAGTGCGGCGAATCAGTCGGATCCACGACAAAAGCTCCCGAGGGAAATCCGATCCACCCCAACCGTCCCTCACGAAAAAGATCCGCCGCTCGATGCATACACAGATGAGCACCCTGACGGCCGTGTCTGGACTCGAGTGCGTCAAGTACCTCGCCCGTACTGTGCAGCCTTCGCTCCTTCCCCCGACCGTCGATGAGCAGATACGTCCAGTGATGCTTCCGACCAAAGACACCCGAGGGGGCGTGTTCGACTACCTTGAGATATTGCTCTCTCAGAGCTGCCATACTGATCACCCCCATCTATAGCTGGGGGATCAATTTACCGGCCGATAGTCCTGCGCGGACGGTAGATGACCGAGCACATCTTTCATTACGACTCGGGAGTACCAGCCGATATCGAACTCGTATTCTGATCCAACCGCGAAGGACGACACCCAGCCCGATCAGGATGATGGCTATCCTGAGGACGTTCCACAACCACCCGAATTTTTGCCTGCGCGATTCGCCTCGCGGACTCTCGCTTGCCATCAGCTCCCCTCGTTCACCAGCAATGACTCTTGCTAATGTCCGCTTGCATGGCGCCCAGCTGAAGGCGCCGAAGAACCTCCCGCAAATCCTCGAGGCGTCGAAACGTCGTCAGATCAGGCGTGGCGAAAGCAGGGTGGAACAGGTCGAGGTCTTTCGGCCGGGATGGTCAGTGCGAGAATCACCATCCTCCACGCACCGGGCCTTCAGAAATCGCCGCCCGGGTAGATGCCCTCGGGCAGCGTGAAGCACGCGGATCCTGATGCAATACGGATCTCGTTCGGGGAGAGTCCTTCGGAGACGAGATAACTCTCCCCTGGAGCAGGCGGGTCGATTTGGATCTGATAGTTTTCATCTACATCCCTATCGACGGATACTTCGGTTCCGTTCGCCCGATAGTGGGCTTCGATGGCTTTCACGATGGGCTCTATCTCGGTTCCTTCAGCGAGGGTGACCGTCGTTGCACCAGCCCAACTGTGCTGGGTCTCGTTGCAGGACAGAAGTGTGCCCGTCTGCAGTTGATCAATCGAGAGAACAGCATCCTTCGGGATCAGAGCGGCGATCTCCCCTTCCATAACCTGGGTGTGGGCTTTGGCTTCCTGCCAGGTGAGTTCAGCGTCCATCGATTCCTCCTGTGTTTGAGCGGCCGTTGGCGCAGGTGGCGCGGCCGGATCCGCGTTCGGGTTCCCGGCACAACCGGCAAGCCCGATCAGACCCACCAGCAACAACGTCATGAACCCGCTACGCGCCCTCATCGACCAACAATTTTCAGCATGTTATTAAGCGCTTTCAAGTTGTCCTCGCTGTCGGTGGCAATGAGGCTGTGGTTATCCATGAGGATTTTCCCCTCTTCGACGCTGTTGATCGCACCGTCGAGTTCGTCGTCGTCGGGTCCGCGGTAGAAGTACTGGTCGAACTCGTCGCGATGAATCGGGTTGTTCCCATCCCACACAACCCCTCTATTCGTGAAGGGGTTGGTAGCGCCCTGACCATAGATGAGCACATCGTCGTAGTACAGGTTCGAGTATTCCGTAGCCGGCCGTGGTTCCCAATCCGGGAGCATCCCGGCCCCGGCGAGGGAAATTACCTTGTCATACCGGGCTCCGGCGACTTCAGAGCTGGTGACGTTCGCCAGGCCCCAGCTGTGCCCGATGGCGGTTTGTTCGGCACCGTTCAGGTAAGGGTCAGTGCGCATCCCGGACTCGAAGGAGGCCAGTTGCTGCCCGGAGCTGCGTGCAAGGTCTTGATCGTTCGCCTCGCCGATTCGCGCCAGGTTGGGACCACCAGCGGTGTCGTCCTCTCCGGGAAACCGCCCATCCTTAAAGACGAAAGCCACCGTCCCTGGCGCGTGTCTCCTGAGGTAATTCGACACCTGCTGTACCCCGCCGGTGTAGAAGCTGTTCATCCCGGTGAACGTCCCCGGAACATAAGTGATCACGTTCCGTGTGTCGGGGTTTGGAGTGCCGATCAACTCCACGATCCGGGACCGATTCCGGTCATTGAGGTAGAGCTGGACGTTCCCGGCTTCTACCTCTTTGAGGTATGCCACCGCATTCTGCAGCATCTCCGTTCGGTTCGGGTCGTGGCGGGCTTGCCCGGTCCCCGACAACTTCAGGGCTGTTTCCAGATCTTTCTCCGCCGCCCGGAGCAGGTTCGGCGCGTTCAACTGGTTGGCCCGTACCCTGGCCAGTGCGGGCATCCCGTCCAAAGCGCCGAACATCGCCGGAGCCGCAGCGAGCAGCAGCTCCTGCCGCTGCGAGGCGCCGGCCGCATCCGCGGCGGTGCCGGCCCCCGTGGTCATGCCCGACCACCAGGCCCCGATCTTCGATGGACCCATGCGCTGAAGGGTCTGCTGCCATCCGGTCAATGTTGCCAGCGCCTTGGTATCCGTCAGCGTCGCAGTGGACAGATAGCTCAGCAGCGCCGCACCCGATAGGGACCCCGGTACGGTGGCAAGCACAAGAACGTCGTTCGATACCGTCACCCGACCGACATGTCCGCTGCCACCGGCAGCACGGAACGTCGAAGCGATGTCGGAAAGCCGGGTCGCGTCCAAATGATTGTCCTCCAGGAACCGCCGCAGCCCACTACCGACAGCGTTGAGATCAGAGTGCGCCCAAGAGCATTCCTGCTCGAACTCGGACACTGCCGCACTGACTTTGTCAGCTGCTCCTCGGGCGGCATCGTCCTGAATCCTGAAGGTCGACACCGCGGAGTCCAGGGTGGCAGGGTCAGCGGAACTCGCCCCAGCAGTGCTTCCGCTCGCCCAGGCACGCAACCCTTGCCGTGCGGTGTGCACGTTCACCGACGGACGGTCGGTCTCCTCCACGGACGGGCGCGGCCCTAGATCCACTGCAACACCGCTGCCGGCACTCGCCCAGCCGGCGGCAAAGGCCCACGCCCTCGACTCATCCAAGCGACGCTGCTCGACCTCCGCGGCGCTCTTCGCTTCCTGGGCCTGACGGGCGACATCATCCAGCATATGGACCAACTCTGACCGGGCCGCCCGTTCAGCGGCAACGTTCTCCCGGAAACAGTTCGCGAACACGCCCCGGAATTCCGCAAGAGCAGCCGTTGAGATCGACTCCCGTCCGCCGCGTTGATCCTGCAACGCACGTGCCGCATCTCGACATGCGCCGATTAGACGATTGGCGACCTCCGTATCGAAATTCATTCAAACTCCCCCAGACAAATGAACACCCACGCACCACAACAAACCCTACCCAGTACGGCTCTTCGAAATCCGGTAGGAGTCATTGTTCGAAGCCACCGGCGGCGAGGAGCATGCGGAGCCGGTAGTCCCAGCAAGAAAACAACAGGAAAGATCAGCACATCCGCCGGGCAGAGGCCCGCACGGGAAAAAGCACGAAAAGAAGACCTACAACAAGAAGAAACCTACAAGAAAAGAGACCTGCGACAACCACGACCGGCGGAGGACACCCCCGCCCACGGCAGAACAACGCGAAAAGACCCGCTCAGCGAAGACCCGGTTCGGGAAAGCCAGTACCGGGGAACCTCTGTTTCCGTGACGATCCCGCTGACCGCGCCATTCCACCACGTGGCGCGGTCAGCGGGACGTCACCGCGAAAGGCTCCTGCTCAGGCGCCGCCGCCGGCGGAGAAGATGTCCTGGGAGATCTTCTGCAGCTGCGTCCGCAGCTCCTCCAGTTCCTGCTTGGCCTTGTCCAGGGCGGCCTTCGTCTCCGGCCACGTCGAACCCCGGAACTGCGAGGCCAGCGGCCCGTCCCAGATATTCGGGTCCGACAGGATCCTGCCCTGCGCATCCAGCGCCGAGATCTGATCGGTGAAACCACCATTGATGATCGACTGGACCTGACCGATAGCAGCCTTCGCTTGCTCGGTCGACAACACACGCGACATGAAAAACATCCTCCCCAAGAGACCACCGCTTCAATGCCGGATGAGAGAAACACCGGCGAGCGGACGCTGATGACCCTACCAACACCAACCCGGTGAATCTAGACCGGCAAGAACGACCACGCGGCAGGTCCACGAATCCTCGTTCTCCTGACAGATTGCCACGTGTAGAACCGAACGCTCTCGACTCAGCAGAAACACCCCGTACGCGGAGTAGCGAAACGACGCGCATCCGGGAGGAAAGAAAAGCCTTGCCCAATTCTACGAATGAGGATCACCAGGCCCTACGACCAATAGATAGAGCCTACAAATCAACCATGCAATTAGACATTAAATCGAAATTCAACCACGTCGCCGTCGGACATCACGTATTCCTTGCCCTCGATGCGCACCTTGCCGCGGGACTTGGCCTCGGCCATCGTCCGGGCTTCCATGAGGTCCTCGAAGTGAACAATCTCGGCTTTGATGAAGCCGCGCTGGAAGTCCGAGTGGATGACGCCGGCGGCCTCGGGCGCCGTGGCACCCTTCTTGATCGTCCAGGCACGGGTCTCCTTCGGCCCTGCCGTGAGGTAGGTCTGCAGGCCGAGGGTGTGGAAGCCGACACGCGCGAGCTGGTCGAGGCCGGATTCCTCCTGGCCGTTCATCTCGAGCATCTCGCGCGCCTCGGCCTCGTCGAGCTCCACGAGGTCGGCTTCGAGCTTGGCGTCGAGGAAGATCGCGTCGGCGGGGGCCACGAGCCGGCGCAGCTCCTCCTGGCGCTCGGCGCTGCCGAGCACGGCGTCGTCGACGTTGAAGACGTAGATGAACGGTTTGGCGGTGAGCAGGCTGAGCTCGCGGAGGTGTTCCATCTCGAGCTTGTCGCTGGTGACCGACGAGAAGATCGTGTCGCCGCGCTCGAGGACGGACTGCGCTGCCTGCATGGCGGTCAGCTGTGCGGCCTCGCGCTTCTTGATCTTCACTTCCTTCTCGACGCGCGGGATGGCCTTCTCGAGCGTCTGCAGGTCGGCGAGGATCAGTTCGGTGTTGATGGTCTCCATGTCGGAGCGGGGGTCCACCTTGCCGTCGACGTGGATGACGTCGGGGTCGTCGAACACACGGATGACCTGGGCGATCGCCTCGGCCTCGCGGATGTTGGCGAGGAACTGGTTGCCGAGGCCCTCACCCTCCGACGCGCCCTTGACGATGCCGGCAATGTCGACGAAGGAGACGGTGGCCGGCAGGATCTGCTTCGACCCGAACACCTCGGCGAGCTGTGCGAGGCGCGGGTCCGGCAGACTGACCACGCCGACATTCGGCTCGATGGTCGCGAACGGGTAGTTCGCCGCCAGGACGTTGTTGCGCGTCAGCGCGTTGAAGAGTGTTGATTTGCCGACGTTGGGCAGTCCGACGATGCCGATAGTAAGAGCCACGGGAGACAAGTCTACCGGGCGTCGGAGGACCGACCGGCGGTGTCGCGTCCGCCGATTGTCGGAGGTTCCTGCGACAGTGTGGGCATGGGTACAACCGCCGTCCTCCTCGTCCTCCTCGCCTTCCTCATCGGCTGCGCCGTCGGTGCATTCCTGGTGTACCGCGCAGTACGGCTGCGCGACGACGAGCTGCGCAGCGAGCTCGACGACGCCACAGCCCGACTGGGGAGCACGACGACGGAGCTCGCGGCAGCCGCGGCTCAGCGCGATCTCCTGCAGCAGCACAACCGCGAACTGACGGGCAAGACATCGACGGACAACGACGTCCTGCGGGCCCTCGCACCGGTGGCGGAGAAACTGGCCCAGGTGCAGCGGCAGGTCGGGCTGCTCGAGCGCGACCGCATAGAACAGTACGGCCAGCTCGCGCGGCAGCTCGAGGAAGCGCGCGAAGCAGACGCCCGGCTGCTCTCGACGACGCACTCGCTGGCCGGCGCCCTGCGCAGCACCAGCGCCAGGGGCCAGTGGGGCGAGGTCCAGTTGCGGCGCGTCGTGGAAGCTGCCGGAATGCTCTCGCGCGTGGACTTCCTGGAGCAGGTCTCCTACACGACCGGGAACGACGGCGACCGCGCCCGCCCGGACATGGTGGTGCAGCTGCCCGGGGACAAGCAGCTCGTCATCGACGCGAAGGTACCCCTGAGCGCGTTCCTCGAGGCTCAGGAACTGGTGGGACCGGCGGCGGACGCAGGAGGGGGTGAGAAAGCCGGCCTCGAAGCCCGTCATGCCGAGCTGCTGAAGCAGCACGGCAAGGCGCTGCGTGCACACATCGATGCGCTCGCCCGCAAGAAGTACTGGGAAGGCGCCTCCAACTCCCCCGAACTCGTCATCTGCTTCATCCCGGTGGAGTCGGTCCTTGCAGAAGCGCTACGGGCCGACCCTGAACTCCTCGACTACGCCTTCACCCGCAACGTCGCCCTGGCATCGCCGGTATCGCTTCTCGGCATTTTGAAGGGCGCAGCGTTCAGCTGGCGGCAGGCCGTCCTGACCGACAATGCACGCGAGCTGTTCGACCTGTCGAAGCAGCTGTACGAACGCCTCGGGACGATGGGCGGGCATGTCACCCGTCTGGGAGCGTCCCTGAAGACCTCCGTGGAGCGCTACAACTCCTTCGTCGGCGCCCTCGAATCCAGGGTGCTCCCCACGGCACGCCGGATCGGCGCCTTCGACTCCGCATCCCTGGACGTCGTCGACGCGGCAGCGGGAGGAGTGGATGAGGCACAGGCGGAGGTGAGCCTGCTCGGCACCGCCCGCGCCCAGCGCGCAGGCGGCGTGCCTGCGGGCTCCGGGACCGCTGCGTCGGCGATCGACGCGACGCCGCGTTCCCTGACCGCCCACGAACTGCTCGACGGGACCGACGGGTAGCCGGGCGCGCTCCTACCGGCGGAGGGACAACTCCCCGGACGGTCCCGACAGGCGCCGCCCCAGCAGACCCTGGTGGGATTCGGCGGTGCCGGCGGCAGGAGATGCTACACCGGGTGAGGCGCCAGGCCCTTGCGGTGGTGCATCCATCCCTGTACCGTCGTGCCGCCCACCCTGAACAACGGACGTGCCTGGAGCCTCAGTTGAGGGACGTCCGATCCTGCCGCTGGCCCCGCCCACCGCGACCCTGGGACGGATCACCCATCGCCTTCAGCGCGGCGCGGATCTCCTTGGGCAGCGAGAAGATGATGTCCTCCTGGGCCGTCACGACCTCCTCGACCTCGCCGTAGCCGTACTCAGCGAGCAGTCTCAGAACATCCTGGACGAGGTTCTCCGGGACGGAGGCACCGGATGAGATGCCGACGGTGGCCACGCCCTCGAACCAGGACTCGTTCACCTCATTGGCGAAGTCCACGCGGTGCGCCGCCTTCGCGCCGTACTCGAGCGCCACTTCGACCAGTCGCACGGAATTCGACGAGTTGGCCGATCCGACCACGATGACGAGATCCGTCTGCGGCGCGATCTTCTTGATGGCCGCCTGGCGGTTGGACGTGGCGTAGCAGATGTCATCGCTCGGAGGATCCTGCAGCGTCGGGAAGCGCTCCTTGAGCAGGTTCACGGTCAGCATGGTCTCGTCGACGCTCAGTGTGGTCTGCGAGAGCCAGATGAGCCGTTCCGGATCGCGTACCTGGACCTTGTCGACGTCCTCCGGCCCATTGACGATCTGGATGTGATCGGGCGCCTCGCCGGCCGTGCCCTCGACTTCCTCGTGGCCCTCGTGGCCGATCAGGAGGATGTCGAAGTCGTCGCGCGCGAAACGCTGGGCCTCCTTGTGCACCTTCGTCACCAGCGGGCAGGTCGCGTCGATCGTCCGGAGACCCCTGTCCTCGGCGGACTGGACGACGGCGGGTGAGACCCCGTGAGCAGAGAACACGACCAGCGCGCCCTCCGGCACCTCGTCCGTCTCGTCGACGAAGACGGCGCCCTTCGCCTCGAGCGTCGACACGACGTGCAGGTTGTGCACGATCTGCTTCCGCACGTACACCGGGGGTCCGTAGTGCTCCAGGGCCTTCTCGACGGCGATGACCGCGCGGTCCACGCCTGCGCAGTAACCCCGGGGGGCTGCGAGCAGTACCTTCTTCTCCCCTGGCACCGGTGCGGCTGCGAGGACGTCCTCCGGAGAGCGACGCCTGCGCGGGATGGTGGGCATGGGGACCTGAACGGTGGTACTGGTCATGATCCGATTCTACCGGGTGGGTGCTGCTCGACCTGCTGATCGCAGTCCTCTCCGCTGTGAGCTGAGCCCTACACCGGGCGCCGGTCGTCCCGCCGACGCCGACCACCGAGCGCCAGTTGCGCGACGGCGCCGACCACGACGGCCACCAGCCCACCGACGACCACGGGCACGCCGGCCTCGGCGACGCTTGCTCCGGCCTGTTCCGCCAACCCACGGACGAACACGTCCGCCACCGCGCTCGACCCGGGCGCACGCGCCGCGGCAGCGGGGATCCAGTCCCCCGCCAGGAACCCGACCACCCCGGTGAGCGCCACCCCGAGGCCCAGGAGGGCGAGGGTGGTACCCCGTCGCCGAGCGATCACCAGCGCCAGCAGGCCCAGTACGGCCGCTCCGGCGAGGTACACCTCCCACGCCTGCACGGCACCAGCGACGCTGCTGAACACTCCGCCGCGCTCGACCGACCCGACCTCGATCATCGTGTCCTCCGGCACCGGGACCTCCACTCCGAGTCCTCCCCCGATGCTGTCCGCGACGAGTCCCACGACGGGACCGAGGTCGAGGGTCAGGATGGCCGGGGCCGGTTCGGACGGATCGGGAGCCTGGGCGAAGGTGAAGGAGTGCGACACGCGCAGCGTCTCGGTCCATGCGGCCGGATATCCCGACGCATCGGTGACGGTGCCCGCAGCATCCCGGATCAGCGGCTCGACGAAGGACGTGATCTGTTCGGGCAATCCGGCGCCTGCCGTCACGTCCTCGACCAGCGAATCGGTCAGTGCCGCCTGGAACTCCTCGTCCTCGCCGAGCGGGGCAGCGAGCGCGACGAAGCCGGACTCCTCCACGAGGTTCACGTCGAGCCACGCGGACGCCAGTCCGCCGGCCGCGACGACGAGCGCGAGAAGGGCCAGCAGGGCCGAGAGCAGGGTCCGCATGAAATCCTTAGCTGGAGGTCGAACTACCGATTATGCCGGGTCCCCCGTCAGGAGGCACGGAGGATCGTGGCCCGCGGGGGTGCGTCCAAAGTGCACAGAGCCATGCCGTGAGCCGCCGCCGGGGGTCCGGGATGGTACAGATGAACAGGACAGACAGCGCAGGCGGGGCTTCCCCCGCCGAGGACAGGAGACGGATGACGAGCGAGGGAGTGCGCGCGCGACCGGCAGGGGCGGGATCATCCCCGCCGGCATCGACGGTGCCGGTCACGGCAGCCGAGACGTCCCCCGAATCGCCGTGGCCGCTCCATCTGCTGTCGGAGAAGCTCAAGGCCCATATCGAACGGGCGCCGGCAGCCTGGGTCGAGGGACAGGTCATCGAACTCAACCGCCGCGCGAGCATGTGCTACATCACGCTGCGCGACGTCGATTCGGAGGTTTCCCTCTCCCTGTCGGTCTACGGCTCCGTCATGGACCGGGTATCCATGCCCCTGGATCGCGGTTCCCGGGTCGTGGCACGCCTCAAGCCCGACTTCTGGGTCAAGACCGGGCGGCTGTCCATGCAGACGATCGACATCCGTCCCGTCGGGATCGGCGATCTCCTGGCGCGCATCGAGAGGCTGCGACAGGCGCTCGCCGCGGAAGGGCTGTTCGCACCAGCTCGCAAGAAGCAGCTGCCACTCCTGCCTCACCGGATCGGGCTCATCACGGGCCGCGATTCCGATGCCATGAAGGACGTGATGCGCAACGCCGCCCTGCGGTGGCCGGCCGTCGAGTTCGAGGTCCGCGAGGTGGCCGTCCAGGGCGTGAGCAGCGTTGCACAGGTCTCCGCGGCCCTCGCGGAGCTCGACGCCCACCCCCGGGTCGACGTCATCATCATCGCGCGGGGCGGTGGAGCGCTGGAGGACCTGCTGCCCTTCAGCGACGAGTCGCTGGTCCGCGCGGTCGCGATGGCGAACACTCCTGTCGTCAGCGCCATCGGCCATGAGGCGGATCGGCCGCTCCTCGACGAGGTCGCCGATCTCCGCGCCTCCACGCCCACCGATGCGGCGAAGCGCGTGGTCCCGGACGTATCCGAGGAACTCGCCCGGATCCGGCAGGCGCGTGCCGCGCTCGAACGCTCCATCCGGGTCCTGGTGCACCGGGAGGCGGAAAGCCTCGCGAACCTCCGCTCCCGGCCGTCCCTGGCGAAGCCCGAAGGCATGATCGACGTGCGGGAAGCCGACATCGAGCGGCTCCGGTCCCGCGCCCTGCGCTCTGCCGCCGCAGGGGTGGAACGCGGTGCCGTCGCCGTGCACCACCTGCGGGAACGCGTACGGTCCCTCTCTCCGCAGAGGACCCTCGACCGCGGTTATGCCGTGGTGCAGAAAGAGGACGGACACGTGGTGCGGACGCCGGAGGACGTGCCGACCGGCGAGGTCCTGCGGGTCCGGGTCGCGGGCGGCCAGTTCGGCGCCGTCGCCCAGGGCACACCCGCACCGCACGAACCTGCATGACGCTACAGCCACAGCAGGCCCGGACACGGGCCGACCAGCAGACGAGGAACACCGTGGAGAAGGAAGATGCCATGACGGAGAACATCCCACCGGAGCAGCGACAGTCCGACGTCGGCTCGCTGTCCTACGAGCAGGCGCGCGAGGAACTCGTCGCCGTCGTCTCGCGGCTCGAAGCCGGAGGTGTGAGCCTCGAGGAATCGCTGGCGCTGTGGGAGCGCGGCGAGGCCCTGGCCGATCGTTGCGAGGCGTGGCTGGAAGGCGCGAAGGCGCGGCTCGCGGCTGCGCGGGACAAGGCCGAGGGCCAGTAGCAGGCCGTCGCCCCGCTTCGGCAGCCAGGGCCCGATGCGGCGCCGCTACGCGTCGGGGGTTTGCAGCAGCTCCTGCAGCGCCCACGAGTTGCCGTCCGGATCGGCGAAGTAGACGAAGCGGCCCCACGGCTGCGCGTCCACGTCGCTCGCTGCGACGCCGCGTTCGAGCAGCCCTGCACGGGCTCTCGCCGCATCCGGTACGACGACCTGGATGCCGTGCAGCGATCCGGGCACCATGTCGCTGATGCCCTCGCCGAATGCGATCGAACAGGCGGACCCCGGCGGGGTCAGTTGCACGAAGCGCAGGCTGCTGCTCACACGGTGGTCGTGGTCCAGCGTGAACCCCACCTGGTCGCGATAGAAGGAGATGGCCCTGTCCGCGTCGGTGACGGGCAGTGCGATGAGTTCGATCTTCCAGTCCATGGGAGCCTCCTGGCGGTGGTGGAGCCTCAAGGCTAGTAGCAGATGCGGACGGTTGCGGTCCGCAGCATCAGAACGGTCAGGAGGCGGCGAGGCGCTGCTTCTCGACCTCCACGTCGAAGGATGCCCTGGGCCAGCTCAGCTGCATGTCCTCCAGCGTCGCGGTGAGCAACTGCTGCACGGCGAGGCGTGCATACCACTTGCGGTCGGCGGGAACGACGTACCACGGCGTGTCGGGCGTGCTCGTCCGTTCGATCGCGGCCTGGTACGCCTCCTGGTACTGCTGCCAGTAGCCGCGATCGTCGATGTCGCCGGGGTTGTACTTCCAGTACTTGTCCCTCCGATCGAGGCGCTTCGAGAGCCTGTCCTTCTGCTCGTCCTTGCTGATGTGCAGCATGACCTTGAGCACGCGGGTCCCCGAGGCCACGACGTCCTTCTCGAACCGCGAGATGGCTCCGTACCGCTTCTCGATCTCCGTCGCCGGCGATAGTCCGCGCACGCGGTGGACCAGGACGTCCTCGTAGTGGGACCGATCGAAGACTCCCAGCATCCCGGGTCTGGGGAGCTGGTGGCGGATCCGCCAGAGGAAGCTGTGCCGCCGCTCCTCCTCGGTCGGCGCCGCGAAGGCGTGGTGCTGCACTCCCTGCAGGTCTACCAGCCCCACGACGTGACGGACGATGCCGCCCTTTCCCGAGGCATCCATGCCCTGCAGGACGAGCAGCACGGCGATCTCGCTTCCGGCCCGGCTCTCGGCGAAGAGCTTCGCCTGCAGGGAGGAGAGAGTGTCGGCGCCGGCGGAGAGCGATGCGGCGCCCTCCTTCTTGCCGCCGTCGAAGCCCGGCGTCGACCGGGGATCCACGCCCGCGAGCGAGAAGTCCGGCCCCGCCAGGAGGAGGCGTCGCATCTCGGCACTGCTGTCGGCTGTCACGGACATGGACCCTCCTGCGGTCAGGGCCGGTACGTGGACAGGAACTCGGCGAGCCTCCCGAGGGCATCCTCGATGACTTCCACGCTCGGGAGCGTGACCATGCGGAAGTGGTCCGGGTTGATCCAGTTGAAGGCCCTGCCGTGCGAGATCAGGATCTTCTGCTGCTTCAGGAGGTCGAGGGCGAACTTCTCGTCATCCTTGATGGGATAGACCTCGGGGTCGAGCTTCGGGAAGAGGTACAGGGCACCCTGGGCCACCTCGCAGCTCACGCCGTCGATCGCATTGAGCAGCTGCGCGGCCTTGTCGCGCTGCTGCTTCAAACGTCCCCCCGGCAGGATCAGGTCGTTGATGCTCTGGTACCCGCCCAGCGCCGTCTGGATCGCGTGCTGCGCAGGGACATTCGCACAGAGCCGCATGTTGGCCAGCAGGTTGATGCCCTCGATGTAGTTCGCGGCGTCGCGCTTCGGTCCGGAGATCGCCATCCAGCCGCTGCGGAACCCGGCGATCCGGTACGCCTTGGAGAGGCCGCTGAAGGTCAAGCACAGCACGTCGTCGCCCGCGACCGATGCCGCGTTGATGTGGACGGCGTCGTCGTAGAGGATCTTCTCGTAGATCTCGTCGGCGAACAGGATGAGCCCGTGCTCGCGTGCCAGGCGCACGATCCCCTCGAGGACGGGCCGGGGGTAGACCGATCCGGTGGGGTTGTTCGGATTGATGAGGACGATGCCCTTGGTGTTGGGCGTGATCTTCGAGGCCATGTCCTCGAGGTCGGGCCACCAGTGGTTGTCCTCGTCGCAGAGGTAGTGCACAGGGGTGCCGCTGGCGAGCGCGACGGACGCGGTCCAGAGCGGGTAGTCCGGCGTGGGGATCAGCACTTCGTCACCGGCGTTGAGCAGTGCCTGCATGGAGAGCGTGATGAGCTCGCTGACACCGTTGCCGAGGTAGACGTCGTCGACGTCGATCGTCTTGATGCCGCGACCCTGGTAGTACTGCACGACGGCGGTCCGCGCGGAGAAGATACCTCGCGAATCGCTGTAGCCCTGGGCCTCGGGCAGGTTGCGGATCATGTCCACGAGGATGGCGTCGGGCGCCTCGAAGCCGAAGGGCGCCGGGTTGCCGATGTTGAGCTTCAGGATGCGGTGGCCCTGGGCCTCCATGGTCATGGCGTGTTCGAGCAGTGGCCCCCTGATGTCGTAGAGGACGTTACGGAGCTTTTCCGACTGCTTGTAGGTGGCCATTGGATCAGGATGCCACAGCAGGGGCCCGGCACGCGGCATATGTCTGCCGGGCGCCGGGCCCCTGCTGGACGGACCTGGTACTGCTGAACTAGCCCGCGAGCCCCTTGTCGGCGAGCCAGTCCGCGGCCGCGTCCGCGGGGTTGCGCTTCTCGTCGCCGCTGACCTCGCGGTTCAGCGCCAGGAGGTCCTCGGTGGTCAGCTGCGCCGACACCTCGTTGAGGACGGTCTGCGCCTCATCGCCCACGGTGTCGGTGTTGATGAGCGGCAGCACCTGCTGGGCGATGAAGTTGTCCTCCGGGTCCTCGAGGACCACGAGGTCGTTGTCCGCGATGGACGGCGTGGTCGTGTAGATGTCGGCGGCCTGCACGGTGTCGTCGAGCAGTGCCTTCAGCGTGATGTCCCCGCCGCCGTCGTTGATGGCCTCGAAGCCGCCGGGCTCGCAGTTGTACTTCGCCTTCAGGCCGGGCAGGCCGTAGGCGCGCTCCTGGAAGGTGCTCGGTGCGCCGATGGTGATCTCACCGCACACCTCCGCGAGGTCCGCGATCGATGTGAGGTCGTACTTCTCGGCCGTGGCGGCCGTCACGACGAGCGCGTCCTTGTCCTCGGCCTCCGAGGGCTCGAGCACACCAAGCTTCACGTCGGGCGACTTCGCGGTGAGCGCATCGGGCAGCGCCGCGGCGATGTCCTCGGCGGATTCCGCCGTGGCGGCAGGATCGGCGAACAGCAGCAGGTTGCCGCCGTACTCGGGCATGATGTCGATCGAGCCGTCCTCGAGGGCGGTGTAGTAGATCTCCCGCGAGCCGATGTTGAGCTGGGTCGTCGCCTCGACGCCGGCCGCGTTGAGCGCACCGGCGTAGATCTCGGCGATGATCTGGCTCTCGGGGAAGTCAGCGGAACCGACGACGACGGCGCCGCCGGCGGACGCGGACGCGGTGTCCTCCGATTCACCCTGGGGGTCGCTGTTGGCACCGCAGGCAGTCAACGCCAGCGCGGCCGTCAGGCCGCCAGCCAGTCCCATCAAAGCGCGCCGCCCGGCGCGTTGTGCTGACAGGTTCTTCATGTTGTTCCTCCTTGTGCACTGGCGACGGCCTTCTGCCGGCCAGATCCTTGGGCCCGTCCCGGACCGGAGACGCGCAGTCCCGGTGAGATGGCGAATCTCTGCAGCAGTCCCAGAAGCAGATCGACGGTGATCGCGAGGACTGTGATGACGACGGCGCCGCCGAAGAGGCGTCCGTAGTCCGCGAGCTGTGTTCCCTCGACGAGGAAGACCCCGAGCCCGCCGAGGTTGATGAAGGCGACGACGGCGGCGGTCGCGATGACCTGCAGCACCGCTGCGCGGACTCCGCCGAGGATGACCTGCAGGCCGTTGGGCACCTCGACCCTGAACAGGATCTGGAGTTCGCTCATGCCCATGCTCCGCGCGGCATCCACCACGGTCCGGTTCACGGAGGAGATGCCGGCATAGATCCCGCTCAGCAGCGGGGGGACGGCGAGGAGCACGAGCGCCCAGATGGGCGGCATCAGGCCGAGGCCCGCGAGGAGCACGAACAGGAACACCATGCCGAGCGTCGGCAGGGCCCGGAGGATCCCCACGCCGGAGACGATGACGACGCGCCCGCGACCGGTGTGCCCCACGTAGAGCCCGATCGGCACCGCGATCACGAGGGCGACCAGCATGGTCAGTCCGGTGTAGCCCAGGTGCTCGACGACGCGCGTGGGGATCCCGCGGTCGCCCGCCCAGTTGGCGGGAGCGGTCAGCCACTCCCCCATCTGTACGAAGAGGTTGCTGCTCGAGTAGTCCATCAGGCGCCCGCCACCTTCGCCTCGAGTGCGACGATCTCGTCCGCCGGCCTGCCGCCCGCGGAGACCCTGCGCGTCCACGGGGTCAGGAGGCGCTCCGTGAGGACGAGGAGGAGGTCCAGGACGAGTGCCAGCAGGAGGATGATGCCGATCCCGACGGCGATCTCGGTCGGGAAGGACCGGAACAGTCCGTCCGTGAACAGGGTCCCGAGGCTCGGGACGCCGATCAGTGCGCCGACGCTGACGAGCGAGATGTTGGTGACCGAGACGACGCGCAGGCCGGCGAAGAGCACCGGCAGCGACAGCGGCAGGTCCACGGTGAGGAACCGGCGCACGGGCCTGTAGCCCATGGCGACCGCGGCCTGGCGCACGTCGTCGTCGATCGAATCGAGCGCGTCGAGCGTGGACCGGACGAGCAGGGAGAAGGCGTAGACGGCCAGCGCCACGATCACGTTCACGGGATCGATCACCCTGGTGCCGAGCACCACGGGGAGGAAAACGAACATCGCCAGTGACGGGACCGTGTAGAGGATCGACGAGCCGGTCAGCAGGATCGAACCGATCACCGGGTTGAGCCGGGCGAGCTGCGCCATGGGCACGGCGGCGAGGACGCCGAGGAGCAGCGGGACGATGGCCTGGAACAGGTGGAGGCGCGTATGCAGCCAGACGAAGTCCAGGTTGGCGAGGAACCAGTCCATGGCTACACCGCCGTGTTGTGGTCGGAGCGGCCCCGGTCGAGCCTCGCGGCTTCGATGAGCTCGAAGACCTCCGCGGCTCGGACGACGCCAACGGCGCGCCCGTCGCCGTCGACCGTCACGCCCAGGCCCGACGGCGAGGACAGGGCGGCGTCCAGCGCGCGGCGCAGGGTGTCGCCGCGCGTGTAGAGGGAGCCTCCCGGGACCGCCTCGGCCTGCTTCGTGATGCTTTCGCGCGTCGCCTGCGGGACCCAGCCGTGGGGGCGACCCTCGGAGTCGACGAGCAGCGTCCAGGGCGAGCGCACCGAGACGGTCGGGTCCGCGAGGCGGTCCACCTCGATGGTCTCGATCGGGTGGATGGCGACACCGTCCCCCTGCTGGAAGGAGAGATGGCGGAAACCGCGGTCACGTCCCACGAAGCCCGCGACGAAATCGTCCACCGGGGCGCGGAGGATCTCCTCGGGGGCCGCGAACTGGGCCAGCCGGCCGCCGACCGCGAAGACGGCGACCTTGTCGCCGAGAATCGTCGCCTCGTCGATGTCGTGGGTGACGAAGACGATCGTCTTCGCGAGGTCCCGCTGCAGGCGCAGCAGTTCCTCCTGCAGCTCGGCGCGGACCACGGGGTCGACGGCGCTGAACGGCTCGTCCATGAGGAGGACGGGCGGATCGGCCGCGAGGGCCCGTGCCACGCCGACGCGCTGCTGCTGCCCGCCGGAGAGCTGCCCGGGATACCGGCCGCCCAGCTCGGACGCGAGCCCGACGACGTCGAGCAGTTCACCGGCGCGCTTGCGTGCGGCGGCCTTCCCGACGCCGTTGAGGCGCGGGACCGTCGCGATGTTGTCGAGCACGGTCCGGTGCGGGAGGAGGCCCGAGGACTGCATGACGTACCCCATGGAACGCCGCAGCTCCGCGGCCTTCTGCTGCGAGACGTCCGTGCCGTCCAGGAGGATCTGCCCGGAGGTCGGCTCGACCATCCGGTTGATCATGCGCAGCGATGTCGTCTTGCCGCAGCCCGAGGGCCCGACGAACACGGTGATCCTGCCGCGGTCGATGTCCAGGGAGAGGTCGGCCACGGCGGGGCGCCCGCTGTCGTACGTCTTCGTCACGCTGCGGAACCGGATCATGGGGCGGGCGGAGTCCTGCTCGAAGGAGGTCATGTCAGCTGTGCCTTTCGTGGCAGGAGCTTCTCGGCCGGGTGTGACCCGCGGGCCCCCACTCGGTGCGGGCCCGGCTTGCCGTCTGGATTTCCGCAGGGCGACGCCTGCAGCGGTCAGTTCAAGCTGTCGGAGTTCTGAGTCTAACCATGTGTTCGGAGCAGACAAGAGCCCATATGGGTCTGCAGGAGGGCCGTTGGTCCCGCGGGCCCCGGGAGGGGCACCGCAAGATCGTGCCGGCGTCTCCGCTCAGGCGGCCTCATCGGGGCCCAGGAGGAATCGGACCCCCATGACCGGGTCCTCCTCGAGGAAGACGACGTCGGTCATGCCCTCCGACCCGAGGCGGGTCCTCAACCGTGCCTGCAGATCCGGCTGGTGCATGGCAAGGCCGCCGCCGAGGACCACGGGGCCGGGTACGCCGATCACCGATGCGACATCGAGCACGAGGCGCGTGAGGTCGGCGGCAGCACGGTCGATGATGTCCGCGGCGTCCCCTGAACCGTCCCGGGCGGCGTCGAACACGGCACGGGACTGTGCCGCCCAGTAGGTCCGGCCGGCGCCCGAGTGGAAGAGGCCGATCAGTTCCGTCGGGGTGTCGATCCCGTTGAGCGTGAGGACCGCCGTATCGAGGGCATCGGGGTCCTGACCGAGGTCGTGCCGGTGCAGGGCACGGCGCACGGCTTCGCGCGCCACCCAGTAGCCGCTGCCCTCGTCGCCCAGGAGGTAGCCCCAGCCGCCCGAGCGCGCTTCCCGGCCGTCCTCGCCGACGCCCCAGGCCACCGAGCCGGTGCCGGCGATCACGGCGATGCCGGTCCGGGCACCGCCGGCCGCGAGGATGAGCCGCGTGTCGTGGATGACGTCGACGGCGGCGGACGGCGCGTGCGGGGCGATCAGGTCGCGGAGACGCTCGGCGTCGGCTGCGGTGTCCACTCCCCCGGAACCGGCGACGACAAGGTCGATGGTGGGGGCGTCCCCGGCGGGCAGGAGGTCGCGGAAGAGTTCCTCGAGGCTCCGGGCCGCCTCCGCCGGGCTCACGTTCTGGACGTTGGCGCTGCCCGCCTTGGCCTCGGCCACGAGTGAACCGTCGAGCCAGAGCGCGCCGTGGGTCTTGGATCCGCCGATGTCGAGGCCGACGACCGCTCCTGCCGACCTCCCGGTCGCGTTACCGTCCGCGGCGGGCCCGCTCGCACCGGGGAGGGGGGACGGGCGGGGCGGCACGGGGGTGGTGGACATGCCTACAGCCTACAAAGAGGAGGACCGGGCCCGGTACGGACCCCGCGGGCGGCGGTCGCTAGCGCGTCGCGCGGAGTCGGAGGACCAGTGAGCCCACGGCGAGCAGCGCACAGACCGCGGCGATGGCAAGCGCGAAGACCGTGACGGAGGTGTTCAGTCCCCATACGCCGGCGGCCGCTCCGAGCCCCAGTACCGGCACGGCACTGCCGAGGTAGGTGAGGACGTACACGGCGCTGACCGTCTGCGCGTGCAGGGCCGGATCGACCCGCACCGACACCTCGTTGAAGACCACCCGGAAGGCCATCCCCTGGCCGAAGCCCGCCACGACGCAGGCTCCGACGAGCAGCGGCAGGCTGCCCGTCGCCTCGGCCAGGGGCAGGAGGCCGACGCCGAGCGCCATGCCGGCGAGGCCCACGGGTGCCACGAAGCGCCCGCGCGGGGACAGCACCTGGCTGACGGCCGACGACCCGAGGACGAGGGCCGCGAGGAGGCCGATCAGGGGCCGGGAGGTCGTTCCCGCGATGCCTGCGAACCAGGTGGGGGCGAGGCTCAGCGTGAAGCCGAAGACGGCGAAACTGAGGAACCCGATGGAGGATGCGGTCCAGAACGAACGGCGTGCGTCCTTCGACACGGCCGGCCGGCGCGGCCGCAGTGCCGCGAGCGGATTGTCCGACGCGGCCGGCTTGATGGCGGGCCGGGCCCTCAGGAGGACGAGCGGCACCAGGAGACTCGCGAGCACCACGAGGTACAGGACGAACGGCGTGCGCGTCGGCGTGGGCAGGAGCGAGAGGAGCCCCCCGATCACGGGACCGGCGGCCACTCCCCCGGCGGAGGCGAGCAGTGTGAAGCGCGAAGCCCAGTCGGGCCGGGTGGGCAGGAGGTCGCGGAGGGCGGCGGCACTCGCGCCGGTGGCGAGCGCGACGGCACCCCCCTGCAGCGCGCGCCCCGCGGCGAGCATCGGCAGCGAGGTGGCGATCGCGAACAGCGCTGCACCCAGCAGCCCGAGGACGACCGCGAGGACGAGCGCCGCCCGCCGTCCGATGTGGTCGGACCAGTGACCCGCGAGGACGAGCCCTCCGATCAGGGCGACGACATAGGACGAGAAGGCGACCGTGACCGCGAAGGACGTGAGCCCGAGCTCGGCCTGGATGAGGGGATAGATCGGCGTGGCGAGGTTCGCCCCGATGAGGAGCGTCGAGATCACCGTCACCGCGAGCGCGAGACGGGCGGCCAGGGAGGCGTCCCAGCTCCGTCGCTCGATCATCGCCGGCCTCATCCGGAGCTCGTTGATGACGCTCATCCCACCACTTCTCCTTGCTCGCACGCGCCCACCCTAGGCGCTCCCAGGGGCCGGATCATGCCCGGACTTCTATAGGATGGAGCCCACTGACCGCCCTGCAGCAAAGCTCGTCGCCCTTTTGAGCGCCGTGCGCAACACGGGCGGAGCCGACTGACGGGAAGTGAGCTTCGTGAGCAAGCTGGACAACCTCGACCTGCGACTGCTGCTCGAGCTGGTGCGGGACCCCCGCGCTCAGGTGAGCGAGTTGAGCGAGCTCCTCGGCGTCGCCCGGAACACCGCGCAGAGCCGCATCCGGCGGCTCCTCCGCGCGGAGACCCTGCGGCGGAGCGGGAGGGAACTGGACCTCGAGGCGCTCGGCTACGACGTCGTCGCGTTCGTCACCATCGAGGTGTCCCACCGCGAGCTCGATGCCGTCATCGCCGGCCTGCGCACCATCCACCAGGTCCTCGAGGTGCACGAGATCTCGGGCCGGGGGGACGTGTGGTGCAGGGTCGCCGCGACCGACACCCACAATCTGCAGGCAGCCCTGCGCTCGGTGCTGCGGATCAAGGGCGTCATCCGCACCGAGACGGTCCTCGCCCTGCACGAGCACATCCCCTACCGCACCGAGCCACTGCTGGAGAGGCTCGCCCAGCGCTCCGCAGATACCTGAGCGACCCCGTACCCCCCGTTCTCACCCTGTTCGCACCACCCGAAGGAGCAGCATGACCCTGCCGACCACCGACACACGCGTCACCTACCCCCAGGGTGCCCTCGAATCAGCTTCCCGCGTCCTCCATGTCGAGCCGCGCGAGGACGGACGGAGTGCCGTCCTGCTGGACGTCACGGCATTCCACCCCGTCGACTCCGCCTGGCCCGACCAGGGGCCCGACCGCGGTGAACTCGCCTCGGGCTCTCACAGCTGGCCGGTGGTCGACTGCGTGGTGGGCGCCACCGACGGGAGTTCCCTGTATCTGGGCGGGGAATCACCCGTACGGAAGGGCACGGAGGGCTGGGCATTCGTCGTCGTGCACCTGGTCGAGGGCGCAGCGCCCGCGGAGGGCGACGACGTCGTCGTGCGGGTGGACGACACCTATCGAGCCGCGGTGTCCGCCGGTCATACCGGCTGCCACCTCGCCTCCCTGGCCCTCAACCGTGCGCTGGCCGGCCGCTGGAAGAAGGAGGTGGCGCCGGACGCCCTCGGGGCCCCGAACTTCGACGCGCTCGCCATCGAGACGACGGTGATCGGCGAGTTCGGCTCGGTTGACAGGTACCGGCTGGGGAAGTCCCTGCGGCGGAAGGGCTTCAGCACGGAGGACTTCGACACCGCAGCAGCAGCCGCTGCGGTGAATGCCACCCTCGCGGCATGGACGGAGACGGCGGCACCGATCGGCATCGCCGCGGACGGACAGGGCCTCACGGACCGGCGTCGGTGGGTCTGCGACCTGCCCGGCGAGCGGGCGGAGATCCCGTGCGGCGGCACCCACCTGACCTCGCTCGCCGGGATCACGGTCACCGTGCGGCTCGAGCTGGCGGATGCGGACGGCACTCCCGTCCTGCTCATGGACACCAGGGTCAGTACGTCCTGACGTCCGGCGTTTCTGCGGTTGCCCCAGGCGGGGCGGGTCGGTCGGAGATCCCACCGGCGGATCAGCCGCCGCCATGCGCGGCCAGCCCGATGAACGCGCGGAGGGGGCGGGTGACGCCGGCAGGATCGTCGTCGACGAGGAAGTGCGCACCGGGGACGAACTGCACAGCCAGGTCGGGTGCGTCCTCGGGTGGGACGTCGAGAGCGTCGCGCGGTAGGAGTCCGTCCTCGGCGCCGACCAGCACGAGGGTCGGTGTGCGCAGGATGCGGCCGCGGTAGGTCCCGCGCAGGATCTTCAGGGCACCGGGAAGTATCACCTGCCGGTAGAGCGTCGACGACGCCCGCGCCCTGGCCGGGTCGCGCAGCACGGTGACGTAGGCCTCGACGTCGTCCGTCCCGCATCGGCTCGCGGTCGATCCCGATGCGCCGGTACGGCCGGTCGTCGAACGCGTCGTGCGTGCCCGCCTGGACTGACAGGTTCCACCGGAACGCGTTCTCCGGTCCGGACCCGGCGCTGCCGGTCAGGCCGGCCCGTCGTCGGCGACGAGGGGCGATGGCACCGATCCGGGAGTGGCGAATGCGGTGAGGAGCCGGAACCCCGACCTGTCGACGGACCCGTGACGCGCCGCGAGCACGACGACGCCGGTACCGGCGTCCCGGTCGAGTCCGATCCAGCTGCTGAACCCGCCGGTGCTGCCGTTGTGCCAGGTGATCCTGCGGCCGCGGTGCTCGAGCATGATCCACCCGGCCCCGATACCTACCCTGGGCGCGAATTCTGCAACCGGCTCGAGGGCCATCAGACCCCTGGCGGTCCCGTCGAGCACCGAACGGAGGAAGCCCCGCATCGTACTGATGGTCGCCCGGACGCCTCCGGCGGGCGCGATGGCCTCGCCGACCCATGGGGCCATCGGGCGGCCCAGCCGGTTGGACCCTCGCAGGTCCGAGGGCCCGAGGTCTTCGGCGCGGGTGGGAGTCGGGAACCCCGGGCCCAGGAGGTCCTGCAGAAGGGACCCGTAGCTACTGCCGGCTGCTTCCGCCACGGCGTGCCCGAGCAACTGGAACCCCAGGTTCGAGTACCTGGACCGAAGAGGGCCAAGGCGCAGGTTGCGCGTCTGGTCCAGCAGGTCGGTCAGTGAATCACCGTAGGGGTTGCGACCGCCGATCCAGTATCCGAGGGTCCGGCGAAGCGGCTGCATCCCCGGCGGCAACCCCGGAAGACCGGACCGGTGGATGGCCAAGGAGGCCAGGCTCACGGTGCCGACCTCGCCGTGGCCCTCGAGTGGGAGCAGCTCCCGCAGAACTGTCGACTGCGGAATGAGGCCGCGTTCTGTCACGTCCCGGTACAGCATGCCGGTGAGCACCTTCGAGATCGACCCGATCTCGAAGGTGGAGTGCTGGTCCGTACGGATCGTCGCGGTCATCTCACGCTGAGGGGTGACCACCGCCACTGCGCTCGCTCCTCCTGGTGACCCGAGAGTGCGGCCCAGAACGCGGACGAGATCGGAGTCACCGATCCATGCACTCTCCATGACGGACTTCCCTTCCTCGGGCACTGGGGACGACGACGGACAGGAAGCCCTCGGGCCTGCAGTCCGCCCCTTGCCCGGCGTCATCGAGCCTCTCACACGTCATCGATCCGGCAGGTACGGGGGAAGGCCCTGCACGGAGCGGAGTCCATGGCCTTCCCCCATACCCTGGCCTGGTCTAGCGCTTCGAGTGATTGCCCTTGAACGCGAAGTCACCCGTGGATTTCCCGCCACTGCCCTTTGCCGTTCCCTTGACAGCGGACGTCGTCATGGCGAAGGTGAGGGTCGAATGAGCTATCGCGTCAGCCATCTCCTCGAGGACCACCGGGTCGATGTTCGTGATGGTGTCGCACGCCGCGTGATAGCAGGGATCGTAGGGACGACCGGCGGTTCCGCCGAAGACGTCCGCTTCTTCCTGCGACTTGATCCCTTCCGCGCCCGTGAACAGGCCGCCGGCGGGGATCCCGTTCTCGATGAACCCGAAATAGTCGCTGCGCCCGTCGAACTCGGTGGGTGCCGTCGCCAGGCCCTGTGATGCGAAGTATGCGAGGAATACGTCTTCGACGGTGTCGGACCCGTTGGGGCCTTCAGCCCCGAACGCTCCGCCGTCGCCGTCATAGACGAACCGGACAGGGTTCGGTGAGGCGACCATGTCGAAGTTCAGGTTCACCGCATGATCCTTGATGTCCCTGGCCGACAGTTGGGAGACGTAGTAGTCGGACCCGATCAGCCCGTCCTCCTCACCGCTCCAGAAGGCGAAACGCGTGCGGTTGGTCGGCTCGATGCCCAGTTCCGCGATCTGGATGGCCGTCTCGAGGATGGCCGCGCTGCCACTGCCGTTGTCGTTGATGCCAGGACCCTCGGCCACGCTGTCCAGGTGGGCGCCCACGACGACCGTCCGGTCGGCACGGCCGGCCGTGTCGGCTATGACGTTGAAGGTCTCGACCGTCTCCTCGTGGGTCTCCAGGGCCACCCGCATCTCGAGCCCCTCGGTAGCAGCCAGTTGCTCGCCGATCGCGAAGGAGGTGCCCACGACGGGTATCGTCGAGCCTGCTTCGCCCAACGTGCCGTTCACGACACCGAAGCGGTCATCGGCAGGATTCACATCTCCCTGGTTGAAGATGATGACCGCCGAGGCCCCTTCAGCTGCCGCGTTGGCCGCCTTCAGTGCGAAGTCACACGTTCCACGCTGGATCAGGGCGATATTCCCGTCAGGAAAACCTGTGAAGTCACTGGCCTCGCAGCCACTGGTCGAGGCGCGGTCGCCGCTGAGATTCACATCGACCGCGGTCACCGGAGCTGTGACATCGCCTTCAGCGCTGGAGGCCATGTCGACATACTCATCGGCGTAGGTGTAGGTCGTCGGCGTGGGAGCGGTCTGCGCCAGTACTGCAAGATCCACGACGAACTTCGGGTACGTGAAGTACTGCCGGTCCGTCTCGTATCCGGCGGCCTGCAGCTGTCCTTCGATGTACTCAGCCGAAGCAACGTGCCCGGAGGTGCCCGCGGCGCGGTTGCCGTCATTGGCGTCCGCTATCGCCTGCAGCTCCTGGAGATGGCTGATGATGTTCTCGGCCGACACGGCGTCCCGAAGTAGCGCGGTGTCGGTGTCATTGGCAGCATGGACGGGCGGGGCCGATCCTATGATCAGCAAAACGGCTACCGACAGTGCGGATGACGAGGCGGTACGGGTTCTGCGCTTGGTTATCACGAGTTTCCCTTTCCTGAGAAGGGCCGGCGCCGTCGTCGGCCCGAGCATCACCGTACGCCCGTTCCGGAGGGCTCGATAGGGTCGGAGGCGGGCTTGGTGTCCCTGGTCCACGGGCGCCCTGTGCGCCGTGCCGAGCATTGACCGCCCAGCCACCGTGTGCAAAACTCCCGGTCGTGACGGAGAAGGCAGCGATCGCGCACCCGGGGCTCGTACGTGGCGCCGCCGTCGCGATCGGCGCACTGACCACCATCGTGCTGGTCTTCACGGCACTCCGGGTGATGATCGACGGGCCCGACATCCTCGCGGGCACCGTACCCGGCGACGACTTCGCCGAACGATACGTCGCCCACCCGTGGTTGGCCTATCTCCATATAGCGCCGGGCGTCGTGTACCTCGTAGGAGCGCCACTGCAACTCTCGCGCCGGTTCCGCACCCGGCACTACGACGCGCACCGGCGCCTCGGGCGCGTCCTGCTCACCTGCGCGCTCGTCGCCGGGCTGTTCGCGCTGCTCTTCGGCGTGCCCCACGCCTGGGGAGGGGCACCCGAGGCCGCCGCGACGGTCGTGTTCGGCTGCTGGTTCCTGGCCTGCCTCGTACTCGCGTTCCGGGCGATCCGGCGGGATGACGTACGGCACCACCGGCGCTGGATGATCCGCGCATTCGCCGTCGGCATCGGCGTCGGAACCATCAGGATCTGGGTGGGGGTCTTCGAGGCTGTGGAGCAGGTGATGTCCGGCGGGACGACGCCGGCCACCCCGGACACGACGCTGTTCGGTGTCGCGTTCTGGCTCGCATTCACGATGCACGTAGCCGTCGGCGAATGGTGGTTACGGCGCACGCCCGCCCTGACAGGGTGAGACGACCAACGAGCCGCCGTCACAGCGCCCTTGGACCGCAGCCGCGAGGCTGATCGAGGGCTGCTTTTCCGATGCTGGTCTTGATGTCACGGGCGGTGGCGAGCATCTCGCTGGTGGTGATGCCGTGATCCGCACCCCAATAGGCCCGAAGGCCCTTGTCGAGCTCCAGCGCTATGGCCTTGGCGTCCAATGCGCCGGCAGCGGGCAGGACGTCGCGGACGGCGTACACCAGCGCTCCGGCCATGGTATGTCGTCCCTCGGCCCCGACTGTGCCGGCCCTGCGGGACCGTCCTGCTCGAAGGACGGTGGTGCCCGGCTGATCCGGTTCAGGGGCAAGAGGATTCACGATGAACTCCACGATCGCCGCTTCATGGCCTTCTGCTAAGCCGCGGTCCAAGGAGCCTAGTTCGAACCACCACAGAATAAAACAAGCACGGTTGGTATCACCGGCGCGTGGTCACGGGGTCGAGGGTGACGACACGAGGATCGCATCCCAGCAGAGAGTCCGCCCGAAGCGACCTCACCTTCGGCGTACCCCGGGGATGCCCGGAACGACTCGTGGAGACGTACCGGTGGCGGCACCCCCGCGGGTACACCTGAGTTGCCCTCTGTTAAACAACCTAAGTAAATCCTACGCCCGATCGTTCCCTCGTGCGTGGCGTGCCGTCCACGGTCCTTGGCGGCCCTACCCGCCGGTACAGGATCACATGTCCTCGGGATGCGGTGGGGCCTCCCGAGGGAGTCGGCGCACGGCATTGACAACCGCTACGCCCGGGAGCAGGCTGTTAGCCTCGCTCGCACGCGTTCGACCCAGCCCCGGCCCGGCCCCGCCGAACCCTCATACCGGAGCGCCTGGTCTCTCCTCCGGACACATGGTCAGAACCCACCCATCGAGGAGGACACGATGTCCGCAATCACTGTCAATGCCCTTGCATCCAGATCGTTCGACGATCCCGATGAGAAGCGCCGTCCACCCAGGACCAAGGTCGACGTGGTCAGCCTCGGCAACACCACGATCGGCCGGTTCACCTTCGAACCCGGCTGGCGATGGTCCGAGACCGTCAAGACCGTGGTGCATACCGAGAGTTGCCAGAACGACCACGTGGGGATCTGTACCGCCGGCACGCTCGAGGTGGAGATGGAGGACGGCACCCGCGCCACCATCCACGCCGGCGACGCCTATTCGATCCCCGCCGGTCACGATGCCTGGGTCGGGAACGACGAGACGTTCGTGGGTTACGAGGTCATGAGCGCAGCCGTGTATGCCAAATCTGCCTGATTCAGCGGTGGACGCCTCCTGACGAACGGGATCCGATCAGGGCGACGCCGGGCTACCGCCCCGCGCCGAGAATCCTCGCTTCCACGAGGAACTGCTCGGCCACGTCCAGCCGTGAGAGCGCCTCGATGACGCCGCCCTCGCTCACCGCCTGGCGTCGCGCTCCTGCGATGAGCGTCAGGCTCACCGCTGCGGCGCGGCTCCGGAGGGCGGCGGGGTCCACGTGCTGGTCGAACGCCTGCAGGAATCGCAGCAGGGCCTGGGGGACGTGCTCGTAGCCGGCATGCAGCCCGGGCAGGACCGCGATGTGGCCGAGGAAGCATGCGAGGTCGTCCACGAGGTGTCCGGGGCCGAGCGCATCGACGTCGAGGAGTCCCGATACGGCTCCGTCCGTCATCAGCAGATTGCCCTCGTAGAAGTCACCGTGCGTGGGCACCAGCGGTCCGGCGTCGGTCGAACGCACCGCATGGTCGATGCCTTTGGCGATGCGGCGGATACGATCCGCCTCCGAGGGCAATGCCGCGACCGCTCCCTCGGCGTAGTCCCGGACCCGCGCCGCCCATGGGGGTCGCTCCGGCAAGGAGAGGACGGCCGCGGGCAGAGCTGTGAGCACCCGCACCAGCGCGTGGGGATCGACGTCCGCCGCTCCGGTCCGCATGAGGAGCTCCGCGAGTGGCGTACCCGGCGCCGGGTGCATCGCGACGACGTCCTGCAGGGGATCCCCTGCGAGGACCGGCGCGGGCACCCCTGCGGCCCGCAGCATGCGGTGTCGTTCGGCAAGCGGCCCTGCCGTCCGGGCGCGGAGCACCTTCAGGTAGCGGCGGTCGCTCCCATTGACCGCGAGGACCACGGCGCGCCGGAGCGGACGGTAGCTCCTGAGGTCGAGCACCGTCGCATCGGCGGCGTGCCCGCGGCCGAAGGCGAACGGGGTGACGCGCACCGGGTCGAGGGCCAGAGGCAGTCCGGGCAGCTGCGGATCAGCGGGGTGCACCCAGACGGACAGTGCGCCGGCTCCCCTGCGGGAGAACGAGGAGACGCGGTTCCCGGGCTGCGGGATGGCGGACGAGGTGATGCAGGCGTGGGTCGGGACGGATGTCCCCGGCGCGCGACCGGACGGGCCGGACATACGGACCTCGATGGAGAAGACACCTGTCACCCCCGCTCCGGGGCGGTGGTGGACCGGGCCCGGTCGCCAGGAGAGGAGGTCCCAGCGCGCGGCGGCGAGCGTGGTCTGCAGGAGCTCTCCGGGCGCATCGGATGCAAGGAGAGCGATGGTCTCCTGCTCGCTGATGATGCGTACGTCCCTCGCCCTCATCCGGGACCTAGGTGCGTGCGGCCGTCATCGAGCGCGGCCCGGCTGCCCCCATGACGGAGGCGTCAGGCGCGGCGACGCTGGAGGACGTCGTCCAGATTGATGCGTCCCGTCATCGGAGCCGAGACGGCCGCTGCCTCGGCGTCCTCCGCTGCTTCGGCAACCCGGGCCGCGGCTTCGGAGGCCTTGATGGGGGTCTTCGTGGAGGGCTTCGGGGCCTCCGGAAGATCCAGGGGGGCGGGAGCCTGGCGTTCGGCCTTCGCAGCGTCCACGTAGGTAGGACGAGGCACCTCGACAGGCGCCCACGCCGTCGTACCGGCCGGCGGGAGAGCAGCGTCCACGGTGGTGGCCGACGCCGCTGCGCGGACATCCACGACGGACGAGCCGTGCGCCACGGCGAGTGCCGCGGTCCGCAGCTCCATGGCGGACAAGGGTCGCGCGGCACTCTCCTGGGCGTCGAACAGCGTGGTGGGGCGTCTGGGCGCGGCGGGTGCGGGCAGCACCACCGCGGAGCGTTCCGGGGCCATCTCGCGGACCGGCGCCATGGCGTGGGCGAACGCACGGTTGACGCGAGCCTGCCGGCCGCGGACGGCGAGGAGCCGCAGTGCGGCCACGGCGAGGGCCACCACTGCGACGCACGCGAGGGGAAGGAGTAAGGAGACGGCTCCGAACAGGGCGAGAGCGAAGGTGACCAGGGTGGCTACGAATGCGACGAGGCCCACGGCCGCGACGGCGATGCGACCCCGGTACGGCGTCACCGTCATCGTGCGGGGAGCCACCGAGCGGACCGGCGCACCATCGGCATCCGGCGTGGTCCGTGCCGGCGGCAGGGCGTCGTCCCCTGTGGCGGCTGCATCGTCGTGCGGCGCGTTTCTTGTCATCATCTTCTCCACGGGGACGTCGGTCCTGGCTCTCGGCATTCGGGGTGTACTGCCGGCTGTGGCCGGCCTGGTCCTTCGCAGCACTATCGGCGCCACCCAGAGCAGCCACACGCCGACGACTGCGGCGAGCACCAACGAGCTGTCCAGTGAGAAGACCACACTTAGAACCGTAGAAGCAGTCGTACCACGACTCCGGCATTGCCGTCGGTGTGTCGGAGCCGAATATGCTCCTTCCGGAATTGGATTCGTCAGCCCTGACGGGGAGTCCCGCCCTCGAGCCACGGTGACAGCAGCCCGCGCGGAACCTCCTCCGCCGTCAGGGCGAAGCTCCTGTGGTCCGCCCACTGCCCCGCGATGTGGAGGTATCGCGGGCGGAGGCCCTCATCCCGGAAGTGCAGCTTCTCGACCACCCGCAGGCTGGCCCGGTTCTCCGGGCGGATGTTGATCTCCATCCGGTGCAGTCCGAGATCACCGAAGCAGTAGTCGGTCGCGAGGGCCACGGCCGTCGGCGCGATTCCCCGTCCGGCCCGCTCGGAATCGACCCAGTACCCGAGCGTGGCCGACATCGCCGAGCCCCAGGTGATCCCCGAGACCGTCAGTTGCCCCACGAGCCGGGCGTCGCGTGAACCGGGGCCCTGCTCGATGATCAGGAACGGCAGCGCCGAGCCGGCCCTGGCCTGGGACGTCACAGACCGCACCATCTGGTGATAGGTGGGCAGGAAACCGTTCGGATCAGGATTCGAGGCCTCCCAGGGCGCCAGCCACGGGGCGTTGCGGCGGCGCAGGGCCGTCCACGCCGCCTTGTCGCGGTGGCGGATGGGCCTCAGGACCAGGGATCCGGTCCTGAGGGTCACGGGCCAGCTGGCTGCCGACCACACGGCGTGCTAGTCCGAGAGCTCTTTGCTGAAGTCCTTGATCCAGGCACGGAGGTCCGGACCGAGGTCTTCGCGCTCCGACGCCAGGGTCACGACGGCCTTCAGGTAGCTCAGCTTGTCGCCGGTGTCGTACCGGCGGCCGCGGAAGACGACGCCGTACACGCCGGAGCCTTCCCCGTCGGCTGCTGCGAGGGTCTGCAGTGCGTCGGTCAGCTGGATCTCGTCGCCCCGACCGGGCTTCGTGGTCTCCAGGACCTCGAAGACCCGCGGGTGGAGGACGTAGCGTCCGATCACGGCCAGGTTCGACGGCGCATCCTCGACGGACGGCTTCTCGACGAGCTGGTTCACGCGCACGTGGCTCTCGCCGTCGATCGCCGTGATGTCGGCGCAGCCGTAGGCGCTGATCTGCTCGGGGTCCACCTCGATGAGGGCGATCACGGAGCCGCCGGTCCGGGCCTGGACCTCGATCATGGTCTCGAGCAGGGAATCGCGTTCGTCGATCAGGTCGTCACCGAGCAGGACGGCGAACGGCTCGTTGTTGACGTGCAGCTTGGCGCGGAGGACGGCGTGCCCGAGGCCCTTCGGGTCGCCCTGGCGGAGGTAGTGGATGTCACCGAGCTCGGAGGGGCGGCGCACCGCTGCCAGCTTGTCGTGATCGCCCTTGGCCTCGAGCGTCTGCTCGATGAACGGCACGCGGTCGAAGTGGTCCTCGAGGGCCCTTTTGTTACGCCCGGTGATCATCAGGACGTCGGACAGTCCGGCGTCGACGGCCTCCTGGACGACGTACTGGATGGCCGGCTTGTCGACGACAGGAAGCATTTCCTTCGGCATGGCCTTGGTGGCTGGAAGGAAGCGGGTCCCCAGACCGGCCGCAGGAATAACGGCCTTCGTCACACGTGATTGCAGAGTCATGAGCACCACATTACATAAAAGGCACTGGATTCCTCGGGCGTTGCGCACAATGGTGGAATGACCGCTTCAGCTCGTGATACGGACAAGGCCGGCCTACGCGCATCCCTCCGCGCCTCCCGGGCGACCCTGCAGGCCTCGGACCGGGAGGACCAGTCGGACGGCCTGCGCCGGGTCGTGGTGCAGTACCTCTCCGACCGATACCGGCCCGCCGGGCGCCCCGACGCACCCCTGCCGACGGTCGCCGCGTACCTCGGCGTCGACCCGGAACCGGCCACGGAACGGCTCGTCGGAGAACTGCACCGCCTCGGTTTCGGCGTCGTCGTGCCCGTCTGCGAGCCCGCCCACCGCCTGTCCTGGGTCCGCTGGGTCCCCGGCGTCGCGCTGCAGCGGTCCGTCCGCGCTCCCGTCCAGGAGCCCGTCGGACCGAGGCTCGCATTCGACGACCTGCCGGACGTGGGCCTCATCCTGGTACCCGCCCTCGGCGTGGACCGGACGGGCAACCGGATCGGTCAGGGCGGGGGCTACTACGACCGGTTCCTGGCCGACCGTCCCCTCGACGGACCGGGGGCGGTCCCGCGGCTGGGCATGGTGTACCGGACCGAGGTCCTTCCCGCCGGCGCCGTCCCCTCCGAGCCCTACGACCAGCCTCTGGGTGGCGCCTTCACGCCCGACGGGCTGCTGCGCTTCGAGACCCGAGACCGCGCAGTGTAGACTGGCACTCGACCCCGGAGAGTGCCAAAGCAGTGTCGGTGAGCCATCCGGGGACCACGTTGTTCGTCCAGGAGGATTTCCATGCCCATGTACGCCTATGCCTGCAAGGACTGCGGCCACGCCTTCGACATCCAACAGTCGTTCTCCGACGACTCGCTCACGGTGTGCCCCGAGTGCGGCGGATCGCTGCGCAAGAAGTTCAACAGCGTGGGCGTCGTCTTCAAGGGCTCGGGCTTCTACCGCAACGACTCCCGGGACACGAAGACCAGCACGGACGCCGGCTCGAGCTCCGCTGCGAAGCCGACCTCCGACGCGTCGAGCTCGACGGCATCCAGCTCGTCCTCCACCGCGTCTCCGAGCACCGCGGGAGCAACCAGCAGCGGGGCTGCGGCAGCCGCGTCCTGAGCTGCCACCCGCGGCGCTCTCCCGGCACCGACCTGCCGCTCGGCACACCGCGGCCACCGATGATGTCCACATAGCGTCCGGCCGGGCCCGGTGACACGGCTTCCCGCCTAGGGTCCGTGCATGACGTCGACCCGCCCTGCAGGCGTTCCGCTCCGCTCCCGCCTCCGCAGGCTGGTGCACCGCCGTAAGCGGCTGCTCTGCTGCCTGCTCCTCAGTGCGGCAGCCGGCGTCGCGGTGGAGGCGGCCGTCGGCGACGACTATCGGACAAGGACTGTCGTCAGTGCCTCACGTGACCTGTCCATCGGGACGGTCCTGACCGAGGCGGACGTGGCCCTGACCACCCTCCCCGAGCAGGCGGTTCCGGGCGACACCTTCGATCGGCCCCTGCAGGTGATCGGCCAGCAGCTGGCCGCGCCCCTGTCCCAGGGCGCGCCGGTGCCCGCGACCGCCCTCGTGGGCGATGGGCTGCTGACCGGCACGACGCCCGGCACGGTCGCCGTCCCCCTCCGGCCCTCGGACCCCGCGACGGTCCAGCTGCTGGCTCCCGGGCAGCTCGTCGACGTCATCCTCAGTACCGGCAACGGCTATGATGTCGCAGCCGACTCGACGGTCCTGGCGCGCTCCGTCGCGGTCCTGTGGACCGCCCCCGCAGGCGGCGGCAGCACGTGGCCCGGCGCCGACGACGACGGCGGCCTCGTGGTCGTGGCAGCGCAGGCGGACGACGCCGCCGCCCTCGCCGGGTCCTCCAGCTCGGGCGATGTCCACCTCGTACTGACTTCGGCTCCGTGACCGGTCACGATGGCCGGGCTGTCGTCCCCTCTCCTGCACCCGGCCTGCGCACGTGCAGGGAGCGCCGATCCGACCCGTCAGCCCCAGTGCGGCGGACGCTGCTCCTTCAGCCACTCGTCGTGGTTGTCCTCGGTGTCGCCCCACGAACGCGGGTCGTCCTCGGCGGCTGTCGTCGGGACTGCCGGGGCCGCGTCGTCCCCCTCGCCGGGTTCCCGGCCCACGTTCGTCCCGCGGCCCGGGTGCTGCTCGTCCTTCCGCATCCTGGCGGCGTCCTTTCGCGTCCTCGGCTGGTCGGAGGTGTTCCGCGGGGGAAGCCCGATCAGGACCGCGGCCCGCTCGGCGCATCCGTCCGGGTCGGTGAAGACCTCGATGGTCCACAACGGCATGTACCGCCACCCCATCCGCTCGAGGACCTGGGGACGCAGCCTGCTCCGCTCCCGCACGGTCATCGCGCCGTACCGGCCGGTGCCGTCGGACTCGATGGCCAGCGGGGCGGGGCGCTCGTCCTGCACCGCGGCGGTGCTGCCGTCCGGGCGGAGATCCGCGGGCCGCACCGCGACGATGTCGAGGACACCGGCGTAGTGGTCCCGCACCTCGGCTCCCCGGTACCGCAACCGGTCCACGAGGTCCGCCACCAGGGGGTCCTCGTTGCCGCCCGAGGAAGCAGGGGCGCGCCCCGGACCACCACCGAGTTCACGCTGGAGCAGTTCGAAGAAATCGAGCGCTCCCGTGGTGAGCCGGTCCGGGTCCAGATCGGACGGTTCGAAGCAGGTCAGCACGTGCTGCAGGTGCCGCGCCCGGGTCATCGCCATGACGAAGTTCCGGCGACCGTCGGGCCCGGACAGCGGGCCGAACGAATGCAGGGTACGTCCGTGGGGGGTGCGGCCGTAGCCGAGGGAGAAGATGATGTCGTCGCGCACGAGCCCACCGGCACGCTCGACGGGGACCACCCGGAAGGACTCCCGTCCGGGGACGAAGAAGTCCGCGGCCCACGGAAATTCCGCCATCTGCAGGCGGATCGCCTCCCCCACCCGGGCAGCGTGCCGAGCGCTGGCCGTCACGACGGCCAGCGAGAAGCTCGGGCGGCGGCGGATGTGCTCGAAGACGAGTTCCACGACCCGGTTCACCTCGACGGCGACGCTCTCCACGCCGTCGTGCTCCGAACTCGGCATGCCCGTGCCGTTGGGCAGGTACTCGACCACGAGCCCGCGGCCCTCCCCCGTCACCTCCGAGGCCTGGGGCAGCCGCGACAGCTTGCCGCCGTAGAAGGATTCGCTGAGGTACGTGTCGAGGCCGCGATCCACCCCGCGGTAGATCTCGGTGAGCCCGCGCACGGGCAGCACCTCGCGGAGCGAGTCGAACGCGCTCGGGAGCGGCTCGAGGGTGGACGCGCGATCAGCGGACTGCACCTCGATGCTGAAGCGTGTGGGCCCCGCGAGGCGGTCGTCGCCGAAGACCACGACCTGCGCCGACCGCGCGATGCAGGGCACCGCGCTCTGCAGGGACATCGACTCGCCATCGAGGATGACGGCGGCATCGAAGGAGTAGCCGTCGGGCACCGCACCCCTGATCGTCAGCGGGCTGACCGCCCAGACGGGCAGGAGCGCCGCGACCAGGTCCTGGTGGAGGCCCGCGAAGACCTCGAGGGTCAGGGTGCCGTCCTTGAGCTCCTGCCGCAGGCGTCCGGCATCCTCCGGGTGAGCCTCCACGGCGGTGCGCCAGCGTTCGGCGAGGGTCCAGCGGATCCGGGCGGGCCCGGAGGCGATGTGGGCGTTGTCCGCGAGACGGTACTCGGCCTCCAGCCTGCGCAGGCTGTCGCCGTCGGACATCGCGAGGTAGTCGTCCCCGCTGATCATCGCTTCAAGGGCGGACTGCCACCAGGCGAGTTCCAGTTCCGAACCCACGCGTTCGGCGGGGATCTCCCGTGCGGCGAGGTCGGCGAGGAGATCGGCCAATCCCTGCTCGCGCATCTCGTCGAGCAGCAGGGTGCGCTCCGGCAGGGTCTCCAAAGTGTCCCTGTCACCGGCGAGGTCGCGGAGGAGCGCTTCGAGGCTGTCGAGGTCGAGCGCCGCGAGGTCGGGGCGACCCGAGGTCGTCCGCAGGATCGCGGTCAGCTCCGCCAGCCGCTCGTCGACCGCCCGGTAGGAGGAATGGATCTCCGCGAGTCCCGTCGGGACCTGCGGATGCCGTTCGGTCAGCGCGTATCGGGTCCAGAGCGTGCGCTGCTGCTGCACCTCGAGGAGCGAGGTGTGGAGGTCCGAGATGTGGACGCCGGGCCGGATGTACTCCTTGGCCACGCGCCGCAGGCGGGAGCGCGTCATCGAGCTCATCTCGATGTCGCGCTCCTTGCGCCACGACGACGGCGCCGTCGCGGAGATCAGGTCGGTCACCGGACGGTCGAAGATGTCGGGTGTGAACTTGTCGAGGCTCCCCCGGACGGCGACGAGGAGTTCGAGCTGTTCGCCCCATTCCCTGAAGGTTGCACCGAGTGTGATGTGCGAGTGTTCGGCGACGCGCTGCACCTTGCCGCGGAGGTCCCGGATCCCGGTGGCGAGCTGCTCGGCCAGGGCGTGGGCGTGCTCGGTCTCCTTGCGGTTCAGCAGCTGCGCCCCGTACCAGGGGCTCTCGGTCGACGCCTTGCTGAAACTGCCCAGCTCGGCGGCCCGCTGGAGGCGCTCCGTCAGTTCCTTGCGGTCGGCGATCGAGTCCAACACACTCCGCTTGAGCCGCACGGTGGTCGACGGCGCGGGATCGAGGGCCGTGAGTCCCGCGAGGGACTGCATGGCCTGGTAGGGCGAGCACCCCCACCGGCTGCGGATGTTGTGCAGACTCCGGACATGTTCCATCAGCTGGTGACGGTGGCCGGTCAGGGTGGCGTGGAGGGTCCCGAGCTCCGGCTCGGCGGCTTTCTCGTTGCGGACCAGCGCGCGGACGACGGCTTCGCGCAGCTGCGCAGGTCCGGTCTGGCTGCCCACCTGGAGCACGAGGGACCCGAGATCGAGGCCGTCGAGGTCCTGCACGAACTCGTTGAGGGTGCCACGGCGTTCCGCTGCGACGATCACCCGTCTGCCGGCGGCCGCCGACCGTGCCGCGACGTTCAGCGCGGTCTGGGTCTGGCCTGTTCCGGGAGGAGTGGCGACGGCGATGCTGACACCCGCCGTGACGAGGTCGAGCACATCCTGCTGGGCGCGGTCGGCGTCGAGGACCAGGAGTTCGTCGGCCGGCTCCCGCTCGTCGGCGGGAGGGAAGGAGAGTCCGTCCGCCGCGGCGGCGAGGGTCGGAGCAGTCTCCCCCTCGCCGGTGGCGGCGGCCAGCAGCGCGGCGAGGATCGGGTGGTCGCTGCGGAGGGCCGGGTCACCGGTGACACCTGCGAGGTCGGCGAACGTCGCGACCAGGATCCGGTGCTCGACGGACATCCCGCGGACGCCCTCGCTCAGCGCACGCATGCGCTCGAGGACGGGGTGGGGGTCGAAGCGGGCCGTGCCGTAGGCCAGTCGAGCGATACCGGCCGGATCCACCTGCAGGCCCTGGTGATGGCGCAGGTGGCGCACGAGCGCCGGGTTCATCCGGGCCTGCTCCGTGATCTGCAGCTCGTAGTCGTCCTGCGAGGGGTGGACCGTGAGGGACACCGCTGTGAGGAGCACGGGCGCGTTCAGGGTCTCGGAGCGACCCGAGTCGTCCACCGCGCGCCACGATGCGGTTCCCGCGGCCAGGTAGCCCACATCGATCCCCCGCTCGGTCCCCAGCTCGAAGATCTTCGCGCGCAGGGCGCGGGCGGCGGCCTTGGCCGCGCTGTACTGCACGGGGTCGCGCAGCAGGGTCGACAGCCGCGTGCGCCGCCCGGCGAGGAGCTGGGCCAGTCCGGACGGGTGGGCGTGCGTCAGATCGATGCTCGTGCCGGCCGAGGGCCGGAAGTGGAGCAGGGTGTCTCCGCTGGCCTGCGGGCCGAGCCCCTCGAGCCAGGGCACGAGGGACTCTTCGGCGGACGGCGTGCCAGCTGACGGCTCGTCGGGGGACGGGGTGCCGACGGACGGCTCCTCGGCGGACGGCGTGCCAGCGGACGGCTCGTCGGCGGACGGCGTGCCACCGGAGGGCGCCGGCTGCTGATCCTGCTGGACCTCCTGCTGATGGTCCTGCGGATCCTCCTGCGGCCTGCCGGCCGGCATCTCCGGCGCATCCTGCTGGTCCTGCTCCGGCACGACAGCCTTCTTCCCTGCATTATCACGTGCTGATCTCGACCAGATGGGCATGTCTTCCAAACTATCCGAAAAGCGCACGGACCCCGCGGATAGCAACGCGGCCCGGGCGGACCGGAGGTGGGTTGCCCCGCCTCCGGGATCCGCCTACTCCCATTCGATGGTTCCCGGCGGCTTGCTGGTCACATCGAGCACCACGCGGTTGACACCGTCCACCTCGTTGGTGATCCGGTTCGAGATCCGAGCCAGCAGATCGTACGGCAGCCGCGACCAGTCCGCCGTCATGGCGTCCTCGCTGGAGACCGGACGCAGGACGATCGGGTGCCCGTACGTGCGCCCGTCGCCCTGGACGCCAACGCTGCGCACGTCCGCGAGCAGGACCACGGGCATCTGCCACACCTCGTTGTCGAGCCCGGCCGCCGTGAGCTCGGCGCGGGCGATCGCATCGGCCTTGCGCAGGAGTTCGAGGCGTTCCTCCGTGACCTCTCCGACGATCCGGATACCGAGCCCGGGGCCGGGGAACGGCTGGCGTCCGACGATCTCCGCGGGCAGCCCGAGCTGGGCGCCCACCGCGCGCACCTCGTCCTTGAAGAGCGTCCGGAGCGGTTCGACGAGCTCGAACTGGAGGTCCTCGGGCAGGCCCCCGACGTTGTGGTGACTCTTGATGTTGGCGGCACCCTCGCCTCCGCCGGATTCGACGACGTCGGGATAGAGCGTCCCCTGGACGAGGAACCGGATGGGCTCGCCCTCGGCCTCGGCCTCGCGCATGATGGCACGCTCGGCCTCCTCGAACGCCCGGATGAACTCGCGGCCGATGATCTTGCGCTTGGTCTCGGGGTCGGAGACGCCGGCCAGCGCGTCGAGGAACCGCTTCTGCTCGTTCGCGACGTACAGCTTCACGCCGGTCGCGGCCACGAAGTCGCGCTCGACCTGCTCGGCCTCACCCTCGCGGAGAAGGCCGTGATCCACGAAGACGCAGGTGAGCTGATCGCCCACGGCCCGCTGAACGAGCGCAGCGGCGACGGCCGAGTCGACACCGCCGGAGAGCCCGCAGATGACGCGTGCGTCGCCGATCTGTTCGCGGATGCGCTCCACCTGCTCCTCGAGGATGTTGCGGGTGGTCCAGTTCGGGTCGAGCCGCGCGCCCCGGAAGAGGAAGTTCTCGATCACGGCCTGGCCGTGCTGCGAATGCTTCACCTCGGGGTGCCACTGCACGCCGTAGAGGCCCTTCTCCTCGTTCGCGAAGGCGGCGACCGGGGCGCCGGCCGTGCTGGCGAGGACGTCGAACCCCTCGGGGGCGGCCTGGACGCTGTCGCCGTGGCTCATCCAGGCGTTCTGCTGATCCGGTGTCCCGCTGAGGATGGAGCGTGACTCGCCATCCGACCGCACATCCGTGGACCCGTACTCCCGCAGGCCGGTCTTCGCGACGGTACCACCGAGCGCGGAGGCCATGGCCTGGAAGCCGTAGCAGATCCCCAGGACGGGCACGCCGGCCTCGAACAGGTCGCGCTCGACACGCGGGGCCCCCTCCGCATAGACGCTGGAGGGGCCGCCCGAGAGGATGATCGCCACGGGGTTCTTCGCGAGGATCTGCTCGGTGCTGAGCGTGTGCGGGACGATCTCGGAGTAGACATCGGCCTCGCGGACGCGGCGTGCGATCAACTGGGCGTACTGTGCGCCGTAGTCCACGACGAGGACAGGGCGGTGTTCAGAGCCGTTCTCGGGGGTAGTCACCCATCAACAATAGTCCGCGGGCACGGGCCTCGCACATCCTCGGGACGACGTCGGGAAGGAACCGATGGCGACCGTCGGACGGGCGACGGCAGTGCGGACGGAACGGCTCAGTAGCGGGAGGCGGCCTCGGGGTGCTCCCTGAGGTCCTGCTCCGCCTGGCGGTGGATCCGCTTCTCCACGAAGAACGAGAGCAGGGGGACCACGCCGCCGAGCGCGATCAGGACGAAACGGCTGAATGGCCACCGCAGGAACTGCCACAGCCGGAAGTCCGCGATGAGGTAGACCACGTAGAGCCAGCCGTGCACGATCAGCACCGCGGTGGACAGGTTGAATCCGCCGGCGGTCTCGGCGACGACCTCGGGCAGGAACTGGATGGCGGCGCCACCGCCGGCCACGATCTCTGACCCGTATCCGTACTTCGCGACCATCTCGACGACGACGAGCAGCAGCATGACGCCCGTGGCGTAGGCCAGCACCCTGTAGAACGCCAACGCCGAGCGGATCTGCGCGTGGGTTCCACCGAACCGCCTCTTCGGCGTGCCCTTGGAGCGTGGGCCTCCGGATCCGGCAGTCGGGTCGAGGGCAGGTTCAGTCACGGTGTGCACCGCTTTCGGGATCGGTTACGGGACGGGTGGAGGGGACGACGACGGGGCCGTCGGCATGGACGGCGTGCGCTTCGGCTGCCGCCTCCGCTGCGTCGGCTTCGTCCTCGAGGGTGCGGCGGTGATCGTCGGCCACGAGCCGCCACCAGAGGAAGAACGCGAATCCGGCGAAGACGACCCATTCGATGGCATAGAAGATGTTGAGCCAGTTGATGGGTGTCTCCTGCGGCTGCGGACCGACCAGGACGCGCTCCATGTCGGCCGCGAAGGGGATCCCGGCGCCGCCGACGGTGATGTCCGAGGCCACGACGAAGGCTGCGTAGGAGGACCGGTCCCAGAGGTTGGAGAGCTCCGCCGTGGCCAGCGTGGGGACCTGCCCCTCCACCGGCCGCTGGACCTCGGGCGCCTCGGGCGGCAGCAGGCGACCGACCACCCGGGCCGCGCCCTGCTGCTCCGCCACGGCCGCTCCGTCGTCCGCCGTGGGCACCCAGCCGAGGACGACGGGGATGACGGGGATCTCGCCGGGGGCCTGGTCCTCCGCCCCGTCGACGGCGAAGCCCTGGACGACCCACAGCCCTTCCTCGCCCTCGAGCAACCGGTCCTGGACGAGGATTCTGGTGCCAGGCAGGAACTCGCCGTCGAGCGAGACCATCTGGTCGGCGACGGTCGCGTAGAGGGGGCTCATGGGCTCAAGGACGTCGGTCAGGGGACGGATGTTCTCGGTGGTACTCGGCGCGGGCGGGGCTGTCTCTCGCGACGAGTTGAACTGCCACTGGCTGAGGAGCACGAAGACCGCGGCGATCGTCATCGCAAGGATCAGCATGAGGATCCAACGAGGCTTCAGGGCGGTCTTCAACACTCCTTAAAGGTACTTCGTGACTCTGTAGAACAACGAATGCCGCCGGTGCCGGATGCGCCCGTGGCACGGCCCGGGAAAGTGATTGGTGAATCCCTATCGCTTCGGTCCGATGCGGTCTAGGCTTGGTCCTCGTGCGTGCCTTTCCCTATCCCCTGACCGGCTCTCCGGACCTGCGCTCGCCCACGCGCTACCTGCTCTGGCTGGGCGGCTTCCAGAAGGCGACGCTCGCCGCCGGGATCCTGCTCGGTGCGGTCTGGATGGCGTCGCAGGCGGTCATGCCCTTCGTCCTCGGCCGGGCCATCGACGACGGCGTGATCGGCGGTGACTCCCGGGCGCTCCTCGGCTGGGCCGGGGCCCTGCTGGGCCTCATGGTCGTCCAGGCCGTCTCCGACACGGCGACGCACCGGGCCGGGGTCAGCAACTGGATGCAGGCCGCCTTCCGCTCCGTACGCCTCGTGGGGCACAAGATCAGCCGCACGGGCGATGCCCTGCCGACGGCCCTCTCGACGGGCGAGGTCGTGTCGACGGCGGCGTCGGACGCCTTCCGGCTCGGTGAGGTGTACGAGGTGCTGACGCGCCTCGCCGGTGCTGCGGCGGCGTGGCTCGTGGTGACGGTGCTCATCTGGCAGACCTCCCCCCTGCTCGGCCTCGTGGTGCTCCTCGGCGTGCCCGTGTGCTGCGGGCTGCTCCTCTTCGTCGTGCGTCCCATGCAGGCGCGGCAGCGCGAGCAGCGCGAGGCCTCGGGCAGGATGACAGCGGTGGGCGCCGACACGGTGGCAGGCCTGCGCGTCCTGCGCGGCATCGGCGGGGAACACATCTTCGTGGACCGGTACCGCGTGAAGTCCGCGGCCACCCGTGACTCCGGTATCCGCGTGGCCCGCTCCCTCGCCGATCTGGAAGCTTCTCAGGTGTTCATCGCGGGGACCTTCAGTGTCGTGTTCACCTGGGTCGGCGCCTCACTCGTCCTCGCGGGCGAGATCACGCCCGGCGAGCTCGTGGCGCTGTACGGCTTCTCCATCTTCCTCATGACGCCCATCCGCGCCGCCGCGGACTCGGTGGCCCGCTTCATCCGCGCGCACGTCGGTGCCCGGAAGATCATCGCCGTACTGTCCGTGGACGCGGATGTCGCCGGCAGCAGCACGCCGGTCCCGGCACCGCCGTCGGGCTCGGCCCTGGTGGACGAGCGGTCGGGAGTCGTCGTCGAACCCGGGCTCCTCACCGCCGTCGTGTCCCGGGAACCGGCGGAGTCGACCGCGGCCGTCACACGCCTCGGCCGGTTCGAGGACGCCGTGCTCGCCGAAGCGACCGTCCGGTGGGGTGCCGCCGATCTCCGGCACGTGCCGCTCGCCGACATCCGTGCCCGCATCGTGGTGAGCGAGGCGAGCCCCCAACTGTTCAGCGGGTCCCTGCGCCGGCAACTGGACCCGCACGGCAGGCACGACGACGGCGCGATCCTCGCGGCCCTCGAGGCCGCGAGCGCGCTGGACATCCTGGACGGGATCGACGGCGGCCTGGGGCACGAGGTCACCGAACGTGGGAGGGGCTTCTCCGGGGGCCAGCGGCAGCGCCTCGTCCTGGCGCGCGCCTACCTCACCGGAGCGGAGAACCTCGTGCTCGTGGAGCCGACGAGCGCCGTCGACGCCCATACCGAACAGCGCATCGCCGCGCGCCTGCCGGGAGCGCGGCGCCACGCCGGCCTGGCCACCGTCATCGTCACCGCGAGCCCTCTCATGCTCCGGGCCGTGGACCGGGTGCTGTTCCTCGAGGACGGCCGGGTCGCGGCCCGCGGCAGCCACCGCGACCTCATGGCCACCAGTCCCGCCTATCGAAATGTGGTGATCCGCAGTGAGTAGTACCGCGAAGCTTCCCGTCGCGGAGCCCAGGACCGTCCGGGACGAGGCCTCCCGGCTCATCCGGCACCACCGGCGGGGGCTCGGCGCGGTGATCGCCCTGTACGTCGGATCGGCCGTCGCCGGACTCGCCGGGCCGCTGCTGCTCGGCATCCTCATCGACGCCGTGTCGGCGGGCACGACGGCGGGCTTCGTCGCGTCGGTCTCGCTGGGGATGCTCGGTTTCCTCGCCGTGCAGTCGGTGCTGCGACGGTACGCCGTCCGGTCCGGCATGGTGTTCGGGGAGCGCGTCTTCGCGGAGCTGCGCGAGGACTTCCTGGAGGACGTCACCGCGCTCCCGCTCTCCACCGTGGAGAAGGCGGGCACCGGGGACCTCGTGGCCCGCACGACCAACGACATCGAGGCCGTGTCCCACACCGTCCGCTTCGGCGTGCCGCAGGTCGTGGTGTCGGTGGTGACGATCATCCTGACCCTCGGCGCCGCCGTCGTCACCTCGCCCGTCCTGTCCGTCGCCCTGCTGGTCGGCCTGCCGCTGCTGTGGCCCGTGACGCGCTGGTACCTCAGGCGCAGCGCCGCAGGCTACATGCGCGAACGCGAGACGTACGCCGTCGTCAACGGGACGATCACCGAGACCATCGAGGGCGCGCGCACCGTCGATGCCCTGAGCCTCGGCGGGCTGCGACGGGAGGACCTCGACGGCGCCCTGGGCACGAGCTACCGGGCGGAGCGCTACACGCTGTGGCTCCGCTCGGTCCTGTTCCCGGCGGCCGATATCGCCTTCTGGCTGCCCGCTGCCGCCGTCCTCCTCTGGGGAGGGTGGCTGGCGGGCCAGGGCGTCGTCACGCCGGGCGCCGTCGCGGCCGTGGCACTCTTCGCCGTGCGCCTGATCGACCCGGTGGACCTGCTCATCATGTGGACCGACGAGATCCAGGTCGGTGCGGCCTCCCTCGCGCGGATCGTCGGCATCAAGGACGTGGAACCGGACCGCCGGGCGACGACGGCGGAGCCGGCGAACGAGGACATCGTGCTGTCCGCGGCGAGCTACGCGTATCGGCCGGGGCACGATGTGCTGCACGGCGTGGACCTCACCCTGGTGCGCGGCGAGCGCCTGGCCGTCGTCGGCCCGTCCGGAGCGGGGAAGTCGACGCTCGGGCGCCTGATCGCCGGCATCCATCCGCCGTCGTCGGGATCGGTCACGGTGGGCGGTGTGCCCCTCGTCGACCGCCCGCTCGACGATCTCCGCCGCGAGGTGGCCCTGGTGACGCAGGAGCACCACGTCTTCGTGGGGTCGGTCTCCGACAACGTCCGCCTGGGCCGCGCGGATGCCGGCGACGGGGAGATCGAGGATGCGCTGCGCAGCGTGGGTGCGCTCGACTGGGTGCAGCAGTTGCCGGAGGGCATGCACACGGAGGTCGGTTCGGGCGCCCACGAGCTGACGCCCGCCCAGGCGCAGGAGCTGGCCCTGGCGCGGCTGATCCTCGCGGACCCGCACACCCTGGTCCTGGACGAGGCCACGTCGCTGATCGACCCGCAGGCGGCTCGCGACCTCGAGCGGTCCCTCAACGCGGTGCTCGAGGGGCGCACCGTCATCGCGATCGCGCACCGGCTCCACACGGCGCACGACGCCGACCGCGTCGCCGTCGTGGAGGAGGGCCGCATCGCGGAACTGGGCTCGCACGACGAGCTGCTGGCGCTCGGCGGCGCCTACGCCTCGCTCTGGAACTCCTGGCGGAGCGAGTAGGGGCGCGCAGGTCCTAGTGGTCGAAGAAGACCAGGGACGAGTTGATCAGCTCGGCGATGACCTCGGCGTCGTGCGCGCGGCGCAGCGACTCCCGGAAGTTCTCCTTGAACAGGCTGCGCGCGATCGTGGCGAGGACTTCGAGGTGCTCGGAGAACGACTGTGCGGGCGTCGCCATGAGGAGCACGAGAGTGGCCGGGCCGTCCACGGCACCGAAGTCGAGGCTGTACCCGAAGCGTGTGACCCCGACGGCGATCGAGGTCTGGTTCACGTACTCGCTGCGGGCATGCGGGAGGCCCACGCCACCGGGGAGACCGGTGGCCATCTGGTGCTCGCGGGAGTTGACCTGGTCGAGGAACGCCCGGAGGTCGGAGATCCGGCCGGCCGCATGCAGGCGTGCGGCCAGCTGTGCCGTTGCATCCTCCTTGGATGCAGCCTCCATCTCCAGGATCACGAGATCCGGGGTGGTGAGCTCGGCGTCGTGCAGCTCGAAGGAGTTCTGGCTCACGGTGTGCCTTTCGAGGTTCAGTCGGTGGAGACATACGGGGAAAGCACGACTTCCACCCGCTGGAACTCCTTGAGGTCCGAGTAACCGGTGGTGGCCATCGCCCGGCGCAGCGCACCGATCAGGTTCGAGGTGCCGTCCGTGTGGTGCGACGGCCCCCACAGCACCTCCTTGAGCGGTCCGACGGTGCCGATGTTGACCCGGTCGCCGCGCGGAAGCTCATGGTGGTGCGCTTCCTGGCCCCAGTGCCAGCCCTGGCCCGGAGCCTCCTCGGCGCGGGCGAGCGCGGAACCGAGCATGACGGCGTCGGCGCCCATGGCGATGGCCTTCACGATGTCGCCGCTCGCACCCATGCCGCCGTCGGCGATCACGTGGACGTACCGGCCGCCGGACTCGTCCATGTAGTCGCGGCGGGCGCCGGCGACGTCGGCGATCGCCGAGGCGAGCGGCGAGTGGATGCCGAGTGCGCGGCGGGTCGTCGTCGTCGCTCCCCCGCCGAAGCCGACGAGGACGCCTGCCGCACCGGTCCGCATGAGGTGGAGCGCGGGGGTGTAACCCGCGGCGCCGCCGACGATCACGGGGACGTCGAGTTCGTAGATGAACTTCTTGAGGTCGAGCGGCTGCTCGTTCTTGGACACGTGCTCGGCGGACACCGTGGTGCCGCGGATGACGAAGATGTCGACGCCGGCAGCGAGGACGGTCTTGTAGAACTGCTGGGTGCGCTGCGGGGTCAGTGCGCCCGCGACCGTCACGCCCGCTTCGCGGATCTCGGCCAGCCGGCTGGTGATCAGGTCGGCCTGGATCGGCGCGTCGTAGAGCTCCTGCATGCGTCGGGTCGCCGCGGGGCTGAAGTTCCCCGCGCCCAGACCGGCGATCTCCTCGAGCACCGGCAGCGGGTCCTCGTAGCGGGTCCAGAGCCCTTCGAGGTTGAGGACACCGAGGCCGCCGAGCCGCCCCATCGCGATGGCCGTGGCGGGCGACATGGCGGAGTCCATGGGCGCTGCGACGACGGGCATCTCGAACTGGTACGCGTCGATCTGCCAGTTCACCGAGACGTCGAGGGGATCCCGGGTGCGCCGGGAGGGCACCACCGCCACGTCGTCCAGCGAATATGCCCTGCGTCCGCGCTTGCCTCGGCCAATCTCGATCTCGTAAGTCACTGCTCTAGGTTAGCCCAGCGCGGCCGCCGTCCCCGGTGGACGTCCTGCTCCGCGGAGGGGGACATGCCCGCCCGCGGGTGTGCAGGCGGGCATGCCGTTCATCGAGGTGCGGGCTAGCGCTGCCGCACCCGGCTGAGGAACCGTTCGGACCGCTCCCGGAGCTCGTCGACCTGGCGACGCACGACGACGGCGGGGTCGGGATGGATCTCGCTGGCAGGAGGCTCCCTGCGGACGTTCGAGGAGCAGATGAAGTCCGCGCAGATGAGGGTGCCGACGGTGTTGCCGTCGCGACCGGACCGGCCGGAACGTCGGGCGACCCAGAGGAGGACGTCCTCCTTCGAGAACACGTCCCGGCAGAGCTCGCAGAGCACGGACCGGTTCTTCCGGGCGCCGCTGTCGGGTGCCCGAAGGAGCATGCCGGACAGGCCCTGGGCGGTGGGGACCACGAGGTACCCGCGGAGCGGCATCTTCTCGTCCCGCCAGCCGAGGAAGTCGAGGTGGTCCCAGTCCAGGGTCTCGAGATTCTTGGGCGGTGTGAGCTTCGCGGTCTCGGATCGCGTGGCATTGATGAAGGAGGAGCGGATGTCCTTGATGGAAAGGGGTTGCATGGGAGAGTGCCTTAGCAGTCGGAGGATCGGAGTGATCGAGCTCTGCCGGCTGGAGGCATGCGACGGAACCGTGCCGTGGGTGGGACGGCACCGTCGACCCGCTCTGGGCGGTGGGTGCGGGGATTCAGCTGGAGGGGCTGTCCGCTGCATGCTGGAAGGCCGGCTGCGGCGCGGGCGCGCAGCAGGCCGGAGCGGCCACCCCGCTTACCGCGATCCGGGCCCTGGCGGTCCGTAGCATGCTCATTCGTCCTTGCTCCCTGTACTTCGTGCGGGGTTATCCTCGCAGGAGGACGGCCGGACTGCAAAGCGGCGCCATCACGCACCGGTCATCGGTGGAGGGATGGGTTGCCCCATCCCTCCACCGCCGTGCGGCCGCCTCGGCGGGAGATGCGACCTACTGCTGCACCACGAGGTCGTCGAACGCCACCTTCACCGGTGCCACGGTCGCCGAACTGGAGAGGTAGGCGTCCACGGCCACCGATCCTGCCTTCTGCAGGACAGGCTCGGAGTCGGTCGACGTGAGCTGCCAGGCAGCAGGCTCCGCCGTCCCGACCTTCCACACCTTGGCCTGCACCGTCGCCGGGGCGGTACCCGACACCCGCACCCGCATGGAGTACGTGTCGGTCACGCTGAAGGTGAGGGGCACCGAAGCGCTCCCGAGGCGGGTCGTCGTACCGTTGACGGCCTTCTCCGTGATGAGCGACAGCCCACCGGTGCCGGACACCAGGAGCTTGCCCCGGTAGTCACCTGCTCCTGCGACGTTGCGGCCGATCACCGTCAGGTGGAGGCCACCGCCGTTGGGCGCCTTGTCGAGCTTCGCGGTGAAGCGGGTGTCGGTGGTCAGCGACGAGACGCCGTCCAGTCGCGCGGTAGCACTCGAGGCTGCGGCCGCCAGGTTCAGCAGGCCCCTGCTGCCGTCGACCGAGTACTTGCCGGTGGATCCACCGACCGCCCAGGTCCCACCCGCCTCGGCGGTGCCCCAGCCTCCGGTGACGGTCCGGCTGAAGGTGTCCCGGGCGAGCTCACCCGCCGGTTGCCCCGCCGCTGTCACCGTCACGGCACGGGAAGCTGAGTTCGTCGCTCCGGCGTTGTCGGTCACCGTCAACCTCACCGTGTACGTTCCCGCCGCGGCGTAGGTCTTCGAGGCCTTCGCCCCTGTACCCGTCGTCCCGTCACCGAAGTCCCAGGCGTAGGAGGCGATGGTGCCGTCGGCGTCGGTCGAGGTCGAACCGTCGAAGGACGCTGCCAGGCCGGTCGCGGTCTGCGTGAACGCTGCCGTGGGCGGGGTATTGGCAGGAGGAGTCGCCGTGACCGTGACGGCCCTGGACGCCGTGTGGACGGCACCTGAGTTGTCGGTCACCGTCAGCTTCACGGTGTACGTTCCCGCCGCGGCGTAGGTCTTCGAGGCCTTCGCCCCTGTACCCGTGGTCCCGTCACCGAAGTCCCAGGCGTAGGAGGCGATGGTGCCGTCGGCGTCGGTCGAGGTCGAACCGTCGAAGGACGCCGCCAGGCCGCTGACCGTCTCCGTGAACCGTGCCGTGGGAGGCGTGTTCTCCGCCGTGCCAGCCATGACGGTGACGCTCACGTTCTCCGAGCGGACCTCGTTGCCGAAGGGGTCGGTGGCGAAGATCCGATAGGTGTGCGTCGAGGACGGGGCGAGACCCGAGTCCTCGAACGTCAGCACGGGCCGCTGCCAGAATTTCGACAGCTGCGAGACCGTGTGCACCGGGGTGGCAATCTGGCCGTCGCGGATCACCCGATAGGTGAGCTTCTCGTTGTCGAAGTCCCAGTTGGAGGTCCACTGCACGGTGACCTTGCCGGCTGCCGTGGAGGTGAGCGTGGGGTTGGTCCCGGCACCGGTAACAGTGGGTCCCACCTTGTTCGGCGCGATGTTGCGGACCGCGAAGCGCACGAGGCCCTGCTGCCCCACGCCGTTCACCCGGGGGAACTCCCCGCCCAGCACCACGTAGTCGGAGGTGCCCGTGACCGTCCAGGCCGCCTGGCCCTGACCCGTGAACGTGCCGGCGGTCAGTCGCGGGAACCAGGTGAGGAGCGACGGGGCGGGGTTGCCTTCGAAGTTGAAGTATCTCCCGACGCTGTTCCGCTTGACGGTTCCGGTCGTGCTCCTGCTGAACGCGATGGCGCGTTGCCAGTCCCGGGGGTTGGACTCCGGGAACCCGCCGATGTTCCCGCAGTAGTGGGCATGCCCCACGGTGTAGATGGTTTCACCGATGGGAGAGACGCCGTAGGAGTCGCCGTGGCAGTCCTCGACCCACTTCACGGACCCGTCCGACCAGTTCGCGGAGAACGTCCCCTCGAGGTTGCCACCTGCACCGAAGACGTAGCCGGTCCCGTAGACATTCGTGCCGTCGGTGGACAGCGAGGTGATGGCGGCATCCGCTCCCCCGTTACGGACCAGATCGTTCACCGCCCAGGGCCTCATCGCGCCCGACGTCGCATCGATGGCGGCGAGTCCGTACCCGGGGTTCGCAGATCCATTGAGGGTCGTGAAGCTGCCGCCCACGACGAGTTTCGTGCGGTCAGGGGACAGGACCATCGCCCAGACGTCCCCTCCTGCGGCCTGCGGATTCCAGCTGCGCAGCGCCCCGGTGCCGGCATCGACGGCAGCGAGCTTCGGCCGCGAGGTGGACCCCACAGCGGAGAACCAGCCGCCCAGGTAGACGGCGTCCGCCGTCGCCACGATCGCATCGACGCGCGAGTTGGGCGCCGGCCTGAAGGAGTTGATCACCGCACCGGTGGTCGGATCGAGTGCGGCGATCCGGGAGGCAGGTGCTCCGTTCACTGCCGTGAAGGCGCCTCCGACGTAGATCCGTGAACCGTCCGGTGACGCCGCGATGGAACGGGCCTGCGCGTTGAGGCTCGGGGCGAAGGACTGGATGAGCGCCCCCGTCCTGATGTCGTAGGCGAGGATGTGGTTGCGCGACACGGTGTTCGTTCCGGCTGCGGCCCCGGCCGGCCGGGCCGTGGTGAAGTTGCCGGCCGCATAGACGGTGTTGCCGATGATCACCTGCTGCCAGACGACGCCGTTGACCTGCACGGTGGGCAGCGGATCGGCCGACACCGTGGGCGGGTTCGCGGCAGTGATCGGATCGGGTGCCGTGTCCGCAGCGGCCATCGGGCCGGCGGCGACGGTCGCCACGACGGCGAAGGCACAGGCGGCTGCCATCGCAAGGGTCTTCCGGAGTACGCCGCGGTACCCCTGGCGCCCGGTGGCTTCGTCCTGCGATGCCACCGGCGGGATGCTGTGATTCATCATGGTGCCTCTCCTTGCAGTGGCACGGGGCCTTCGAAGGCCGCGACCGGTGAAACTGCCTGGTAGTGGAACAGGACGCGGACGGCTGTGCGCTGTTCCGGTGGGATCTGGAAGACGAAGACCCCCGAGACGGTCTGTCCGGGGGCGACATCGGCAGGGAAGGCAGTGGCTCCAGGGCCGCTCAGCTGACCGGCCGGGGATCGGTCGGTCCCTGCCTCGACATTCACGACTGCTTCCGCCATGGAGACGGACTCCGTGGTGCTGTTGGTGATCTCGAGGGTGAACTGCACCGCGGGACCGTCCACCTCGCCGATGCCCCGGGCCTCGCCGTCGACGGCCTTCATCGCTGCCACCCTGGCAGCAACGCCCTCGGCGACATCGGCTGGTTCATCGAAGGTCTGGGGGGCGGCGACGGGCGGCGGCTCGTCGATGATCTTCCCGGTGGCGGTGGGCGGGGCGAAGGCGTCCGATCCCGGGCCGGGAGCAGCCGGCACCTCGGTGGCGGGAGCCTCCGGGTCGGAGGACGTCGGCGCGGGCGTGGATGCGGGTCCGGTCGATGCGGGTGGGTCCGCTTCGGATCCTGGTTCGGCGGGAGCGGATCCGGAAGCGCCGGACGGGGCGCTGGAGGGGCCTTCGACCTGCGCCGACCGGGTCGTCGGCTCGGGAGCCAGCGAACCAGCGGCGACGCCCCACCCGGTCAGGCCGAGCACAGTGATCAGGGCCGCAGCACCTGCGGCCCGTTGTCCCCGGGACATCCTCCCCGGCTTCCCGGGCCGGGAGGTCACGGCGTCGGCCCTTCCGCGGAGGAGGCGCCACAGGAGCCGGTGGCCGAGGGCTGCCACCCGGCCTCCCCTGCGCAGGTGACGGGCCCGCGGTAGCGCGCCGGCCTGCTGCGTGTTCCGACGGGGGCGATCCGCAGTGACCGGCCCCGGAACGGCAGAGCATCCATCGCTTCCTCCTCAGGCGGGTTCAGGAAACGCAGCGCGAGGGTCCCGACCTGTACTGACATCGACCTTACGAACCGCCGGCCCGTCCTACACGAGTAGGGCTTACGCGTCTTCACCGTCCGGAGTACGCAGGGCCACCAGGTCGCCCCGATCAAATACTGGCTCCGCTACCTAGGTCGGGGCCCGGGTACTGGTACGGCGTCGATGCGTGGAGCCCGGGGCATCGAGGAACGCGCATCGGCCGGGCGGCGATGCCCGTTCGCCCGGGAGTGCGCGCGACCGCTAGGACTCGAACTCGAACGAGCCGACGACCACGTCCGCCTCGCCGAGGTAGTCCGTCAGGCTGTGCTGCTCGAGCACTGCCGTGACCTCGATCGCGACATTCCCTCCACCCTGATCGAGGAGGTACAGACGCATCTCCACCGGGGCGCCGATGACGTGGTGCAGGGTGGAGACCCCGCCGCCGATGAGCACGGGGACCACGTGGGCGACGCGCATGAGGGGGCACGGGCTCCTCCAGTCGGCGCCCACCCTGAGATCGAGCGCCACACCGGACAGCCCGCCGACCGTCACGGGCACGTCGCGCGTGATCTGCAGCCCCGGAACGCCGCGATACCACGCTGCGAGCTCGGCGGCGCTCGTACCGATGCCGGGCTGCACCTCCTCCCCGCAGAGCGCTGGAGCGCGGATGTCCCGGTAGACGCCGATGTAGCTCCCGCCCCAGATGCCTCCCGCTGGATCCGCGCTCCTGCTCAGCAGCAGATTGCCCGGCAGATCCTGACCGTTGGTCCACCCCGCGGGGACCGTGTACGAGAGTGCCGGCTCGAAGGACGTCGTCGAGTAGGTCCCTGCCATGAGGGCGCCCAAGCAGACCCCGCCGTGCGGGTCCGGACAGACGAAGGCAGCCGACTCCTCCGGTGGGTGGAGGGTGGCGCCTGCCGGCGTATCGGCACGGGCGGCGGCGGCGACCTCGCCGGGGCTGAGTGCCCGCGGCCAGGTCCGTACGTCGGCCACGGTGCCCGTGAAGAAGTCGGACGCCCGCCGATCGGCCTGGGCGCGACCGAACAGGAGCGGGCCTTCCGCCGCATAGACAGCGTCCGTGGCGATCCCCTGCTCGCTCACGGGGTATCCGTTGAGGAAGAACCGGGCCCGCCCGGCATCGGAATCGTAGACTCCCGCCAGATGCACCCACACGTCCGGTTCGACGTCCACCCGTGTTGCCCGGTCCCGATTGGTCACGAAAGCACTCCCGTTGCCGTCCTCGGGCTTGACGGAGAAGGACCAGAACCCCTCGGCGATGCCCAGGAAGAATGATCCGGCGACGTCTCCTGCTTCGCTGAGGACGGCGGCGTACTCCCCGGGCCGCCCCGTCGGACGGGCCCAGGCACTCACCGAGAAGCTCGCGTCGGTGACGATCGGGCTGACCGTCCAGGTGCTGGCGTAGTCGTCCCCGCTCAGCTGCAATCCGGCGTCGGTCCATCGGGCGCCGCCTTCGGCGGACACGTCCACACCACCGACCGAGGCGTCCGGCCCCGTCATCGGCCAGACATTCTCCGCGCCGGTCTCCTCGGGCGCGGTGCAGGCGCCGAGTGCGCCCGACAGAACAGCGACGACCATGGCCGCGACGACGCGGGTCCGGCGACGCAGGGGTGGCTGCGATCCCGGAAGGGCAGTGGCTCGCCTGGTACCCACCATGGATCCTCGTCCCGCAGTCATGAGATCCGGAGAAGCCGGTTGTCGACGCGCACGACGAGTCGGGCGCTGTTGGGAGACCGCTCCCTGCGCCATCCTCCATGGATGGTTGCAGGCCTCGAGGATACGCCCGGCGTGGTCGCGGACAAAGGGTCGGCGGCTCAGTCCTCGGGCAGCTGGCTCTCGAACATCCGGTAGTACCGTCCGCGCAGCGCGACGAGCTCCCGATGCGTGCCGGACTCCACCACGCGGCCGTCCTCGAGCATGTACACGACATCGGCCTTCTCGATGGTGGCGAGCCGGTGGCTGATCGCGATGATCGTCCTCGAGCGGTCGGCGAAGAGCCGCGTGAAGATGCGGTGCTCGGCGAGCGCGTCGATGGCGGAGGTCGGCTCGTCCATCACGATGAACGGGGCGTCCCGGTAGAAATTGCGGGCCATGGCGAGGCGCTGCCACTGCCCGCCCGAGAGTCCGCTGCCCTTCCGCCCGCGGGGGTCCTCCATCCAGTTGCTGACGTAGCTGTCGAAGCCGCTCGGCATCTTCTCGATGAACTCGGAGGCCTCCGCGTCTCGTGCCGCCCGGAGTACCCGCTCGTCGTCGCGGGGGTGGTGCACGTCGCCGAAGTAGATGTTGTTGGCGGCCGTGGCGAACTCGTAGCGCAGGAAGTCCTGGGACATGACCGCCAGGTGCTGGTGCCAGTCGTCGATGCCGATTCCGCGCAGGTCCCGTCCGTCGAGCAGCACCTCTCCCCTGCTGGGCCGGTACAGCCCGGCGAGCACCCGGATGAGCGTGGACTTCCCCGCACCGTTCTCCCCCACGATGGCCACGTGGGTGCCGCGGTCGAAGGACATGGAGATGCCCTTGAGCACCTCCACCTCGCCGCCCGCATAGGTGAAGTGGATGTCGCGGAGTTCGACGGCGGACGGCGCACCCTCCAGCCGGCCGGGAGCCCCGGTGGACAGCGGGAAGTCCATGAACTGCTCGTAGTCCTTGAGGTTCGCGAGGTCCTCGTCGATGGAGCTGAGCGAGGACACGAGGTTGTTGGCCGTGCTCAGCGCCCGGCTGACGATCTGCTGGACGTAGAGGAACTGCCCCACGGGCTGTGCGCGGGCGATGATCTGACCCACGATCCAGACGAGGGCCAGCAGTTCGGCCCCGTACTGGAGGGCGTCCGCGAGCAGCTGCTTCGGGATGTACCGCTTCTGGAAGTCCAGCCGCCGCTTCTCGTCGGCGTCGCGCAGCGTCGAGCGCAGGTCCATGAGATACCGGACGATGCCGTAGAGCCGCATCTCGGCGATGTGCTGCGGCTTCATCAGGTTCGTCTCGATCATGCGGCGCTGCCGCCGGGAGTCCACCTGGGTGTTCCAGTGCGCCATCTGCTCCCGGGAGAGCCGGAACTGGAGATAGACGCTCGGGATGATCGCGATGAGCACGATCAGGGCGATCCACCAGCTGACCAGCAGCAGCGCCCCGATCGCGAGGACCACGGACACCAGTTGCGTGAAGATCGCCGCGATGCGGTCCAGCACCCGTGCGTAGGAGTCGGAGAAGCGGCGCGCCCGGTCGTAGAGGTCCACGGTCTCCTTGTCGTCGTACCGCCAGAACTCGAGCGCGAGGAAGCGCTCGTACATGCGGTCGCCCACGATCGCGCCGACCCGGAAGCTCAGGACCTGCTGGATGTAGCGGTCGATGCTCGTGAAGGCTCCCCAGAGCAGCCCGAGGACGGCCGTCACGACCACGTACACGACGGCGGACCGCCCGGCGCCGGGGTCGCCCGCATAGGCGGCGGCGAGCGCCGTCGTCGTCAGGGCCGCGAAGTAGGTTGTGACCAGCGGCAGGACAGCGGAGATGAGCGACCCCGCGACCTTCATCGCGACCGCGCCCGGTGACGCCTTCGCGCTGACCACCAGGACCTGCCCGACGGCGCGGGCATACGGCCCGAGCCGGAGCTTGCGGCGGGCGGCGACCTCAGGCTGCGGGAGTCCGCTCACACGGCATCGGCCTCCCGTCCGAGGTGCTCGGGATCGGGCGGCCGATACGACGCGAGGTGCTACTTGGAGCCGTAGTTGGGTGCCTCGACCGTCATCTGGATGTCGTGCGGGTGGGATTCCTTGAGACCGGCAGCCGTGATGCGGACGAACTTGCCCTTGGCCTTCAGCTCGGGGATGGTGCGAGCACCGGTGTAGAACATGGTCTGACGGAGTCCGCCGACGAGCTGGTACGCCACGGACGCGAGGGGCCCGCGATACGCGACGCGGCCCTCGATGCCCTCGGGGATCAGCTTGTCGTCGCCGGTCACGTCGGCCTGGAAGTAACGGTCCTTGGAGTAGGACGTGTTCTTGCCGCGCGTCTGCATGGCACCGAGCGATCCCATGCCGCGGTAGGTCTTGAACTGCTTGCCGTTGACGAAGATCAGTTCGCCGGGCGCCTCGGCGGATCCTGCCAGGAGGGATCCGAGCATCACGGTGTCGGCACCGGCCACGAGTGCCTTGCCGATGTCGCCGGAGTACTGGAGGCCGCCGTCGGCGATCACGGGCACGCCTGCGGGGATCGCCGCCTTCGCGGATTCGTAGATGGCCGTGACCTGCGGGACGCCGACGCCCGCGACGACGCGCGTGGTGCAGATGGATCCGGGTCCCACGCCCACCTTGATGCCGTCGGCGCCGGCGTCGATCAGGGCCTGCGCACCCTCGCGGGTGGCCGCCTGGCCGCCGATGATGTCCACGTGCGCCGCGGACTTCTCCGCCTTCAGGCGCGAGATCATCTCGAGCACGCCCGCGCTGTGCCCGTTGGCGGTGTCGACGAAGAGGGCGTCCACGCCCGCCTCGACGAGGGTCATGGCGCGCTCCCAGCCGTCGCCGAAGAAGCCGATGGCCGCGCCGACGCGGAGGCGGCCGTCGTCGTCCTTCGTGGACAGCGGGTACTGCTCGGCCTTCGTGAAGTCCTTGACCGTGATGAGGCCGCGGAGGATGCCCTCGTCGTCGACGAGGGGGAGCTTCTCGATCTTGTTGCCGGCGAGGAGGTTGATGGCGTCGTCGCCGCTGATGCCCACGTGCCCCGTGACGAGCGGCATCTTCGTCATGACGTCGCGGACCAGGATGCGCGGGAAGTCACGCTCCAGCACGAAGCGCGTGTCGCGGTTGGTGACGATGCCGAGCAGGTGGCCGGTGCCGTCGACCACGGGCAGACCCGAGACCCGGTAGTGGCCGCAGAGCTCGTCGAGTTCCTGCAGGGTGGCGTCGGGGCCGATGGTGAGCGGGTTGGTGATCATGCCCGACTCGCTGCGCTTCACCCGGTCCACCTGGTCCGCCTGGTCGGAGATGGACAGGTTGCGGTGGATCACGCCGAGGCCGCCCTGCCGCGCCATGGCGACGGCCATGCGCGACTCCGTGACGGTATCCATCGCGGAGGAGAGCAGCGGCGTCTTCACCGTGATGCGCTTGGAGATGCGCGACGACGTATCGGCCTCGGAGGGGATGACGTCGGTGTGGCCGGGCAGCAGGAGGACGTCGTCGTACGTGAGGCCGATGAATCCGAAGGGGTCGTGGGTCTCGTTCTGGCCGGACTGCTCGCTCACTGCTGCGCCTCTTTCGGTGTCGCCCGATGGGAGTGGGTTGGGGGCCTTCGGCGGGCTGCGCCGGCGGGCTCTGCCAGTCTAGAACGGATCGCAGGGGCGCCCTATTCCGGTGACACCACTCACGTCACCAGCCGAGCACGGCCCTCAGCCGCTGCTCGAACGCCGGCGCGGTGGTGGAGACGTAGGTCTTGGACAGGTGGTCCCGGTCCATGAACACGCGCACGTTGCCGACGACGCCGGAACACGTCGCCGAGGCGCAGACGAGGTCGGTGAGATCCAGGTGCTCGAGTCCCGGCACGCGGTCGGCCACGGCCGCCAGCGGCGACGACGGCGCCAGCACCTCGGCCAGGGGGACGTCGCAGGCCGAGGGGTCGGCGGCGTTGAGCGCCGTGCACTCGGCCATGTCGTCCTCGAAGCGGGGCGTGTCCCGCAGGCCGACGACGGGGATGCCGGCCGCGAGCAGGGGCGCGATCCCCTCCTCGAACCCGGCCGGGACCTCCTCCGCCGGCGAACTCCAGTCCGTCCGCGTGCCGACCGTCAGGACGGCGTCCGGCGCGAGCTCGAGCGCGTAGTCGCGGACCGCGTCGTTGAACGCCCGGCACTCGGGATCGACGGTGCTCGGAGCATCGACGAACCGGCAGCTGGGCCTGTGCACCGAGACGGCGAGCCAGTTGTTCTTCGTCGCCATGGCACCGAGTGCCGTCATCCACATCTGGGAATGGGAGTCGCCGAGCACCAGGATGGTCCGCTCCGCCGTCGCCTCGTCCCCCGTGCGGACGCACGAGGACAACCGGGGATCAGCGGGCATCAGGGCGTCCGGGCAGGGCCCGTCGACCTCCGCCCACTCGGCGCCGAGGCTGCTGGCCAGCGGCTTCACCAGGGCGTCCTCCGCTCCCCGGAACCGGAAGCCGGGCGCCAGGGCTGCGGCGCCCGGGTTGTCGTCGTCCGTCTGCTGCTGCACCGCCGCTTCCTGTGCCTGGACCCGGTACTCCCAACCCGAGAGGGGCACGGCCACGAGCGCGAGGGCCAGCGCCGCGACGAGGCCGGTCCGCCGTCGCTGCACGGTCGGCCACTGCCAGGCGCGCATCGGTTCCTCGACGAAGCGCATGGTGAGCACGGCCAGGACGAGCGAGGCCGCGATGACGATCCCGCCGTCGAGCATGCCGGCTCTCGGCTTGTCGGCGACGACGAGCCAGAGGACGAGGACGGGCCAGTGCCACAGGTACAGGGCGTAGGACACGTTGCCGAGCCGCAGGAGCGGCGCCGAGGACAACCAGCGGTCCACGCCCGCGGGACTGTCCGTGCGGCCCGCGACGAGCACGGCGGCGGCGGCGAGCGTGGGCCAGAGGGCGATGTAGCCCGGGAACTGCTGCTGCACCTGCAGAAGGACGCCGCACGCGAGCATCATGACCACACCGGCCCAGCCCAGCACCACCCGGACCCGCGCCGGCACCACCAGATAGGGCAGGGCCAGCGCCACGAGCGAGCCGAGGGCGAATTCCCAGAGCCTGGCGCGGGTGTCGAAGTAGGCAGCCGCCTGGTCCGCGCCGGTCTGCCAGACGGAGAACGCGAGCGACAGCGCGAAGACGGCGCCGAACAGGACCAGGAGGACGGGCCGGGGCCGCAGCCGGGTGACCGCGACGAGGACGGCGGCGGACGCGAAGACGACCGGCCAGAGCAGGAACACCTGACCCTGGATGGACAGGGACCAGAAGTGCTGGAGCGGGCTGGCCGCGCTGGAGTCGAGCGCGTAGTAGTCGACGGCGTCGGCCGCGAGCTGCCAGTTCTGCCGGTAGGTCAGGGATGCCCAGGTCTGATCGAACACGGATCGCCAGCGCGAGCCGGGCACGAGGACTGCGGTTGCCGCGAGGACGGACAGCAGGACCACGACGGCGGCCGGCAGGAGCCGCTTCAGCAGCCCCAGCCAGTAGGCGGCCAGGTCGAGGGGCTGCGCGGCCTCGAGGCGCCGGGTGAACGTGACGGTGAGGAGGAAGGCGGAGACGAGCAGGAAGACGTCCACACCCCCCGACACCCGCCCGAGCCACACGTGGTAGACGACCACCATGCCGACGGCCAGCGCCCGGAGTCCCTGGACCTCCGGCCGGAACCGGCGCTCATCCGGGCGGGCCGGCTCCTCCCCGAGGGCCACGGACGGCGGGGACTGCGAGGCGGTAACCATGCTGTTCCTCCTCGGAGGCCTGGGGATCGGGCGGACGCAAAATCCCAGTTTACCGTTTCGTGATCTTCGGCGATGCCGGTGCCCGGGGAGCCCGATCCGTCCGGTCGCCCGCGTAGCACGTACCCTAGAAGGAGTATCTCCCCGGGAACGCCGGGGACCACCCGAACGGAATCGCCGGGTCTGCCGGCCCCGACATACGTCCGAGGGCCGCCGCCCCGCCCCCGCATGAACGAGAGATAACTGATCTGTGAATACGAGACCTGCCGCACTGAAAGCACCACGGGAACTGGCCAAGGGAGCCATGCGCATCGTCGCTCTCGGTGGTATCGGTGAGATCGGCAGAAACATGACCGTCTTCGAGTTCGAGGGCAAGCTACTGATCGTGGACTGCGGTGTCCTGTTCCCCGAGGAGCACCAGCCCGGCGTCAACGTCATCCTGCCCGATTTCTCCTACATCCGGGACCGGCTCGACGACGTCGTCGCCGTCGTGCTCACGCACGGGCACGAGGACCACATCGGCGCCGTCCCGTACCTGCTCAAGGAACGCGCGGACATCCCCCTGGTCGGCTCGCGGCTCACACTCGCCTTCATCGAGGCGAAGCTCAAGGAGCACCGCATCACCCCGAAGACCGTGCAGGTCAAGGAGGGCGACCGTCGGACCATGGGCGGCTTCGACCTCGAGTTCGTCGCCGTGAACCACTCCATCCCGGACAGCCTCGCCGTCGCCATCCGCACCGCGGCCGGCATGGTGCTGCACACGGGCGACTTCAAGATGGACCAGTTCCCCCTGGACCGCCGCATCACCGACCTCGGCGCCTTCGCACGCCTGGGCGCCGAGGGCGTGGACCTGTTCCTCACGGACTCCACCAACGCCGACGTCCCCGGGTTCACGACCTCGGAGAAGGACCTCGCGCCGGCGATCGACGCGGTCTTCCGCACCGCCCCCCGCCGCATCATCGTCTCGAGCTTCGCGAGCCACATCCACCGCATCCAGCAGATCATCGACACCGCACACCAGCACCGCCGCAAGGTGGCGTTCGTGGGCCGCTCGATGGTGCGCAACATGACCATCGCGGCGGACCTCGGCTACCTCAACATCCCGCAGGGCCTGCTCGTGGACTTCAAGAAGCTCGAGCGCAGCGACGACCACAAGGTGGTCCTCATCTGCACCGGCTCGCAGGGCGAGCCGATGGCGGCCCTCTCGCGCATGGCCAACAAGGACCACGCCATCCGCATCAGCGAGGGTGACACGGTGCTGCTGGCCAGTTCCCTCATCCCGGGCAACGAGAACGCTATCTACGGCATCATCAACGCGCTGACCGAGATCGGCGCCAACGTGGTGCACAAGGGCAACGCCAAGGTGCACGTCTCCGGGCACGCCAGCGCCGGTGAGCTCGCGTACTGCTACAACATCGTCAAGCCGCGCAACGTCATGCCGGTGCACGGCGAATGGCGCCACCTGCGGGCGAACTCGGAGATCGCCGTCGCCACGGGCGTCGACCCCCGCAACGTGGTCATCGCCCAGGACGGCGTGACGGTCGACCTCGTGCGCGGTCGCGCCACGCTCTCGGGCAAGGTGGAGGCCGGTCTCGTCTTCGTCGACGGCGACAGCGTCGGCGGGATCACCGAGGAGGACCTCCGTGAGCGCCGCCGCCTGGCCGAGGAGGGTGTCGTCACGGTCCTCGCGATCATCGATCCCGACAACGGGGACATCGTCGAGGCGCCGGAGTTCTTCACCAAGGGCTTCTCCTGCTCCGACGAGGACCTCGACAAGGCGGGCGCCGCCGTCGAGAAGGCGCTGCGGGACTCCGCCTCCAACCGCCAGGGCGGCCGCCGCCAGGACCCGGAGGACATCATCGAGCGGGCCACGGCGAACTGGATGCGCCGGTACTACAACCGCCAGCCCGTGGTCTCGGCGATCGTCGTCGACGCCTGATCCCCAGCAGCACCCCGAAGGCCCCGGTACTCCCAGGAGTACCGGGGCCTTCGTCGTCCGGCCGCCCGACAGCGCCGGCCGCCCGACAGCGCCCGACAGCGACCGCCGAACGTCCTGCTGTGCGGACCGACCCACTGATCACGGCCCTCCGGTGGGCATGTCCGAGCATTCCCACCGGCGCGAGCCGATCGGTGGGCGCTCCCGTCGACACCGAGGCGCCACGGGCCCGCTGACACACAGCAACACCCCGGCTCGGAGGAGCCGGGGTGCTGCAGTCGAACGGGACGGGCTCGGAGCCCAGGCGTCCTAGTGCGAGTGGCCGTGGCCCTCTTCGCCGTCGGACTCCTCGGGCTTCTCGACCACGAGGGTCTCGGTGGTGAGCACCAGCGCCGCGATGGAGGCGGCGTTGCGCAGTGCGGAGCGCGTCACCTTCACCGGGTCGATGATGCCGGCCTCCACGAGGTCCTCGTACTCGCCGGTCGCGGCGTTGAAGCCGTTCCCGACCTCGAGGTCGGAGACCTTCGCGACGACGACGTAGCCCTCGTGTCCGGCGTTCTCGGCGATCCAGCGCAGCGGCTGGGCGAGGGCGCGGCGGACGAGTCCGACGGCGGTCGCCGCGTCGCCCTCGAGTGCGAGGACGTCGGGATCGGTGTCGAGTGCCTTGCCGGCGTGCACCAGCGCGGAACCGCCGCCGGCGACGATGCCCTCTTCAAGGGCTGCACGCGTCGAGGACACGGCGTCCTCGATGCGGTGCTTCTTCTCCTTGAGCTCGACCTCGGTGGCAGCGCCGACCTTGATGACGCCGATGCCGCCGGCGAGCTTCGCGAGGCGCTCCTGGAGCTTCTCACGGTCCCAGTCGGAGTCGGTGCGCTCCACCTCGGCGCGGATCTGCGCCACGCGGTCGGCGACGTCGGACTCGCTGCCGGTGCCGTCGACGATGGTGGTGGCGTCCTTGGTCACGGTGATGCGGCGTGCGGAGCCGAGCACCTCGAGGCCCACCTGGTCCAGCTTGAGGCCGAGATCCGGCGAGACGACCTGCGCACCGGTGAGGGTGGCGATGTCCTGCATCATGGCCTTGCGGCGGTCACCGAACCCCGGGGCCTTGACGGCGACGACGTTCAGGGTGCCGCGGATCTTGTTGACCACGAGGGTGGAGAGAGCTTCGCCCTCGATGTCCTCGGCGATGATGAAGAGCGGCTTGCCTGCCTGCAGGGCCTTCTCGAGCAGCGGGAGGAACTCCTGCAGCGAGGAGATCTTGCCGGAGTTGATCAGGATGAGCGCGTCCTCGAGGACGGCTTCCTGGCGCTCGGCATCGGTCACGAAGTAGGGCGAGAGGTAGCCCTTGTCGAACTGCATGCCCTCGGTGAGGACGAGCTCGGTCTGCGTGGTGGAGGACTCCTCGATGGTGATCACACCATCCTTGCCGACCTTGTCGAACGCCTCGGCGAGGAGGTCTCCGACCTCGGTGCTCTGGGCGGAGATGGACGCGACGCTGGCGGTCTGCTGGCCCACGACCTCGCGGGCGTTCTCCAGGAGGCGCTTGGCGACGGCCTCGACCGAGACCTCGATGCCGTGCTTGAGCTGGCCGGGTGCGGCTCCGGCGGCCACGTTGCGGAGGCCTTCCTTGACCAGTGCCTGCGCGAGGACGGTGGCGGTGGTGGTTCCGTCACCGGCGACGTCGTTCGTCTTAGTGGCGACTTCCTTGGCCAGCTGCGCGCCGAGGTTCTCGTAGGGGTCGTCGAGCTCGACCTCACGGGCGATCGTGACGCCGTCGTTCGTGATCGTGGGGGCGCCCCACTTCTTGTCGAGCACGACGTTGCGTCCGCGGGGGCCCAGCGTCACCTTGACGGTGTTCGCGAGCTTGTCCACGCCGGCCTCGAGGGCACGGCGGGCGGCGTCGTTGAATTCCAACTGCTTTGCCATTGTTGATTCCTTTCAGGCTTGTGCAGCGAGAAAAACCCCGGCCACTGCGGGCCGGGGCTTTCCAATCGGGGTACTACTTGACGACGACGGCGAGGACGTCGCGGGCGGACAGCACCAGGTATTCCTGGCCTCCGTGCTTGACTTCGGTTCCGCCGTACTTCGAGTAGATGACGATGTCGCCCTCGGCGACGTCGACGGGGACGCGGTTGCCGTTGTCGTCGACGCGACCCGGTCCGACTGCTACGACCTCGCCCTCCTGGGGCTTCTCCTTGGCCGTGTCCGGGATGACGAGGCCGGAAGCAGTGGTCTGCTCCGCTTCGAGGGGGCGGACAACAATGCGATCCTCAAGAGGCTTAATAGAGACCGACACTCGGGCTCTCCTTTGCGTTCGTTACCAATGGAATGTAGGCCGTCGGGTTGGCGTGAACCGTCGTCGCGGTGCCGGCGAACGCTTCCCTCGGGATTAGCACCCGCAGGGAGCGAGTGCCAACTCCGACTGTATGCAAGGGCTGGCACTCGGTCAAGGCGAGTGCCAGCGTTGACAGGCCGGAGGCGAAATGGTGACCGACGTCACTCCGAATAGGGCATGCTTCGGTTGCGTAATTCCCGAGCTTCCCTCTAGATTCGTAGAGGTAAGGTACCCCTTACTTCCACGACATCGGGCCGGGCCGGCCCCTTCCACTCGGAGTTCATCCCATGGCACACGTGCGCCTCGCCGTCCTTTCCGCAGCCGCTGCGGCCACCCTCGCCCTGACGGCCTGCGGTGGTTCCTCCGAAGCTGCCGACGAGCCGGCAGCGGCCTCGACCGTCTCGATCGAGCACGCACAGGGAACCACCGAGGTGCCCGTGGACCCCGAGACCGTCTTCACGTTCGACCTCGGCGCACTGGACACGCTGGACGCACTCGGCGTCGACGTCGCAGGCGTCCCGCAGGGAACGCTGCCCGAGCAGCTCTCGGCCTACGAGGGCGGCGACACCACGAACATCGGGTCCATGAAGGAGCCCGACTTCGAGGCCATCGCCGCCGCCGCACCGGACCTGATCATCATCTCGGGGCGCGTCGCGGACTCCTACGGCGAACTCTCGGAGATCGCGCCGACCATCGACCTCAGCGTGGACGCCACCGACCCCATCGCGAGCTTCACCGGGCACACCGAATCCCTCGGCCGCATCTTCGGCGCCGAGGACGAGGTCGCGGAACGCCTGGACGCCCTCGACACCCGGATCGCCGAGACGAAGGAAGCGGCAGCATCCGCCGGCGACGGCCTGATCCTGCTGACCAGCGCGGGCGAGGTCACCGCCTACGGCACCGGGTCCCGCTTCGGCCTCATCCACGACGTGCTCGGGGTCGAGCCCGCAGCCGCGGTGAAGAACGAAGGCACGCACGGCGAGGCCGTCTCCTTCGAATACATCGCCGAGGTCAACCCGGCCCACCTGTTCGTCATCGACCGGGACGCCGCCGTCGGCGAGGCAGGCGCGGCCGGATCCGCCGTCCTGGACAACGAACTCGTCAACGGGACCGACGCAGCGAAGAACGACGCCATCACCTACCTCGACTCCGCGAGCTGGTACCTGATCGGCTACGGCCTGAACAACCTCGACGCCATGGTCTCCGCCGTCGACGAGGCCGTCGCGGCCTGATCCGCTCCGCCGTACCCACGGCCGGCGCCCCCATGGCAGCACTCTCCCTCCGGCCCCAGCGGGCCGCACAGCAGCACGGCTCCACCCGATCGCCGGCCCTCTGGCCGGCCGGCGGAGCCGTGCTGCTGCTTGCCGTCCTCAGCCTCTTCGTCGGAGTCTCGGAGGTCTCCCCCGCCGACCTGCTGGGCGGCGACCCCGATGTCTGGCAGACCTTCCTGGTGAGCCGGGTCCCCCGCACGCTGGCGATCATCCTGGCAGGCGTCGCCCTCAGCGTGGCCGGCTTCATCCTGCAGCTCATGGCCCGCAACCGGTTCGTGGAGCCCTCCACCGTCGGCACGGTGGAATCGGCCACGGCCGGGATCCTCGTCGCCACGCTGCTCCTGCCCGGTGCGCCGATCGTGGCGAAGATGGGAATCGCGGCCGTCTTCGCTGTGGCCGGGACCGCACTCTTCCTGGCCGTCCTGCGGCGTATCCCGCTGCGGAACACCCTGATCGTCCCGCTCGTCGGGATCATGCTCGGCGGCGTCATCGCGGCGGTGACCACCTTCTTCGCCTACCGCTTCGACCTGCTGCAGACGCTCAACACCTGGATGATCGGGGACTTCTCCGGCCTCGTCCGCGGCCGCTACGAGCTGCTGTGGATCGTCGCCGTCCTCGCCGTCGTCGGCTATGTGTGCGCGGACCGCTTCACCGTGGCCGGCATGGGCGAGGAGTTCACCACCAACCTCGGGCTGGACTACCGGCGCACCATGAACCTCGGACTCGTGCTGGTCAGCCTGATCAGCGCCGTCGTGGTCGTGGTCGTGGGAGCCATCCCGTTCCTCGGGCTGATCGTCCCCAACCTCGTGTCACTGCTCATCGGTGACAACGTGCGCCGGTCCGTGCCCTGGATCGCCGTCTTCGGCGCAGGCTTCGTCCTCGCCTGCGACATCCTCGGGAGGATCATCCGCTTCCCCTACGAGGTGCCGGTCGGCGTGATCGTCTCCGTGGTCGGCAGCGCCCTGTTCATCGCCCTGCTCGTCCGGAGGACCGCCCGTGCGCGCTAGGACCACCGCCCTGCCCACCGCCGTCGTGCAGACCGGGCGGAAGCCCGCGAAGACCCTCCCGCCCGCCGCCTGGCTGGTGGTGCTCGGCATCGCCGCCGCCGCACTCATCGCGGCCTTCCTCCTCGTCGACCTCCAGGGGAACCTCGCCTACGTGCTGCCGCGGCGCCTGAACCGCGTCGGAGCCATGGTGCTGGTCGCCGCCGCCGTGGGCGTCTCCACCGTGCTGTTCCAGACCGTCACCGGCAATCGCATCCTGACGCCGTCCATCATGGGGCTGGATGCGCTCTACATCCTCATCCAGACCGTCCTCGCCTTCGCCCTCGGCGCCTCGACCCTCCTCACACTGGGCGCGCCCCTCCGCTTCGCCGTCGAGGTCACGCTCCTGGTCGCCTTCTCCTGGCTGCTGTACCGGTGGCTCTTCACCGGTGGCGGGCACAGCCTCCACCTGCTGCTCCTGGTGGGGATCGTGTTCGGTGTCTTCTTCCGGGGTGCCTCGTCCCTGCTCCAGCGCCTGATGGATCCGAGTGAGTTCATCATCCTGCAGGACCTGTTCTTCGCGAGTTTCAACCGCGTGGACCCGATGCTCCTGCTGATCTCCGCCGTGGTCGTCGCCGGGCTCTGCGTACCCGCCTGGCGCCTGCGCCACCGCCTCGACGTCCTGGCCCTGGGCCGGGACACCGCCGTCGGGCTCGGGGTGGACCACCGGCGGACGGTGACGCTGGTCCTCGTGATCTGCTCGGTGCTCGTCGCCGTCTCCACGGCCCTCGTAGGACCGGCGACGTTCTTCGGCCTGCTCGTCTCCGCCCTCGCGTACCAGCTGTGCAGCTCCTTCCGGCACGCGGTCGTGCTTCCCATCGCCGTGCTGCTCGGCGTGATCGCCCTCGTGGGCGGGCAGCTGGTCCTCGAGCAGGTCTTCGAGTTCGACACCGCGCTCAGCATCGTGATCGAGTTCACCGGCGGAATCGTCTTCCTCGCACTCCTCCTGAAAGGCCGTATCCGATGATCACCATCGACCACGCCACCAAGCGCTACGGCAGCTCCACCGTGGTGGACGACGTCACCTGCACCATCCCGAGCGGGGGTGTCACCTCGATCATCGGACCCAACGGCGCGGGGAAGTCCACCCTCCTGTCGATGATGAGCCGGCTCCTCCCGCTCGACGCCGGCTCGGTCCGGGTGAACGGGCTGGACGTCAGCACGACGCCCGGTCCCGCCCTCGCGCGGACCCTGTCCATCCTGCGCCAGGAGAACCAGCTGACGGTCCGGCTCTCCGTGCGCGACCTCGTGGGGTTCGGCCGGTTCCCGCACAACAACGGGCGGCCCACCGTGGTCGACCGCGAGCACATCGACCGGGCGCTCGACTACCTCGACCTCACCGACCTGGCCGACCGGTTCGTGGACGAGCTCTCGGGCGGGCAGCGCCAGCGGGCGTTCATCGCCATGGTGCTGGCGCAGGACACCGACTACATCCTGCTCGACGAACCGCTCAACAACCTCGACATGAGGCATTCCGTGGACATGATGCGTCTGCTCCGCCGGCTCGTGGACGACCTCGGGAAGACCGTGGTGCTGGTGATCCACGACATCAATTTCGCCTCCTGCTACTCGGACACGATTGTGGCGATGCGCGACGGCGCCCTGATCCATTCGGGCACGCCGGAAGAGATCATGACACCGCACGTGCTGCGGGACGTGTACGACGTGGACATCCAGGTGGAGCGGATCCGGGGCAACAGGATCGGCGTCTACTTCGCCTAGGCTGGCAGCATGGCTTCGGACAACATCGCGGACATCCTGACGCCCGAGGGCTGGCAGCTGCTGAACTCGCTCGGGCCCTACACCGAGGCAGACAGCCTGCGCCTCTCGGAGCAGCTGCGGAAGGCCGGCCACTCCCCCGAGGTGGTCGCCGCCGCCCTCACGCAGTCACGCCTGCGCGCGAAGGCGTCCGCGAAGTTCGGGCCCTTCGCGGAGCACATGGTGTTCACCTCGACCGGACTGGAGCAGGCCACGCGCCTGATGGTCGCGGCACGCCATGCGCAGCGCTTCGTCGACGCCGGGCTCGTGAGGGTCGCGGACCTCGGCTGCGGCCTCGGCGCGGACAGCATGGCCCTGGCCACCCTCGATCGCGAGGTCACCGCCGTCGAACTCGACGAGACGACCGCCGCGGCGGCGACCATGAACCTGCTGCCCTTCCCCAACGCGCGCGTCGTGAACGCCGACGCAGCATCCGTGGACACCGCGGACTACGACGGCGTGTGGCTCGATCCGGCACGCCGGACCACGACGACGTCGGGTACGTCGCGACTCTTCGACCCCGAGGCGTTCTCGCCTCCCCTGTCCTTCGTGCAGCGCCTGGCGGACGGCGGGACGCCCGTCGGCGTGAAGATGGGCCCCGGCATGCCGCACGGGGCGATCCCGTCGACGTGCGAGGCGCAGTGGATCTCCGTGGACGGGGACGTCACCGAGGTGGGCCTCTGGTTCAACGCGCTCCGCCGCGACGGCGTCCGGCGGGCTGCGCTGGTCATCGGTCCCCGCGGCGCCGCGGAGATGGTGTCGGGGGCGGAGTTCGGCGAGGGCCCCACCGCCGCGGTCGGCGAGCCCGGTGGCTACCTCTACGAGCCCGACGGCGCCGTGATCCGCGCCGAACTCGTGGCGGACCTCGCAGCGCAGCTCGGCGGGCACCTGCTGGACCCGATGATCGCCTACATCTGCGCGCCGTCGTTCACCGACACTCCTTTCGCGCGCGCCTACCGCGTGCTGCAGGTACGGCCCTACAACGTGAAGGCGCTCAGGGCATGGGTGCGCTCGGAAGGCATCGGCGTCCTCGACATCAAGAAGCGCGGCACGTCCGTGACGCCGGAGGAGGTGCGGAAGCAGCTGCTGACGGGATCGGGCAAGGGACGCAAGAAGGCCACGCTCGTGCTGACCCGCATCGGCGACGAACGGGTGGCGGTCGTCGTCGAGCCCGCCGGCCCGGCGTGACGGCAGGCCACACATCGCCCTTGCCCGCAACCGACCGTGCCGCGCACCGTCCGGGTGTCCGCGTTCCTAGACTCGGTGGGAGAACAGACGGATCGAGCGGGAGGCAGCAGATGGCGGACGGCACGGCGGAGACACCGGGAAGACGGCACGGCGTGCTCTTCGACGTCGACGGGACCCTCGTCGACTCGAACTACCAGCACACCCTCGCCTGGTGGCAGGCGTTCCGCCGGTTCGGCCACGACGTCCCCATGGCGGAGATCCACAGGGCCATCGGGATGGGCGGCGACAAACTCGTGGCGCACCTCCTCGGCGAGGACCGCGACGCCGACGAGGACGCCGAACTCGACGCGACGCACGGCGCGGTCTTCTCGACCTACTGGCCCGGCCTCCGCTCCTTCGAGGGAGCCGCGGACCTCGTGCGCCGCTGCGCCGACGACGGCCTCACGGTGGTCCTCGCGTCGTCCGCCTCCCAGCAGGAACTGGGCGTGCTGCGGGGGATCATCGGCGCCGACGAGGCGATCAGCGCCGCGACCAGCTCCTCCGACGCCGAGAACAGCAAGCCCTCCCCGGGCATCCTCCGGGCGGCGCTCGACGCGGGCGGCCTGGATGCGGCAGACGCCGTGTTCGTTGGGGACTCGGTGTGGGACGTCCTCGCCGCCTCCGACCTGAAGATCCCCACGATCGGACTCGCCTCGGGCGGAACGAGCGAGGCCGAGCTGCGCGACGCCGGGGCGGTCGAGGTGTACAAGGACATCCGGGCGCTGCTCGACGCGTTCGACGACGGCGCGCTGCACAGACTCGCGACCTCCTGAGGGCAGCGCGCGGGCGGGCACCCGGTGGGGCGGACCGGAGTCCGCACCCGCCCGCCTGCCGGCGTTAGTCCTCGCTGCTCAGGAGCCGCCGCCGGGCGCTCAGGAGCTCCACCTCCGGCCTCGCGGCGACGTATCGCTCCACGCGATCCAGCACGTCCACCAGGTGCTGCCGGTCGCCCCCGACCATGCCGACCCCGACGACGGCCCGGCGGTGCAGGTCCTGGTTGCCGACCTCGGCGACGGACACCTCGAACGTGCGGCGCAGGTCCGACACCAGCGGACGCACCACGGAGCGCTTGCCCTTCAGCGAATGCACGTCGCCGAGCAGGACGTCGAACTCGATGAACCCGATCCACATGGCGGTCCTCCTTGGGCTGGGCGCTACCCGGACTAGGCCGAATCACGCCAGACGACGGTGGTCTCCAGGACCTGCACCGGACTCGGCAGTCCCCTGATCTGGGCCAGGACGAGCTCTGCGGCGGTGCTGCCGAGCAGGTCCGCGGGCTGCCTGACCGTGGACAGCTGCGGGCGGGTACGCAGCGCCCAGCTGCTGTCGTCGAAGCCGACGATCCCGACGTCGTCGGGCACTTTCCGTCCTGATTCCTGCAGGGCTGTCATGGCCCCCGCGGCGACGGCGTCGGACGCCGCGAAGACGCCGTCGATCTCGGGGCAGCGACGCAGCAGCTCCTGCATCCCCTCGAGGCCCGCCGCGTAGGTGTAGAGCGGGTACTCGACCACGAGCGAGGCGTCGAAGCGCCCGCCCAGGGCGTTCCGGAAACCGGTGAACCGGTCATGTCCCGAGTCCCGGTCCATCGCGCTGGCGATCATGCCGATCCGCTTGCGGCCCGTCTCCACGAGCCGCCGCGTGATCGCCTGGGCCGCCGCCGCGTTGTCGATGGCGACGTACGGGAGGTCGGGCGTGCCGGGGGGATGCCCCACGAAGGCCGCCGGCACACCGATGTCCCGCACCGCCGACGCGATGGGGTCCGACGCCCGGGCGGAGACGATCACCGCACCGTCCACCAGCCCGCCCCGGAGATAGTCGGCGACCCTGCGGCTGTCCCGGTCCGAGTCGATGATGAGCGAGACGAGCTGGTAGTCGGCCTTCGAGAGCACGGCGTTGGCGCCGAGGAGGATGGAGCCGATGTTCGGGTCCTCGAACAGGAGCGAGTGCGGCTCGTGGATGATCAGGGCGATCGCCCGGGATTCCTGGGTCACGAGGTTCCTCGCGGCCGAATTGCGCACGTATCCCACCTGGGCGATGGCTTCCTCGACGGCTGTCCGTGCCTCGTCCGACACGTAGCGTTCGCCGTTGACGACCCGGGAGACGGTGCCCCGGGAGAGCCCCGCGGCGCTCGCGACGTCATTGATCGTCGCCCGGCGGTTACGGGTGCGAGGGGGCATATCTGTACTGTAGCCGAGCCTCTCCGGGCCATCGGCGCGGAAAGGGCGTAGGGTGAAGGCAGTTGTCTAGAAGAAGGCGGCTGCCCCCGGTTCTTCTCTTCGTTCCCCGGTGCTACCGCCGGGCACGCAACAGCAGAGCACCATCCCCGATAGGGGGAGTGCATCATGAGCAACCACGAAGCCCTTCTTCCACAGCCGCTCGCAGGCGGTGCAGCATCCCGACCTGCGCCCACGTCCAGTCCACGCCCCGGCACGCGCCGCGCTGTCCTGACGACGTAACCCCTTCCCGCGGGCTCTCCAGCGCCCTGACGCGGTGACTGCGCACCTCGCACTCCCGCACCCGATCGCTCCCGAGCACATCACGCTCGGGCGGTCCCCTCCGCCGGCCCATCCTGCACCGGCACTGCTCTCCAGACACTGCAAAGGATCACCACCATGACGCAGCACATCGAAGAATTCCTCCAGGAATGCACCACCGTCACCGCCGACGGCACCCTCGCATCCCTCGATGAGGTCGAGGGCCTCTACCTCTACTGGTCCTCCCTACGAGCCGTGGCCACCTCGGACGGCACGGACGAAGCGGACCCGACGGACACCAGTGCCGTCCTCGACGCCCTCCGGTCCCGCGGAGTGGAACCGGCCCGGCGCGACGGCGTAGATTATCTCGAAGGGCTCGTCCTCACCGGCCCGGTGATGACCGACTTCATCCTGTCCTGCGACTTCACCGGCGCCTGGGGCCACCCGGACGTCCGGGAGCTGGCGCCGGCGGGAGACGTCGCCGCAGCGTCGTAACACCCGAGGAGGTGCCGTGGGCAGGAAGGTCGCAGGGTCCCGCAGCACCCCCGCACTGGCCACCCTCACCGCGGCCGGCATCCCCTTCACCGCCCGGCCCTACCAGCACGACGAGGGCGTCTCCTCCTACGGGCTGGAAGCGGCCGCCGCCCTGGGAGTCCCACCCGAGCGGGTGTTCAAGACGCTCATGACGAGCGTCGACGGCACTCTCGTTGCCGCGGTCGTGCCCGTCAGCGGATCCCTGGACCTCAAGGCGCTGGCCGTCGCGCTCGGCAAGCGGAAGGCCGCGATGGCCGATCCCGCACTGGCCCAGCGGCGGACGGGCTACGTGCTGGGCGGGATCTCCCCCATCGGGCAGCGGCAGCCCTCCCCCGTCGTGATCGATCTGTCGGCCCACGACCATCCGACGGTGTTCGTGTCCGGGGGCCAGCGCGGCTTGGACATCGAGCTGGCGCCCGCCGATCTCATGTCCGCCACGAACGCCCTGTCGGCACCCATCGCAGGACCCTAGCGCGCAGATCTCCGTGGCGGCGCGCTCCTATGCGCCGATCGGCACGGCTCCGCCCGAGACCGTCACGCCGCCCGTGCGGGGTATGCCGACGGTGATGACGGAGGGACGGCCGACGTCGGCTCCCTGGTGCACAGTGAGGGTCGCCGGCGGCGTGACCTCGCCCCGTGCCCGCAGGTAGGCGCCCAGGGATGCCGCCGCGGACCCGGTCGCAGGATCCTCGCGGATCCCGCCGGGAGGGAACGGATTGCGGGCCTCGAAGACCGCGGGACCGAGCCGGTGCACGACGGCGACGGTCGCATTCCATCCCTGCGTGGCCATGAGCCGCTTGAGCCCGTCGTAGTCGTAGTCGAGGCTCCTCAGGACGGCGGCATTGCGCACGGGCACGATCGGATGGATGTTCCCCGCGAAGGACAGCATCACGGGCAGGTCAGGGGCCAGGTCGTCCTCGCCCAGGCGCAGGTGGCGCAGCAGGTCCGTGCGGACGGCGGGCGCGATGACCTCGACCCGCGGCTCGACCGTCACGAGGGACGCGACGAACGGGCCCGACACGTTCCTGCTGTCGACGCCGAGCGGGCCGACCGGCGTCGACAGGAGCAGGGTCCCTGCCCCCTCGCGTTCCGCGAGCGCGACTCCCGTGGCGATCGTCGCGTGGCCGCAGAACGGGATCTCGGCCTCGGGTGCGAAGTAGCGGATCGTGGCCGCGCCGCCGGACCGCTCCGAGATGAAGGCGCTTTCCGCATAGCCCAGGCCGGTGGCGATGGCCTGCATCTCCCCGGTCGTCAGGCCGTCGGCGTCGAGGACCACCCCGGCGGGGTTCCCGCCGTCGGCGCGGTCGGTGAAGGCTGCGTAGCGGAGGATCTCCATGCTGCGATGCTAGCGGCAGCCGGGCGCTTGTTCAGCCGTCGACCGCCGTCGGGTCGCCCGCTTCGGTATTGGTCCTGCGGTTGATCAGCCAGGTCACGAGCCAGAGCACGACGCCGATCGCCATGAGACTGCCGGCGATCTGGTACTGGACGACGTCGCGCCCCACCCACGGACCGGCGAGGAAGGCGCACAGGAGTGCCGCCACGACGGGAAGCGGGCCCGGGGACGTGAAGAACACCTTCCGGTTGACGTCCCGCTTGCGGCGCAGGACCACGCAGGCCACGTTCACGATGGTGAACACGCACAGGAGCAGGAACGCCGTGGTGCCCGAGAGGTTCGCGACGATGTTGCTGTCGGGATCGCTGGTCACGTAGAGGATCAGACCGAGGGCCAGGACGGTCGAGAAGGCGATACCGGCCCAGGGCGTGCAGCGCACGGGCAGGACCTTGGCGAGCGGACGGGGCAGGACGTCCTGCCGTGCCATCCCGTAGATCAGGCGGCTCGCCATGAGCATGTTGATCAGGGCCGTATTGGCGACCGCGAAGACGGCGAGGAAGGGGAAGATCCTGTCGATGGGGAAATCGGGCGAACCCTTGTGCACCACCTCGAGCAGGGCCGCTCCCTCGGCCTCCCGGATGCCCTCCAGTTCGGTGGGGCTGAGCACCGTGACCACGGAGATCGCCACCAGCATGTAGAAGATGACGGCGATGCCGAGGCCGGTCAGCATGGTCCGGGGGAAGATGCGCTCGGGGTTCTGGGTCTCCTCGACCATGTTCACGGAGTCCTCGAAGCCCACCATGGCGAAGAACGCGATGGACGTCGCGGCCGTCACCGCGAGGAACATGCCCTTGTCCTGGTAGTCGGTGAAGACGAAGATCTCACCGACGTTGCCGTTGCCCTGCGCCATCGCGAGGAACCCGACACCGATCACGATGCACAGTGCCGCCACCTCCACGAGGGTCAGCACGACGTTGAACTTGACGCTCTCGCCGACCCCGCGGAGGTTGATCACGGCCAGGAGGACCATGAAGCCGAGCGCGACGGCGGTGATCACACCCTGGCCCGGCATGTCCAGCCAGCCGTTGATCTCGAGTCCGCCGAAGAAGTTCTGGGCGAGCACGTTCGCGGACGTGGCGGCGCTGGTGATGCCCGAGCAGACGACGGCGAACGCCACCAGGAAGGTCACGAAGTGGATGCCGAACGCCTTGTGGGTATAGAGCGCGGCCCCCGCGGCCTGGGGGTACTGCGTCACGAGTTCGAGATAGGAGAACGCGGTCAGCGTCGCCACGATGAAGGCGAGCAGGAACGGCAGCCAGACCAGGCCGCCGACCGTGCCGGCCATGGTGCCCGTCACGGCGTAGACGCCGGCCCCGAGGATGTCCCCGACGATGAACAGGAGGAGCAGTTTGGGTCCGAGGACCCGCTTCAGCTCCGGTTCCCCGGTGGTGGTGGGTGCGTCGGACACGTGCTCGGCAGAAGTACTCATGGTCGGCCTCCCCTGTGGTTTTCCACCTCACTGTGGCCCTGATCAGCCTGCTTAGCAAGAGGTGCGCACGAGAAATCCGCGGGCGTGGAGAGGACCGCCGTCGCGCCCCTGCCGTGGTACCCCTTGCCGGATCGACCGTCCGGCACAGATGATTTCCCGAGCTACCGTCCGTCTCAGAGGTACCAAGAGCCCAGCAGGGCCACCACAGGAACAGGAGAGCGGCCATGTCCACCAACGTCTTCATCAACCTCCCCGTCAGTGATCTCGCGACGTCGAAGGAGTTCTACACCAGCTTCGGCTGGACGCTCGACCCCAACTTCTCCAACGACGACGCCGGGGCCGTGATCATCAGCGACACCATCTACCTGATGGTCCTCGGGCACCATCACTGGGCGCTGTTCACGGACAAGCCGGTCGCCGACACCCGCACCACCTCCGCCGTCATCAACGCCCTCGGTGTGGAGGATCCCGCCGAGATCGACACCCTCGTGGACAGGGCCCTCGCGGCCGGCGCCACCGAGGGCAAGGCCCAGGATCTCGGGTTCATGCGCTCGCGCTCCTTCGCGGACCCGGACGGCCACGCCTGGGAGATCATGTGGATGGACCCCATCGCCCGGACCGGCGACTGGGAAGCCGTCCAGGCCAAGTACGGGGAGCAGCAGCCGGCATGACGCCGGGCCTCGGGCCGGCACGACGACGCGCGGCCTCCGGCACCGGGGGCCGCGCGGTCGTGACTGCCGGTGACGCGCTGTGGGACCTGGTCCATGCGGAGCGTGCGTCCCTTGCGGACGACCTCGCCGCGCTCTCCCCGGAGCAGTGGGACCTGCCTACCCTCTGCGGCGAATGGAGCGTCGAGGAGGTGACGGCGCATCTCTCGGCGGCAGCCTCCGTCGGTGGCCGGACGTGGATCAGGAGCATGCTCCTCGCGGGCTTCCGCCCTGCCGTTCACAACCGGCGCAGGCTGTCCGAGCACCGCGGCCCCACTGCCGCGGCGACGCTCGACCGGTTCCGCGCCGTGGTCAACCTGTCCATCGCACCGTCGCCGCACCTGCCGGCATACCTCGGGGAGATCGTGGTGCACGCCCAGGACATCCGGCGGCCGCTGGGCATCGCCACGCAGCCCGGCGTCGACGCCCTGCTGCCGGTGGCGGAGTTCTTCGTCGCGAGGAACTTCACCGTCCCGAGTCGCCGTGTCGCATCCGGCCTGCGACTGGACGCGACCGACGCCCCCTTCGCGTCCGGCGAGGGGCCCGAGGTCCGTGGAAGTTTGCTCGCCCTCGTGATGTGCCTCGCCGGACGCCCGGCGTATCTCGCCGACCTGTCGGGGCCAGGGGTGCCGGTCCTGCGGTCGAGGATCACCGGCGGGGCCTGACCCCGGCAGGACGATGTCAGAGCTCGTCGGCGAGCCAGTCCTGCACCACGGGGATGTCCACGCGCTGGTAGCCGCCCAGGTAGCGGCAGTTCGCGGTGTAGGTGTAGCTCGTGACGGCCACGATGTAGTCACCGTGGAACACGGGTCCGCCTGAGTCACCGAAGCAGGTGCCGCCTCCGCCGCGGTTGTCGTTCGGGTTGCCCTGCAACTGCAGGATCTGCGGCGTCAGCTTCTGGCCCGGCGATGTGGTGTTCCGGCGGATCAGCGGGTAGGACATGGGCTGGGGCTTCTGCGGGCCGGCCTCCGGCTTGCGCACCTCCGTGCCGTAGCCGACGACCTCGAAGAGGGTCCGGTTGAGCGCGGGCGACGCGAACTGGTCGAGGTACCCGACCGGCGCGATCGTCGCCGGCTCGATATCGGTGACCGGCTCGTCGAGGACGATGAGACCGACGTCGTTCCAGTTGTCGACATCCGTGAAGTCCGAGTACCCGGGATGGGTGGCAGCGGTGCCCGACAGGTAGCCGGCGCTGGTGATCTCCGCGTCCGTGTACCCCACCGACGCATCCGCTGCGTCAGGGAACGGTGCGGGCGGCGCCACAGCCACCACGGAGTCGAAGGTGACCAGGGTGCTTCCCACTGTCCCGTCGGTGCAGTGCGCCGCGGTCAGGAGGACGGTCGGCTCGATCAGGGTCGCCGAGCAACGGTACCGGCCGCCATCGTCACCGTAGGCGAGGATCAGCCCCACATTCGGGTGCTCCTCGCCGTCGGGCTGCCCTCGGTGATGGCCGACGCGGGGGACGCGCCGGCGACGGACAGGGCGACCGCCGTGGCGGCGAGCAGGGCGGAGCTACGGAGAAAACGTCTCATCATCGAAACCTTCCCAGGAAGAAGAGTGGTTCGAGAACGGTACAACTCCACGGGGGCCGAGAGCCACACTCCCGCTGCTGCGGAGGTCCGGGACGGACGTCGCCGCGCAGGGAGGGACGTACCGGTCGAGCAGCGGGAGCATCGACCGCCGTTGACAGCCGATGTGACCGCAGTTACTCTGGGAACGTTCACAGATTCTCGATGGAGAGCTCGGCCGCCCAATTCTGGGAGCGTTCACAGAACGCCGCTCGTCTTCTCCCTCACGCAGTCGCAGGGATTCGGCACACCCCCACCGAGGAGCAGGCTTGGCACGCACAACCACCGTCGCAGGACTGTCCGGCACAGGACAGCTCGTGTATGGGTGCGACTACAACCCCGAGCAGTGGGACCCGTCCGTGTGGCACGAGGACGTCCGGCTGATGAAGGAGGCCGGCGTCAACCTGGTCGCCGTCAACATCTTCGGCTGGGCGGAGCTCGAGCCCGAGGAGGGCACGTTCCGCTTCGAGAACCTCGACGCGGTGATGGACCTCCTCGCGGAGAACGGGATCGGCGTCAACCTCGGCACCGGGACGTCGTCGACCCCCGCGTGGCTGAGCACGGCGCATCCCGAGATCCTCCCCCGCGCGGCCGACGGCACCGTCCGCTGGCCCGGCGGCCGCCAGGCCTTCTGTCCCAGCTCCCCCGTCTACCGGGACTCCGCCCTCGCCCTCGTGCAGAAGGTGTCCGCGCGCTACGGCAGCCACCCCGCCCTGCGCATCTGGCACGTCTCCAACGAGATCGGGTGCCACAACTCCCTGTGCTACTGCGATGTCTCCGCCGAGGCGTTCCGGGACTGGCTCCGCGCTCGCTACGGGGATCTCGATGCGCTCAATGCGGCGTGGGGCACCGCCTTCTGGAGCCAGCGCTACTCCGCCTGGGAGCAGATCCTGCCCCCCAGGCTCACCCTCTCGGCCACCAACCCGACGCAGACGCTCGACTTCAACCGCTTCAGCTCGGACGAACTGCTCGCGCACTACTCGGCCGAGGAGGCCGTCCTCCGTCGGAACAGCGATGCCCCGGTGACCACCAACTTCATGGTCGCCGCGCACATCCGCAACCAGGACTACTGGACGTGGGCACCGGAGATGGACGTCATCGCGAACGACCACTACCTCGACCACCGCCTCGACGCGCCGCTGGCCGAGCTGGCCTTCGCCGCCGATACCACGCGCGGGCTCGCGCAGGGCCGGCCCTGGCTGCTCATGGAGCACTCCACCGGAGCCGTGAACTGGCAGCCGCGGAACATCGCCAAGGGCCCCGGCGAGATGATCCGCAACTCACTCACCCACCTCGCCCGTGGCGCCGACGGCCTGTGCTTCTTCCAGTGGCGGGCCTCCCTGCAGGGCAGCGAGAAGTTCCACTCCGCGATGGTGCCGCATGCCGGCACGGATTCGCAGATCTGGCGCGACGTGGTCGAACTCGGCTCCTCGCTCGGAAAGCTGCGCGAGCTCGCGGGCACCACCGTGCATGCCGAGGTGGCGCTCGTCTTCAGCTGGGAGGCCTGGTGGGCCCACGACCAGGACTCGCATCCGTCCGGCGACGTACGGTACATCGAGCAGATCCATGCCGCGTACAGGGCGCTCTGGGATGCCGGGATCACCGTCGACGTCGTGCCGCCCGGCGCCGACCTCTCCGCCTACCGGCTCGTGGTGGTCCCGAACCTCTATCTGGTCCGCGACGAGCACGCCGCCGTCATCAGCGACTTCGTGGAGAGCGGAGGCTCTGCCTTCGTCACCTTCTTCAGCGGGATCGTCGACGAGAACGAGCGGGTGCGGCCCGGAGGCTATCCCGGGGCTTTCCGGGATCTGCTCGGCGTCCGCTCCGAGGAGTTCTTCCCCCTCGATCCGGCGCATCCGCTTCCACTCGACAACGGTTCGCCCGCGTCCCTGTGGTCGGAGGCGCTGCGCCTGACCACCGCCGAGCCGGTGCTCAGCTATGCGACCGGCCATCACGCCGGCGCACCCGCCGTCACCCGCAACCGCTTCGGCACGGGCGAGGCCTGGTACGTCGGCACCGTGCTCGACGGCAGCGTCCTGAAGGACCTGCTGCTGCGCGCCGCCGTCACCGCCGGGGTCCGGCTGACCGAGGCGCAGTCCGGCCTCGAGGCCGTGACCCGCCGCGGCAACGGACACGACTACCTCTTCCTGATCAACCACTCCGCCGAGGACCGCAAGCACCGGGTCCACGGCCTGGAACTGCTGACCTCCGAGGCCGTGGCCGACGTCGTCGTCGTTCCCGCCGGCGCCGTCCGCGTCGTTCGCACCACCCCAGCACGTCCCGACACCGACGGCTCGTCGCAGAGCCGAAAGGATGCAGGCAATGACAGTCATTAGTACGCCGGCGGAGGCCCCGAAGGCGCCCCCGGCCACGAGGAAGAACCGCTCGTCGGGGGCACAGCGCCGCGCGGTGGCCCTGTTCATCGCACCCTTCGCGATCCTGTTCCTCGCCTTCTACGCGATCCCGATCGTCTACGCCGTCGTCCAGTCGCTGCTCACCGTGGAGCGCGAGGGCACATTCGGCAAGCCACGGCAGGTCTTCGGCGGCTTCGTCCAGTACGAGCAGGTGTTCCAGAACACCGCGTTCTGGGAATCCGTGGGACGCGTGCTGCTCTTCGGCGCGATCCAGGTGCCGGTGATGCTCGGCCTCGCCCTGCTGTTCGCGCTGCTCCTCGATTCTCCCCTGCTCAAGGGCAAGAAGTTCTTCCGGCTCGCGTTCTTCGCCCCCTACGCCGTGCCCGGGGTGATCGCCGCGATCATGTGGGGATTCCTGTACTCGCCGTCGCTCTCCCCCTTCGGCGCGGTCACCTCGAACATCGACTTCCTGTCCGGCAACCTCGTCCTCTGGGCGATCGCGAATATCGTGACCTGGGTCTACGTGGGCTACAACATGCTCATCATCTACTCGTCGCTGCTCGCCATCCCCACCGAGATCTACGAGGCGGCCCGGCTCGACGGTGCGAGCAACATCCAGATCGCCTGGCGCATCAAGATCCCCCTGGTGATCCCCGCGATCATCCTCACCGCCGTGTTCTCCATCATCGGGACGCTCCAGCTCCTGGCCGAGCCGCAGACGCTGCGCAGCTTCAGCTCGGCGATCAACAGCACCTTCACACCGAACCTCGCGGTCTACACCACGGCGTCCGTGCCGAACTACAACCTCGCCGCGGCGTTCTCCGTGGTCCTGGCCCTCGCCACATTCATCCTCTCCTTCATCTTCCTGAAGTCGACCCAGCGGAAGGTCACCCAGTGACGGCAGCCCCAGCCACCGCCCCCAAGCGCCAGCGCGGGGGACGTTCGACGGCGAACAGCGCCGACACCCGCACCCGCGGACCGCGGCAGAGCGTCATGTCCCGCAGCGCCGCGATGCTCATCATGGGGGTCTTCACCCTCTACTTCCTGACCCCTATCTGGTGGCTGCTGACCACGTCCACCAAGACGGGCGGCGAGGTCACCTCGACCGCACCCCTGTGGTTCACCGCGGACTCCCTCGGGACGTTCTTCGGCAACCTGGGACGGCTCTTCTCCTACGGCGACGGACTGTTCGGCCGCTGGCTGCTCAACTCCGCCCTCTACGCCGGCGTGGGCGCACTGATCGGCACGATCATCGCTGCGATGTGCGGCTATGCGCTCGCCAAGTACGAGTTCAGGGGACGCGAGGCGATCTTCAACATCGTCCTCAGCGGCGTCCTGGTCCCCGCGACCGCCCTGGCCCTGCCCCTGTTCCTGATCTTCAGCCAGGTGAACCTCACCAACACCATGTGGGCCGTGTTCCTGCCGAGCCTCGTGAGTCCCTTCGGCGTCTATCTGGCACGGATCTACGCCGCCGCCAGCGTGCCGGGGGAACTGCTCGAGGCGGCCCGGCTCGACGGCTCCGGAGAGATCCGCACCTTCTTCACGGTGTCCACACGTCTCATGGCACCGGCGCTGGTGACGATCTTCCTGTTCCAGTTCGTCGCGATCTGGAACAACTTCTTCCTGCCCCTGATCATGCTCCGCGACCAGGACCTCTTCCCCGTGACGCTGGGCCTGTACGCCTGGAACAGCCAGATCAGCCAGATCCCCGAACTGCGGTCCCTCGTGATCGTCGGGGCGCTCGTCTCGATCCTCCCGCTGATCATCGCCTTCCTCGCACTCCAGCGTTTCTGGAGCAGCGGGCTCGGCGCCGGCAGCGTCAAGTAGCACCACTCCCCGACCAGCACTCCCCGACCAGCACTCCTGGTGCGCCGGCGTCCGCCCCGCACCGCACTGCTCAATCAACCGATAGGAAAGACAATGCGCGCGCATTACGGAAAAGTCACCGCGGCCTTTGCCATGATCTCTGCGCTGGCTCTCTCCGGCTGTTCAGCCGGCGGAGACAGCTCCGAGGCAGGGGCCGAAGCCGTCCCCTGCGAGGCCTCCGAAGGACCCGTCGAACTGAGCTTCACCACCTGGGTCCCGGGCATGGACCAGGTGGCCGAGCTCTGGAACACCGAGAACCCTGACATCCAGGTGAAGGTGCAGACCGGCCCCAACGGCAACTCCGGCACCTACCAGAACTTCTTCAACCAGATCCAGGCGGGCAACGCACCGGACCTCGGCCAGATCGAGTACGACGCCCTGCCCAACTTCCGCGTACAGGACGGTCTCGAGAACATCGCCGAGTGCGAGGGCATCGCCGACGCCCAGGACCAGTTCGTGGACTGGACCTGGGGCCAGGTGACCTTCGGTGAGGAGGGCTCGGTCTACGCGGTCCCCCAGGACAGCGGCCCGATGGCCATGTACTACCGCGCGGACCTCTTCGAGCAGGCCGGCATCGCGGTTCCCACCACGTGGGAGGAGTACGCGGCGGCGGCGGAGCAGATCAAGGCGCAGGGCTCCTACATCACCAACTTCCCGAAGACGGACGTCAACTGGTTCGCGGGCATGGTCTGGCAGAACGGCGGCCAGTGGTTCGCCAACGACGGCGAGAACTGGGACGTCAACCTGACCAGCCCCGAATCGGAGGAAGTGGCCACCTACTGGCAGGACCTGCTGTCCAAGGACCTCGTCTCCACGCTGCCGTCGTTCTCGGACGAGTGGAACGCCTCGTTCAACACGGGCCAGCAGTGGACCTGGGTCTCTGCCGTGTGGGGTGCGACCACCCTGTCCGACGGCGCGCCCGACACCTCCGGCAAGTGGGCCGTCGCCCCGATGCCGCAGTGGGAGGACGGCGGAGAGGCCGCCGGCAACTGGGGCGGTTCCTCCACCGCGGTACTGAAGGGCTCGGACCACCCGGCCGAGGCCGCGAAGTTCGCGCTCTGGCTGAACACCGATCCCGAGGCACTCGCGCTGGCCAACGAGCTCGGCGGCCTCTACCCCGCGGCGAAGTCGGCCACCGACCTCGAGGCCTTCGCAGGCGGCGTCGAGTACTACGGTGGGCAGAAGATCTACGACGTCTTCGCCGACGCTTCCGCGAACGTGAACCCCGACTTCACCTGGGGTCCCACGATGACGCAGACCTACACGGACGTCTCGGACGGATTCGGTGCTGCCATCGGTGGCTCCGGCACCCTGATGGACGCCCTCGAGAACGGACAGCAGAAGACCGTCGACTCGCTGAAATCGCAGTCGATCCCCGTCTCCGAGTAGTACCGGCGCACCTGCCGGAACGTCCCGAAGCGCCGCGTCCCGGAAGGGGCGCGGCGCTTCGCGCGTCGACGGCGTGCTCCTGCGGTTCGCGGATGCTCCCGTCGAGGCCGGGCGGCAGCACCCGGCGTTCCCGGCCGTCCACGCCCTCCGTGCTCTTGCAGCCGACGTACGGCAGGACGTGCTCCGCCCCTGGCCGCTCCGCTGCAATAGGCTTGCCGGATGAGCTCCCCGCAGCCTCTCCCCGAAGACCGTGTCCGCGTGGAGGTGCAGGCATCGCGCCTCTCCGGAACGTCCGACGCGGACTGGTCCTCGTTCCTGGCGCGCTTCGATGCCGAGTTCCCGCGTCTGCAGGCCCTGTTCCATCGCATCTACGGTCCGGGAGCGGATGGAGAGCTCCTGCAGGTGGTCCTCGACGCCGCAGCGTCCTGGCAGGACCGGCCCGCGGACCTGAAAGCCCTCGACGCCGCCCGCACCATGGCGCCGGACTGGTTCGCCTCGAACCGGATGCTCGGCGGGGTCTGCTACGTGGACCTGTACGCGGGGAACCTCGCCGGACTGCGTGACCGGATCCCCTCCCTCCGCGAGCTGGGCCTGACGTACCTGCACCTGATGCCGCTGTTCCTGGCGCCGGCGGAGAACTCCGACGGCGGCTACGCGGTCTCGAGCTACCGCGACGTGGACCCGGCACTCGGGACCATGGACGACCTCGCGGACCTCGCCCGCGAACTGCGGGAGAACGGCATCGCCCTCGTGGTCGACTTCATCTTCAACCACACCTCCGACGAGCACGACTGGGCGCGCCGAGCCGTCGCCGGAGACCCGGACTACGAGGACTTCTACTGGATCTATCCCGACCGGGGCATGCCCGACGCCTACGAGCGGACGGTCCGCGAGATCTTCCCCGACGACCACCCCGGCTCCTTCGTGCAGCTCGAGGACGGCCGCTGGATCTGGGCGACGTTCCACTCCTTCCAGTGGGACCTCAACTACCGCAACCCCCGGGTCTTCCGGGCCATGGCCGGGGAGATGCTCTTCCTCGCGAACCAGGGCGTGGACATCGTGCGCATGGACGCCGTCGCGTTCATCTGGAAACAGCTCGGCACCACCTGCGAGAGCCTCCCCGAAGCGCATCTGCTCCTGCAGGCCTTCAACGCCGTCTGCCGGCTCGCAGCACCGTCGCTGCTGTTCAAGTCCGAGGCGATCGTCCACCCCGACGAAGTGGTCCAGTACATCGACCCGGGTGAGTGCCAGCTCAGCTACAACCCGCTGCAGATGGCCCTGATCTGGAACTCCCTGGCCACCCGGGAGGTGTCCCTCCTCGCCCAAGCCCTCGAACGCCGGCACGAGATCCCCGACGGCACCGCCTGGGTGAACTACGTGCGCAGCCACGACGACATCGGCTGGACCTTCTCCGACGAGGATGCCGCCGAACTGGGCATCAACGGGCACGACCACCGCCGGTTCCTCAATGCCTTCTACGTGAACCGGTTCCCGGGCAGCTTCGCCCGCGGCGTGCCGTTCCAGGACAACCCCCGCACCGGGGACTGCCGCATCTCCGGCACCACCGCGTCCCTCGCCGGGCTCGAAGCGGCCGAGACCGGAGGCACGGAGGAGGCCCCCGGTGCCGCCGTCGCGCGGATCCTGCTGGCCCACTCGATCATCCTCAGCACCGGCGGCATCCCGCTGCTCTACCTCGGCGACGAGGTCGGGCAGCTCAACGACTACACCTACCTCTCCGATCCTGCGAAGGCCGGCGACAGCCGCTGGGTCGGCCGGCCGGCCTACCCGGCCGACCGCTACGCCACCCGGCAGGACCCCGCCACGGACGCCGGGGCCGTCCACACCGGCCTCGTCCGCCTCATCGAGGTGCGCAAGCACACCTCCGAGTTCACCGGCGGCCGCCTGGTCCCCTTCCACACCGACAACCCGCATGTCCTGGGCTACCAGCGGCCCGGCCTGCTCAACGACGAGGACTCCACCGTCCTCGTCCTCGCCAACTTCGCCGACACCCCGCAGGATGTCAGCGCCCGGACCCTCTCCGGCCTGCCGGGAAGGGCCCTCGAACTCATCACCGGGCAGCGGGCGCACCTGACAGCGGGTATCACCCTCGAACCGCACGGCGTGCGGTGGTTCAGGGTCCGCGCCGAGGTCTAGGCCCGGGCCCCGTCGGCACCGCCTGCCGGCGCAGGGAAACGCCGCCGCCCGACCCGCCTGCTACGCCTCCCGGCGCGAGAACTCCCCCGCAGCCCGGACCTGCTCCGCCGTGGGACGGACACCCGTGTAGAGGACGAATTGCTCCTCGGCCTGCAGTGCGACGACCTCCGCACCCGTGATGACCGGCTTGCCCGCTGCCCGGGCGGCGAGGATCAGCGGCGTCTCCGACGGGGAGGCGACGACGTCGAACACCACCCGTGCCGCCTCGATGGCGGCTGCCGGGAAGGCGAGGGCGTCGGCGTCCGCGCCGGCCATGCCGAGCGGCGTCACGTTGAGGATGAGGTCGGCCGTCGACTCCCCCACCGTCTGCTGCCAGGCGAAGCCGTAGAGGTCCGCGAGAGCCCGGCCCGTGCGCTCGTTGCGGGCCACGACGGTCACCCGTGTGAACCCGGAATCACGCAGGGCTGCGACGACGGCCTTGGCCATGCCCCCGGACCCCTGCACGAGGACCGAATGCGACGTCGGCACGGCATGCTCCCGCAGGAGCCGCTCCACCGCGAGGTAGTCGGTGTTGTACGCGGTGAGGACGCCGTCGTCGTTCACGATGGTGTTGACGGAATCGATCGCCTTCGCCGAGGGGTCCAACCGGTCCACGAGCGCGATGACGTCTTCCTTGAACGGCATCGAGATGGCGCAGCCCCGGATCCCGAGACCCCGCAGGCCCGCGATGGCCGCCGGCAGGTCCGGGGTGGTGAAGGCCTTGTAGATGAAGTTCAGGCCCAACTCCTCGTAGAGGTAGTTGTGGAAGCGCGTCCCGATGTTGCTCGGCCGCGCGGCCAGGGAGATGCAGAGGGTCATGTCTTTGTTCAGGATGGGCACGGTGCCTATTCTTCCAGCAGCATGCCCGCCCGGGCGAGCGGACCCGCTCCGCGCCGCGCCAAGCACTAGCATAGGGACGAGTCTCTTTCCGCGACGGCGCGTCCCGAGGCACCAATCGATGAGCCCGTACCCGTCAGGAGCCGCTTCCTTGAAGATCGACTTTGCGCAGTCAGCCCAGTCCACGCTCGGCGTCGAGTGGGAACTGGCGCTCGTGGACCGCTACAACGGCGAGCTCGTCCCCGTGGCCAACGAGGTGCTCCGCGGGGTCAGCGCGAACCACCCGGAACTGCAGGACGACGACGAGCACCCCCACATCAAGCAGGAACTGCTGCTCAACACGGTGGAACTCGTCACCGGCATCTGCACCACCGTGGACGAGGCGAAGGAGGACCTGTCCCGCTCCCTCGCCGCCGTCCGGGAGGTCACCGACCCGATGGGCGTGGAACTGTTCTGCGCCGGTTCGCATCCCTTCAGTGCGCCGCGTTCCCAGCAGGTGACGGACAAGGAACGGTACGCGAAGCTGATCGACCGCACGCAGTGGTGGGGCCGGCAGATGGTCATCTACGGCGTGCACGTCCACGTGGGCCTCGACCACCGCGACAAGGCGCTCCCTGTGGTGGACGGCCTGACCAACTACTTCCCGCACTTCCAGGCGCTCTCGGCGTCGTCGCCGTTCTGGGGCGGCGAGGACACGGGCTACGCCTCGCAGCGCGCGCTCATGTTCCAGCAGCTGCCCACGGCGGGCCTGCCCTTCCACTTCGACGACTGGGCGGCGTACGAGTCCTACGTCCAGGACATGTCCACCACGGGAGTGATCGACGCCGTCAGCGAGATCCGGTGGGACATCCGCCCGGTCGGGAACCTCGGGACGGTGGAGATGCGCGTGTGCGACGGCCTGTCCACGCTGCGCGACGTCGGTGCCGTCGCCGCCCTCACCCAGTGCCTCGTCCACGAGTTCTCGCAGATCCTCGACGCGGGCGGCAGCATCCCCACCATGCAGCCCTGGCACATCCAGGAGAACAAGTGGCGGGCCGCCCGTTACGGGCTGGACGCCATCATCATCCTCGACGCCGACGGCAACGAGCAGCTCGTGACGGACCACCTCGCCGACGTGCTCACCCGCTTGGAGCCCATCGCCGCGAGACTCGGCTGCAGCAGCGAGCTGGCCGACGTCGAGGGCATCATGCAGCGCGGAGCCGGGTACCAGCGCCAGCGGCGCATCGCCGAGGAGCACGACGGCGACCTGCGCGCCGTCGTGCTGGACATGGTGCAGCAGCTGCGCGAGTAGCGGGCACCGCCGCCGGCCCCGGCGCCTCCACCGCGACCGGAAGCACCGGCCCACATGTCCGGCTGGAAGGCGGCCGCTGCGATCCTCCTCATCCGTGGGGTCGTCTCCTTCCTCGCCGGTTTCGGTCAAGCCATAGGCGCCCTGGTCGTGCTGTCGTTGTTCTACGTATTCCCCCTAAACGACGGCGCGCCAGCGGGTACCGCGGACGCCGCGAAGACCGATGCCTGCAGGGAGGAGTGGCTGGGCAGGCGAGCTGCGCGGCGTCGGGAAAGTGCACCCGACGATCCGGACGCATGGTTGCCCGCTTTCGGATCCCCCAGCGAACGAGGGGCACCGGATGCTGTTCCCGGCGGGTTCTCGAGAAGGCGATCAGCCCGACGGGAAGAGCGTGGGGATGCCGATGGCGCTGATCAGAAACAGCGTGTCGACCAGCCACGATGACCGTCCGGCGTCTGCCACGGCGATTCCTCGTCCGAACGCTCCCGTGAGGAGCACGCTCACCAGGCCGACGAGACCGACTGACACAGCAGTGATCCGGGCGGCCTCGGGACAGTGGCGTCCACGGCTCCATGCGCGACCGAACAGGATCACGGTGCCTGTGGAGGCGATGAAGCCCAGGAGCAGGAGGACGGACACCATCAAGGGGGAAGGATCCTCCATGGTGGGTGAATGATGGGAAGCTTGCTTGGTCGGCACGAGGGAAAGCAGGATCTGATGGCTTCAGCGGTGACATTGATCCGGTCCACCGCGCTGACGGACGCAGCCCAGTATGCCTACGCCGCCACCGCGCCGGCCGACGCGCGACTGATCTTCCTCGCGGGGTCCTGTCCCCTCGACGAAACCGGGGCAACAGTGGGAAAAGGCGATTACGCAGCACAGGCGGAACAGTGCGTTCGAAACATGACGACGGCTCTCCACGCAGCTGGAGCGGTTATCGAAGACGTCATCAGCACCCGCGTGCTCGTGGCATCGACCGATCGGGGTGATCTCGTCGACGCATGGGAGGTTGTACGCCGAGCGTTCGGTGCCCATGACGTACCGAGCACCCTGTTGGGCGTGACGGTTCTTGGCTATGAGGACCAACTCGTGGAGATCGAAGCCGTAGCCGCTGTGCGCACCTGAGGATCCGCGTCAGCGTTCGGCGAAGGATCCTGCTACGCCACAGCCGAACCGGTGGCATCCTGCTCGTCGTCGTCGCCGGCATCGGCCCATCCCGTGCGACGTGAAGACCTACACCCGCGTCATGAGGCGACGAACTCGCCGAGCGCGGTCAGGAGGCGATCGACGTCGTCGTCGTCGTTGTAGGGCGCCAAGCCGACCCGCAGGGCGGCGCTGTCCTCGAGGTCGAGGCGACGGAAGGCTTCGTAGGCGTAGAAGGACCCGGCCGGCGCGAGGATGTTGCGATCCGCGAGGAACCGGTAGGCGTCCGCGGAGGACCGGCCCGGGAACGTCACCAGCAGTGTCGGTGTCCGATCCTGGGCTCTCGAGTGCAGCACGACGGCGTCGCCCAGTTCCGCCATCCCTGCCTCGACGCGGGAGCGCAACGCGAGCTCGTACTCGTCGACCAGATGAGCGGACGCAAGAAGGCGCGCACGGCGGCCGGTCCCGGTTCCCGGCGCGATCCCTGCCAGGAAATCCACGGCAGCCGTGGTCCCGGCCATGATCTCGTACGGGAGGGTACCGAACTCGAACCGCTCCGGAACCGCGTTCGTGGACGGCAGCAGCTTGTCCGGTTGCAGCGACTCCAGCAGCTCCGGGTCGGCCACGAGAACACCGCAGTGGGGTCCGAGGAATTTGTAGGGCGAGCAGGCGAAGAAGTCAGCTCCCAGCGCCTTCACGTCGACCGCCGCATGAGCGGTGTAGTGCACGCCGTCCACGTAGACCAGAGCGCCGACCCCGTGCGCGGCATCGGCGATGCGCCGCACCGGCGGTTTCGTGCCGAGCAGGTTCGAAGCGGCGGTGATAGCTACCAGCTTCGTGCGCTCGGTGATCGCGGTCGCGACGGACGCTTCGTCGATCTCCGTGGTGTCCGGGTCGAAATCGATCCAGCGTACGATGGCGCCGACCGCGTCGGCTGCCTGCACCCAGGGGCGGATATTGGAGTCATGGTCCAGCCGTGACACCACGACCTCGTCGCCCGGCTGCCACGTCTTGGCGAGGTGGCGGGAGAAGTCGTAGGTGAGCTGCGTTGCGCTCCGCCCGTAGACGACCCCGCCGGGATGCGCCCCGAGCAGGTCGGCCATCGCCGCCCGGAATCCGCTGACCGCCGATTCGGCGTTCCTCTCCGAGCCCATGCCGAGGCCGCGGTTGGACAGCGGCCCGGTGATGGCGTCGGCTATCGCGGCTCCTACGACGGCGGGGGCCTGCGTCCCGCCGGGGCCGTCGAAGTACGCGGTACCGGTGCGTAGGGCGGGGAAGTGCGCGCGGAAGGCCGCGATGTCCAGGGTCATGCCGCTACTTTCTCAAGCGGGGGCCGAAACGGGAAACATCGCGGGCGAGAGTCGCTCGACGTCAGCTCTTCCGCAGAGGGAGAGCTCCCGCTGGCGTCGGAGTGATACGACCGCAGTCCGTGCTTCACTCCGAGCCGGATGATCCAGTACAGGACCAGCCCGAAGATCACCGGCACGATGACCCAGACGACGAGAACGATCAGGAACGAGAATCCATCCAGACGCACAGCTACCCCCATCGGTGAACGATCAGATGCTCGAGCGTAGCGCGCGGGTCCGAGACTTCGGCCACCGCCGGCCGAGCGAGATCAGCTGGAGCGGAGGGTAGCCGCGCGTTGTTGCCGGCGAAGGCGGTCCCGCGTCAGTCGACCACACCGCACAGGGCGAGTCCCAGGAGGTCTGGATCTGCGGCGTCGTGGACGCCCGCCTCGAAGGTGACAGTCTGTTCGGAGGGATCGGAGAAGACGATCCTGCCCACGTCGCGCATGATGATGCCGGCGCCAGGATCAGTGGCCAGGTATCTGTGTCCCACCACCGTGACGGTGTATTCGTTGGTGCCGGGTACGCGGGTGTAGGTCTGGACGAAGTGTGCCGCCACTTCGACCGACGTCATGGTGTCCAGGTTCGTGAGGACATCGCGTGGTGCCGACACCTGCATCCTGAATCGGGTCACGTTGCCTTGCTCGTCGAGCCAGAACAGAGACTTCGTGCTCGAGGTTCCGCTGATTCGGACGTCGAAGTCATCGCCGCAGCTGAACTGGAAGTCGTAGCTGTCGACCGTCACCGGATCGCGTTCGGGTCCGGCTGCGACAACCGAAGAGGCACCCGTCAAGGACAGGCCGAGCACGGCGACGGGCACGAGGAGGCGGGGATTCTTCATGACGGCTGCCTTTCGTGGAAGGGCGGGGCAGCGGAGTCGCCGTCACGTCGTGCCTAAAGGGTGCGCGTGAGTGAACGGGCTGTCAACGGCGGTCCGCTGTAAGCTAGCGGTCACTGGGTTGGACGCTTGAACCTCGCACGGCTGCAGTGTCCTCGTGCTCGACGCCGGCGGTGTCGGGCGCAGGAGGGAGTGGCCAGGCCGGCGAGCTGTGCGACGTTCCACCCAGACGCCTAGCTGTACGCTCACGGCTCCTCACCGACGGCGTCAGAAGCTAGTCCGTCGCTGCATCGTCGTCGTTTTCGGGCTGCTCCCCACCCCAGATCGCCTTCGGGTAGATGCCCTCGGCAACCAGTGAGCTGGGACGACTGTTCAACGAGTGTGGCTCCAGGACCTCACCGAGAATGAGGATGGCGGCTAGTTCGCCAGGGTGGCGGAGGCCCCGGAAGCCATCGTTGTTCAGCGACTCGAGACGGAAGCGCCGGCCGAACTGATGGGGCCCCTGATCCACGACTACAGCGAGCGTCTCGTCGTCCAAAGGGTATACGGCGACGAGGTTCCACTCGTCCCGTGGGATGGCGGAGATGTGGTCGAAGGATGCCCTGAAGGCTGCGATCCATTCGACCATGGAGTAGTTCATGCGGCCTCCATGGCAGCTGTTCCCGTGCGCGTCACGGCTGAGACGACGGTGTTCTCCTGCACATGGTGACCTGCTCCGAGGGAGTAGGGGACGGCGTGGCCGGATACGGGTCAGGGGTTACGGCGTGAGAACGCTCGTCGCGCGTTGAAGCTGACGATGCCGACCATGAACAGTGAGAAGAACACCTTGATCACCAGGGGTGTGTTGTCGAATTGGACCCACAGGTAAGTAAGGATGCCTATTGCGACGATGGTGCTGATGGTGAATAGCGTCTTCGCGACAGGGATGTTCGAGGTCATGGCCTATGTCTACCGGTGCGGTGCTGCAACAACAAACGGGTCCTCTTGGAAAAGGCGGACCTCCGCAGGCCGCCATCCACCGAGATCTTTCAGCCGCCCGGAAGCCGGTGGACCTGCGTCCGGCTTCGTAGGTGACGGTGGGGATCCCTCTCCGTACACGGGTGAGTTCGATTCGTGACCAGGACGGTCGAAGTGGGCGATGCCTCCCGTGTCAGGCAGGAGTGATGTGTCGCGAGGGAATCGGGCTCGAGTAGACCACGCTGGTCGTGATGCCACCGAGAGTGGCGAGGCGACCGGTGATGCGTTCGAGGTCGCGCATCGAGCGGGCCAGGACCTTGATGATGAAGCAATCCGCTCCGGTGACGTGGTGTGCTTCGATGATCTCGGGCATCGCGTCAACGAGGTCGTGGAACGGCTTGTAGTTGCCGGTGGGGTAGGCCAGTCGCACGAACGCTGTTACCGCGTACCCGAGAGCTTCAGGATCGACGGTGATGGAGTACCCGGTGATGACCCCGCCATCGGTGAGGCGCCGGAGACGATCGCTGGTCGCGCTCGGTGAGAGATTTATGGCCCGAGCAAGTTGCGCGACGCTCGTCCGTCCGTCCTGCTGCAGGTGGCGCACTATCGCTTCATCGGTTGCGTCGAGGTCCAACCGTGGGTTCGATGGCATAACGGTGAATGTACCGTGGTTTCACGGCCGTCGGCGCTTCTGCACAATCGATGTGCTGTTCCAGAAGAGCGTTGGAGGAGATTCGATAGATGCATGCCTCCTTCCCTTTCCGCCGCTGACTTCTTCGCTGCGAAGCTCGCCTATGAAACCGACCCTGCGGACCTGGCTGCTGAGCGTGCATCTGGCCTCGGCCCGATCGTGATCGATACCCGCTCGGCCGCTTCCTGGAGGCAGGGCCGCATTCCGGGTGCCGCCCACATTCCGAACGCAGAGCTCGAAGCACGCATCACCGACGTCGCCCCCGCCCTGGATGCCGCCATCGTCGTCTACTGCTGGGGACCGGGCTGCAACGGCAGCACCCGCGGCGCGTTGAACCTGGCGTCGCTGGGCTATACGAATGTGCGCGAACTGATCGGCGGGTTCGAGTACTGGTCCCGCGAGGGCTTCGCCACGGTCAGTGATGCAGGGCGCGCACGCCGTTCACCGGACCCCCTGACAGCACCGTCCACACCGCGGCATGACGAGCGCGACACCGCCTGACAGGCGCAGAATCGCAGGTCGACGCCGAAGGCAACGGGAACGGTCTCGCCTGCGGCAAGCCACTCAACCCCGGTCGTCCAGGAGAGAGGGTGCCCTGCTGCCACCTGCCCGGTGGACGTTATCTACAGCTTCCGCGACGACGATCCGACCCGGTAGCAGCCTGGTCTTCGGTGCCGATCCGGCTCGTGGGTTGTCGCGGTGGGCGGAACACGGGCTTCGACCCTAAACTCGGGGAAGATGGATCAACGCGCCCATGAGGAGTTGGACAGTGGCAGACAGCAGCAGATTGGATCCGGCGAAGGATTTCCCCGAGGACCTGTCGACCGTGGACAGGGACGACCTGGACATCCTGAACAGCAGGAACCACCGGTCGCGGGACCGCCAGTTCGTCGAACATCATGAGGTGGATGCCGAGACCGAGGGGCAGCACCACGAGCTCCGCGAGGAGCTGGATCGGCGTCAGGCCATCCGGGACGCTCCGGCCGAGGAGACGGGCGAGGAGACGGGCGAGAGAGCGGTCCGCGAGTCCTGAGCCGCTCCGGGATCACGGCTGTGGTCCCGCGGCAAACCGCCTGCGGCAGGGAGGGTCTCCCCTCGGGCCTTTGCTAGCGCGAGCCCCCGGTGAAGCGGTCGTCCGTCGTCGGGTTGTCCGCGGGCGAGTCCTCGAGTCCGACGTTGCCCGCGAGCGTCTCGACGGACGGGTCGCCGTCCGGGACTGCCTGATTCGCGATGAGGTCGACCTCGTCCGCAGCGGTCAGCGGCCCGTCCTGGATCTGGCCGACGTCGGTCGGATCGATCCCCTCGGTGCTGCCGAGATCCTTCAGGTGATGTTCTTCAGTCGGCTGGTCCATGATCCCGAGCGTAGGCCCGCCGCCGGCTCCCCCGCAGCCCCCGTGGAAGCCGCACTCCCGTCTTGCACCTGCCGGGAGTGCGGTGTACCGGGAGGGCGATTCTTCGACCGGCGTCAGCGATCGGTCAATACGAGGGCGTAGCCGAAGGGTTGCAGCGTGACGCCGTCCACGGCGAGGCCCGTGAGGGCGTCCTCGCCCGCCACCTCGATCTCCGTGGCTTCTACGCCGTGGTTGATGACGGTCAGCAACCGGCCGCGGCGGATCGCCTCCACCATCGGCGGCAGTCCGGGCAGCACCGGCTCCACGCCCGCCGCCGCGAACAGGTGCCCGAGCACCTGCCGGGCACCGTCGTCGTCGGGCACCGTGGCGAGGTAGTAGGCGGCTCCTGCCCCCTCCCGGCGCACTGTCAGTGCCGGCCGGCCGTGCTGGCGGGCCCCGTCGAAGGTCGCCAGGACCTCGGCGTCGACGACGTGGGCTTCCTCCGCGAGGTAGGAGCCCGCGAAGCCGAACCCGCGGCCGGCGATCCGCGCCTGCTGCTGCCCGGGTCCCTGCGAGTCCGGTGCGACGAGCGCGCCGAAGTCCTCGACGACGATCCCGAGCAGGTCGCGCAGCTGCGTGCCGAACCCGCCCGGACGGAAGCGGTCACTCTCGTCGACCACGTCGCTGAAGGCCGTGACCAGCAGGTGTCCGCCCTGCTCCACGAAGGCGACGAGGTTGCCGGCGGACTGGTCCGTGAGCAGGTAGAGGTGCGGAGCGATGACCGCGTCGTACGTCGTGAGGTCGGCCGTGGGCGGCAGGATGTCGACCTGCACGTGGAGGCGGTGTGCGGCGTCGTACCAGCCCCGCACGAGGGACAGGTAGTCGAGGGAGGTGGGGTGGTCGGGGTTCTCGATGGCCCACCAGTTCTCCCAGTCGAGCAGGATGGCGACGCGCGAGGAACCGTCGTCGGCGGGCAGTCCCGGCAGCCGGTCGAGCTCCTTCCCGAGTGCCACCACCTCCCGCCAGGTCCGCGTCTGCGTCCCGGCGTGCGGCAGCATACCGGAGTGGAACTTCTCCGATCCCGCCCGCGACTGGCGCCACTGGAAGAACAGGATGCCGTCGGCTCCGCGGGCCACGGCCTGCATGCTCTGGGCCGCGAGCTGCCCCGGCGCCTTAGGCGCGTTCGACGGCCGCCAGTTGACGGCGTTGGACGCCTGCTCCATCAGCAGCCACGGGGTGCCCGGCTTGAGCGACCGCATGAGGTCCCCGTGGAAGGCGCCCTCGCGGAAGCTCTCGGGGTCGTTGGGGTCCGGGTACAGGTCGTCGCTGATGACGTCCAGCTCCGGCGCCCACTGTGCGTAGTTCGCCGGTTTGAAGGCGCCCATGAAATTGGTGGTGACGGGCTGCGTCGCGCCCGCGGCGCGGATGATGTCGCGCTCCATCCGGTAGCACTCGAGGAGCATGTCGGAGGTGAACCTGCGGTAGTCGAGGAGCTGGCCGGGGTTGTGGCTGTAGGGCGCGTGGCGGGGCGGGAAGACCTCGCCGAAGCTGCCGTAGCGCTGGGACCAGAACATGGTACCCCAGGCCTCGTTCAGAGCGTCCACCGTTACATAGCGCTTCTCCAGCCAGAGGCGGAAGGCATCCCGAGCCGCATCGGAGTAGTCGACATTGAGGTGGCAGCCGTACTCGTTGTTCACGTGCCAGAGCACCACGGCGGGGTGCTGCGCGTAGCGCTCCGCGATCCTCGTCACGAGTGCGGCGGCGAGCTTCCGATAGGCGGGCGACGACGACGCGTAGTGCTGGCGGCTGCCGTGCCAGTAGGGCGACCCGTGCTCGTCCGCGGCCAGCATCTCCGGGTAGGCGACGGTCGCCCAGGGTGGTGGCGACGCCGTCGCGGTGGCCAGGTCCACGGCGATGCCGGCGTCGTGCAGGAGGGCGATGATGCGATCCAGCCAGTCGAAGTCGAACTCGTGCTCGGACGGCTGGATCCGGGCCCACGAGAAGATCCCGAGGCTGACCATCGTCACCCCGGCCTCGCGCATGCGTACCACGTCATCAGGCCAGATGTCCTCGGGCCACTGTTCGGGGTTGTAATCGCCGCCGTAATGCACGCGAGCTCCAGGGGTAGTCGGGGTGGTCGGAAGGATGGTCAGGACCGGGTGGGGCGGTCCCGCACGGAGGTCGCCAGCGCCGCGAACACCAGGCATCCGATGCCCGGGACCACGAGTGGTGGCAGCTGCCATGCGACGATCGCCGTCAGGCCCACCGCGAAGGCGAGCCAGACGACGCCCGCCGGGTCGCGCCGCACGTCGCGGACCCACTGGACCCCGGCGGTGCGCCATGAGCGCGAGTCCTGCCAGCGGGCCGTCGTCCCGGCAAGGGCTGCCAGCAGGGCGACCAGCAGGACGACGCCCATCGCCAGGACGAACTGCCACCCCGGCAGGATCCGCGCAGCGGCGACGACGATGTCGAGCAGCAGGAGCGCGACGCCCAGCACGACGCCCAGACCCACGAGCCAGCCGGTCCGCAGGGCTGCGGTGAAGTCCGCGGCGAAGTGGCGGAGGGAGGAGTCCTCGGCGCGGAGGAAACGGTGGAGATGGGCCGAACCGGCAGCGAAGGCCGCAGGGATCGTGACGATCCCGAGGCCCGCCACACAGCACAGCACCCCGACCCACAGGACCTCTCCGAACAGGGCGAAACGGGCGGACGCCCCGGGCCAGCGCAGGCCGCTTCCGTCGCGGGTGGCAGCTTCCTGCCCGCGAACGGCCTCGCGCCGGCGCCGGCTCATCCCTTGAGGCCCTGGGTGGCGACGCCGTCGACGAGGAAGCGCTGGAAGATCACGAAGAACAGCATGACCGGCAGCAGTGCGAGCACGGAGATCGCGATGGTCGCGCCGTAGTCCGAGGTGCTCGTCTGGTCGTTGAAGATGCGCAGGGCGAGCGGCAGGGGGTACTTGTCCGGCGAGTTCAGGTAGAGCAGTGGGCCGAGGAAGTCGTTCCAGCTCCAGATGAACGCGAAGATCGACGAGGTGATGATGGCGGGCTTGATGAGCGGCAGGGTGATGGAGAAGAAGATCCTCGCGTGACCGCAGCCGTCGATCCGCGCGGCCTCGTCCAGTTCCCGGGGCAGGTTGCGGATGAACTGGACCATCAGGAAGACGAAGAACGCCTCCGTGGCCAGGAACTTGCCGGCCAGCAGGGGCCAGAAGGTGTCGATCAGTCCGAGGTTCCGGAAGATGATGTACTGCGGGATGATCAGCACGTGGAAGGGCAGGAGCAACGTCCCGATCATGGCGGCGAAGAGGATCTTGCTGCCGCGGAAGTTGATGCGGGAGAAGGCGTACGCGGCCATCGAGGACGAGATGACCGTGCCGATGACAGCACCGACGCCGAGGAGCAGGGAGTTGAGGAAGAACTTCCAGGTCGGGATCCCGGCGATGCCCTGCATCACCTTCACGAAGTTGTCGAAGGTCGGGTTCTCGGGGAGGAAGCCCTGGTTGCTGCCGAACTCGGAGTTCGGCTTGAGCGACGCCGAGACCATCCACAGCAGCGGGTACAGCACGATGGCCGTGAGCGCGACGATGCCGATGATCCAGATCGCTGTCGGGATGTGCCGGCGCATCGGACGGCGCCGGGGCGCCCGCATGGTGGGATCGTCGGGGTTCACCGGGACGGGGACGGCAGGGTTGGATTCGATCGTGGTCACTTGGAGTCTCCTGCGTAGTGGACCCAGCTCCTGGAGGTGCGGAACAGGATGAAGGCGAGGACGCCGACGGCGAGCAGCAGGACCCATGCCATCGCCGAGGCGTAGCCCATCTGGTTGTTGGCGAAAGCCCTCGTGTAGAGGTACACGGTGTAGAAGTTCGTGGCGCCGCCCGGGCCGCCTGTGCCGGAACCGATGATGTAGGCCGAGGCGAACACCTGGAAGGCATTGATCATCTCGAGGAGCAGGTTGAAGAAGATGACCGGCGAGAGCATCGGAACGGTCACGCTGAGGAACTTGCGCCAGGCGCGTGCCCCGTCCACCGATGCCGCCTCGTACAGCTCGGCAGGGACCCCTTTGAGCCCGGCCAGGAAGATGACCATCGGGGCGCCGAACTGCCAGATCGCGAGGAGGATCATCATCGGCATGATGAGCGACGGGTTGCCGATCCACCCGCCGAGGTTGATGCCGAAGAGGTTCAGAGTGCCGTCGACGGGGCCGTCGGTGGAGAACATGGCCCGCCAGACGATGGCGATGCTGACGCTCGCTCCGATGAGGCTCGGTGCGTAGAACGCCGAGCGGAAGAAGCCCGTGCCGCGTGCCTTGTAGTTCAGGAGCATCGCAACGCCGAGTGCGGCCGCGAGCTTGATGGGCGTTCCCACCAGGACGTAGACCAGGGTGATCCGCACCGAGCTCCAGAACTTCTCGTCCCCGGCCATGCGGGTGAGGTTCTCGAGCCCGGTCCACTCGGGAGCGGTGAAGAGGTTGTAATCGGTGAACGCGAGGTACAGCGAAGCCACCATGGGGCCGAGGGTGAGGCCGATGAAGCCGAGCAGCCACGGGGAGAGGAAGACGTAGCCCGCCACGGTGTCGCGGTTTCGGGAACGGCGGGGCCGGGGCGTGCCCGTCCGGCGGCGGGCCGCCGGACGGGCACCGGAATCGGCGGTGCGGGCTGTTGCTGGCGCGTGCGCCGAGTCCGTTGTCACGATCTAACTCCTTTGTCTGCCTAGCTACCGAGCGTGACGGAGGCTTCGTCGAAGAACTGCTTCGCGGCGTCCTCCGGGGTCACGGCGCCCAGTCCGATGGACTTGCCGAGGTCCCAGAACGTCTGCTCGATGGCGCCGAAGCCCGCGACCGGTGCCGCCGGAGCGTCGCCCATGCGGCCCTCGATGGAATCGAGGTAGTCCTTGACGGCCTTGTCCGGTCCTTCAAGGTTCGCACCCTCGAGCTGCGTCTCCGAGGCGGGGATGCCGAGTGTCGCGCCGAAGATCTCGCCGACCTCCGGGCTGTTGATGAGGAAGTCGACGAATGCCGCCGCTGCCTCGGGGTGCTCGGTCGAGGAGGATGCAGCCTGCATCAGGCCGACCTTGCGGTACAGGTCCTTCTCGTCCGGGCTGTCGGTGGGAGGAGCGACGATGGTGATCTCCTCGGCTCCGGAGTCTCCCAGGTAGCCGCCGAGGAAGTTGCTCCAGCTCATCTCGCTGGTGGTCAGGTTGCCACCGAAGCCGGAGACCGGGTTGATCTCCTCGAGCTTGCTCTGCGGAACGGTGACCTTGTCGCGGTTCTCCTGGCCCTCGGTCCAGTGCTCGACGAGCTCTTCCTGCGTGAAGTTGAGCTCGCCGTCCTCGGTGAACAGCTCGCGGCCCTGCTGGCGCAGCTTCAGCTCGAGGTCCTGGATGCGCTGGGTGGTGTCGGTTCCTCCGTACACCTTGCCGCCCGTGGCCTCGGTCACGGATGCCATGTACGCGTCGTAGTCGTCCCAGCTCGTGCCGCCCTCGTAGGGTTCGACGCCGGCCTCGGCGAGCAGCGCCGGGTTCTGGAACACGGACCACGCGCTGTATCCGGTGGGGATGGCGAACGTGCCGTCCTCGAGCTTGCCGGTGGACAGCAGGCTCTCGTCGATGGCGTCGGTGGTGATGCCGTTGCCGAAGTAGTCCTCGAGGTTCAGCAGCAGGCCGTTGTCGCCGTACTGGCGGAGGTAGGTGTAGTCGAACTGCATGACGTCCGGCAGCCCACCGCCTGCAGCCTCGGTCTGGCGCTTCTCCCAGTACGAGGGGTAGTCGGTGAACGTGTCGTTGATCGTGATGTTCGGGAACTTCTCCTCGAACGCCGCGATGGCCTTGTCGTAGCGTTCGGCGCGATCGTCGTTGCCCCAGAACGTGTAGTTGAGGGTGATCTCTTCCTCGGTGTCCAGCGCTGCGGGTTCGCCACCGCCACCGCCGCAACCGGTCAGGGCCAGGCCGGTAACGGCCAGCGCTGCAACGCCTGTCAGGGTGCGCCGTGAGAGTGTGCGGAACATCTTTGTCCTCCTGGAAAACTTCTTCGTCAGCCATCGTGGGACGCCTTGGGAAAGCGTTATCCCACAGCGTAGGTTGAATCGTATCAATGGTCAACAGCCTGATCCCGGCGACCTTGTCCGCGCTCTATCTTCGCCTATCGAAGCCGTGAAAGGATGCACCCCATGCCCCACTTCGATCTCCCCCTGTCCGAGCTGCGCAGCTACCTGCCCGAACGCGACGAACCCGCCGACTACGACGCCTTCTGGGACAAGACCCTCGCCGAGCAGCGCGGCCACGCCGCACCCCCGACCTTCGAGGAGGTCGACGCGGGGTACACGCAGCTGGTCACGGAGGACGTGACGTTCGCGGGCTACGACGGCCAGCCCGTGAAGGGCTGGCTGCTCACGCCCCGCCACCTTTCCGGTCCGCTGCCGACCGTCGTCACGTTCATCGGCTACGGCGGCGGGCGCGGCCTGCTCGGCGAATGGACGGGCCTGCCCAGTGCCGGTTTCGCGCACTTCGTGATGGACCTCCGCGGACAGGGCTCGGGACACCGGACGGGCGACACGGCCGACGGGCCCCTGGCGGGTCCGCATCTGGGCGGCTTCATGACGCTCGGCGTCGAGCATCCCGAGACCTACTACTACCGCCGGCTCTTCGTCGATGCCGTCCACGCCGTCGAAGCCGCCCAGTCGCACCCCGCCGTCGATTCGTCCCGCGTGGTGATCTCCGGAGGCAGCCAGGGCGGCGGCATCACCCTGGCTGCGGCAGCCCTCACGCAGCGCGTGAACGACACCCCGCCCGTCGGCGCCATCGTGGACGTCCCGTTCCTCTCGCACATGCGGCGCGCCACCGAGATCGTCGACACCGCTCCCTACTCCGAGATCGCGAAGTACCTCGGCACGCGGCGGCACGACGTCGACGGTGTCTTCCGCACCCTCAGCTACTTCGACGGCGTCAACTTCGCGACGCGCAGCACCATCCCCGCGATGTTCTCGGTGGGTCTGCTCGACGACGTCTGCCCGCCGTCGTGCGTGTTCGCCGCGCACAACCACTACGCCGGGCCCAAGCGCATGAAGGTGTACCCGTACAACGGGCACGAGCAGGGAGGCGCCTTCCAGGACGTCGAGCACCTCGCGTTCGTGCGGGAGCTCACGGGCTCCTGAGGCCTCTTGGCCGCGTGCGCACGACGGCGGATCGCCCACATCCCGGCTCTCCCATGGTCGCGGGGAGGGCCGGTCAGGCGCGGTGCAGCCGGACCGCGCGGTCCTGGAACCAGAGCAGCAGTTCGCGCAGGGCCGCGACGGACTCCTGCGGATCGTCCCCGCCCTCGATGTCTGCGAACGTGCTGCGGAACCCGGGAATGTCCTCCGCAGCCACATCGGAGGCGGGCTCGTACGCCATGGTCCAGTCCGGGAACTGCCGTTCGTCGATGGTCTCCCGGAGGAGGACGCGGACGTCCAGGTGCCGGGGATCCGCGGCGATGATGGACATGCGTTCGCGCAGGACGTCCGCCGGCCCCTCGATGACCTGGAGGAATCGTCCGCTGCGGTACAGCAGCATGCCCGTCAGGTGCGCACGGGCATTATTCTCCCTGCTCAGGGCCAGCAGTGCGCTGAGCTCGCCGTCGTCGAACAGCTGGGCTGCGGTGCTCGAGTAGACGATCGACAGCAGGTCTTGGGGGTTTCGGCTCACACGGCACAATCTACCCAACGGCCGCCGACCGTGGGGCGGCCCGGGCTCCGGCAGGACCGCGTGCCCGTCCGCACGCGATCCTGCCTGAAGTTCTGCTCGGCGTCGTCAGCCCAGCGTGGTGAGGACCGCCGATCCCGCGTACCCGAGCTGGACCCGGGCCTCGTCGGACACGGTGCCCGGCTTCGTCTGCTCCAGCCGGTCGAGGAACTTCTGCAGGGCCCGCACCGCATTGCCGGACTGGTCCCTCTCCACGGCGCGCTGGGCCTGGTCGAGCGAGGTCCGTAGCTGCTGCGCGGCCGGACCCGAGACGTCGCCCGCCGCGATGGCCTGCTCGAGCTGTCGCTGCAGGGCGGGAAGCGCACCGGGCAGAAACGCGTCCGGGACGGGGACACCGGTGAAGTCGGTGTCCGAGGCCAGGTAGAAGCCGGTATAGGCAGGCTGGTTGTAGGCCGTGTTCTGGCGGGCGATCTCCGCACGGTACTGCGGATCGTGCATCAGGGTGTACAGCTTCCGGTCCGTCACCTCGGTGCTCACGAAGATCCGGACGGCAGAGCTGTCCGCCGTCCGGACCAGCAGTTCCTCGCGCCAGTCGCCGAGGACATCCGCGACGAGCGACGGGTTGCCCTTGGTGCCGTTGTTCGTACGCGTGCCGGTCGCCGTGAGCAGGCGGCCGCGCTTCGCGTCGTCGATCGTGGTGGACTGGTTGCCGGTGCCGTTGACGAGCTGAGTGGTGCCATCGGCGGCCCAGCGGATGCTCATGTTCGTCCCCGGGCCGTTGCCCGGAAGGAGCTGCCCCGACGCCGAGCGGAGCCCCACGGCCCAGTTCTCGATGCCGCGGACGGCGGGATCGATGTCGCCGATCATGCCGCGGCCGGTGTCCCTGCCCGTGTAGCCGCCGAACAGGACCTCGCCGTTCGATGCATCCCGCATGGCCCAGCCGTAGGGAGCCCCCGTCGCACCCTCGTGCACGGAGAAGATCTCCTGGCCGGGGCGGTCCGGGTCGATGTCGGTGACGTGGATCGCGTCGCCGTGGCCCAGCTTCGCCTCCGTCCCGGGGGCGGAGCTGCCGGCGGGGAGGATGTCGGACGAGCTGTAGAGGAGCGAGCCGTCGTCATCGATGGTGGCGCTGCCGTAGACGATCTCCTGCCGGCCGTCGCCGTCGACGTCCGCGGCGCTCAGCGAGTGGAACCCCTGCCCGGACAGCGCGCCGAATTCCTCGCTGCTGCCCCTGCCGCCGTGCGGCCCGTCGTTGAAGGGGTTGGACATGGGGACGTGGCCCGAATCGACGGCCCAGTCCTGGGCCAGGCGCTCCCCGTCCCAGCTGTAGGACACGATGTTGGCCCGCGTGTAGTAGCCCCGGGCGAAGACGGCCGACGGGTTCTCGCCGTCGAGGTACGCCACGCCGGCGAGGAAACGGTCCACGCGGTTGCCGGGCTCGATGCGGGCCATGGCGTAGTCCCCCCACAGCAGGCCGTCGTCTCCTCGGCCCGGTTCGTAGGGGACGGTCTCGAGTTCGGCACCGGTGGCTCCCTCGAACACGCTGAGGTACTCGGGTCCGTCGACGATGAAGCCCTCGAAGGCACGGAGGTTGTTCCGCGCGCTCCGGGACGGGGCGTACACGTCGATGAAGTAGTCCGCCATCGCGCGGGCGTCGGCGTCCGACAGCGGGTAGTCGTAGCGCTGCGCGATCCCGAAGGCCTCCTCGAGCGTGGCGGGCCAGTTCCCCGCGGCGACCTCGGGGTGGTCCTGCCAGCCCTTGAACATCCCGACGACGTGCTCGTAGTAGCCTGCGGCATCCAACCGGTAGTCGTCCGTGTCCGTGTAGCCGGCGGCGACGTCGGCCTCGGGCAGTGTCACGTAGCGTTCCGAGGTGACCGCTCCGTCGGGTCCGTAGGTGATGGTCTTCGTCCCGGGCGCCGTCTTGAGCATCAGCTCGGACCGGCCGTCGCCGTCGAAGTCCGACACCAGGAACTGCGTGTAGTGGGCGCCGGACCGGATGTTGACGCCGAGGTCGACCCGGCTCAGCAGGCGCCCCTCCGCCGTGTAGGTGTCGATGTAGGTGTTGCCCGTGTACCCGATCTGGGAGACGTCCTTGGAGTTCGAGGGATCCCACTTCACGAAGTACTCGTAGGCGCCGTCCCCGTCGACGTCGCCGACGCTCATGTCGTTCGCCGCGTAGGTGTAGGCCTCGCCCGCCGGCGTCACGCCGTCGGCCGGTCTGGTCAGCGGCAGGTCGGTGTACGCCTGCGTCCAGGGTGCCACCTCGGCGCTCAGCTCCACCTCGACCCCGTCGACGACGGCACCCACGCTGTACCGTGCGGCGGCGGCCGCGCCTTCCCCGGTCACGGCAGTATCGAGGTAGTTGGTGCTGTCCGTGACGGTGGCGACGGGTTCGCCGTTCCGGTAGACCGTGAAGTCGGTGCCCGTCAGGCCGTCCGCCGTCGCGCCGGCCACCTCGCCCGCTCTGAGCCGCCAGCTGAGGAACACACCCTGGGGCGTCGCGGCGGCGACCAGTCCCCGGTCCAGGTAGTCGAGTTGCACTCCCCCGATCGGAGCGGCGTTGCCGGCTCCCTGGCCCTGCGCCATGGCAGGGACGGCGAGACCGGAGAGGGTGAGGAGGGTGCCCGTGGCGAGGGCGACGCAGGTCGAGACCGCGGTTTTCTTGACCGAACTCATCATTGAATCCTTTGATTGGAAAACGCTTTCCTTAACCAACCTAGGTTTCGGGGCTCCCGGCGTCAAGGTCCGACCACGAAAAAGGGAGCAGCCGGAGCTGCTCCCTTTCCCTGCCGTCGGCCGATCAGGCGGAATGGCCCGGCGCGTGCTGCACGATGATCTCGCGCACGGGACCGTACAGCGGGTGCTCCGCTTCGAGGCCCGTGATCGTCGTCGTCGCCTCGCCCGGCTCCTGGGAGGCCAGGATCTCGGCCAGTGCTGCGACCTCGGGATCGTCGGCGGCCGAGAAGGCCAGTGCGGCCTGCATGGCCTCGAGCAACGCGGCCGGGTGGACGCCGGTCTCGGCCAGTTCGGCGGCCGGACCGACGAACCGCTCCTTGCGGCTCAGCTTCCGCAACGGCGCCCTGCCGACGCGCACCACCGTGTCCGGGAGGTGCTGGTTGGTGAAGCGGCGCAGGATCTTCTGCACGTAGGCTTCCTGCTCCGCCGCGTCGAACCCGTGCTTGGAGACGAGCAGCCGCTTCGTCTCGTCGAGCACGGCCCGCACCTTCGCGGCGATCGCCTCGTCCGCCATGGCGTCGGCGATCTTCTCGACGCCGGCCGCGTACCCGAAGTAGGCGGCCGACGCGTGGCCGGTGTTCACCGTGAACAGTTTCCGCTCGATGTACGGCTCGAGGTCGTCGACGTAGGTCGCGCCGGGGATCTCAGGCGCGTTGCCCTTGAACGGGGTGCGGTCGATGACCCATTCGAAGAAGGTCTCCACGGTGACGTCGAGCCCCTGCCCGGGCGCCTGGTTCGGCACGATCCGGTCCACGGCGGTGTTGGCGAACACCGCGCGTGACGCGAGGTCCAGGGCCGCACCGTCGTACGTCTGCTCGACCTCGCGGCGCAGGATGTCCGTCGCGTTGATGGCGTTCTCACACGCCATCACCTGCAACGGAGCGAGCTCGTCGCTACGCCGGGCGATCGCCCGGGCGATGACCGGCGCGAGGAACTTGAGGACGTTCGGCCCCACGGCGGTCGTGACGATCTCCGCCGTCGCGATCTCCGCGACGACGTCCTCCTCCTGCGACCGCGAGTTGAGGGCACGGTAGTTGTCCACCGTCTTCACCGCCGGCTCCTCGCCGACCTCGTGGACGTCGTAGCTGGACGTCGAGGCCAGCTGATCGATCAGGGCATCCGCGACATCGGCGAAGACCACCTCGTACCCGGCTTCGTGGAGCAGGAGCCCCACGAAGCCGCGTCCGATGTTCCCGGCTCCGAAATGTACTGCCTTCACTAAGCATTGACCTTTCCGAAGAGGGCGAGGACCTCGTCCACCGAGGTGGCCTCGTCGAGCTTGGCGACCTGGTCCTTGTCGGAGAAGACACGGGCGATCGCGGAGAGGATGGACAGGTGCTCGTTGTTGACGCCTGCGACGCCCACCACGAACTTCACCTGCTTGCCGTTCCAGTCGATGCCCTCCGGGTAGCGCACGATCGACACGGCCGAGCGCTTGATCAGGTCCTTCGCCGCGTTGGTGCCGTGCGGGATGGCGAGGAAGTTGCCCATGTAGGTCGGGACGGACTTCTCGCGCTCGTGCATCGCTGCGACGTAGCTCGAGTCGACCGCACCGCGCTCGACCAGCAGGCGGCCGGCCTCGTTGATGGCGTCCTCCTGGGTGGTCGCCCTGCCGTTCAGCACGACGCTCTGCTCGGCGAGGACGTCATTGGCACCGGTGCCTGCGCCGTCGGTGTCCGCGTCGGCCTCCGATGCCGCGGCGGCCGGCATCGGGTTCTTCGGATCGACCCCACCCTCGGCCGAGGCACTGGCACGCACCAGTTCGACGATCTCGTCATAGCGCGGGCTGTTCATGAAGTTGTCGACGGAGACGTGCGTCGCGCGCTGCGTCAGGGGCTCGGCGCGGGCGGCGAGGTCCTGGTGCGTCACGACGACGTCGTAGTCGTCCTTCAGGTTGGCGATGGCGAGGTTCGTGACCTTGACGTCCGGGAAGCCGGCCGCCTTGATCTTGTTGCGGAGCACCGAGGCACCCATCGCGGAGGAGCCCATGCCGGCATCGCAGGCGAACACGATGTTGCGGATCGGTCCGTCCGTGGCGGACGTCGAGCGGAAGTTCCCGGCGACGGAGCTCTTCTTGCCCTTCAGGCCCTCCATCTTCGAGGCGGCACCGGCGATGTCGTCGTCCGTCGACTTCGAGGTCTTCAGGATGACCGAGCCGATCAGGAAGGAGACCGCAGCGGCCATCAGGACCGACAGGGTGATGCCGATGAAGCTGTCCTGGGCGGTCGCGGCGTAGACGGCGATGATGCTGCCCGGTGCGGCGGGCGAGCGCAGGCCGGCACCGGTGAGCACGAGGGTGAAGATACCGGCCATGCCGCCGCCGATGACGGCGAGGACCATGAGGGGCTTCATCAGGACGTACGGGAAGTAGATCTCGTGGATGCCGCCGAGGAACTGGATGATGATGGCGCCGGGAGCCGACGACTTGGCCATGCCACGGCCGAAGACCGCGTAGGCGAGCAGCAGGCCGAGCCCTGGGCCGGGGTTCGCCTCGAGCAGGAACAGGAGCGACTTGCCCGTCTCGGTCGCCTGTTCCGTGGCGAGCGGGGTGAGCACGCCGTAGTTGATGGCGTTGTTCAGGAACAGGATCTTGGCGGGCTCGATCAGGATGCTCGTGAAGGGCAGGAGTCCCGAACTGACGAGGAAGTCCACGCCCCTGCCGGCTGCGTCGCTGAAGAGCGTGACCAGCGGGCCGACGGCGAGCAGACCGAAGACCGCCATGAGTGCGGCGAAGATACCGGCGGCGAAGTTGTTCACCAGCATCTCGAAGCCGGGGCGGATCTTGCCGTCCCAGATGCTGTCGATCTTCTTCATGAGGTAGGCGGTCAGCGGGCCCATGATCATGGCGCCGATGAACATCGGGATGCTCGTGCCGACGATCACGCCCATGGTCGCGGCCGCGCCGACGACGCCGCCACGGGTCTCGTAGATCATCTTGCCGCCGGTGTAGCCGATGAGCAGCGGAAGCAGGTAGGTGATCATCGGACCGACGAGGCCGACGTTCGGATCGCCGGCCGCGTTCTCGCCGAAGCCCCCGAGCACGCCCACGGGGAAGTAGCCGGCCTCGATGAACAGTGCCGTGATGAGGCCCCAGGCGATGAACGCGCCGATATTGGGCATGATCATTCCGGACAGGAACGTCCCGAATTTCTGGACGCGGACCCGGGCACTGGTGCCGGACCTCGCTTCTAGTTGTGTTGCCACATTCTTTCCTTACCGTTGTCCCCGCAACTCTGCGGAGAGGGATGGGTGATGACCGGGAAGCGTCAGCTTCCCGACCTGCTGGAGATGCGCTGGAGCCATTCGAGGAAGAGCTTCAGTTCGGAGCTGGAGAGCTGGTCGGGGTGCGAGGACTGCAACGCGGCATTGAGGGCGATCGCCGCCACGACCACGGAGGGTGTCCCCTCCGTGTCGGTGGTGGGGTCGCCCTCGGAATCCGTGGCCACGGCCGAGATCACGGCTTCCCGCGTCATGGCGGAGAGCTCGAGGTTGCGTTTCGCCGCAGGTTCCGCGATCAGCATGAGCGTGACGCCGATGTTGGCGGCGAGCATGCTGCGGGCGGCTTCACGCGGTGAGACGACGAGGCGGGCCGCCGCGGCCGCCCGCGCCAGCACCTCCTCGAGGAACGCCTCCGCGCTGGCCACCATGGATGGCCTGCGCTCGGGCCGGATGTTGCCGAACATCACCAGGTAGAGGTGCGGATGGTCGAGGCCGAACTGAACGTGGTTGTCCCAGTGCATCCGGAGGTCCTCGATCGGTTGTCCCGACGTCGGGAGGCCCCTCTCGGCGTCGAGGTACTCCGAGAAACCCTCGGCGACGACGGCGTCGAACAGGCCTTCCTTGTCACCGAAGTGGTGGTACAGGGTCGGAGCGGTCACCCGGGCGGCTTCGGTGATCTGCCGGGTGGAGACGGGCTCGCCGTTGGACTCCGCGAGCAGTGCTGCGGCGGCCCTCAGCAGCCTGTCCTTAGGCGCTGGTTCGCCTACTTTTTTCATGCCTGCTACCGTAGCACCTATAGCACCGTTATATGAACTGCATCACAAATAGTTTTTGCCTCGAGCGGCACAATGGTGCTAGACCGAAACACACCGGCAAGGAGACAAGGACGTTCAATGGAGAATTTCGCAGGGGTCGGAGTCAGCCCCGGACGCGTGATCGGTCCGATCCGCCACATGCCGAAGTCGGTCGGCGAACCTCCAGCCGGTGAACGGCACGACTCCCCGGACGCTCCCGAGGCCGCCGTCGCAGCCCTGAAGGCCGCCTCCAAGGCCGTCCAGGAGGAGCTGAAGCGCAGGGCAGGGATCGCCAAGGGCGATGCCAAGGCCGTGCTGCAGGCGACCTCGCTGATGGCGGCCGATCCCATGCTGCTGAAGTCCGCGACCAAGCTGATCAACAACGGCACGTCTCCCGCGCGTGCCGTCTGGGAAGCCGGTGCGTCCGTCGCCGAGATGCTCCACAACCTCGGCGGCTACATGGCCGAACGCACCGCCGACGTCCTCGACGTCCGCTCCCGCATCGTGGCCGAGCTGCGCGGCCTGCCCGCACCGGGCATCCCGTCGTCGGACACGCCCTTCATCCTCGTCGCCGAGGATCTCGCACCCGCCGATACCGCCACCCTGGATCCGGCCGTCGTCCTCGCCCTCGTCACCTCCGGCGGAGGACCGCAGTCGCACACCGCCATCATCGCCCGCTCCCTCGGCCTGCCCGCCGTCGTCGCGGCCGTGGGCGTCGACGACATCGCCGACGGCACGGACGTCTTCGTGGATGGAGCGGCCGGCACGATCGCACTCGACCCGGGAGCCGAGGAGGAGGCAGCCGCCGAGGCCTACAAGGCGGCCGCGGCCGCGCTCACGGTCTTCGACGGCACCGGCGTCACCGCCGACGGGCACGAGGTCCCCCTGCTCGCCAATGTCGGCGGAGCGAAGGACGCCGTCAAGGCCGCCGAGGCGAAGGCCCAGGGGGTCGGCCTCCTCCGCACCGAGTTCTGCTTCCTCGAGCGGGACACGGAGCCGACGGCGGACGAGCAGATCGAGGCGTACAAGGGCGTCTTCGACGCCTTCCCGGGCAAGAAGGTGGTGGTCCGCACCCTGGACGCCGGCGCCGACAAGCCCCTGCCCTTCCTCACCGACGCCAGCGAACCGAATCCCGCCCTGGGTGTCCGCGGCTACCGCACCGACCTCACGTCCCCGGGGGTGCTGGAGCGCCAGCTCCAGGCGGTCGCCGACGCAGCATCGCAGGCCAGTGCCGATGTCTGGGTCATGGCGCCGATGATCTCGACGGCCGAGGAGGCCGCGGACTTCGCCAAGCTGTGCAGCAACGCCGGCCTGCAGACCCCGGGCGTCATGGTGGAGGTCCCGTCCGCGGCACTGATGGCCGAGGCGATCCTCGGCGAGGTGGCCTTCGCGAGCCTCGGCACCAACGACCTCACGCAGTACACCATGGCGGCGGACCGCCAGCTCGGTTCGCTCGCCGCGCTGAACAACTCCTGGCAGCCCGCCGTCCTGCGCATGGTGCAGCTGACGGTGCAGGGTTCCGCAGCAGAAGGGCACGCGAAGCCCGTCGGCGTGTGCGGTGAGGCCGCGGCCGACCCCGCCCTCGCGGTCGTCCTCGTGGGCCTCGGCGTCTCGACGCTGTCCATGACACCGCGAGCGCTCGCGGGAGTCGGCGCCGTCCTCAACAGCGTCACCCTCGCCGAGGCGCAGCGCATCGCAGGCATCGCCGTCGCCGCCCCGACCGCGGCGGAGGCCCGGGCTCGCGCACGCGCCGAACTGCCCGTCCTGGAGTCCCTGGGGCTGTAGCGGGAACGTCCCGCGGCTCACCCGACCGCGTCCCCTTCGACGGGACGCGGTCGTCAGCCGCTGTGCGACGGTGCCCGGCCTAGGACCGGATCGCTGCCGCTGCTGCGTCGACGAACGCTGAGTCCGACATCCGCCCGTCGGCGACGAGCAGCGACCAACCCCAGTCGAACGCCTGGCCCGGGCCGAGGTGCAGCTCCGAGTGGAAGAAGGGTGCGGCGCACAGCATCGGTGTGCCGGCGCTGCGGACGAACCACGGCGAGGGCCCGCCGGGATTGCCCGGAGCGGGCACCATCAGCACCGATGCGGTCGGCGACCTGAGGCCGAGCCATGAGCGTCTGCTGCCCATGGCGTCCTCCTCGCTCAGGGACCCGATACCGGACCCCGCGCCGGTGGACCCGGGCGCGAGCCCGGGGTCATCCGGCCCGGCGGTCGCAGGCACGTGCCCGGGGTCATCCGGCCCGGCGGCAGCGCCCGCGACGATGTCGCCGCCGTCGAACGATGACGCCAGGCGCAGGAAGAATCCCCCGTACCCCGCGTTCGCCCGGCCCGCGGTCGTCGGACTCCCGAAGGCCAGCGCACCCGCGCTGGTGTTGACCCACCGGCTCCGCACCGAGGTGAGGATCCAGTCGGCGCCGGCGTGGACGGTCCGAGCGCCCCATCTCCGCTCCTCGTCCAGGAACGCGCTCCCGTCCGCCGCGCACCACTCGAGCCGCTGCAGGACACCGGGAGCCCCGCCCACATCGACGCCCCGCTGGGAGCCGTTGTTCGGCAACTGCACGTAGCCCTGACCCTCGCTGTACGTCGGCCCGCCCCAGAGGTTGACCGGGTAGCGCTGTCCTGCGACGGCGACATTGGACACGGCGATGCCGAGGCCCCGGTGCCAGGGGTGGTCGGCCGGCCCGCAGTCGCTGACGGTGCCGCCCGTGGGCGTCGACACCGGGTGCAGGAAGGGCCGGGGCGAATACTCGGCGGGCGCTCCCCCGCCGTCGTGCAGGACGCCGGCGAGCCGGCCGTCCGCCGTCCGGACGGGCGTGGGACCGGTCATGCCGCGGGTCCGTGCGGCCGAGCCCCGGGGAGGGCTTCTGGGCGACCCGCCGGTCGGCCTTCGATGACCGGCGCCGTGAGGGCGCCGCGCAAGGCAGGATCGGCGAGGTCGGCCCGCGAGATCCAGCGGCCCTCACGTGCCGAGGCGTACATGGCGCTGACGATCTCCAGTGCGCGGGCCGGGTGTCCCACGACCCCGGGCATGCCGCCTCCGGCCAGCAGTGAGCCGTAGATCTCGGCGAACAGGGCATCGTGCCCGCTCGGGACCTCCTGCTCGGGGAGCGCCCAGGACGCCGCTGTCCGCTCGTCGACATGGGGTGCCGGCGTGATCTTCCAGTGCGCGTGCCCGTGGCCGTAGAGGTGCTCCAGTTCGATCGTCGCGTTCTCGGTATCGATCCGGAGGAGGCTCGACTCCCGCGGCGCGAGGACGGTGGTGACCACGGAGGCGACGGCCCCCGACGCGAAGACGAGGGACGCGTGGGACAGATCCTCGGTCTCGACGTCCCGTCCGAGCCGCCACATCGTGGCCTGCACGGCGGACCACTCGCCCAGCAGGTAGGCCAGCAGGTCCACCTGGTGGCTTCCGTGGCTCAGCGTGGTGCCGCCTCCCTCGGTGGCCCAGGTCCCGCGCCAGGGAACGGCGAAGTACTCCGCCGTCCGGTACCAGTTCGTCTGGCACAGCGCCGAGAGGGTCCGTCCGAACGCACCCGAGTCCAGCAACTCCTTGACGTGCGCGGCGGCCGTTCCCGAGCGCTGCTGGAAGACGACGGCGAGGCCGCGCTGGGCGGCGCGACCGACCTCGACCATGGTGTCGAGTTGGATGAGGCTCAGGGCCGCGGGCTTCTCGACCACCACGTGGGCTCCTGCCCCGAATCCCGCCGCCGTCTGTTCGGCATGTCCGCCGGGGGGCGTGCAGATGTGGAGGACATCGACGCTGACGGCCGCGAGCATGTCCTCGAGCGACGCCGAACGGGAGTCGATGCCGTACGTGTCGGCGAAGGCCGCGAGGTGCTGCTCGGAGGGATCCGCAGCTGCGACCAGTTCCACTCCGGGCAGGAGGCGTAGCGCTCGGGCGTGGAGGTGGGCCACCCCACCGGTTCCCAGGATGGCCGCCCTGAGCGGCCCGGCCGTCGCAACCTCCGGGCCGGGAGCGGACTCTGTGCCGGACTCGGCAGCGGACTCGGCGACTGGACTCGGCAGGGGCACGGAGACCTCCATCATCGGCAGGGTTGCGGTCCTCGGAACACTAACAGAGAAAGCGTTTACCCGGCCGGGCAGGCGCGAGCGAGCATCGTTCGGCGTCGTGCAAGAATGGCCCTTTCCGCAATTCGCAGGGCGTGGCCCGAGGCTACCGCCCACACCATCAGGAGTGCACGCAATGTCTGCACCGGCAAGCAAGAGTCCCGCGACGCTGCACGATGTCGCCAGGGAGGCCGGAGTCTCGCTCGCGACGGCATCGCGGTCCCTGAACGGCAGCGCGCGGAAGGTGAACGAGGCCTACCGGCAGCGCGTGGTCGAAGCGGCCCAGCGACTCGGCTACACCACCAACCTCTTCGCGCAGGCCGTGGCCAAGGGCAGCACCACCACGGTGGCCCTGCTCGTGGCCGACATCGCGGACCCCTACTTCTCCAGCATCGCGGCGGGAGTGATCGATGCGGCGAGCGAGGAGGGGCTCGTGGTGACGATCGCCGTCACGGGCCGCAACGCCCAGCGTGAGCTCGACACGGTGCGGGCCCTGCGTGGGCAGCGTCCCCGCGTCATGATCCTCGCGGGATCCCGGACCACCGGCTCCGCCTTCGAGGAGCACCTGCGGGCCGAGCTCTCCTCCTTCGAGGACACGGGCGGCAAGGTCGCCTTCATCAGCCAGGACGCGGCGCCCTTCGCGACCGTCCTCCTGGACAACCGTGGCGGCGCACGTCACCTCGCCGTCACCCTGGCGGGCCTCGGCTACCGGGACTTCGCCGTCATCGCCGGACCGCCCGAGATCAGGACCTCCGAGGAACGCCTGGACGGCTTCACGGCGGGACTGGCGGAGCACGGCATCCCCCTTCCCCCCGAGCGCATCGTCCACGCCGACTTCACGCGCGACGGCGGCTACCGCGGCACCCAGGAACTGCTCGCCTCGGGAGCGCCCGTGGACCTGGTCTTCGCGGCCAACGATGTCATGGCCGTCGGCGTCGTGTCCGCCCTGCGCGACGCGGGGATCGTGCCCGGCGAAGGGATCGGCGTGGCGGGTTACGACGACATCCCGACGGTCCGCGACATCACGCCGGCCCTGACCACCGTGCGCATCCCCCTCGAGGACGTCGGACGGCGTGCCCTCCAGCTCGCGACGGGAACGGTCTATGACGGCGCCTCCGCGGAGAACGGCACAGGTCCGGCCCCCATCCCCACGGAGACGATCATCCGGGACAGTACGCCGCGTCGCTAGGACGGGGCATCACAGGGGCAGGATCGGCCCGGGTGCGGCCGTTTGGCGGGCCAGCTCCGCGACGTCGTCCAGCGGCAGCTCGGCGACCTCGGCGACGACCTCGATGTCCTCGCCGTGGCTGAGCGCCTCGGTCACGGCTTCCTTCAGGATCAGTTCGGCGCGGTCGAGCTCGAACTCGACATCCTCCTTGTCCGCTGCTGCGACGCGGATCTTCTGCAGATCACCGTTCGTCATGGCGTTGCGCGTACCTCACTTCCTGGCTCGACGGCATCGACGCCGGCGCACCTCCTCCAGGGTGTCCTCCGGACGGCTCGTCCGAGGCGCGGTGTCGGTGGCGTCGTCGCGACAATCCTAACCAGACACCTGCCTCCACGAGATGAAAAGCAGGTGACGGATGCCTTGCCACGGGGTGGACCGGCCCCGCACCGAGTTGGCCGGCAGCCCCGGCGTGCAGCGCCTACCCGCACGCGGTGTCCGCCGCAACAACCATCTGCATCACGGCGCCCATTCCCCTCCCGCCCGGCTAGGATGGGAGCAGCGGATCGGCGGCAACGTGCGATCGTGGTCTAGCAGAAGGCCCGTGGCGCCGGGATCAGGCCCGGCATGACGTTCGAGGCTACTGATGGACCTATTTCCCCCCTCCAACGAGTTGGGTGCGACGCTCGGTCGCATCCGCGGACTCGTGCTCACGCAGGAGACGGCGCAGCACGCCGTCGACCTCCTCGCACAGGTGGCGCAGGAGACGACACCCAATGCGTCGGGCGCGGGCGTGTCACTCATCCACGAGTCGCAGCGGACCAGCGTGGGCGCGACGGACGCGCTCGTCCGCACTGCCGACGATCTCCAGTACACCCTGTCCGAGGGACCGTGCCTGACGGCGTGGTCCACACGGTCGCCGGTGACGATCGACGACACGAGCACCGACGTGCGGTTCCCGCAGTGGAGCGCGGCGGCGGCCGACGCCGGCGTCCGGTCCTGCTTCAGCGTGCCCCTCCTGAGGGGCCGCGACTCCCTCGGCGCCATGAAGGTCTATTCGACCGTCCCCGCCGCGTTCGACGACGCCGACCGTGCCCGCCTCACGAGCCTGTCGATCGCCGCCTCCGCCCTGCTCGGACACGTGCAGACATCGGAGACATCGACCCGGATCAGCAGCGAGTTGCGCGCGTCGCTGCGCTCGCGCGACCTCGTCGGCATCGCGAAGGGGATCCTGATGGAACGCGAGGGCCTTACCGAGTCGGAGGCACTCACGGCACTGACCGCCCGAGCCCGCATCACCGGGGTGCCGTTCCGGCAACTCACCGCGGACATCGTGAACGGTCACGGTGACCACGGAACGGAGGATGCGTCCCGATGACATTCCCCTACTCGGAGGAACAGCGGGCGATGATCACGGCGGCCATCGTCGAATCGGGCTTCTCGACGGGTGAGGTGTGGCTCCACTACTTCTCGCTGAGCGGCGAGGTGGACGAGTACGAGGTGGAGGCCTACCTGGCGGGCCTGATGCCGATGCCCGCCCTCGAATGCGACCTGCTCGCCCTCGCCGTGAACGAGCTCATCGACGAGCTGCCCCCCAGGCGCCGCGCACCGTTCAGCGACGAGCTCGCCCGGGCGCACGCCGGAGCCGGGGACGCCCCGTCGCCGTGATCGAGTGTCGGACCCGCGGCATACCCTCGTCGCATGGCAGAACGACCGGGGTGGCACGGCATCCCTCCCAGCGCTGACAGGTTCATCCCACCGCTCCAGCTCGACGCTCCTTCCACCGGCATCACGGAGCCCCTGCGATCGCCCGCACTGTGGGTGGACCTCGACTACCCCGACGGCTCCACCTGCACCCGGAAGGGTTTCGCGATGGCCTGGACGGACACGGCCGTGCGTGCCCAGTGGATCGAGTACTCACGGGCGCGGGAAGCATGGGTCGACGCCGCACGGTGCCGGCGTCGGGACCTGAAGCCCTCGGCGGCACACGCCGCCTGAGCGCACCCGCTCTCAGGTTCCCGCCCGTCGCCCTCGTAGAGTGGGCGCATGGACAAGCCGGCATGGCACCCCGCGGTGCGCACGGGTGGGCGTGGCTAGGGCCGCCGGCTGGCACGGCCTCCCGCCGACCACGCATCGGTTCATGGCCCCGCTCCAGCTCGAAGCACCCACCGAGGGGATCACCGAGTCCGTCGCCCCCGCGCCGGCCCTCTGGGTGGACCTCGAGTACCCCGACGGCTCCCGGCAGACCGTCCGTGCATTCGCCATGGCGTGGACCGCTTCGGCGGTACGCGCCCAATGGGTCGAATTCTCCATCGCCCGCGAGGCGTGGGTGCGCCCGGACCAGTGCACCCGGCGCGAGATCCCGGGCCGTCCCGGCCCGGGCCGCTGACCCTCCCCCGGCCGCTTATTGTCACCTCCTCCTCCTTCCCCTACACTCTGGGTAAGCGCTTTCCTAAACAGCGTCACCGCCGGACCCAAGGAGTATCAATGTCAACGAGGACAATCGGGATCATCATGAACGGCGTCTCCGGACGCATGGGATACCGCCAGCACCTTGTCCGTTCCATCCTCGCCATCCGCGACCAGGGCGGAGTCCTCCTCGCGGACGGCACCCGGGTCCAGGTCGAACCGATCCTCGTGGGCCGCAACGAGGCCAAGCTCGCCGAGCTGGCCGCGAAGCACGGCATCGAGCACTACTCCACCGACCTCGACAGCGTCCTCGCGGATCCCACCTGGGAGATCTACGCCGACTTCCTGGTCACCAAGGCGCGCTCCGCGGCGATCCGGAAGGCGATCGCCGCCGGTAAGGCCATCTACACCGAGAAGCCCACCGCCGAGACCGCCGAGGACGCCCTCGAACTCGCGAACCTGGCCGAGGCCGCCGGCATCAAGAACGGCGTGGTGCACGACAAGCTGTACCTCCCCGGCATGCAGAAGCTCAAACGGCTCGTGGACTCCGGCTTCTTCGGCCGCATCCTCTCCGTCCGTGGCGAGTTCGGCTACTGGGTCTTCGAAGGCGGCTGGCAGGACGCGCAGCGCCCCAGCTGGAACTACCGTGCGGAGGACGGCGGCGGGATCGTCGTCGACATGTTCCCGCACTGGAGCTACGTACTGGAGAACCTCTTCGGGAAGGTCGAGTCCGTCTACGCCCGCGCCGTCACCCACATCGACGAGCGCGTCGACGAGCAGGGCCGCCCCTACAGCGCCACGGCCGACGACGCCGCCTACGCGGTGTTCGAGCTCGAGGGCGGCATCGTCGCCCAGCTCAACTCGAGCTGGACCGTACGCGTGAACCGCGACGAGCTCGTGCAGTTCCAGGTGGACGGCACGCACGGATCCGCCGTCGTCGGGCTGTTCGGCTGCAAGATCCAGCCGCGCAACGCCACCCCGAAGCCCGTCTGGAACCCCGATCTCGAGGACACCCACGACTACGACGCCGACTGGATCGACGTGCCCACCAACGAGGTGTTCGAGAACGGCTTCAAGACCCAGTGGGAGGAGTTCCTGCGCCACGTGCTGGAGGACGGCCCGCACCCGTACGACTTCTTGGCCGGCGCACGCGGGATGTACCTCGCGGAGCAGGGGCTGGAGAGCTCGCGCACCGGGCGACGACTCGACCTGCAGGACGTGCGCACCACCGCGTCCTCGCTCGAGGAAGCGATCACGCTGGCATGATCACGCTCGTCGACGCGGTCGGGGCCACCTCCACCGTCGAACTGAATCCCGCGCCGGCGTTCTCGAAGCCCGCGACGCCCCTGAGCAGCCGCACGGTGTACGCGGCGGCGCACGTGGTGCCCCGGTCCACGGCGGACAACGTCCCCGGCTCGCCCGCGGACCTCGACTGGGACGCGACCCTCGCCTTCCGGCACCACCTGTGGTCGTGGGGCCTCGGCGTCGCGGACGCCATGGACACCGCGCAGCGCAACATGGGGCTCGACGCCGCGGCGACGCGCGAGCTCATCTCGCGCAGCGCCGCGGAAGCGCGCTCCGTGAACGGTGCCCTCGTGGTCGGCGTAAACACCGACCACATCGACGACGCCGTGATCGGGCTCGAGGCGGTCATCGACGCCTACAAGGAGCAGCTCCACTTCACCGAGGACGCGGGCGCCTCCGTCGTGCTCATGGCGAGCCGCCACCTCGCACGTGCCGCCCGTACCGCCGAGGACTACGAGAGGGTGTACTCGGAGGTCCTCGCCGCCGCCGGCGCCCCCGTGATCCTGCACTGGCTCGGCAGTGCGTTCGACCCCGAGCTGGGCAGCTACTTCGGCTCGTCGGACACCGATGCGGCGTCGTCGACCCTCCTCAAGATCATCGCGAACTCGCCCGACAAGGTGGCCGGCGTGAAGATGAGCCTGCTGAACGCGGGCTCCGAACGGGCCGTGCGGTCACAGCTCAACGCACCGGCACGCATGTTCACCGGGGACGACTTCAACTACGTCTCCCTCATCGGCGGGGACGCCTCGGGCTACTCCGATGCACTCCTCGGCGCCTTCGCGGCCCTCGGTCCGCACGCCTCGGCAGCGGTCCAGGCGCTCGACGCCGATGACAGTGCGGCGTACGGGCGGATCCTCGGCCCCACCGAAGCCCTGTCACGCCAGATCTTCTCGGCACCCACGTTCTACTACAAGACGGGGGTGGCCTTCCTCAGCTGGCTCAACGGACACCAGGCCGGTTTCGGCATGGTCGGTGGCCTGCAGGCCGCCCGGAGCCTGCCGCACCTGTCGGAGATCGTCCGCCTCGCCAACGAGTGCGGGGCCCTCGAGCAGCCGGAGCTCGCCCGCGAACGCTGGCACGCGCTGCTCGCCGTGGGCGGGGCGGCAGCATGAGCACGCCGAACGGGCGCCTGTCCATCAACCAGGCCACCATCAAGTACGCCCCGCTCGCCGACGCCCTGCAGGTGACCTCCGACGCCGGGATCACCAGTATCGGACTGTGGCGCGACTCCGTGCAGGCCGCATCGCTGCCCGAGGCCGGGCGGCTGCTCGCGGACTCCGGACTGCGCTTCTCCAGCCTCTGCCGCGGCGGGTTCTTCACCGTGCCGGAGGGCCGTGCACGCCGTGCGGCCATGGACGACAACCGGCGGGCGATCGAGGAGACCGCGCACCTCGCGGCCTCGGGTGCGCCCGGGTCCGTGGCGGTCCTCGTCATGGTCGCCGGCGGGATCCCGCAGGGATCGAGGGACATCGCGGGCGCCCGCTCCATGGTGCACGATGCCCTCGCCGAACTGGCCCCCGACGCCGAGGCGGCAGGTGTCACGCTCGCCCTGGAGCCACTCCACCCCATGTACGCCTCGGACCGCGCCGTCATCTCCACCCTCAAGCAGGCCCTCGACCTGGCCGCGCCCTTCTCCCCCGCGACCGTCGGCGTCGTGGTCGACACCTTCCATGTGTGGTGGGATCCCGAACTGTTCCCGCAGATCGAGCGGGCAGGAGCGGAGGGCCGGATCGCGAGCTACCAGGTGTGCGACTGGAAGACGCCCCTCGCGGCGGACGTCCTGCTGTCGCGCCACTACCCCGGGGACGGCGTCATCGATTTCGCCGGCATCACCCGGGCCGTGCAGGCCGCGGGCTACGCAGGCGACATCGAGGTGGAGCTCTTCAACCAGGACATCTGGGACACTCCCCCGGCCGAGGCCGTCGCGCGCACGGTCGAGGGCTTCGAAGCCTCCGTCTCCGCACACCTGGGCCACCTGAGCGGCGACCTACGCCGGTAGCATCGGCCTATGGAATCTACCGAGGTCGTCCGACGGTACTGGTCGTCGGTGTGGAGCAGGGACTGGAACGCGGTGGGCCAGGTGCTCGCGGACGACGTGGAGGTGTTCTGGCCCGTGACACGCGAGGTCATCCGCGCCGGGACAACATGGTCGCCGTGAACTCCGAGCATCCGAACGGGTGGAGCATCGACGTCCTCAACGTCTACGACGCCGGTGAGGTCGTGGTCTCCGAGGTCCAGGTACCGCAGGAGGACGTCGGGATCTTCCGGGTCGTGTCCATCTGGACCGTGGCCGACGGCGTCATCACCTCCGGCCGCGAGTACTGGACGCTGTACGGCGGCGAGGAGGGCAGGGACTGGCGGCGCAAGTACGCGAGCATCGGCGACCTGCCCTCCTGAGGACCGCGAGGACGGTGCAGGAACGCACCGCCGTACGACCGGTACTGGCAATAGTCCCGACCGCACCATATGCTAAGCATGCTGATGATTTGGTCAGTGACCGTACCCACCCCAGACAAGGGAGGCATGATGAGCACGAAGGTCGAAGAAACCGTTGTAGTGAATCTTCCAGTGACGACCGTGTACAACCAGTGGACGCAGTTCGAGGAGTTCCCGCACTTCATGGGCGGCATCAAGCAGATCACCCAGCTCAGCGACGACCGTCTCGAGTGGGTCGCGGAGATCGGCGGCATCCGCCGGCAGTGGGAGGCGAGGGTCCTCGAGCAGGTGCCCGACCGCAAGGTCTCCTGGGCCGCCACGGAAGGTGCCACCAATGCCGGCACCGTCTCCTTCGAGGACCTCGGCGGCACCACGCGTGTGAACCTCACACTCGAGTACGAGCCCGAGGGCCTCGTCGAGAAGGTGGGCGACAAGCTCAACGTCGTGGAGAACCAGGCCAAGGCCGACCTGCACAGGTTCAAGGAATTCATCGAGTCGGAGAGCTACGCCACCGGCGCCTGGCGCGGGACGGTCGCCGGGCAGCCCGGGACCCCCACGGTCGACGACGCCGAGCAGTCACGCGGTGACAGCGGAAAGGCCGGCGTATCCGGCAAGGTCGCGGCGGGAGTCGGGGTAGCCGCGGCAGCTGCCGTGGCCGGCGTGGCCGCAGCGGCAGCGAGCAAGGGCAAGGAAGACGAGGAGGAGACCGTCGTGGAGACGGTCCCCGTCGTCGACGCCGCGCCCGTCGTCCCCGAGACCACCCCGGTGGTCGACGACGTGGACGTCATCGACGTCGACCCCGTCCCCGCAGTGGACGGCGTCCCGGGCACCGGAGTCCCCTCCGAGAGCCAGGGCCTCCGGGATGACACACTGGCCGACGGCGACCCGACGGATCGTCGAGGCACTCTGTAGTCCCAGGACCCACGCAGGGGCCGGATTCCTTCGGGAGTCCGGCCCCTGCCCTGTTCCCGGGCGATCTTCTGGAGCCCCAGGTGGGAACCGGGGAATTATGTGGTTGGCAACGTAATTGTGTCCTTCACCAACCCACCACCACCCAGGAGAGCACCATGGACACCACGAACACCACGACCGGAGCGGACATCCTTCCCGCCGACCCGGCAGGCCGGCAGGGCCCGGCGGGAGCCACCATGAGGGCCCTCGTCCTCGACGGCTTCGGCACGGAGGACGGTTTCGTACCGAGGGATGTCCCCCTCCCCGTCCCGGGAGCAGGCCAGGTCCGCATCCGCGTCCGCGCCATCGGCATCAACCCCCTCGAGACCAAGATCCGGAAGGGCTGGATGGCCGAGGTGATGCCGACGACCTTCCCCGCCATCCTCGGTGCCGAACTCGCCGGCGTCGTCGACACCGTGGGCGACGGTGTGCAGGGGATCGCCGTCGGGGACCGCGTCGCAGGATTCGCGGCGACCGGTTCCTATGCCGAATACGCGCTGAGCCGGGCCGACGCCGTCGCCCGGGTGCCCGACGGTCTCAGCTTCGAGCATGCCGTCACCATCCCCACGGGTGCCGAGACCACCCGGCGCGCACTCGCTCCGCTGCGGATCACCAGGGGCGAGACCGTGGTCGTGAACGGCGCGGCGGGCGGCGTGGGAAGCATGGCGGTCCAACTGCTCGTCGCGGCGGGCGTCACCGTGATCGGGACGGCGGGCGAGGCGAACCACGAGTACCTCCGCACACTCGGCGCCATCCCGGTCGGCTACGGCGACGGCGTGGGCGAGCGGATCCGTGCCGTGGCGGAGCAGGGCGTGGATGCGGTCTTCGACGTCGCAGGGCAGGGATTCATCCCCGTCGCGATCGACCTGATGGGCGGCACGGAGCGCATCATCACCATCTCGGACTTCACCGCTCCGGCCCTCGGTGTGGCGGCCGCCGCCGGTGATCCGACGACCCTGACGGCGGACGGTTTCGCCGATGTGCTCGAGCTCGCCGCGCAGGGGAAGATCGCGACGCCGATCGCCGCCCTGTTCCCCTTCGACGACCTCGCCGGGGCGCATCGCCTGAGCGAGACCGGCCACCTGCGCGGGAAGATCGTGGTTCAGGGCGTCTGAGGCGCCTCCCGGCCCGCCCGGTCCATCCCGTCGAGGATCTTCCGGGCGAGCCGGGTGAACTCGTCCTGTTCCTCGTCGGTCAGCCCGGCCGCAACGGTCCCCTGAAGGCGGGCCCATGCCTCCGTGACCGGCCCGCGCAGGGCACGTCCGGCGTCGGTGAGGAACACGAGCGTCACCCGCCCGTCCGTCGTCGACCGGCTCCGCGTGATGAGGCCCGCGGCCTCGAGCCGCCGGACCGACTTCGCCACGGTGGAATGATCGAGCCGCTGCGGGGCGCCGAGGGACTTCTGCGACAGGCCGTCCTGATCCCACAACTGCATGAGCAGCAGCTCCTGCCCGGGGAAGAGCCCCAGTTCCCCCAGGAGGGAGGCGGCCAGCGACCGCTGCCCATGTCCGATCGCCAGGATCGCGGCACTCAGCGGATAGTCCCGCACGATCGGGGAACCCGCCTGGTTCCCCGCCGATGGCTCTGTCGGCCTGTTCATCCCGCGGTCGTCACTCCTCATGCACCGGCTCCCCGGTGACGCGGTGGTCCGCGTGGTTCATCCCCTCGAGGATGAGCCGGGTGAGGTGCCCGTCGATGATGCTGTAGACCACGTTCCGGGCCTCCCTGCGCGTGGCCACGAGGCCGGAGAGCCGAAGTTTGGCGAGGTGCTGGCTGACCGCGGTGCGGTTCGCACCGGTCGCCGCGACCAGGGTGCCGACGTCGGCCGGTCCCTGCGTGAGCAGCCAGAGGAGATGGAACCGCGTCGGGTCCGCCAGCATGCGGAAGGTGCCGGCGCCCGCCTCGAGCCGCTGCGAGTCCGGTGCCACCGGATGCACGAGGCTGGGAGCACCGCCGTCGTTGCCATGCCCGTGGTCCGGCTGTGCCGCTGTGCTGTCGCTGATGCCGGCCTCCCCTCGTCGATGTCCGCCGTGCCCCCTACGCTACCGGGCGGCGCGCGCTTCGGGACCTGCCGCTGCAGGCGAGGTCGCGGCAGCGGGCCACGACACCAGGGCGGCGACGGTCCCGCCGGCGGCCAGCACGGCGAGGCAGAGAGCGGCCGCCGGCTGTCCCGCCGCTGCGCCGATCCAGCCCGCGATCGGATAGGTCAGCATGAAGCAGGCGTGGCTGAGCGAGAACTGCGCCGTGAAGAGAGATCCCCTCGTGGCATCGATGGCAACACGCCGCAGCAGCCTCGAGGAGGGCGTGCTGATCATGGAGGTCCCGACGCCCAGGACCGCCCAGAGCGCCAGGAAGACCCACCACGGCGAGCCGGCGCCCGCCACGACCGCGGCGGCCAGGACACCGGCGGGCAGGATGGCCGCGCCGATCAGCATGAACGTACGGTCGGAGATGCCCTCGAGGACCCGAGGGGCCGCGAACGCCACGAGCATGGAGCCCGCCCCGTAGACGGCCAGGGCCAGGGCGACGTCTGTGTTGGTGCCCGCGAACAGGTCCCGTGCGTACACCACGGTGTTGACCAGGACCAGGGCCGTGGCCGCGGCGACGACGAGGTTCAGCGCCAGCAGGCCGCGCAGGCTCGGCTCCCGCAGGAAGATCCGCGTGCCCAGCGTGGTGCGGTGCAGCAGCGAGCCCTGACCGGCGACCGCCGGGATCGCCGGCAGGCGCGTGACGAGGACCATGAGCGCGGAGGCCAGGAACCCGAGCATCGTCCCGAGGAACAGGTCCGAGTACGAGAGCACGGACAGCAGTGCCGCAGCGAGCAGCGGGCTGACGAGGGATTCGACGTCGTACGCGAGCCGCGACAGCGAGAGCGCCCTGGTGTAGTCCTTCTCGGCCGGCAGGACCAGCGGGATCAGGGCCTGGAACGCCGGCGTGAAGGTTGCCGAGGCCGACTGGAGGAGAAAGACCAGGACGTAGACCTGCCAGATCTGGTCGAGGAAGGGAAGGCTGAGGGCGACCATGGCACGCACCCCGTCCGCGGCGACGAGGACCACCTTGCGGGGCAGGCGTTCGACCACCGCGGCCATGACGGGAGCCACGACGACGTACGCGATCATCTTGATGGTGAGGGCCGTGCCGAGCACTGCGCCCGCCCGTTCTCCGGCCAGGTCGAAGGCCAGCAGTCCGAGCGCCACGGTGAGCAGCCCGGTGCCGAGGAGCGCCACCACCTGGGCGGTGAACAGATTCCGGTATGAGGTGGAACGCAGGACGGAGAGCATGATGAGAGGCCGTTTCGTCGGGGACGGAGACTCCACTATACGTGCAGACTTACGCACACGATGACTTTTCGTCGTCCGGTGTTCCGACCGGTCGCGGGCCGGAGCTGCCGCCCTCAGGCTCCGGGGAGGACGATACTCGTGACGGGGAGCGAGGGATCGGTCCCGAAGGCGATCCCGCTCGGCGCCCCGCCGGCCATCACGATCTGCGCACCGAGGGCCGCGACCATCGCACCGTTGTCGGTACAGAGCGACGGCGCCGGGACGGTGAGCGTGATGCCCGCAGCCGTGCACCGCTCCCGCGTCAGGTCCCGGAGCCGCCGGTTCGCTGCGACTCCACCGCCCAGCAGGAGGTTCGTGATGCCGTGCTCCCGGCACGCGAGGACGGCCTTCGAGGTGATGATGTCCACCACGGCCTCCTGGAAGGACGCGGCGATGTCGGCGACGGGGACGTCCAGCCCTGCTGCCTCGTACTGCTCCACGGCGCGGGCGACCGCCGTCTTGAGCCCGCTGAAGGACCAGTCGTAGCGGTGCGGGCCGGGTTCCTCGGCCGTTCCCATGTACTTGGGTTGCGAGAGCCCGCGCGGGAAGCGGATGGCTTTCGGGTCGCCCTCCGCCGCCAGCCGGTCGATGGCGGGTCCGCCCGGATACCCGAGGCCCAGGATGCGCGCGGTCTTGTCGTACGCCTCGCCGGCGGCGTCGTCGATGGTCGAGCCCAGCAGCTCGACGTCGTTCGCGATGTGTCCCACGCGGAGGATCTCCGTGTGGCCACCGGACACGAGCAGCGCTCCGAGGTTCGGCGGCAGCCCGTCGGCGAAGGTGCCGCCGACCATGCCGACGCCGACGTGCGCCACCAGGTGGTTGATCGCGTAGAGCGGCTTGCCGGTCGCGACGGCGAGCGCCTTCGCTGCGGACACACCCACCATCAGCGCGCCCGAGAGTCCCGGGCCGGCCGTGACCGCGATGGCATCGAGCTCGTCGAGGGTGACGCCGGCGTCGTCGAGCGCGGACCGCAGTGTCGGCACGAAGGCCTCGAGGTGCGCCCGTGAGGCGATCTCGGGGATGACGCCGCCGAAGCGCACGTGCTCGTCCATGGAGGAGGACACGGTGTTGGTCAGGAGGCGGGTGCCGCGGACGATCCCGACACCGGTCTCGTCGCAGGACGACTCGATGCCGAGGATCAGCGGTTCTGCGGTCGTCACGGTGTCTCCCCGTCCTCGGTGGCCAGTGCGAGCCTCATGACCCAGGCGTCGACGCCGTCGCGGTAGTACCTCTTCCGCGTGTGGATCCGTGCGAAACCGAAGCGCGTGTACAGCTGCTGCGCACGCGGGTTGTCCGCCCGCACCTCGAGCATCACGTTGTCGGCGCCCCGCCGCCGGGCTTCGTCGAGCAGCTCGGTGAGCAGGGCCCGGCCGATGCCCTGGCCCTCGAAGCGGGGCAGCACGCCGATGGTCTGGATGTCGGCCGTCGTGGCGAGGACCATGAGGCCCGCGTATCCCACTGCCTCGCCGTCCACCTCCGCCACGATGTAGCGCCGTGTGTCCGGCTGGAAGAACTCGGAGTAGAACATCTCGATGGGCCAGGCGTCGGCCGGGAAGAGCTCTTCCTCCAGCCCTCCGATCGTCTCGATGTCCTCGAACGTCAGGTCCCGCAGGGTGTACCTCACGCCGTCGCCCGCTTCCGCGGCCCGGGCACTCGTGCGTCGGACTCCCGCAGATAGAGCGGAGAGGTGTCCCGGAGGTCCTGTCCGGTGAGGAGGCGCAGGCGGGCCACGCGACCGAGCGCGGCCGCGTCCGGGTCGGACGACGCGAAGGCCGGGACGCCGTCGACGTCGTCCGGGTAGAGCCCTGCTGCCCGGCCCACGAGCGGCAGCCCCTCGGGCAGGCCGGCGGCGGCGCCGACGTGGGGGCCGTCGAGGAGTTCGGGCAGGCTCCCGCCGTCCGTCGGCATGCCGTACTCGGCCCAGTAGACCTCGCCGCGACGCGCGTCCGTCCCGACGAGGAATCTCCTCCCGGCCGGGAGGACTCCGCCCGCTGCGGCATCGAGGGCCAGGGCGTCGAGGCTCATGACGCCGTGGAGGGGTACGCCCCAGACGAAGCCGAGCGTGCGGGCCGTGACGAGCCCCGCCCGCAGCCCGGTGAACGGGCCCGGCCCCACGCCCGCGACGACGGCGTCGAGTTCCGTGCCCGCGACGCCGGCATCGTCGAGGATGCGCTGCACCGCGGGAGCGAGGACCTCGGCGTGCGACCGGGTGTCGGAGCTGCCGAACCGGCCGACGACGACGTCGTCCCGCAGGAGCGCGACCGTGGCCGCGGCGGAGGTGTCGATGGCGAGGAGAAGCACCGGTCCAGCCTAGTCGAGCGGGAGTCCGGGCTGCTGTCCGGTCCACCGTGGCCCCACACCGGTGAGGGTGACGGTGCGCACCTCGTCCACGCCGTCGTCGTCGAACACTGTGACCAATTCCCCGTCTGCTGCCGTGGGCCCGGTACCGCCGAGCGGCCGTGCGATGTCCACCCGGAGCCAACTGTCGCTCAGGTGCTCCACGCGGCCGGCCCCCCACTCGATGACCGTGACGTTGGCGGCCATGGTGGCCTCGAGGTCCAGGTCGTCGACCGCGGCCGCACTCTCGAGCCGGTACGCGTCCACGTGGATGAGGCCCGGGCCGTCGCCCCTCGAGGAGTGCTGGCGGACGAGCACGAAGGTCGGCGAGATGATGCGGTCCTCGACCGCGAGGCCCCGCCCGAGCCCCTGGGTGAAGGTCGTCTTGCCGGCGCCGAGCTCACCCGAGAGGACCAGCAGGTCACCCGGTCGGAGCTGCGGCGCGAGGGCCGCGGCGAGTGCCTGCAGTTCGGTGGCCGAGCCGACGTCGTAGGACGCCGTCCAGTCAGGCGTCGGCGTCATCGCCCGCGCTCCCCTTCCCCGGGTCCAGGTAGATCCGCTCCACGCGGTCGCTGATCCGGGTCACCACCTCGTAGTTGATGGTCTGTGCGGCAGCGGCCCAGTCCTCGACGGCCGGGGAACCGGCTCCGCCGAACAGCACGGCGCGCTTGCCCAGCGGACCGTCCGGTGCGTCGGCGATGCCCGTGGTGCCGAAGTCGATGACGAGCTGGTCCATCGCGATCCGGCCGACCACCGGGTACATCCGGCCGCCGACGAGCACCGGGGCGCCGGTGGCGATGCGTGGAACGCCGTCCCCGTAACCGACGGGGATCAGCCCGAGCGTGGTGGGTTTCTGCGTGCGGTAGGCGTAGCCGTAGGACACGCCCTGCCCGGCGGGCACTTCCTTGCAGTTCGAGACGGTGGTGCTGAAGGTCATGACGGGCCGCAGTCCGAGGTCTGCGGAGTCCTGGTCGGAGAAGGGCGAGAGCCCGTAGATGCCGAGGCCCACGCGCACCAGGTCGAAGTGGCAGTCGGGCCGGGAGAACGTCGCCGGTGTGTTCGCCAGGTGCCGCACCTCCACATCGATCCCCGCGTTCTCCGCGGCGGCGACGGCCTCCCGGAACGCCTGCACCTGCAGATCCGTCTCCGGTCGGGCAGGCTCGTCCGCCACGGCGAGGTGGGAGAAGATCCCGACAACGCGGATCAGCCCTTCCTCCTGGTGGGCCACCGCCCTGCTGAGCAGGGCGTCCCACTTCTCCGGCGGACAGCCGTTGCGGCCCAGGCCCGTGTCGATCTTCAGGTGCACGATGGCGGGGCGCTCGAGTTCACGCGCCGCGGCGACCACCCGCTCGAGCTCCCAGCCCGAGATCCCGAGGTCGAGCCCGTGTTCGACGCCTGCGGTGAAGTCGGTCCCTGCGGTGTGCAGCCAGGCCAGGATCGGCGCCTCGATGCCGGCCCTGCGCAGTGCGACGCCCTCGCTGATGTGGGCTACACCGAGCCATGCGGCACCGGCCTCGAGCGCGGCGCGCGCCACCGGCACCGCACCGTGGCCGTAGGCGTTCGCCTTCACGACGGCCATGACCCGTGCGGGGTGGGCGACGTCGCGCAGGTGCCGGATGTTGTGCCGCAGGGCATCGAGGTCGATCTCTGCAACGCGCTCGGTGGAAGTCACTCACCCCATTCTGCCAGCTCGGTGGGAGCCGCCGCCGTCGGAACCTCCTGCCGCCATCCTCCAGCAGGTTCGGAGCCCGGCCGGCGCACACGGGTTGCAGCCGGGCACGGCGGGAGGAAGGATCGAAGGCATGGTCGAACCCCCGTCAGGCACCCGCGGCTGCGTGCTCCCCGACGGTGACGGAGGCTCCTGCGGTCGTGCCGCGGGCGACGGACCGTTCCCCGTCTGCCCGACGCATGCGGCGCTGGTCGCGGAGTGGGTCGGCGCCGAGTACGGCACCACGGACCTGCTGCCGGGCGCCTGCGCGGCCTGCGGCTCGCGGCTCGGCGTGCGGTACGCGTCGGGGTGGGCGTGCGCCGCCTGCGAGTGGCGGGTCGGCGACGCCCTCGATGACGGGCTGCCGCCGCCGCGCGTCGACGTCGTCTACTACATCCGGTACCGGGACCGCATCAAGATCGGCACGACGGCGAACCCGCGGCAGCGGCTGGCCCGGATCTGGCACGACGAGGTCCTCGCCTTCGAGCGCGGCGACCGCCTGGTGGAGCACCGACGGCACGAGCAGTTCGCCACCTGGCGCCTCGGCCGGTCCGAGTGGTTCGCGGGCGCTCCGGAGATCGAGGAGCACATCGGCCGGCTCGCCGCCGGCGTCACTGATCCCTGGGCGCGGTACGCCCGCTGGCTCGGCGAGGCAGCCGCCCTCCGAGGGTGACGCCCCACCGGCGATCGTCCCGACCCTGCCGTCCGCCGCCTCCCGTGCGGGCGGCTCAGCCGGTCCCGTCCGAGCAGGGCTCGGGCGGACGTGTCGGCGGCGACGCGTCGGAGTGCCGCGCGATCGTCGCCGTCGCCCGGCGCAACGCCTCGGACGGGACATCGGACACCAGGTCCTCGAGGAAGGCGTACCGGCGCAGCCACTGCTTACGGATGCCGTCGCGCCCTTCGCTGACGCGGTGCCACCAGTCCGCGATATCGCCCCACCCCGGCGCGGCCAGGGATCCTCCCACGTGCTGCACCGACAGCGACGCGCAGAGATTGGCGAAGCTGAGGCGGTCCGCGAGGGAGAAGCCCGCGAGGTCGGCCATCACGAAGGCCGCTCCGAAGCAATCGCCCGCACCGGTCGGATCGTAGGCCGACACCGGCAGTGCCGGCACCCACTCCTCCTCACCCGTGACCGAATCGATGGCGATGGCGCCCTGCTGGCCCACCGTGACGACGGCGACCGGCACGCGGTCCGCCAGCGAGTACAGGGCGGTCCAGGGGTCGTCCGTGCGCGTGTACGCCATCGCCTCGACCGCGTTCGGCATGAACGCGTAGAAGTGCTCGAGCGACTCAAGCGTCTCCGCCGCCCACTCCCCCGCGGGATCCCAGCCGACGTCGCCGAACAGCTTCGTCCCCTGGGCCGCGGCCGCCCGCGCCCACTGCTCCACCTCGGGCTCGACGCCCACGATGGCGGCGCGGCACGACGGCGGCGTCCCGATCAGCTCCGATGCACGCAGTGGTGCGGGGTGCCCGTGCGTCACCATGGAACGGTCCTGGTGCACGGAGAGGGACACGGTCACCGGCGAGTGCCACTGCCCGAAGACGCGCGACCTCGACAGGTCCACGTGCTCCTGGTCCTGCAGCACGTCCCAGTTGAACTGGCCGTAGCCGTCGTCGCCGAAGGCCGCGGCGAGCGTGGTGTGGAGCCCGAGCCTGCTCGCGGCGATGGCCTGGTTCGCGATGCCCCCGGGCCCGGATCCCATGCCGTCGGTCCAGACCTCCGTGCCCGGTGAGGGCAGCTGGTCGAGCCCGGTGAAGCTGATGTCGAAGAACACCTGCCCGGCGAGCAGGAGATCGAACTCGGGACTGTCCGGCGCGCGTGTGGCCGCCAGCGGATCGAAGCGGTGCTGATGGGCCATGTACGGCAGAATACTTCCAAGGCGCCGGTCGCGGGGCGGCAGGCGCCATCGAACACCGTGCACGGCACCGCCGCCGGGCACGCACCGCAGCGGACCACCCACCACGGAAGCGGGTCGAGCCTTGCCCAGTACTGACGGAACCGGCGCACGCCTGGTCATCGTGGGCGGCGGCGGCTTCCGGGTGCCGCTGGTCTACCGCGCACTTCTCGAGGGCCCGTTCGCCGGGCTCGTGTCCGACGTCGTCCTGCTCGACGCGCTACCGGAGCGCGCGCACGCCGTCGCCCGGGTGCTGGGTGCGCTGCCGGAGCCCGCCGGCCGCCCGGCGCCGTCGGTGCGCGTGGAGTCCCGTCTCGAGGACGCGCTGCCAGGGGCGGACATCGTGTTCGCCGCGGTGCGGAGCGGCGGAGCGGAGGGCCGCATCCTCGACGAGCGCGTGGCCCTGGCCGCCGGCCTGCTGGGACAGGAGACCGTCGGAGCAGGCGGGATCTCCTACGCCCTGCGGTCCATCCCGGACATGATGCGTGTCGCCACCCTGATGCGCGACCATGCCCCCGACGCCTGGCTGATCAACTTCACGAACCCCGCGGGGATGGTCACCGAGGCGGTCTCGGCGGTCCTGGGCTCGCGGGTCGTCGGGATCTGCGATTCGGCGTCGGGCCTCGTGACGCGGGCCGCGCGGGCGGCCGGCGTGGACCTGCACGGCTCGCTCGCGGGCGTCGACTACGTCGGCCTGAACCATCTCGGCTGGCTCCGCGGCCTGGCCGCGGACGGGACCGACCGCCTTCCCGCACTCCTGGCCGATCCCGCGCGGCTCGCCGGCTTCGAGGAGGGACGCCTGTTCGGCCCCGACCTCCTGAGGACCCTCGGTGCCCTGCCCAACGAGTACCTGTTCTACTACTACTTCCACCGGGAGGCCCTGCGGTCCATCCGGAGTGCTGACAGGACGCGGGGGGAGATTCTCCGCGACCAGCAGCAGGACCTGTACCCGCGCCTGCTCGCCGCGGCGGAACCACTCGCCGTGTGGGAGGACGCCCGGCGGGAACGGGAGTCCGGCTACCTCGCCGAGGCGCGCGGCGAGGACGAACAGCGCGACGAGGCGGACCTCGCCGGCGGCGGGTACGAGCGCGTGGCCCTCGAGGTCATGCGCGCCCTGCTCACGGGCCGCCGCGCGGAGCTCATCCTGAACGTCCGCAACGCGTCGACCTTCCCCGGGCTGCCTCCGGACGCCGTCGTGGAGGTCCCGTCCGTCGTCGACGGCTCGGGCGCCCGTCCACTGGCCGCCGCGCCGCTGACGCTGCACCAGCTCGGCCTCATGGCGGACGTCAAGGCCGTGGAGCAGGACACCGTCCGGGCCGCGGTGCACGGGGACCGCGACTCGGCCCTTCGTGCACTCGCGGGCCATCCGCTGGTCGACTCGTTCCATTCGGCCGCGAGGGTCCTTGCAGGCTACGAGGAGGCATTCCCCGCGCTGGGAGCGTCCTGGTCCGGCTGATGCCGACCGTCGGCGTGCATGCGGCGCCGCACCTCGTCCGCCCCCAGGGGCAGCAGGCCGGTGTCCGTCGTGGCCGCGATCCAGGAGAAGCCCGCCGCGCCGAGGATCGCCGCGCGTTCGGGCGTGCCCGCGTAGGCACCCGCCCGGATCCCCGCGACCCTGCAGGCGCCGATGATCCTCTCCAGCGGAGCGCGCTCCCCCGTGGACGCGAGGAGGTCGTCGACCTCCAGCCCGAGGGCGAGCGACAGATCGAACGGACCGACGAAGATCATGTCCACCCCGGGGACCGCGGCGATCCCCTCCACCGCCTCCAGGGCGCGGGCGGTCTCGATCATCACCGAACACAGCGGGACGGCGTGCCGTCCGCCGTCGGAGCCCGGCTGGTGGACCGGCCGGGCGCCGTGGAGCGGCCCCCAGCTCCTGGCCCCGAGGGGAGGGTAGTGGCTGGCGGCCACAGCCGCTTCGGCGTCGGCCACGGTGTCCACGAGGGGCACGACGACGCCGTCCGCGCCCGCGTCGAGCGCCCGGCCGATGAGTGCGGCGTCATTGGCTGCGACCCGCAAGAGCATCGGGGCGTCGCCCGCCGACCGCCGACCGAGGGTGTCCCGCAGCCCACGATCGTCGAAATGACCGTGCTGCGCGTCGAGGCCCACCCAGCCGAGGCCGGCCGCCGCCAGTGCGTTCGCGAGTCGGGCTCGCCGAGGGTGGCCCACACGCCGAGCATCGGGTCCCGGCCAGGCATTCCGTCAGTCATCCCCCATTGTCACCCTCGACCGGGTCCGACGGCGCCGGGGTGGCACGCGGACCCGCGCTTCGGGGACGCGCCGGGACGACCCCGAAGCGCGTGCGTCCCCGGCCGGCGGGCGCGCCGCTTCCGCCCGCCGGCCCGATGACCGGGTCAGGCGTCCAGTGCCCGTGCCCAGAGGTTGATGTCCGAATCGACGGCGAACTCGTCGATGGCGTGCAGCTCCTCCGAGGTGAAGTCGAGGTTCTGCACGGCTGCCAGGCTGTCCTCCAGCTGGCGGACACTGGAGGCGCCGATGAGCGCCGACGTGATGGGTGAACCCTTGACCTGCGGACGCAGGATCCAGGCGATGGCCATCTGGGCGAGGCTCTGGCCGCGGCCCTCGGCGATCGCGTTCAGCCCCCGCACCCGGCGGAGGTTGTCCTCCGACAGGTGGTCCTCGGAGAGCGACTTCTGGGCGGCGGCGCGCGAGTCGGCGGGCACCCCGTCGAGGTAGCGGCTCGTCAGCAGGCCCTGCGCCAGCGGCGAGAAGGCGATCGATCCGGCACCCGTGGCCTCGAGTGCCTCCGGCAGGTTCGGTTCCCCGTTTTCCACCCACCGGTTCAGCATCGAGTACGAGGGCTGGTGGATCAGCAGCGGCGTGCCGAGATCCGCCAGGATCGCGGCGGCCTGCAGCGTCCGCTTGGGCGAGTAGGACGAGATCCCGGCGTAGAGCGCCCGTCCGGAGCGCACCGCGGTGTCCAGCGCGCCCATCGTCTCCTCGAGCGGCGTCTCGGGGTCGGGGCGGTGGCTGTAGAAGATGTCCACGTAGTCAAGCCCCATGCGCTCGAGGGACTGGTCGAGGCTCGCCAGCAGGTACTTCCGGGAGCCGAAGTTGCCGTACGGGCCCGGCCACATGTCGTACCCGGCCTTGCTGGAGATCACGAGTTCGTCGCGGAACGGGCGGAAGTCGTCCTTCAGGTGGCGGCCGAAGTTCGTCTCCGCGCTGCCGTAGGGCGGGCCGTAGTTGTTGGCGAGGTCGAAGTGGGTCACGCCGAGGTCGAACGCCCGGCGGAGGATGGCCCGCTGCGTGTCGAAGGGCTTGTCATCACCGAAGTTGTGCCACAGGCCCAGGGAGACGGCGGGAAGCTGCAGTCCGCTCCGTCCCACTCGGCGGTACGGCATCTTCTCATAACGGTCATCAGCGGGGTGGTAGGTCATCCCCTCATCCTAGGCGAGCGGACGCTGCTTCCCCCGGGGAGGCACGGTGGGGGCCTACGGGACCCGGAGCGGACCCGGAGGCGGCTCGGCCGATGAGCCCGGCCCCTTCCCCGCCGGGCGGATGGCGCGCACCGATTTGTTCCGCCCGCTGGCCTTGGCGGCGTAGAGCGCCTGGTCGGCCGCGGCGATCGCCGCGTCGAGATCGTAGTCCGCCGCTTCGACCGCGGCGACGCCGTAGCTCACGGTCGGCATCTCGAACCCGCCCGGCGTCGAGTGTCCCCGCAGGGCCATGCTCACGTCCCGCGTGATGTCCTCGCTCCTGGACACCGAGGCTCCGGGCAGCAGGAAGATGAACTCCTCGCCCCCGTACCGGCCCACGAGATCGGTGGAGCGGACCGTCTCGGCGCAGGCCGCGGCGAAGGCCTTGAGGACGGTGTCCCCCGCGGCATGGCCGTGGGTGTCGTTGACGCTCTTGAAGAAGTCGAGGTCGGCGAGGATCAGCGTCCCGGGCCGGTCCGTCCGGGCGAGCCGATCCGTCTGCACGGATGCGAGGTCGAGGAACCCCGAGCGGTTGAGCAGCCCCGTCAGCGCGTCCCGGTCGGCACGCGTGCGCAGGTCCGTGGCGATCTGCTCGGCGCTCAGCGCCGCTGCGCTGAAGGACACGACGACGAGCAGCAGCATGGTGATCAGGGTGGTGATGCCCGAGCCGAAGTAGGTGGTGAAGGCGTACCCGTCCTGGCCGCCGGCCACGAAGGCGATGCACCGGCCCAGGTAGAGGAGAGCCAGGAAGCCGGAGGCGACCGCCAGCGGAGCCTGCACCCTGCTGTAGCTGCTGGGCAGCCGCCACAGCTCCCACGAGGCGAGTCCGATGGTCAGCGACATCATGCCGAGGAACACCGGACCACCGGACCACGTATTGGTGGCGGGGTTGTCGACCGCCGAGGCGAGCAGCGTCAGGAGCGGTGCCGCCGACAGCTGGAGCCAGGCCGGTTTGCTGGTCCGCAGGGTCCGGGCGCCCGCCCATACACTGACCGTCCCCAGGACCAGCAGCGTGTTGGACAGCGGGTTGGCCCACACCTGGTGCCCGGTGCCGTCGAGCAGGTAGCCGGAGGATCCGATGAAGAAGAAGGCGATGGCGGCGCACCACCATGCGCTGTAGGCGGACCGGGTCTGGCGGAAGGCGACGGTGTAGAACAGCACGAAGAGGGTGATGGCGATGGCCCCGAAAGCCACCCGCAGTGTCGTGATGTCCAGGGTCATGGTGTTCCTGCCGCCTCGTGCCTTCCGGAGCCCCGCACCCACGTGGGCGGGATCCGCCTCCCCTCGGGGAAGATCTCCCGCCCAGTATGCCGGAGTCCACCGACGGTTCGTCCCGCCGGGCGCCCCTCCTGTCGTAACCCTTGCAGAGTCCGCGGGCTACGCTGCGGCGAGGCTGAGGACGAGCGCTGCATGGGGCGGCAGCTGCACGGTGTCGGCCAGCAGCCCGACGCCGTCGACCGTGGACAGCAGGACCTCGGCGTCGGCCCCGCGCACCGGGACGGTCGCCATCGTGTCGGCCAGGTTCAGCACGACGGCGGTGCTGCCGCGGTGCAGGACGATCCAGCGGCTGTCCTCGTCGAACTCCACCGAGATGCTGCCGAAGTCGGGATCGCGCAGTTCGGGGCGCGAACGGCGCAGGCGGATGAGCTCACGATAGGTGGCGAGCAGTTCGGCGTGGTGACCCTGCTCCGCCTCGGCCCACTGAAGCTTCGCGGAGGCGAACGTCGCGGGATCCTGGGGGTTGGGCACGTCCTCAGGGCGCCAGCCCATGCGCTCGAACTCCTTGAGCCGCCCCTCGGCCGTGGCCCTGCCGAGTTCCGGTTCGGGGTGGGAGGTGAAGAAGGGCCAGGGCGTGGACGCCCCGTACTCCTCGCCCATGAAGAGCATCGGGGTGAACGGACCGAGGATGTTGAGCACGGCGGCCTGCGCGAGCTGTGCCGGGTTCAGGGAGGCGCTGATGCGGTCTCCGGCCGCCCTGTTGCCGATCTGGTCGTGGTTCTGGGTCGCGACGACCAGCTGGAGCGGCGAGACGCGGGACGGATCGATCTCCCGGCCGTGGTGGCGTTCGCGGAACGACGAGTAGGTCCCGTTGTGGAAGAACCCCTTCTCGAGGACCTTCGCGAGTGCCCCGACCGAGTCGAAGTCGAGGTAGTACCCCTCGGTCTCCCCCGTGAGGTTGACGTGCACCGCGTGGTGGAAGTCGTCGCTCCACTGGCCGGCCAGTCCGTACCCGCCGACGTCGCGGCCCTGGATGAGGCGCGGGTTGTTGAGGTCCGATTCCGCGATGAGGAACAGCGGCTTGCCGAGTTCCGCCGCGCACTCGTCGGTGCGCGTGCTGAACTCCTCGAGGATGTGCACGGCGCGCTCGTCGTGCAGGGCGTGCACGGCGTCGAGGCGGAGGCCGTCCACGTGGTAGTCCCGGAACCACATGAGCAGGTTCTCGACCACGTACTCGCGGACCTCGTCCGACTGCGGTCCGTCGAGGTTCAGTGCGTCGCCCCACGTGTTGGAAAGGCCCTCCGTGAGGTAGGGGCCGAAGAGCCCGAGGTAGTTCCCGCTCGGGCCGAGGTGGTTGTGGACGACGTCCTGGATGACGCCGAGGCCCTTCCGGTGCGCGGCGTCCACGAAGCGCTGGTAGGCGGCCGGACCACCGTAGGTCTCCTGGACCGCGTACCAGAGGACCCCGTCGTAGCCCCAGTTGTGGGTCCCGTTGAAGGCGTTGACGGGCAGGAGCTCCACGTACTGCACGCCGAGGTCCACGAGGTGGTCCAGCTTGCCGATCGCCGCGTCGAGCGTCCCCTCGGGGGTGAAGGTGCCGAGGTGCATCTCGTAGATGACGCCGCCGTCGAGGCCCGGCGACTGCCACGACTCGTCCTGCCAGTCGTGGGCGCCCGGGTCGAAGGTGCGGGAGAGCTGGTGGACGCCCTCGGGCTGGCGGCGCGAGCGCGGGTCGGGAACGGGGGTGTCGGAGCCGTCGACGAGGTACCCGTAGGAGACGTCGGACGACGACGGCGGGGCGTCCGACGGATGCCACCAGTCGCCCTCGCCACGGGTCATCGGGTACTCGGTGCCGTCGGCCACAAGCGTGAGGGACTCGGCGCGGGGCGCCCAGACGTCGAACGGTGATCTCATGATGCGTCCTCCTGGACCAGTAGGGCTGCGGGGAAGATGGTGAAGAGATCGGCCGCGCGGACGGTGCCGCCCGCAACGGTGGCGCCGGTGAGCGCGCACGTGTAGGTGCCGGACGGGAGGTCCAGCGTGGTGTCCCCCCACCCGCCGCGCTGCTCGAGTCCGTAGGGCAGTCGCGTGATCAGGGTGACGGCACCCCCGCGGTCGAAGCCGAAGACGTGGTCCGCGGCCTCACCGGAGGACGGGATGGCGGTGTAGCCGGTGAACAGCTCGGAACGGTCCCGGCGGAGCTTCAGGGCGCGGGTCACCACGAGCAGCTTCGCTGCGGCGTCGGCACCGACCTGGGGCAGGGCGCCGAAGGCGAGGTCGGTGAGCACCTGACGGCGCGCGTCGTAGTCCACCTCCCGGCGGTTGTCGGGATCCACGAGCGAGGTGTCCCAGAACTCCGTGCCCTGGTAGACGTCGGGCACCCCCGGCATGGTCAGCTGGAGCAGCTTCAGGCCGATCGAGTTCGACCAGCCCGCCTGCTGGATCCGCGCGACGAGGCCCTCGATGACGGCGTTGACCGAGGCGTCGTCGAACGCCGCGTCGACGGCGGCATGCATGCCGCGCTCGAACTCCTCGTCCGGCGCCGTCCAGTGCGTACTCAGGTCGGCCTCGCGCGAGGCCTTCTCGGCGTAGGCGTGGGCGCGCTCGCGGCTCAGCGGCCATGCCCCGATCAGGGACTGCCAGAGCAGCGGCGCGAACGTCGGGTCGCCGATGGGCGCGAGGTCCTCGAGCCCCGACAGCACGTCGGTCCAGACCTCGGGCAGCTCGGACAGGACGGAGATCCGGGAGCGGGTGTCCTCGCTGCGCTTGGTGTCGTGCGTGCTGAGGGTGGTCATGGCCAGCGGGCTGTCCGTCTCCCGTTCGAGCAGCCGTCGGTGGAGTTCCAGCGGGTCGAGCGAGAAGATGGCCGGATCCGCGCCGACCTCGTTGAGGGAGACGAGCCGCGAGTACCGGTAGAACGCGGTGTCCTCGACGCCCTTCGCCATGACCATGCCGGAGGTCTGCTGGAAGCGGCGGGCCAGTTCCGTCAGCTTCCCTGGACCGCCGTCGAGGAACGGATCGAGCAGCGGGTGCAGCGCGGTGATGGTGTCCGCGAGGTCCGGCCGGCGCACCTGCGCGTCCCGCACCGCCTCGGCGAGGTACTCCGAGCCACCCGGGAGGTAGCTGCGGTAGACCGGGAAGCAGGTCAGCAGTTCGGCGATCGCGTCCGCCGCAGCCTCCGGGTCGAGGCCCGCGTCCGCCGGGACGAGCCGCGTAAGCCGCAGCACCTCGGAGCGGAGGATGCCGTCGGCGATGCCGCGCTTCGTGCCGTGGATCATCTCGTGGAACGGATCCACGGGCACGGACGCCGTGAGGGCGTGCTCGCCCGCCGGGTCCGTGAAGAGCCGGTCGATGTCGGCGAGGGCGTCGTAGCCGGTGGTTCCCTCCGTGGCCCAGTCCTCCGGCATCTTCTCCCCGGGCTCGAGGATCTTCTCCACGAGCACGTACGCGCCGCCGGTCAGGGTACGGAGATCGTCCAGGTAGCCCTTGGGATCCGCGAGGCCGTCCGGGTGGTCGATGCGCAGGCCGTCCACGAGGCCCTCGTCGAACCACCGCTTCACCTCGCTGTGGCTCTCCTCGAACACCCACGGCACCTCGACGCGCAGGCCCGCGAGCGTGTTCACGCCGAAGAAGCGCCGGTAGTTCAGCTCGCTGTCGGCGCGGCGCCAGTTCACGAGCTCGTAGTGCTGGCGCTCGTGGACCTCGGCTCCGGTGTCACCCGGATGCGCTGTCCCTTCGGCGATCGGGTACCGGTTGTCGTAGTAGTGCAGTTCGCCGTCGACGACGGTGAGCTGGTCCAGCTCGCCGTCGCCGTCGCCGAGCACCGGTACCCGGATCCGTCCGTCGTTGGCGTCCCAGTCGACGTCGAACGCCTCCGCCATGCGGGAGGAGGGTCCCTCCTCCAGCAGCTGCCACCACCAGGCGTTGTCGGCGGGCGTCTCGATGCCCATGTGGTTGGGGACGATGTCGACGAGCACGCCCATCCCCGCGGCCCGGGCGGCCTCGCTGAGTGCCACGAGGGCGCCGGGACCGCCCCGGTCGGGGTCGACGGCGGTGGGATCGGTCACGTCGTAGCCGTGGCCCGATCCCTTCTCCGCCGTGAGGATCGGCGACAGGTACACCCAGTCCACTCCGAGGTCGTGCAGGTACGGCACCAGGGCCGCGGCCCGATGCAGGTCGAACCCGCTCCGGATCTGCAGCCGGTAGGTCGATTTCGGTGTCAACACGTGGAAGTCCTCCTGGGACGGGGGTGGGTGTACCTGTCGGGGTGGTGCTAGGGGGTGCCGGTCTTGGCGGTGACCTCGTTGGCGAGGATCGCCAGGGACGCCGCGACGGAATGGTCAGCGTCCTCGACCTCCGTGTGCGCCCGCAGGACCACCATGGACTTCGCCTCGATCGAGATCGTGGCGCCGGCCGGGATGGCCTCGCTGTCCGCGTACTTGCCGGCGGTGTCGATCACTTCGTCCCAGGAGGTCCCGTACTCGTCGGAGGGGATCGTGAAGTCCACGGCCTCGTCATGGGCGTTGAAGTACAGCAGGAAGTTGGCGTCGACGATCCGCTGTCCGCGCGCGTCACGGCCCTGGATGCCCTGGCCGTTGAGGAAGACCCCGATCGAGCGGCCGAAGCCGCTGTTCCAGTCCTCGGGCGCCATCAGCTCGCCGGACGTGTCGAGCCACACGATGTCCGGCAGCGCCTCGCCCTCGCCGCGGCGCACGGGGCGCCCGTCGAAGAACCGGCGACGGCGGAACGTGGGGTGCTCGGACCGCAGGCGGTTGACGGCCGCGGTGAATTCGAGCAACGGCTGGTCCATCTTGTCCCAGTGCACCCAGCTCAGTTCGGAGTCCTGGCAGTAGGTGTTGTTGTTGCCCTCCTGCGTACGGCCCAGTTCGTCGCCGTGGAGCAGCATTGGGACGCCCTGCGAGAGCAGGAGGGTCGCGATGAAGTTACGCTGCTGCCGCACGCGGATGGCGAGCACCTCGGGATCGTCCGTCGGTCCCTCGACGCCGCCGTTCCAGGAACGGTTGTGCGACTCGCCGTCGTTGTTGTCCTCGCCGTTGGCCTCGTTGTGCTTCTCGTTGTAGGACACGAGGTCGCGCAGCGTGAAGCCGTCATGGGCCGTGACGAAGTTGATGGACGCGACGGGGCGGCGCATCGAGTGCTCGTAGAGATCCGCCGAACCGGTGAGGCGCGAGGCGAACTCGCCGATGCTCGAGGGCTCTCCGCGCCAGAAGTCGCGGACCGTGTCGCGGTACTTGCCGTTCCACTCCGTCCACTGCGGCGGGAAGTTGCCCACCTGGTAGCCGCCGGGACCGACGTCCCAGGGCTCGGCGATGAGCTTGACCTGCGAGACGATCGGATCCTGCTGCACGAGTTCGAAGAAGGCCGAGAGGCGGTCCACCTCGTAGAACTCGCGGGCGAGGGCCGAGGCGAGGTCGAAGCGGAAGCCGTCGACGTGCATCTCCGTGACCCAGTAGCGCAGCGAGTCCATGAGCAGCTGCAGGGAGTGCGGGTTGCCGACGTTGAGCGAGTTGCCCGTGCCGGTGGTGTCCATGTAGTACTGCTTGTCGTCCTCGACCAGGCGGTAGTAGGACGCGTTGTCGATGCCGCGCATCGAGATCGTGGGACCCATGTGGTTGCCCTCGGCCGTGTGGTTGTAGACCACGTCGAGGATGACCTCGATACCGGCGAGGTGGAGTTCGCGCACCATGGCCTTGAACTCCTGGACCTGCTCGCCCTGGTCACCGGTGGAGGTGTACTTGTTGTGCGGGGCGAAGAAGCCGATGGTGTTGTAGCCCCAGTAGTTCGAGAGGCCCTTCTCCTGCAGCGTGCTGTCGTTGACGAACTGGTGCACGGGCATCAGCTCGATCGCCGTGACCCCGAGCTTCTGCAGGTGTGCGATCACGGAGGGGTGCGCGATGCCCGCGTAGGTGCCGCGCTGCTCCTCCGGGACATCCGGGTGCAGCTGCGTGAGTCCCTTGACGTGGGCCTCGTAGATGACGGACTGGTGATACGGCGTGCGCGGCATGCGGTCGCCGTCCCAGTTGAAGAACGGGTTCACGACGACGCCGAGCATCATGTGCGCCGCGGAGTCCTCGTCGTTGACGGAGTGCTCGTCACCGAAGTTGTAGCCGAACAGGGCCTGGTCCCAGTCGAGGTCACCGGCGATCGCCTTGGCGTAGGGGTCCAGGAGGAGTTTGTTCGGGTTGCAGCGGTGACCCTCGGCCGGGTTGTTGGGGCCGTGGACCCGGTAGCCGTACTTCTGTCCGGGAGTCACCTGGGGGAGGTAGCCGTGCCAGACGTAGCCGTCCACCTCCTTGAGCTCGATGCGGGTTTCCGTGCCGTCGTCGTCGAAGAGACAGAGGACCACCAGGTCCGCCACCTCGCTGTACAGCGCGAAGTTCGTTCCCGTGCCGTCATAGGTCGCGCCGAGGGGATACGCGTCGCCGGGCCATAGTTCCATGAGTTCTCCTTGATGTCTTCTGCCGTGGGCGCCTCGGGGGCGGCCACGGCGATACTCGCGGTCGTCGGGGTCCTCGGACCCCGATCTCCTGCTTCATGCATAGCGCATTCGTCTGTCGTACTGGTTAACCGTGTCGCTCACATCGCTAGGCGACGCTCCTCGAGGAGGTCCGCGACGACCGCTCCGATGTCGCCGGGAAGATCCGAGACCACCACCGGCCCACGGTGGGCCGCCCGACGGCCGGCGCGGCCGTGGATCAGCGCGCCGGCTGCGGCGACGGCGGCCCACAGGTCCACCGGGTCCACGCCGATGCGTTCCGCCGCGCCGTCGTCCTCCGCGAGCGTCGCGGCGAGTGCCCCGACGATCCCGGAGAGCGTGTCCCCGGAGCCCGCCGTGGCGAGCCAGGGGGTGGCGTCCGCCTGCACGAACAGCGCGCCGGAGGGGGCCGCGACGATCGTCGTGAACCCCTTGAGCAGGACGGTGGCGCCCGTGGCCTCGGCGGCCCTCAGCGCGAAGTGTGCGGGTTCGGCCTCGATCGCGGATCGTTCCGCCTCGACGCCGCGCGCGGCGAGCACCTCGCGCAGCTCTCCCGCGTGGGGCGTCAGGATGACCTGGGGTCCCACGCGCTCCGGTACCTCGGTGAGCGCACCGGCGTCGACGACGACCGGCAGTCCCGAGGTGATCGCGTCGCGGGCGCGTGTGCGCTGGTCGTCGTCGTCGACGGCTCCGGGACCCACCAGCCAGGCCTGGGAGCGGGCCTCCGCGACGGAGCCGGTGGAGGACACCGCCTCGGGGTTCCGCTGGTGGATCAGAGCCGCGACGGCGGGCGGTCCGAGGTAGCGCACCATGCCGACGCCGGTGGCGAGGGCCGCGCCCACCGCGAGTGCGGCTGCCCCCGGGTAGCGGATGGACCCGGCGGCGACACCGAGGACGCCGCGCGAGTACTTGTGGTCCCGGACACCCGGGACGCGGAGCAGCGCGGCGGCGTCGGCGTCGAGCAGGGTGCGTGCCGCAGGCGGGAACGGGGCGAGGTCGAGGCCGATGTCGACGACGTGCAGTTGACCGGCCGCCACGGCGCCGTCGCCGATGAGGAGCCCAGGCTTCGCGGCCCCGAAGGTGACGGTCGCGTCGGCGGGGAGGACCGGACCCTGGACGAGTCCCGTGTCGACCCCGATCCCGCTGGGCAGGTCGCAGGCGACGACGAGCGCGGAGCGGGCCGCGCGGGGCCCGGCCGCCGCGTCGATCGCCCGGACGAGGTCCGCGGCCGTGCCCCGGAGCCCTCCGCTCGCACCGGTGCCGAGGATGCCGTCGATGACGACGTCGGCCGCTGCGGCGTGCGCTGCGAGGTCGGAGACGTCGGCGCCGTCGAGGCGGACGGTGGTACCGCCGGCCCGGACGAAGGCGTCGAGGGCGTCGGCGTGCACGCGCTCGGAGGTGAGGACCGCGGTCGCACCGACCCCCCGGCGCAGGAGCCGCTCCCCCGCGTACAGGGCGTCCGCTCCGTTGTTGCCACTGCCGGCGAGCACGACGGCTGTGGCTCCGTAGATGCCGCGACCGGCGTCGCGCAGCAGCCCCAGCACCACGCCGAACAGGCCGTGGGCAGCCCGCTGCATGAGGGTGTCCCCCTGGCCGGCGTCGATGAGGGGTGCCTCCGCAGCGCGGACGTCACCCCCGGAAAAGGCGTTGAGCATATGATCGAGCTTAGCGGTAAGCCGACAGATAATCAGTACGGTTACTATTCGCCGGCCGAGGTGGCGCGGCCCTCCGCCACCACCATGGCCGTCGCGAGGCCGCCGTCGTGGCTGATCGACAGGTGCCATGTCTCGACGCCCCGGGCACGTGCCGCGGCCGCTACCGTCGCCTCGACGACGACGGAGGGGGCACCGGCGTCATCGACCGCGATGGTGCAGTGCTGCCAGTTCATGCCCACGGGTGCACCGAGGGCCTTGGCGATGGCCTCCTTGGCGGCGAAGCGCGCAGCGAGTGAACGGGTGTTGAGCCCGCGCTCGGCCGGGACGAAGAGCCGCTCCACCAGGGCGGGGGTCCGCTCGAGCTGCTGACGGAAGCGTTCGATGTCGACGACGTCGACCCCGATGCCGACGATCACGCCGCACGCCCGACGGGTGCCGCCTCGGGAGTCCGCGGCGGCACCGGGACGGCACTACTCAACCGTGACCGACTTCGCCAGGTTGCGCGGCTGGTCGACGTCGTAGCCCTTGGCGCTGGCGAGGGCGAGCGCGAAGATCTGCAGCGGGACCGTGGTGAGCAGCGGTGCGAGGAGCGTCGGCGACGCGGGCACGTAGAAGACGTGCTCCGAGTAGGCCTCCACGGAGGTGTCACCCTCCTCGGCGATGACGATCGTCACGGCACCGCGCGCTCGGATTTCCTGGACGTTGGAGACCACCTTGGCATGCAGCGAGTCGCGGGCGGTCGACGACGGCATGACCACGACGACGGGCTGGCCCTCCTCGATCAGCGCGATCGGTCCGTGCTTGAGCTCGCCGGCGGCGAACCCCTCGGCGTGGATGTACGCGAGCTCCTTGAGCTTGAGCGCGCCCTCCATGGCCACAGGGAAGCCCACGTGGCGGCCCAGGAACAGCACGGACTTCGCGTTGGACATGTCCGCGCCGAGCTGCTTGATCTTGTCGGCATCGTCGAGGATGGACTGGATCTTGGCGGGGATGGTCGAGAGGTCCGCGAGGACGTCGGCGATCTCGTCGCGGTACTTGTTGCCGCGCAGCTGTGCGAGGTAGAGGCCGAGCAGGTACGCCGCGGTGATCTGGGCGAGGAACGCCTTGGTGGAGGCGACGGCGATCTCCGGGCCGGCGTGCGTGTACAGCACGGCGTCCGATTCGCGCGGGATCGTGGAGCCGTTGGTGTTGCAGATCGCCACGACCTTGGCGCCCTGCTCCCGGGCGTAGCGCACGGCCATGAGGGTGTCCATGGTCTCGCCGGACTGCGAGATGGCGACCACGAGGGTCTTCTCGTTCACGATCGGGTCGCGGTAGCGGAATTCGTGGGAGAGCTCGACCTCGGTCGGGATCCGGCACCAGTGCTCGATCGCGTACTTGGCGACCTGACCGGCATAGGCCGAGGTACCGCACGCCAGCACCACGATCTTGTCGACGGAGCGCAGGATGGACTCGTCGATGCGCAGCTCGTCGAGCACGAGGTTGCCGGAGACGTCCGACCGGCCGAGGAGCGTCTGTCCGACGGCGTCGGGCTGGTCGTGGATCTCCTTCTCCATGAAGGACTCGAAGCCGCCCTTCTCCGCCGCCGCGGCGTCCCAGCTGACGTGGAACTCGGTGCCCTCGGCGGGCGCGCCGAAGAAGTCGGTGATCGCGACGTCGTCGGGCGTGATGGTGACGATCTGGTCCTGGCCGAGCTCGACGGCGCGGCGCGTGAAGTCGATGAAGCCCGAGACGTCGGAGCCGAGGAAGTTCTCGCCGTCGCCCAGTCCGACGACGAGCGGGGAGTTGCGGCGGCCGGCGACGACGGTGCCGGGCTGGTCCTGGTGGATGGCGAGCAGGGTGAAGGCACCCTCGAGGCGCTGGCAGGCCTGCTGCAGGGCCAGGGTGAGGAGGTCGCCCTGGGCGCCGCTGTCGACGAGCCTGCGGTACAGGAGGCCCACGAGCCCTGCCGCGACCTCGGTGTCCGTGTCGGAGAGGAAGGTGAGGCCCTCACCGGTCAGTTCCGCCTTCAGCTCGGCGTAGTTCTCGATGATGCCGTTGTGGATCAGGGCCAGCCGGCCGCCGTCGGCCAGGTGCGGGTGCGCGTTCTGGTCGGTGGGTCCGCCGTGGGTCGCCCACCGCGTGTGGCCGATGCCGGTCAGCGAGCGCGGCAGCGGGTCGGCGGCCAGTTCGTCGATGAGGTTGGTGAGCTTGCCGGCCTTCTTGCGCGATTCGATGCCGGCCGGGGTGATCACGGCGACGCCCGCGGAGTCGTACCCGCGGTACTCGAGCCGCCGCAGCCCCTCCATGACGACGTCGAGCGCGCCGTGCTGCGCTTCGGATGATTCCTGCCCGAACGCCGGGGCGACTGAGTCAAGCGCCGACGATCCCTGGCCGTGGTCCCGGCCTACATACCCCACAATTCCACACATGCCTCCAATCGTACCGGTGGCAGGATTGGTTAATGCGCAGGCCACCGGGCAGAATCGTCGGGTGAGTGACAGAAGCACGGGTACGCAGCAGGCCACCAGTGCCGAATCCTTCACACCGTTCGTCGAGCTGGACCGGCCCATGTGGTCACGTCTGTCCCATGAGATCGAGAGTCCGCTCAACATGGAGGACGTGCAGCGCCTGCGCGGACTCGGGGACGCACTGAACCTCGACGAGGTGCGCGAGGTCTACCTCCCGCTCTCCCGCCTGCTCAACCTCTACATCGCCGCGGCGGGTCAACTGCACGCGGCCACGAACACGTTCCTCGGCGAGACGACCACCAGGACCCCGTTCGTGATCGGCGTCGCCGGTTCCGTGGCGGTGGGCAAGTCGACGACGGCGAGGGTGCTCCGCGAGCTCCTGCGGCGCTGGCCGGACACCCCCGACGTGGAGCTCATCACCACGGACGGTTTTCTCTACCCCAACGCCGAACTCGAACGGCGCGGCCTGATGCAGCGCAAGGGCTTCCCCGAGTCCTACGACCGCCGCCGGCTGCTCCGCTTCGTCAGCGAGGTCAAGAGCGGCGCGGCCGAGGTGACCGCACCCTGGTACTCCCACCTCACCTACGACATCGTCCCGGGCCGGGAAGTGGTGGTGCGGCGGCCGGACGTCCTGATCGTGGAGGGCCTCAACGTCCTCGCCCCGGCACGGCCGCGACCCGACGGCATCACGGGCCTGGCGCTCAGCGACTTCTTCGACTTCTCGATCTACGTGGATGCGAAGACCGCCCATATCGAGCAGTGGTACATCGACCGCTTCCAGTCGCTGCGGTCCGGGGCGTTCGCCGACCCCGAGTCCTACTTCCACCGGTACGCGAACCTGACGGACGAGGAGGCACGGCAGACCGCCAAGGGCATCTGGGAGCGGATCAACGAGCCCAACCTGCTGGCCAACGTGCTGCCGACACGCGGACGGGCGCAACTCGTCCTCACGAAGGACGCCGACCACTCGATCCGCCGCATGCTCCTGCGGAAGACCTGACCGTGCGCCTCGTGCCGGGCGCGGCGATGGTGCTCCTGCTGGCACTCTCCGCATGCTCGGCCCCCGCTCCGGAGCCGGCGGCGGCGATCCCCACGTCGATCGCCACGCCGATCCCCACGTCGATCACGGCGGCGCCGCCACCGGACGCTGCCGCCGAGATCCCCTCCCCCGGCGACCTACCGGCCCCGGCCCAGCGTGAGCCAGCACCCGCTGCATTGGATGCGGCGCCGGGCCCGACCCCGGCGGCTGCTGCCCGGCACGCCGATCCCGGCGCCGTCGACCTGGTGGTGAACAAGCGGCGTCCCCTGGTGCCGCTGGACTACGTCCCCGCCGACCTGCGCCTGCCCGAGGTGGCGACCGCCACCGACAGGGCGCTCCTGCGTCCCGACACGGCCACGGCGGTGGAGGGGATGTTCGCGGCAGCCGCGGCCGAGGGCGTCGGGCTGGTCCTGGTCAGCGGCTACCGCTCGTTCGCCGACCAGGAATCGACGTACACGTACTGGGTGGGCGAGTACGGTGATCCTGCAGCGGCGGACACGGTGTCGGCCCGCCCCGGTTATTCGGAGCACCAGACGGGTCTCGCGTTCGACATCGGCCAGGCGGACGGGGCGTGCACGCTCGTGCTGTGCTTCCGCGACACGCCGGCCGCGCAGTGGGCTGCGGAGCATGCCGCGGACTTCGGGCTGATCCTCCGCTATCCGCTGGGGTTCCACGAGATCACCGGCTTCTCGGCGGAGTCCTGGCACTTCCGCTACGTCGGCAGGGACGTGGCCCTGGCGATGAAGGCCGCCGGGACGCAGACCCTCGAGGAGCACTACGGGCTGCCGGCGGCGCCGTCCTACTGACGTCCTTCCGGTCGGCAGGACGGCATCCCGCTCAGGGCATGGCCGGTAGCCGCACGCCGGTCTCCGCTGCCAGCGCCGCCATCAGACGGTCCTGGAAGGCCGTGTCGTGGACAGCCTCGTGCGGCCGCCGCTGCTGCCGGTGGAACCAGTAGCCGCCGCTCGTGAGTGCGTCGGGGTGGTCGCTCGTCGCGAGCCACACCTGCGTCCGGTGGCCGAGCTCGAGATCGTCCGGCGCATCGGGGCCGCCCATGCGGGTGGGGACCCATCCCGGGTCGACCGCGTGGGCGACCAGGTCGGGCCGCAGCCGGGCCAGCGCGGCGACGAACGTCGTGAGGAAGAGCTTGCTGTCCCCGTACGAGCCCGGCGTGTGTCCCCGCCAGTCCACCCCGGCGAGGGAGGCACGACCACTGTAGTGCGAGCCGCTGCTGAGGTAGACGTGGCGCTGCGGACCCTCGAGCAGTGCGGTGAGGAGGTACGGGGCTATCACGTTGACGGGCATCACGGCGTGCCCGCTCCAGACACCCGCATTGTGGATCACGGCGTCCAGCGGCACCGCCGGCCGTAGTTCGTCGGCGATGCGCACCACGGCGTCGCGGTCCTCGAGGTCCCCGACGACGACCTGCGCCCCGCGATCGCGCCGCACGAGACCGGCCGCGCGTTCGGGGGTGCGGGCGTGGGCGACGACGTCGTGCCCGTCCGCCAGCAATGCCTCCGCGGCGGCGAGGCCGAGCCCGTCCGTGGAACCGGTGACGAGGATCCTCATGCCATTGCCTTTCCGGGAACCGCGACGACCCCACCGACCCCACCGACCCAGACTCCCGCGTTCCGGTGGATCCCGCAATGCCCGCGCACGGCGCCTCGGGTCGTGCAAGGCGGAAGTGCCGGCTGACATCCTCCGGCGGGTTTCCTAGGCTGGGAGGAAGCGCCGCGGGAACCGCCGGAGGAGGCACATTGACGGACAGAACTCCCGAGGAGGACCAGCCCGCGCTCGCCCTCGATGCCATCCGGAGGGCGGGCCCGTCGATCGGCGAGGTCTGGGTCCACTACCTGAGCATGGGTGGCTGGGTGGACGAGTACGAGGTCACCGCCTATCTCCACGGTCTGATGCAGCTCGACGACCTCGACCGGGACATGATCGCCCAGTCCGTCAACGAGCTGTACGACGACGTCTGCCGGTCGCCGCGGGCGCCTTTCGCCGCCGACCTCCGCTGACCGTCCGCGTGTAGCGCGCACTGGGCGACAATGCAGGGCGCCTTCGCGGGGAGGCCCGACGCGTGGATCATCACCGAGGGGGTCGAGCGGATCGAGGAACTCGACGTCCCCGCCGCGCTCGGGGTCCCCCTCGTCCAGGGCTACCTCCTGGGCCGGCCGGGCCGGCTCTGGGTCGAGCTCGATCCGGGGATCGCCCACCGACTCGCCCGGCGGGTGCCGGACGACGCGGGCTGCTTCATGGGCCTCGTCCGCGTGGAGAGGCTTATCACGGCACTCACCGGCGCGGCGGGTGAGGTGCCGGCCGTCGCCGTCGACGAGGGATCCCGCCGGGGCACGGTCTCACATCCCCGCCGGGGCGTGGATAGGTGAACGTCACGGGGCGTTTACGCGGCATGCCAGGACCGGAAACGCGCGCTCACTAGCGTCGGGGGAAAGCAGGAACACCAGCCCCTGGAGGACCCCGTGAGCATCGACGACGCACCAACGCCCACCCTGACCGCAGCCCTCCCCGCGAGCGCGGCGCAGCTGCACCACCGCCCCGGCCGCTGGATCGACAACTGGGACGCCGAGGACACGGCCCAGTGGAACGGTGTCGGCAAGTCCATCGCCCGGCGCAACCTGCAGTGGTCCATCGCCTGCGAGTTCCTCGGCTTCGTGGTCTGGCAGCTGTGGTCCATCGTCGTCGTCTATCTCCCCGCCGCGGGCTTCACGTTCACGACGTCGCAGATCTTCTGGCTGATCTCCATGCCGTCCCTCGTCGGTGCGACGCTCCGCATCCCCTACACCTTCATGGTGCCGAGGTTCGGTGGGAGGAACTGGACGATCATCTCGGCCCTCCTCCTGCTGATCCCGAGCATCGGACTGGCGCTCTGCGTCTCGAACCCGGAGACCCCGTTCGGGGTGATGCTCGCCGTCGCGGCGCTCGCCGGCTTCGGCGGTGGCAACTTCGCCAGCTCGATGGCGAACATCACCTTCTTCTATCCGGCGCGCGAGAAGGGCTGGGCGCTCGGCCTGAATGCCGCGGGCGGCAACCTAGGTGCCGCCGTCGCGCAGCTCGTGGTGCCCATCGCCGTCGTGCTCGGTGCCGCCGCGACCCTGAACCTGCCGCTCGCGGGTTGGATCTGGGTGCCACTGATCCTGGTCGCCGCCTTCGGCGCCTGGAAGTACATGGACAACCTGTCGAGCGCCAAGAGCGACTTCGCGGGGTCCCTGGCAGCGGTCCGCGAACCGCACCTGTGGATCATGGCCCTGCTGTACATCGGCACCTTCGGCTCCTTCATCGGCTTCGCCGGTGTCTTCCCGAAGCTGATCGCCGATACCTTCCCCGCCTTCTCGCAGATCTCCATGGGCCCGGTCACGCTGGGCCTGGCCTTCCTCGGCCCCCTGGTCGGCTCCCTCGCCCGGCCCTTCGGCGGACGCCTGGCCGACCGGTTCGGCGGGGCCCTCATCACGGTGTGCGCCTTCGCCGTCCTGGCCACGATCGCCCTGACCGTCGTCTGGACCCTGCCCCTGGCCAACTTCTGGCTCTTCCTCGGACTGTTCCTCGTCCTGTTCGCCGCTGCCGGGGCCGGGAACGGCGCCACCTACCGCATGATCCCCGTGATCTTCGCCCGGCGGGGAGCCGCAGCCGGATCGGGGGAGTTGCGGGAATCGGTCAGCACGGCCCGCAAGTCGGCAGCGGCGCTCGGACTCATCTCGGCCGTCGGCGCCTACGGCGGTTTCCTCATCCCCCAGGTGCTCAACGCCTCGAAGGGCGCCTCCGGCAGCTATGACGGCGCGTTCTACGGTTTCGTCGGTGGGTACGTCCTGATGCTCGCGGTCACCTGGTTCTGCTACCTCCGCCGCTCCTCGCCGCTCGGCACGGTCTGACCGATGCTGCAGCAGGCCGGCGCCGGGCACGCCACGCACTGCCCCTACTGCGCCCTCCAGTGCGCCATGACCGTGACGCCGGCAGCCGGGGACGACGGCGTGACAGTCACCGGACGCGTCTTCCCCACCAACCGCGGCGGCCTGTGCCGGAAGGGCTGGTCCGCAGCCGAACTGCTCCGGCACCCGGACCGCCTCACCGCGCCCCTGGTCCGGAACGGGGACGGCGACCTGCAGGAAGCGGCGTGGGACGACGTCCTGCAGCTGATCAGCGATCGGGTCCACCGCATCCAGGCGCAGCACGGCCGGGACGCCGTGGCGGTGTTCGGGGGCGGCGGGCTCACCAACGAGAAGGCCTACACGCTCGGCAAGTTCGCCCGGCTCGCGCTGCGCACCTCCCGCATCGACTACAACGGCCGCTTCTGCATGTCCTCTGCGGCAGCGGCCGGGAACCGGGCCTTCGGCGTCGACCGCGGCCTGCCCTTCCCGCTCGCGGACCTCGACGACGCCTCCGTGGTCCTGCTCCTCGGCTCGAACGCGGCCGACACCATGCCCCCGTTCGTCCAGCACCTGCGGGGTGCGCAGTCCGCGGGCGGGCTGGTCGTCGTCGACCCCCGCCGTTCGGCGACGGCGCGGCTCACGGACCAGGGCAGGGGCATCCATCTGCAGCCCACACCGGGCACTGACCTCGTGCTCCTGCTCGGTCTCGCGCATGTCGTGGTCGCGGAGGGCCTCGAGGACGTCCGCTACCTCGCGGCCCGCACGAGCGGGCACGACGACCTCGCACGCGGCCTCGCACGCTGGTGGCCGGAGCGCGTCTCGGGCATCACGGGAGTCCCCGCGGCCGCCATCCGGGCGACGGCGAGACTCCTGGCGCAGGGAGCCCGCAGCGGAGCGGCCGGGGGCCCCGGCGCCTACATCCTCACCGGGCGCGGCATCGAGCAGCACGCGGACGGCACCGACACCACCACCGCCGCCATCAACCTCGCCCTCCTCCTCGGCCTGCCCGGGACCGCGCACAGCGGGTACGGGACGCTCACCGGCCAGGGCAACGGGCAGGGCGGGCGGGAGCACGGGCAGAAGGCGGACCAGTTGCCCGGCTACCGGAAGATCACCGATCCCGTGGCGCGCGCACACGTCGCCGCCGTGTGGGGGGTGCCCGAGGCGGCGATCCCCGGCCCCGGGCTCCCCGCCGTCGAACTCCTCGCCTCCCTCGGTGCCCCGGGCGGTACCCGGTGCCTGTTCGTCCATGGTGCCAACATCGCGGTGTCGGCCCCGGACGCGTCGACGGTGATCGCCGGGCTCCGCTCGCTCGACCTCCTGGTCGTCTCGGACTTCTTCCTGTCGGAGACCGCGGCCATGGCCGACATCGTGCTGCCGGTGCTGCAGTGGGCCGAGGAGGAGGGCACCGTCACCAACCTGGAGGGCCGGGTGCTGCGCCGGCGCGCCGCCGTCCCGCCGCCCCCCGGGGCCCGGAGCGAACTGTGGATCCTGCAGGAGCTCGCCCGGCTGCTGGCGGCTCCGTCCCTGTTCAGCGAGGACCCGGAGACCATGTTCGACGAGCTCGCCCGCGCGAGCGCCGGCGGGATCGCGGACTACTCCGGGCTCGACTACACCGTGCTCGACGGCGAGGAGCCGGCCTACTGGCCCTACCCCGCCGGCAGCACCGGGACCCCCCGCCTGTTCCTCGACGCCTTCGCCCACCCGGCCGGACGCGCCCTGCTGGTCCCCGTCGCGCCACGCCCCGATACGGCCGGTGCGCGCGCTCCGGCCCCCTTGCTCCTGGCCACGGGCCGCCTCCTCGAGCACTACCAGTCAGGAACACAGACCCGGCGCGTCGCGGAACTCCTCGCGGCGCAGCCGGCGGCGCGCCTCCAGCTCCACCCCGCCACGGCGAGGGACCTCGGCGTCGCCCAGGGCGACCCCGTCGTCGTCACGAGCGCCTCCGGCGAGGCCCGTGCGCTGGCGGACCTCACACCGGACATCCGCCAGGACACCGTCTTCCTCGCCTTCCACTACGCGGAGGCGGGCAGCGCGAACCTGCTCACGGGCAGCACCACGGATCCGGTCTCGGGGATGCCCGAGTTCAAGACGACGCCCGTGCGGGTCTCGCCCCTGTCACCGTCCTTCCGTCCCGCAGGCACCGACCGGCTGGAGGCCATCGCATGAGCACCGACGCGAGCACGGACGCGACCACGGACGCGAGCACACCGGAGCGGATCGTCGTGGTGGGTTTCGGGCCCGTTGCGGCTCGTCTCGTCGAGCACCTCGAACCACTCGTCGCCGCCGGCCGCGTGGCCCTGACCGTCGTCGGGCAGGAGGACGACGCCGCCTACAACCGGGTGCTCGTCGCGGACGTGGGCGTCGGCCGCGTCCGGGAAACCGCGATCCGGCTCGCCGACGCGGAGAAGCTGTCGGCCGGAGGCGTCGACGTACGGCTCGGAACGCGCGTGGTCCGGGTGGACAGGCCCTATCGGCGGGTCCTGCTCGCCGACGGACAGGCCCTCGGATACGACCGCCTCGTGCTCGCCACCGGCTCCCGCCCCGTCCTCCCGCGGCTCGCCGGCCTCGACGACGCCGATAGGCTCCCGCCGGGCGTCGGCTTCCTCCGGGACCTCGACGACGCCCGCGCGGTCACCGCCGCCCTGGCCGCACAGCAGCGCATCGTGGTGCTCGGTGGCGGCATCCTCGGCATCGAGGCGGCCCTCGCCGCGGCGGAGGAGGGCGGCCGGGTCACGCTCGTGCACTCCGGACGCTCCCCCATGGAACGGCTCCTCGGGGAGGGCGCCCGGGTCCTGGCAGCGGCACTGACCAGGGCGGGCATCACCGTGGTCGCCGGGACGTCGACAGGCATCCGCCTCACCGACGGTCGCTTCTCCGCGCTCGCCCTCGAGGGCGGGGCCCGGGTGGAGGGAGGTGCCCTCGTGCTCGCCTGCGGAGTGCGGCCGCGCACCGAGCTCGCCGACGGGTGCGACCTGGCGACCGCGGACGGCATCCTCGTGGACCACGACCTGCGGGCCCTCGGCACCGGCGGCGTCTGGGCGATCGGCGACTGCGCCGAGGTCTGCTGCGGGGTCAGCACCTGCGCGGCCTGCACCGGGGCCACCGCTCCCCCGGGCCTCATCGGTCCCGGCTGGCAGCAGGCGGACCAGCTCGGGCTCGCTTTCGCAGCGGAGCTCGCGGGCCTTCCCGTCGCCGCCGCCGGACCTCCCGAGCGGCGCGACGCCGTGCTGGTCCTCAAGGCACGCGGCGTGGACGCCGTCACCGCCGGGGAGACCGACGCCGATCCGTGGACCGTCGCGCCCGGTCTCGCCGTCGCGGTCTGGGCGGACCCCGGGCACGGCCGCTACGCGAAGATGGTCACGCGCGACGGCGTCCTGACGGGCCTCGTCTGCGTGGGCATGCCGCGGACCGGCGCCGAACTGGTCCTGCTCTTCGAGCGCCGGAGCGAACTACCCGCCGACCGGTCGAGCCTGCTCAGCCTGGACAGTGCCGAAGGGGTGCTCGCGGCACTGCCTCCCGGACCGGACGCGACCCTCTGCCGGTGCGCGGGCGTCACCCGCGGCACCGTGCAGGAGTTCGTCGCGGGCGGCTGCTCCTCCGTCCCGGAGGTGTCCGCGGGCACGCGGGCCGGGACGGGCTGCGGCGGCTGCCACGACGACATCCGCTCCGTGATCGAGCACCACTTCGCCGTCGCGGTGGCGTCCTGAACCGCGGCGGGAGGGCGCGGACCCCGCCCGGGTCCGCGTCCGGGTCCGGAAGGGTCCTACACGTGCAGGCGGTACCCCCGCTTCACCACGGTCTCCACCAGGCCCGGGTCGGGCAGGGACTTGCGCAGCCTGTTCACGTTCATGTCGAGCGCATGACCGGCGCCGGTATGGGCCAGCAGCCCGGTCAGTGCGTCACGGCTGAGGACGGCACCGCGAGCGGACAGCAGCGCCTTGAACAGCACGAGCTGAGCGGGTGCTAAATCCACCTGGACCTCGTCCACCCGGACCGACCGGCCCCGCACCTCGACGTAGCCGGACCGCGTCCTGAGCTGCTCCACGTGGTGTTCGGCGAGATGGTCGCAGACCAGCCTGATCAGCGCACCCATCCGGAAACGCTCGGGCACGATCGGCTCGATGCCGGCGTCGATCAGGGGCTGTGCTGTCACCGGTCCCACGGCCGCGGCCAGGACGCTGCGCCGGAACCGCTGGATCAGTTCCTCCTCGAGGCCCTGCTCGGCGGCGGTGCTGAACAGCGCGTCGACGGCGGGCGCACTCGTGAAGGTGACGCAGTCCAGCTGCCCGGCGCAGACGGCGTCGATGAGCCGGGGCAGCCGCTCGGACCCCTCCGGCTTGATCCACCGGTAGGGCGTGACGGTGAGGAGCGTCGCGCCGGACGCCCGGAGCCGTTCCAGCTGATGGGCGTCGGCGTAGGCGTGCAGCTGGACACCGATGGTCAGCCCTGACAGGTCCTGCTGCAGCAGCTCGTCCACGAGCGTGGCCGTGGTCTCGTCCGAACTGATCCCGACGTCGTCGAGTCCCGCCGCCCGCACAGCGCCCCTGGCCTTCGGGCCCCGGACGTAGATCCGGCCTGCCCCGAGCACCTCGAGGAGGTCGTCGCCCAGCCCTGCGGCGTCCGCGGCCTCGAACCACCGGCGCATCCCGTACGCGGTGGTGATGAGGAACAGGTCAGGGCGTGCGGACACCATGGCCGCCGTGTCCGCGAGCAGTTCCACGTCCTCGGCGATGGGCGCGATCTTCAGCGCCGGTGCGTGGAACACCGAGGCGCCGCGCCGCTCGAGCGCGTCGATCAGGTCACCGGAGCGGCGGTCCGAGGTCACGCCGATCCGGAAGCCCGCGAGCTGTCCGCCGGAGCCGTCCAGCCGGATGGCCTCGGTCATGATGCCAGCGATTCGGTCAGCCGGGCGAGGTGTGCCGCGCCGCCCTGCAGGTCCAGACCCACCCGCACCACCTCGCCGATCACGAGCACCGCGGGCGACTGGCACCGTGCGGCGCCGGCCGCCGTGACGATCGTCGAGAGGGTTCCCGCCGTCGTCCGCTGGGACGCGCTGTAGCCGCGCTCGACGACGGCGACCGGCATGTCGGGCCGCATCCCTGCCCTGCCGAGACCGGAGACGAGCTGCGGCAGCGTCGAGACGCCCATCAGGACCACGAGGGTCCCCCCGAGCCCTGCCAGGTGCAGGTGCTCCTCGTCGGTCAGCGGTGCATGGCCGGAGACGACGGTGAACAGATGGCTGACGCCGCGGTGCGTGACGGGGATGCCGGCGGCAGCCGGTACGGAGATCGCCGAGCTGACGCCGGGGATCACGCGGCACGGTACCCGCGCCTGGAGGCACGCGGCGAGTTCCTCGCTGCCGCGGCCGAACACGAACGGATCGCCGCCCTTGAGCCGGACCACGGAGCGACCCGCGAGCGCATGACGCACCAGGAGCTCGTTGATGCCGGACTGCGGGACCCGGTGGTGGCCGGGGAGCTTGCCGACGTCCACCAGCTCCGCTGCGGGGGCCAGCTCCGCGAGCGAGTCCGTCGGGGCGAGCCGGTCGTAGAGCACCACGTCGGCCTCCCGGAGTGCTGCGGCCGCGTCGAGGGTCAGGAGCCCCAGCGCGCCGGGACCGCCGCCCACCAGGGTCACCGATCCGGAGTCCTCGGACGCCGGTTCGGTGCCGAGGAGCGTGCCCGTGCGACGGCACGCGGCCCGGACGGCGTCGGCCAGGGGCTCGGGGAGCCCGTCCACGACGACGGCGAGCGCGGTGCCGTGCAGCACGGCGTCGTCGAATCCGGCCGGCGCGGATCCGGTGCAGGGGACCACGTCGGCTCCTGCCGCCCGGTACCGTGCCACCGCCCTGCGGGCGGCCCGCTCGCCGCCGACGACCACCACGCGCCGGCCTGCCAGATCGAGGTCCAGGTGCACGCTTCAGCCCTCCAGGGTTCCGGTTGCGGTGCGGACGGGGATCGCCGTACCGAGTCCCACGCGGCCGGCTCCGGCCTCGATCTCCGCGGGGGTGGCGGGGCGCTGCTGCCCGCGTTCCTCCACGAGGACGATCGACTGGTCCGCGGCGTCGGGGGCGTTGACGAAGGAACGGAAGCGGCGGAGCCGGTCGGGGTCCTTCAGCGTCGCCGCCCATTCGTCCTCGTAGTGCTCGACGTGCCGGGCCATCGCGGCTTCGAGGTCCTCGGCGATCCCGAGGGAGTCGTTCACGACGACGTCCCGCACGTGGTCGAGGCCGCCCTCGAGGTCGTCCATCCAGCGGGCCGTCCGCTGCATGCGGTCCGCGGTGCGGATGTAGTACATGAGGTACCGGTCGATGTAGCGGATGAGGGTTGCACCGTCGAGGTCCTGCGCGAGCAGCTGCGCGTGGGCGGGCTGGAAGCCGCCGTTGCCGCCGACGTACAGGTTCCAGCCCTGGTCGGTGGCGATCACGCCGACGTCCTTGCTCCGTGCCTCGGCGCACTCCCGGGCACAGCCCGAGACGCCCATCTTGAACTTGTGGGGTGCGCGGAGCCCGCGGTAGCGCAGCTCCAGGTCGATCGCCATGGCGACCGAGTCCTGCACGCCGAACCGGCACCAGGTGGACCCGACGCAGGACTTCACGTTCCGCAGGGCCTTGCCGTAGGCCTGCCCGGACTCGAACCCGGCCTCCACGAGGATCTTCCAGATCTCCGGCAGCTGCTCCAGCCGGGCCCCGAAGAGGTCGATCCTCAGCGCACCGGTCAGCTTGACGTACAGGCCGAACTGCTCGGCGACCTGCGCAATCACGGCGAGCTTCTGGGGCGTGATCTCCCCGCCGGGGATGCGCGGCACCACCGAGTAGGTGCCGTTGCGCTGCATGTTCGCGAGGGCGCGGTCGTTGGTGTCCTGCAGCGTGCCGCGGCCGCCGTCGAGCACGTACTCCCCGCGCTGCGTGGCGAGGATCGAACCGATGGCCGGCTTGCAGATGTCGCAGCCGTGGCCGGCCCTGGCCTCGTCCGTCGCGCCGAAGCGGCCGAGGATGTCCTGGAAGGAGCCGAGGTCGAGGGCCTGGATGGCCTCGAACAGCTCCGGACGCGACATTGCGAAGTGCTCGCAGATGCCCTTCGGGACGGTGCGGCCGGCCTTCGTGAGCTCGGTGTCGAGCAGCTTCTTGAGCATCGGCACGCAGGAGCCGCACTGGGTCCCGGCCCGCGAGCAGGCCTTGAGGGCGGGCAGGTCCAGTGCCGGTTCCGCGGGGCCGCCGTCCTCCCCTCCCCCGTGGACCGCCGAGCGGCAGGCGCCCGCGGTGACGTTGTTGCACGAGCAGAGGATGACGTCGTCGGGCAGTTCCGACGGCGGCGCCTCGCCGCCACCGGCCGAGGACAGGTACGCACCCGGCTCCGCCGGAAGCTCCCGGCCCAGCAGAGGCCGGAGGGCGGAGTAGGGTGCGGCGTCGCCGACGAAGATGCCGCCGAGCAGCGTCTTCGCGTCGTCGGTGACCACGAGCTTCTGGTAGAGCCCGCGCGCCGGGTCCGCGTAGACGATCTCCAGGCTGCCCTCGGTGTCCGCGAGCGCGTCCCCGAAGCTCGCGACCTCCACGCCGGAGAGCTTGAGCTTGGTGGCCGTGTCGAAGCCGGGGAACGTGGACACACCGCCGAGGATCCCGTCGGCGCAGACCTCGGCCATCGCGTTCGCGGGTGCCACGAGGCCCATGCTGACGCCCTCGTAGCTGGCCACCTCGCCGATCGCCCAGACCCCGGGCATCGCGGTCTCGCACGCCGCGCTGATGACGACGCCGCCGCGGGGCGCCACCTCGAGCCCCGCGTGCCGCGCGAGTTCGTCGCGCGGCCGGATGCCCACCGCGAACACCACGAGGTCGGCCGGTAGCACCGCTCCGTCGCTCAGCGCCACACCCGTGACCCGGCCGTCGTCGTCCGTGTCGATGGACGTCGGCGACCCGCCGCAGTGGATGCCCAGCCCCTTGGCCGCGATGAGGCGGCCCAGCGCCTGCCCGCCGCCCTGGTCGAGCTGGGCGTTCATGAGCCAGCCGGCCCGGTTCACCACGGTCGACGCGGCGCCGAGCTGCTGCAGTCCGCCGGCGGCCTCGAGCCCGAGGAGTCCGCCGCCGATGACGACGGCGTGTGGAGTCCTGCCGAGCTCGGCGGCCAGGCGTGCAGTCTCCGAGCGGAGCCACTGGACGTCGTCGAGCGTCCTGTACACCGCGGCGTGCTCCCCGCCCGGCAGGGGCAGCCGCACGGCGTCGGATCCGGTGGCGAGTACGACGTCGTCGTAGGCGTACTTCTCGCCCGACGCGCCGACGACGCACCGTGCGGCGAGGTCCAACCGGACGGCGCGCTCCCCCGTGACGAGCCGGATGGCCGGTTCGCGCCACATGAGCGGCTCGCCGAGGCCGAGGTCGACGTCGTGGAGCAGGGCGCTGCTCAGCGCGACGCGGTCGTAGGGTGCGTGTGGCTCCTCGGTGAGCACGGTGACGGAGAGGCCGTCGGTGCCGCGCCGCCACAGGGCCTCTACGAGCCGGTGGGCTGCCGGCCCGCCCCCGACGACGACGATGCGCCGGTCGGATGCCGGGACGGCGTCGGCGGGCCGGGCTGCTCGGTTCTCGCTCATGGTGTGCCTTCCGTCCGGGGCCGGGGCGGTCCCGCGTCCGGTTCCACCGTACGAAGGGGCAATTACTCCTGTGTGTCGCGGATGTATCGCAAAGTTAACTTCGGGCTCACGGATGGTCGGAGGGGCGGTGAGGCGCAAGTTACCCGGCCGCAACAGCGCCGGGACGCAGGCGACACGTCCGCTGCCTAGCGTTGGTCCCACCGCACACCACCGAGGGGAATGCCATGACCGAACTCGTACTGCAGCGTCCTGCCGCATCCAGCGCCGGCTGGGTCGCGGTCTGCCACCTCGACGACCTCGAGGAATGCTGGGGAGAGGCGGCCCTCGTCGGCCAGGAACAGGTCGCGCTGTTCCGGTTGCCGGGGAACCTGCTCCACGCCGTGGGCAACATCGACCCCCGGACGCGGGCCGCCGTCATGGCGCGGGGCATCGTGGGATCGCGCGGCGCGACGGCGACGATCGCCTCTCCCCTGCACAAGGAGGTCTACGACCTGGCGACCGGGGCGTGCCTCTCCGGAGGGCCGGGTCTGCGTGCGTATCCCGTCCGGTGCGTGGACGGGGTCGTCGAGGTCGGCGTTGCCGCCTGAGGCGCCGCGGGTGCTTCAATGGCTGCCATGACCGCTTCCCCGTCCGGCTCCATCGCGCCCGTCCTGATCGCCTGCTCGCACGGCACCGACAACGCCCAGGGGCGCCTCGAGATCGACGCCGTGCGCTCCGGCATCGAGGCCCTGCGTCCGGGGCTCGAGGTCCTCGAGGCATACGTCGATGTGCAGGAGCCCGATCTCGTGGAGGTCGTCGCGGCACTGCCGCCCGGGCGCACGGCGGTCATCGTCCCCCTGCTGCTCTCCGTCGGCTACCACGTGAAGGTGGACATCGCGCGCGCTGCTGCGGGCAGGCCGGGCACGGTGGCGGCCCTGCCGTTGGGGCCGGATCCGCGCCTGGCCTCCGTGCTGCAGCAGCGGCTGCTCGAAGCGGGCGTATCGGACGACGACCCCGTGGTCCTGGCCGCCGCCGGGTCCTCGGATGCGTGCGCCGCGGAGGATGTCGCCGAGGTGCTGGCCGTCCTCGCCGAGGGCCGCACGGGTCCCGTGCGTGCGGGGTTCGGTTCGAAGGCCTCGCCGTCCGTGCCCGACGCCGTCGCGTCCTACCGCTCGGTCGGGTCGGGGCCTGTGGCCCTGGCCTCCTACCTGCTGGCTCCCGGGTACTTCCACGACCAGTTGGCGAAGGCCGGCGCCGACGTCGTCAGCGCGCCGCTGCTGCCGGATCCGGCGATCGCGGAGATCGCCCTCGACCGGTACGACGACGCCGTGGCGCGCCTGCTCGCGGGTGGTCCGCAGCCGGGGTCCGTATGCCGGCGGCCGTGCCGGGCCCTGGTCCCGACCTGCGTGCGGAGTGCGGCGACCCAGCCGGTCTGACGCGGCGCTGCTACGCGACGGGCTCGAGGGAGAGGCGTTCCTGCACCGTGGCGGCCAGGTCCTCGGCGATGCGCTGCGCCGTGCCGGTGTCGCCCGCCTCGACCATGACGCGCACCACGGGCTCCGTGCCGGACGGGCGCAGCAGCACGCGTCCGGTCTCGCCCAGGATCACCTCGGCCTCGCGGACGGCCTCCTGCACACCCTCGTCCGAGGTGGCCGCCGTGCGGTCCACTCCCTTGACGTTGATGAGCACCTGCGGGAGTTTCGTCATCACGGCCGCGAGTTCCTTGAGGCTCTTGCCGGTCGCGGCCATGCGTGCCGCGAGCTGGAGGCCGGTGAGGACGCCGTCGCCGGTGGTGGCGTACTCCGCGAAGATGACGTGGCCGGACTGCTCGCCGCCGAGGCTGTAGTCGCCGTCGCGCATGCCCTCGAGGACGTAGCGGTCGCCGACGCCGGTCTCCTTGATGGTGATGCCCGCCTCGCGCAGCGCGATCTTCAGTCCGAGGTTGCTCATGACGGTGGCCACGAGCGTGTCCTCCCGGAGCTTCCCGGCATCCCTCATGGCCAGTGCCATGACAGCCATGATCTGGTCGCCGTCGACCACCGTGCCCTCGTGGTCCACCGCGAGGCACCGGTCGGCGTCGCCGTCGTGGGCTATGCCCAGGTCGGCGCCGTGCTCGAGGACGGCGGCCTGGAGCTTCTCGAGGTGGGTGGAGCCGTAGCCGTCGTTGATGTTGACGCCGTCCGGGTCGGCACCGATCACCACGATGTCCGCGCCGGCGTGCCGGAACACCTCCGGGGAACAACCGCTCGCCGCGCCGTGCGCACAGTCGAGGACCACCTTGAGTCCCTCGAGGCGGTGCGGGAGGGTCTGCAGCAGGTGGACCACGTAGCGGTCCTCGGCGTCGGCGAAGCGCTGGATCCTGCCCACGTCGCCGGCCACCGGGCGGTGCCGGGGGTTCGCCATCTCGTCCTCGATGGCGTCCTCAAGCGCGTCGCTGAGCTTCTTGCCGCCACGGGCGAGGAACTTGATGCCGTTGTCCGGGGCCGGGTTGTGCGAGGCGGAGATCATCACGCCGAAGTCCGCGTCGAGGTCGGCCACCAGGAACGCCGCGGCGGGCGTGGGGAGGACTCCCGCGTCGTAGACGTCGACACCGGAACTCGCGAGGCCCGCCTCGACGGCTGCGGCGATGAACTCGCCGCTGATGCGCGGATCACGGGCGATCACCGCGGTGGGCCGGCGGTCACCGGCGACGGCGTTGTGCCCGAGCACGACGGCGGCCGCCTGGGCCAGCTGAAGGGAGAGTTCCGCCGTGATCAGGCCGTTGGCCAGACCGCGCACGCCATCGGTGCCGAATAACTTGCTCATCGTTGATCATCCTAGGTGAAGAACATGACACCACTGAGGTGGGTCCCAACAAGGTTAAAGCACGATGCCCGCCCGGAAGTCCGGACGGGCATCTGCGCGTGTCCCCAGGCTTAGCGCTTGGAGTACTGAGGCGCCTTGCGGGCCTTCTTGAGACCGGCCTTCTTGCGCTCGATGACGCGGGCGTCACGAGTCAGGAAGCCTGCCTTCTTGAGGGCAGGGCGGTTGTTCTCGCGGTCGATCTCGTTGAGCGTCCGTGCGACACCGAGACGGAGGGCGCCGGCCTGGCCGGAGGGTCCACCACCGTGGATGCGTGCGATGACGTCGTAGGCGCCGTCGAGCTCGAGGAGCTTGAACGGGTCATTGACTTCCTGCTGGTGCAGCTTGTTCGGGAAGTAGTCGGCGAGCTCGCGCCCGTTGACGATCCACTTGCCGGTGCCGGGGACGAGGCGCACGCGGGCGACTGCTTCCTTGCGGCGTCCGACCGCTCCGCCGCCGACGGTCAGCGCAGGGCGCTCCTTCGTGGTGGCCTCGCTGGCATCGGTGGACTCTGAGGTGTAGCTCGTGAGCTCCTCAGTGGGTTCATTCAGCTCTTCAGTGTTCTGAGCCACGGTTCTCCTTGAAGTGATTTCTTAGTGTTGGTGGCCAGGACTACTGGGCGACCTGGGTGATTTCGAACGTCTTGGGCTGCTGCGCGGCGTGGGGGTGCTCGGCGCCGCGGTAGACCTTCAGCTTGCCGATCTGCTGTGCTGCCAGCGAGTTCTTGGGGAGCATGCCACGGATGGCCTTCTCGACGGCGCGCTCCGGGTTCTTGTCCAGGAGTTCGACGTAGCTGGTCGACTTCAGGCCGCCCGGGTAACCGGAGTGGCGGTAGGCGCGCTTCTGCTCCAGCTTGGAGCCGGTGAGCGCTACCTTCTCTGCGTTGATGATGATGACGAAATCGCCCATGTCGATATGGGGGGCAAAGGTCGGCTTGTGCTTTCCGCGCAGCAGTGTTGCGGTCTGGCTGGCAAGACGGCCTAGGACTACGTCAGTGGCGTCGATGACGTGCCACTGGCGGGAGATATCGCCTGGCTTCGGGGTGTACGTACGCACGGTGTTGGCCTTCGTTTCTATTTCGGTGTCGCCCGCATCGACGGAGATCTCCGTGCCCGCGGGCTCAGCTTATTCATGCGCTACCGGAACTTCAGGTGAGGGCTGAAATACGACCAGTTATCCCGTAAATCTCGGCTCCGCCCCCGGGCCAGGTGGTTCTGCAACTGAACCGCTCCGTGGGGCGCAGACGTATCGAGCTGGGATACGCACAACGACTACCAAGGTTATCCTGCGCCGTGCCCCAGGTCAAAATGGCCTGCTCCTTCGCCCGTCCGCCGCTTCGCCGGCCGGCGATGCTGCCCAGGGGGGGGGCCGGGCTCGGGTTTGCCGGCGTGCGACGCCGCGCCGGCGCGCACCTGCAGGAAACGGGACAAGCACCGCCAACGGGCAGGGCGAGCGCAGGTTCTGCGCATGCCGGGTACAGGATTGCGTCGATTCTCTCAGGATCGGATCAACTACCGATTCTGCAGGGATTCGGTTGCTAGCTTTCTGGCAGTGCTGGCGCTGGGTCAGCCGTACTTCCGTCCCCTCAGGAGTTTCATCATGATCGCTCACCTCGCAGCTAGCCTGCACACCCTCGGTTTCACCGTCCAGTCCCGCCTCCGCCGTGAGGAGACCGGCGCCACCGCCGTCGAGTACGGCATCATGGTCGCGCTCATTGCTGTGGTCCTCGTCGGCGGCGTCACGCTCTTCGGCGGAGCACTCAATACGTTCTTCAAGGGGCTGTTCGCCCAGCTGACGATCTAGCGGCAACCTTCAGATCAGGCAGAGTAACTCGTTGGGCGGCGGCGCGAAGGCCGCCGCCCAACGTCATTAGGGAGCAATCATGGCGTCGAAGATAAACGAGCGCGGCGCAGTCGCCGTCGAACTCGCCCTGGTTCTCCCGATCCTGATCCTCCTCATGTTCGGCATCATCGAGGTGGGCCGGGCGTACAACGCTCAGGTGACGCTCACGAGTGCTGCGCGCGAAGCCGTCCGGGTTGTCGCGATCGGGAAGAATGACACAGTAGCGATCAACAGGGCGATTACTGCTGCCGACGTGCTCAGCCCGAACCTCACCTCCGCTAACTTCACCGTCACGCGGTCTCCGAGCGGCGCCGCGAACACTTGTCCGGTCAACAGCACCGTCACAGTGACGATCAGGTACACCATGACCACTCTCACCGGAATCGCTACGCCGTTCGCTCTGCGTGGCAAAGGAGTCATGCTGTGCGGTGGCTAACAGGATTTTTCAAGCACTCACGTCGAGACGAAGGTGGCGCAATCAGCGTCATCGTCGCCCTGGTCATGGTCGTTTTGCTTGCCTTCGCGGCCTTGGCCATCGACGTCGGCATGGTCTATGCCGAACGGGCACAGTTGCAAAACGGAGCTGACGCCGCTGCCTTGGCGATGGCCCAGAAATGTTCCCTCGATACAGCCGCCGCCAGCTGTACTGGAGCCCCCGATCTCGCGCGAAATCTCACCAACAAAAATGCACTCGATGATAGAAGCAATATCAAGGGCATCGTGGTCAACAGCTCCCTGCGAAGAGTGACGGTGACCGCCGGGGCCTCGGAGAGTGGACAGTCACCCAACCATGTCTCCCTCATCTTCGCGAAAGCACTCGGACTCGCCTCGACGGAAGTGACAGCATCCTCGACCGCCACCTGGGGTAGCCCGACAGCCGGACCGGCTCCATTCCCCATCACCTTCTCCGAATGCGAGCTCAGGGACGGACCCGGCTGGCAGGTCGTGGAGTACCGCAAAAAATCGGACGGCACGCCGGCCTGCGCCGGAGGTCCCCCTGGCGGGTTCGGCAGCCTTGATCAAATGCCCGGCAAGTGCGAAGCCATGGTTGACATCACGAAGAGCGCCACGGGAAGCAACACCGGCAACAACGGAGCACCCCCGAATTGCAGGAGCCTCCTCGACGAATGGCGGGCCAAGATAGAAGCAGGAGACCCGCCGACAGGACTCTTCCCGATCTACGACAACGTCACCGACAGCGGCAACAACGGGGTCTATCACCTCATCGGCTTCGCCGCATTCGAAGTGCACGGCTGGAAATTCAAGCAGGAGGGCAGTTCGGCCTACCCGGATTCGTTCCGCGACAACTACTACCCGGGCTACAAATGCGACACGGTGAAATGCATCGGCATCATCGGAAAATTCATCAAGATGGTGTCCCTCGACGACGCCTATACGTTCGGCCCCTACAACCCCACGATGGGCACAGCTGTCATCCGGCTGACGCTTTGAGAAAGAGCAGCACATGAAATCCCGCCTTCTGGCCGGCGTCGCTTCCGTCGTCCTCGCCCTCATCGGCGCCATCATGCTGTTCGGCTACGCCCAGAACGCCGAGGCCCGCGCCGTCGAGGGCCTCGAGCCCGTCGATGTGCTCGTCGTGGCTACTGCGGTTCCGGCCGGCACTCCATCGGAAGACCTTCTGCCCTTCCTCACCACTGAGCGCCTGCCCGCAACCGCGGTCAGCGGCTCCGCGCTCAGGGACCTCGATTCCTCGGGCGGTAAAGTCACCGCGGTCGATCTGGTTCCCGGTGAGCAGTTACTGACCGAGCGCCTCATCGAACCGGAGAGCATCGATCTCACGGGCAGATCCCCCGTGCCCGAGGGCCTCCAGGAGGTGTCTTTTGCTTTGGAGCCGCACCGCGCCGTGGGTGGAAGTATCCAAGCAGGAGATACCGTCGGCATCTTCATCTCGATGGAACCGGGAGTCCGACCGGCTGGTTCTGAGCTGGAGTCGACGCAGTTGGTTCTCCACAAAGTGTTGGTCACGGCCGTACAGCGTGCCGCCGTCGAAGCCGAGATCGATCCTGCAGCGGCGCCGGAAGAACAAGCTCGGGCACAAGCTGAGGCGCTTCCATCCGGCTCGCTACTCCTGACCGTCGCCGTCACGGAGGACCAGGCAACCCGACTCGTCTTCGGCAACGAGTTCGGCCTGGTCTGGCTCAGCAAGGAACCGACCACCGCAACGGAAAGCCCTGAACCCATCACTATCGGAAACAAGGACCTGTACCGATGAGCAGATTCGTCCTGATCACCCCCAGCTCCGACTTCGAGCAGAAAATCCGCCTCGCCGTCGCAGGTGGCTTGCAGGGCCACGTCAAGAGCCTGCCCGCGAGCATCCTGTCCGGGGACTCCGACGCGATCTTCGACCAGCTCGCCCTCGAGCGGCCCGAAGTGCTGGTCTTCGGGCCGGGAATCGCGTTGGAAGACGCCCTGCGCCTCGCGATCATCGTGGACGTGAAGTTCCCGGAAATCAGCGTGGTGCTGGTCCACGACGACCATCCCGAGATCGCCCTGCAGGCAATGCGGGCCGGCGTCCGAGACATCCTCTCGCCCCTGGCAGACGTAGCCAGCATCAGGGCTCAGCTCGAACGCGCCTGCCAGGCCTTCGCCACCCGACAGCGCTCCGACACGCAGCTTTCTGGCGAGAAGCAGAGCGGACTGGTCATCGGGGTCTTCTCCCCCAAGGGCGGTGTCGGCAAAACGACCATCGCCACCAACCTCGCGGTCGGTCTCGGCAAGATCGCCCCAATGAGCGTGGTCATCGTCGATTTGGACCTGCAGTTCGGCGACGTCGGGACGGGCCTCTACTTGAACCCCGAATACTCGGTGCTCGATGCCGTCTCGGGTGCCGCGACGCAGGACTCGATGGTGCTCAAGGCGTTCCTCACTGCGCACCCCTCGGGCATCTATGCGTTGTGCGGTCCACGCAACCCTGCCGATGCCGACCGTATATCCTCGGAGCAGATCACCCGCCTCATCCAGCAGTTGGCGCTCGAGTTCCGGTATGTCGTCGTCGATACCGGTCCCGGGCTCACGGAACCTAGCCTTGCCGCCTTGGAGCAGTGCACGGACGCCGTGTGGGTCACCGGCATGGATGTTCCCAGCGTCAGAGGCCTACGAACGGGACTCGACGTACTGAGTCAACTCAACCTGATGCCGGAGACCCGTCATGTCGTCCTCAACTTCGCGGATGCCAAGACCGGGCTCTCCGTGCAGGACATCGAGGCGACCCTCGCAGCACCCGTCGACGTCTCGATTCCGCGTTCCCGAGCTATCTCCCTAGCCACCAATCGCGGCGTCCCCCTGCTGCAGGACAAGGTCCGCGACCCTGCGACGAAGAGCCTCAACGATCTGGTGCAGCGCTTTGACCACGAGTGGCGCGCGAAATCACAACGCAAGCTCCACCGGCGCGTGGTGGTTCGATGAAGCTCTCGGCCCGCATCCAAGCCGCAGGGATTTCCCCCACCCCCGCAGCCGTCGAACCGACGGCTGCCGGAGCGAAGCCAGAGGAGCCCCGATCGGCAACGCTCGCTCCCGCGATCATCCTCGACGCCGCGGAGAAGCCCGGCACGGCGAAGGTCGACGTCTTCGCCGGGCTGAAACAGCGCGCCGCGTCCGCCCTCTTCGAGCGCATGGGCACCCGCGCGAGTGACACCACCATCAGCGAGGACGACCTTAAGATTGTTGCCCGCGAGGAACTGAGCCAGATCATCGATGCCGAACAGGTGCCGCTCAGTCCAGACGAACGTCGCCGCCTCATCCGGGATGTGGCCGACGACGTGCTCGGTTTCGGGCCGTTGCAGCGCCTCCTCGACGACCCCTCGGTCACCGAGATCATGGTCAACCGGATGGACCAGATCTACGTCGAGCAGAAGGGCCACCTGACACTGAGCGACTCCCGATTCAGCTCGGAGGAGCACCTGCGCAGGGTCATCGAGCGGATCGTTTCGAAGGTCGGTCGCCGCATCGACGAGTCGTCACCCTTCGTCGATGCGCGTCTGGAGGACGGTTCGCGCGTCAACGCGGTCATCCCGCCTCTCGCAGTCAATGGGTCCTCGCTCACCATCCGCAAGTTCAGCAAGGTCCCGCTGACGGTGCAGAACCTGATCGACTTCGGCACGCTCACCCCGGAGATGGCGGAACTGCTAGATGCCTGCGTGAAGGCGAAGCTCAATATCATCGTCTCAGGCGGCACCGGTACCGGAAAGACGACACTGCTCAACGTGCTGTCATCGTTCCTTCCAGGGAATGAGCGAATCGTCACGATCGAGGACGCCGTCGAGCTCCAGATCCAGCAGGAACACGTGGTGCGCCTCGAGAGCCGCCCACCGAACACCGAGGGAAAGGGCGCCGTCACCATCCGTGACCTCGTCCGTAACTCGCTGCGTATGCGGCCCGACCGCATCGTGATCGGCGAGGTGCGTGGCGGCGAGTCGCTGGATATGTTGCAAGCCATGAATACGGGCCATGACGGGTCACTGTCCACGGTCCACGCCAACTCACCGAGGGACGCTGTCGCGCGCCTCGAGACGCTCGTCCTCATGGCGGGCATGGACCTCCCGCTCCGTGCCATCCGCGAGCAGTTGGCGTCCGCTGTCAACCTGGTGGTCCAGATCTCGCGACTGCGGGATGGCACGCGCCGCATCACGCACGTCACCGAGGTGCAGGGCATGGAAGGCGACGTCGTCACACTGCAGGACGCCTTTGTCTTCGACTACTCCGCTGGGGTCGATCACAAGGGCCGCTTCCTCGGGAAGCCCGTACCGACAGGTATTCGTCCCCGCTTCATGGAGCGCTTCGAGGACATGGGGATCACTGTCTCGCCCGCCGTTTTCGGGTCGGTTCCCGTCCGGGGACGGTGACCCCGGTGACCATGCTGCTGGGCGGCGTCCTGCTCGTTATCGGCGCCATCGCGCTGACCCTTATGGCCCTCCGCCCACTGCAGTCCCCTGTTCCACTGGACCGCCGTCGCCCGCCCCTCGAGCAGCAGCATTCACAGCTGTCGCGCTTCGCAGGTGCAGCAGGCCGTGCTGTGGATTCCTACCTGCGCCGGAATCCAAAACGATTCCTGGACCGAAGCACCCTGGAGACGGCAGGCGTCAGACTGAGCCAGGCCGATGTGTACCTCCTCGTCATCCTCGCCGCAGCCACAGGCTTGGTGCTGGGCTGGGTGCTGATCGGCCCAGCGGCCGGTGTCCTGCTGTTGCTGCTCTCCCCCGGAATGGCGCACGTCACAGTGTCCTTCCTGTCGGGGCGGCGACGCCATCGTTTCGACGCCCAACTCGGAGACACGCTCCAGCTCCTCACCGGTGGCTTACGAGCCGGGCACAGTATCCTCCGCGCCATCGATGCCGCTGCCACGGAAGCCGACAGCCCGACGTCCGAGGAGATGCGCCGCATCATCGCCGAGACGAGTCTCGGGAAGGACCTGCTGGCCTCCCTCATCGACACCTCGCACCGCATGCGGAGCGAGGATTTCGAGTGGATCGCTCAAGCCATCCAGATCAATCGTGAGGTGGGCGGGGACCTGGCCGAGGTGCTCGACGAGGTGGGACACACCATTCGTGAGCGGACTGAGATCAAGGGGCAGATCAAAGCCCTCGCGGCGGAAGGTAAGTTCTCCGCCTACATCCTGGCAGCTCTACCCTTCGGAATCGCGCTCGTCCTGACGGTAGTGAGCCCGGGATACATAGACGTGCTCTTCATCAAGCCCCTGGGGTGGGTCATGCTCGGCGTGGCCGCCGTCATGATGACAATCGGTGGACTCTGGTTACGCAAAATTATCGATTTGAAGTTCTGAGGGAAGCATCGTGAACTTGATTCTGCTCACCTCACTGCTGATGGTCTCGGCGCCGATCGGCTACTTCACGTGGTCTCTGCTCACATCGGACACAAGAATGCGGCGCTCGGTCCAGCACAACCTGAACCAGGGTATGGGTTTGGCATCCACCTCTGTCGAGAGGCCGAATCCTCTGCTCCAAATCGGGCGTCGGGCGACACCACAGGCATACGCGGCGAAGCTCGATTACCTACTGGCCCTCGCGGGACGACCAGCGTCCCTCCCCCTGGCGAAGGTCCTTGCGGCCAAGCCGCTCCTCGGATTTGCCGGCGGTATCGCCGGTTTGCTACTGCTGCAGTCCAATTCCAGTGGGACGTTCGTGCTTCTGGCAATCTTCATCACGATCCTTGGCTACTTCGTCCCGGATCTCCTCCTGTACAGCAGGGGCCAGGAGCGGCAGAAGGCCATGGCCCTCGAGCTCGCGAATACGCTCGACCAGATGCTCATCTCCGTCGAGGCGGGGCTAGGCTTCGAGAGCGCGATGCAGCGAGCCGGTGAGACCGGTAAAGGGCCTCTCGCGGACGAGCTGGTGCGGACGCTGCAGGACATGCAGGTGGGGCGTAGCCGACGAGAGGCCTATCTCGCCATGGCGGAACGAAGTACCATCCCGGAACTCCGCAGCTTCGTCAAGGCCATCGTGCAGGCCGATGCCTACGGCATCGCACTGTCCGGCGTGCTGCGCACCCAGGCCAAGGTCATGCGCGTGAAGCGGCGCCAGCGCGCCGAGGAGAAAGCAATGAAGCTACCAGTATCGGTGCTCTTCCCACTGCTGCTGTTCATCTTCCCCGTCCTGTTCATCGTCATCCTGGGCCCCGCGGCACTCAACGTCATCGACACCTTTGCAGGCCAATAGGCGCTTTCCCTCAAGAGCGCCGGGCCTCCGCACCGAATCAGGAGAACAGGAAAGCAATTGCGCAGTTATCCCTCAGCATCAGCTGATTCCCGTTATCTCATCGGCTTCCGGCCGTAGCCTGACATGGTGCTTCCGAACGCTACCCCGAAGGTCCTGCCACTGGTGGACCTCACCGTGCTGTCCCAGCTCGAGCGACAGCTGAACGACCCCCGACCCGCTCGGGCCTTCGCTCGCGACTACATCACGGGCTTCGAGGATCGCTACCTCCGCCTCTCCAGCTCCGTGGGGAACCGGGACCTGCCCGCCGCCATCGATGCCGCCCTCAGCCTGCGCAACTCGTCGACGATGGTCGGCGCAGCGCGGCTCTCGGCGATGGCTGCGAGCTTCGAGAGCGCTGTCACCTCAGCGGACCTGGATACGGCCCGGAGGGCACTTCCCGGGATCGAGCGCTGCGGCATGGACACCATCGACGAGCTCGAGTCCCGCTACCTCGCGTCGGCCTGAGAGGTCGCCGCGGACATCGCGTCGAAGAGTTCCGTCTGCAGGCCGCCGTGGGCGGTACGGCGATCAGGGACGGGCAGGCGTGAGCCGGTAACCCACGCCGCGGACGGTCTGCAGCCACCGGGGGTTCTTCGGGTCCTCGTCCAGCTTCCGGCGGAGGTTCCCGATGTGCACCTCGATGGCCCGCTCGTCGGAATCGCTGATGTAGGTGTCCTCGCCGTAGTAGTCCCCACGGACCACCCTCACCAGGTCTGCCTTGGTCCTCACGGCCCCGCTGCTCCGCAGCATCTCGGCCAGCAGGTCGAACTCGCTGCGCGTCAGCGGCAGGTCCCGCCCGTCCACGACGACGGTGCGGGCGGCGGTGTTCAGCGCCAGTCCGTTGTGTTCGAGGACCGGGGACGGCTCAGGTGCCGGCGCGGGAGCGGCCGGAGCAGCAGCCGCAGTGGGCGCGGGAACCGACACGGCCGCCGGGGCAACCGCTACCGGCTCGGGGACCGCACGGGGACGTCGGAGCATGGCCGCGATCCGCGCGCGGAGCTCCCGCGGGCGGAAAGGCTTGGTCAGGTAGTCGTCGGCCCCGGACTGCAGGGCGGTGAGCGTGTCCAGCTCGTCCCCGCGGGAGGTCAGCATCACCACGTAGCAGTTGCTGGAACTCCGGATGCGCCGCAGGACCTCGTACCCGTCGATGTCCGGCAGACCCACGTCGACCGTCACCACCGTCGCGTCGTGCGTGCGGACCAGGTCCACACCGGTCCGTCCGTTGGGTGCCAGGTGCACGGTGAAGCCCGACTGCTTCAGGACCGCAGCCACGAGGTTCCGCACGTCGGCGTCGTCCTCGATGACCACTGCAACTCCCGGGTCGCTCATTCGACTCCCGCCCCCATGTGGCCTGCTCTAAAGCCCGTTCGATCCGTCATGAATCCCATTGTGCCTGTCTCCGCAGCGGATTTGCGCCGGGTTCCGGTCAAAACGCGGATTGGGCTACATAATGGTAGGCAGTACGTAGGTCTCAGCGTCGGGAAGTTGTTCAGCATGCGGGGTTTCACCTTTCCTTGGATAGTGCGTGCCTAGGGATGTCAGTGCAGCGTGGCTGCGCGCTACGGCATCGAGGATCACCATCAGTCGTTCATTCGTGCTGTGCCAGATCCCCCTCACACTGATCGTCGTGGTCATCGGTGTCACGGCGCCCCTCCTCCGGCCCGGACTGATGTCCAACCGGACGTTCGAGCTCGGCTTCTCGATGATCCTGGTGCTGCTGGCCATCTGCCTCGTCGTCCCCTGGCGTGAGCTGCCGGCCGGCAGCCTGCTCATCGTCCCCGTGCTCGACTTCATCGCGATCGCCCTGATCCGGACTGGCGCATCGGAGACCCAGCCGGCTCTCGGCGTCCTCGCCATCTTCCCCGTCCTCTGGCTCATGCGCTCCTCGCTGCCCACGTGGGCGTCCCTGACACTCACCGTGCTCGGTTCCCTGCTCATCACGGCGTGGCCGTTGTGGGGCACCTTCGACCCGGCGCTCATCCGCTCGTACCTGGGGATCCTGCTGCTGCCGATCGTCATGCTCTGCATCGGCGTCACGATCCGCGTGATGAGCCTGAACGCGCAGACACGTGAGGTTGAGATCGAACGCAAGGACCGGGAACTCAACGACCTCCTGCGGGCCGCCATCGACCGCGAACGCGTCCTGACCGCGATCCTCAACACGGTCGACGTCGGGCTCACCGCCGTGGACGCCCACGGCAACACCACGCTCACAAACCGGCAGCAGGAACTCTTCAACAGGCTGGCCGCCGGCCACGACGACGACGAGGAGCACGGCAGCCTGCTCTTCGGGCCGGACCGGACCACCCCCCTGACCGTGGACCGGCGGCCGATCTACCGTGCGCTGACGGGTGAGACCTTCGCGGACCAGCTGATCTGGGTGGGCGACGGTGACGCGCAGCGCGCTCTCTCGACCGCCGCACGGCCCATCAAGAACGCCGACGGCCGCATCACCGGTGCCCTCATCGCCTGCAGCGACGTGACCGAACTGGTGGAGGCGGTCTCCGCGAAGGACGCCTTCATCTCCAACATCTCCCACGAGTTCCATGCCCCGCTCACCTCCGTGCTCGGCTACCTGGAGCTGGTCATGGAGGACGAGCATCCCCTGCCCTCCCACCTCAAGGGCTACGTCGACGTGGCCGGACGCAATGCCGAGCGGGTGCTGCACCTCGTCGCCGACCTCCTCTCCACCGCGGGAGACCGCGTGAGGGTGCATCCGCGTCCCGTGGACCTGGCAGCCCTGATCGAGATGAGCGTCAGGTCGAACCGGCTGCGCGCACAGAAGAACAACGTCAAACTCAAGTCCGACGTGCAGAGCCCCCTCTGGACCCTGATCGATCCCCTCCGGATCTCCCAGGTGCTGGACAACCTGCTCTCCAACGCCATCAAGTACTCCCCCGACGGCGGCGTGGTGAACGTCCGCGCGGAGGAGACGGAGTCGACGATCGACCTCCACGTCGAGGACCGCGGCATGGGCATGACGGAGCAGGAAGCCCGGCAGGTGTTCTCACGCTTCTACCGGACACCGGCCGCCCGCCGGGCCGACATCGACGGAGCCGGGCTCGGGCTGGCCATCACGAAATCGATCGTGGAGAGCCACGGCGGCTCGATCGACTGCGTCAGCGCACCGGGCAAGGGCAGCCGCTTCACGGTGACGCTGCCGGCCAACGGCGAAGTGAGCCGCATGCACCAGGATTCCCTCGAGGAGTCCGTCTAAGGTGGTCCCCGCTCTGACGGCCGTAGCCGCTGCCGTCGTCGCCGCGGCACTGGCCTACGCGCTGTTCCCCCTCGCCGGCAGGGATGCCCGCATCGACCTGCCCGGCTCCCTCCGCCTGCCCCTCGCGCTTCTGGCGGCAGTGCTGGCGGGAGGAGGCGCCGCGCTCGTCGGGCCGTCCTGGAATCTCCCGCTCGTGGCGGTCCTCGCGGCGTTCGGCGTGCTGCTCGGGGCGATCGACGCGCGCTCGAAACTCCTGCCCAACGCGGTCCTGCTGCGGTTCACGGCCGCTACCGCCCCCCTGGTGGTCCTTGCCGCGGTCGGCAGCGGCCGTTGGAGCGGCCTGCTGGGCGCCGCGATGGGTGGTGCCGGACTCTTCACGGTCTATCTCGTCCTCGCGCTCATCTCCCCGGCCGGCATGGGCATGGGCGACGTCAAGCTCGCCGCCGTCCTCGGCGTCTACGGCGGCTGGGCGGGCGCTGCCGCCTGGATGGGCACCCTCCTCGGCGGGTTCCTCCTGGGCGGACTGGCGGGTATCGCCGTGCTGCTGCTGCGGCGCGGATCACGCGGCTCCACCTTCCCCTTCGGGCCGGGGATGCTGCTCGCTTGCTTCGGGAGTTTCGTGCTGCTCGGGTGAGTGACAGCGGCCGACCGAGGGTTCTCCTCCGGTGGGGGTCCTCCCCGGATCATCGGGCAGGAGGTCTCAGTCGTCGGCGGTCGGATCCTGCGACGCCGGGAGGTGCGCGGCCGTGCGTCGGGACCGGGTCAGGGCTGCGCGTTCGCCCACCTGGTCGTCGCCGGGATAGGCGATCTCCTCGAGCACGAGCGGATGCGGAGCGGCCAGGATCGATCGGGCGTCCTTGACCCGCGCCGCGAGCCGCTCGGCCAGCCACGTCGGCGGCATCTCCCCCGACCCCACGCGCAGCGTCGACCCGACGAGCGCGCGGACCATGTTGTGGCAGAACGCGTCCGCCTGCACCGTCGCCGTGATCACGCCGTCGTGCCCCCGGACGAACTCGTAGCGCTGCAGCTCCCGGATGGTGGTGGCGCCCTCGCGGGGCTTGCAGAACGCAGCGAAGTCCTGCATCCCGAGCAGGTGCCCGGCTCCCTCATTGAGCAGCCGCACGTCCAGCGGCGCCGGATACCAGAGCGTCGTGTGCCGGCGGAGGGGATCCTGCCCCGACGTGGTGTCCGCGATCGCGTAGCTGTAGCGGCGCCAGAGCGCGGAGAAGCGTGCGTCGAACCCTGCCGGTGCAGGCGTGGCGGATCGCACGACAACGGCGGGGACGGAGTTCCGCACGGATCGGCCACGGCCGGTCGTGCCGTCGGTCAGCACCCGGTTGATCGTGCCTGTCAGGCGGCGCAGGAAGGCATCCGCCGGATCGACCGCATGGCCACGCGCCATCCCCTCCCATTCGGCCAGCGTGAGGTCCACGTGGGCCACCTGGCCGCGGGCGTGGACACCGGCGTCGGTCCGTCCGCCCACCGTGAGCCGGGCAGGGCGGCGCAGGAGCGTGAAGAGGGCGTCCTCGAGGATGCCCTGCACCGTGGTGAACCCGGGCTGGAGGGCCCATCCCGAGAACGGCCCGCCGTCGTAGGAGATGTCGAGGCGGACACGCAGAAGCCCGCCGCCCCCTGGGGGGACGGCGGGCTCAGGCGTGGTCATGGTGTGCGTCAGGAGTGAAGAATTACTTCTTCTCGTCCTCGACGGAACCTTCGACGACGACGACCTCGTCGGTGGAGCCTGCTTCGGCGTCGACCGTGGTCTCCTCGGCGGCGACCTCCTCGGCGGAAGCCGCCGACTCGGCCGACTCGGCCGAATCTACGGAGTCTGCCGACTCGGGCGAGTCCACGGACTCGGCGACGGGCGCGGCTGCAGCGGCGGGAGCCTTGGCCTGCTCGGCCTCGGCGACGACGGACTGCTTCGCGGACATGGGCTCCAGCACCAGTTCGATGACGGCCATGGGGGCGTTGTCGCCCTTGCGGTTGCCGATCTTGGTGATGCGGGTGTAGCCACCCTCGCGGTTGGCGACAGCCGGTGCGATGTCCGTGAACAGCTCGTGGACGATGCTCTTGCTGCTGATGACGCCGAGGACGCGGCGACGCGACGCGAGGTCACCCTTCTTCGCGAACGTGATGAGACGCTCGGCGTAGGGGCGGAGGCGCTTCGCCTTCGTCACCGTGGTGGTGATGCGCTTGTGCTCGAACAGTGAGGCGGCCAGGTTGGCGAGCATCAGGCGTTCGTGCGCCGGACCGCCTCCGAGACGTGGGCCCTTGGTGGGTGTGGGCATGGTTATTTCTCCTCATTAGGTGTCCGTCCCGCCGCTTCCCAGCGGCGGGCGGACAGATAGCGTTTTAGAGCTCTTCGTCGCCGTAGGCGGCGTCGTCCTCTTCGATGGCAGCAGCGCGGGCGGCAAGGTCGAACCCTGGAGGGGAATCCTTCAGGGAGAGACCGAGCTCGACGAGCTTCGCCTTGACCTCGTCGATGGACTTCGCACCGAAGTTGCGGATGTCCATGAGGTCCGCCTCGGAGCGCGCAACGAGTTCACCCACGGAGTGGATGCCCTCACGCTTGAGGCAGTTGTACGAGCGGACCGTCAGTTCGAGGTCCTCGATCGGCAGTGCCATGTCGGCAGCGAGCGCTGCGTCCGTCGGCGACGGGCCGATCTCGATGCCCTCGGCGGCGGTGTTCAGCTCGCGGGCGAGGCCGAACAGTTCGACCAGGGTGGTGCCGGCGGACGCGACGGCGTCGCGCGGGGCGATGGCGTCCTTCGTCTCGACATCGACGATCAGCTTGTCGAAGTCGGTGCGCTGCTCGACACGGGTCGCTTCCACGCGGAAGGTCACCTTCAGGACCGGCGAGTAGATCGAGTCGACCGGGATACGGCCGATCTCGGAGTCGCCGGACTTGTTCTGCGAGGCGGACACGTAGCCGCGGCCGCGCTCGATGGTCAGTTCGAGCTCGAACTTGCCCTTCGAGTTCAGGGTCGCGATGTGGAGGTCCGGGTTGTGGAACTCGACACCGGCGGGGGGCGCGATGTCCGCGGCGGTGACGACGCCGGGGCCCTGCTTGCGCAGGTAGGCGACGACGGGCTCGTCGTGCTCCGAGGAGACGGCGAGGTTCTTGATGTTCAGGATGATCTCGGTGACATCCTCCTTCACCCCGGGGACCGTGGTGAATTCGTGCAGCACGCCGTCGATGCGGATGCTGGTGACGGCGGCACCGGGGATCGAGGAGAGCAGCGTGCGGCGGAGCGAGTTGCCGAGGGTGTAGCCGAAGCCGGGCTCGAGGGGTTCGATGACGAACCGTGAGCGGTTGTCGGCGACTACTTCTTCAGTCAGGGTGGGGCGCTGTGCAATGAGCACTTACATTTCCTTTCAGGAAGCATCCGCTATATGACGCTTCTGTATGGGCGGGACTGCTGGTGAGCCGGCTCAAAAGCTGCTCGGAACGGCACCGAACCGCCCTGCCGGAACAGGTGGTTCCTGCAAGGCGGTGCGGTGGCCGAAGAGCGGACTAGACGCGGCGGCGCTTGGGCGGGCGGCAGCCGTTGTGCGCGCTCGGGGTGACGTCGGAGATGGAGCCGACCTCGAGGCCGGTGGCCTGCAGCGAGCGGATGGCGGTCTCGCGTCCCGATCCCGGACCCTTGACGAAGACGTCGACCTTCTTGACGCCGTGCTCCTGGGCGCGCTTGGCAGCAGCTTCTGCAGCCATCTGCGCAGCGAACGGAGTCGACTTGCGTGAGCCCTTGAAGCCGACCTCACCGGCGGAGGCCCAGGAGATGACAGCTCCGCTGGGGTCCGTGATGGACACGATCGTGTTGTTGAAGGTGCTCTTGATGTGCGCCTGACCGAGCGCGATGTTCTTCTTGTCCTTGCGACGCGGCTTACGAACCGCTCCACGAGTCTTGGGGGGCATTACTTCTCCTACGAAGGTATTGGGTAAAGCATGATTCGGCTGGTCGGAGGTGATCCGAGCCAGGGACTTGGGCCCCTGGCCGCCGGGTTCCCTGGCGTGAGGAGCGCTAGCGACTCACGTGAGGGAGCGGCTAGGGACTAGCGTCCGACCTTCTTCTTGCCTGCGACCGTACGCTTCGGACCCTTGCGGGTACGTGCGTTTGTCTTCGTACGCTGTCCACGTACGGGAAGGCCGCGGCGGTGCCGAATGCCTTCGTAGCTGCCGATCTCCACCTTGCGGCGGATGTCGGCTGCGACCTCACGGCGGAGGTCACCCTCGACCTTGAAGTTGCCTTCGATGTAGTCGCGGAGCTGGACCAGCTCGGCGTCGGTGAGGTCCTTGACGCGCGTGTTCGGGGAGATCCCCGTGTCGACGATCGTCTTCTCTGCACGGGTCTTGCCCACGCCGTAGATATAGGTAAGCGCGATGACTACCCGCTTTTCGCGGGGGATGTCTACGCCAGCGAGACGTGCCATGGTGGCGGTGCTCCTTTGGTGATACCGGAGGTCTGAAGCAGGACGTCCCCGGAACAGGTGTTCCGGTCCCCGGCCTCCGAGCCGGGGGTGTACATCCCCTCAGGGATGCTGTCCTGCCGTTGAATGTACTTCTACGCGCGGGAAGAGCCTCTGGGAGAGGTTCTCAGCCCTGGCGCTGCTTGTGGCGCGGGTTCTCGCAGATGACGAGAACGTTGCCTTTGCGGCGAACCACCTGGCACTTCTCGCAGATCCGCTTCACGCTCGGGTTGACCTTCATGGTTTTCCTTCGAGTTGATTCTTATTTGTAGCGGTAGACAATACGGCCCCGGGTGAGGTCGTACGGGCTGAGTTCCACTACGACCCGGTCCTCAGGAAGGATTCGAATGTAGTGCTGGCGCATCTTTCCCGAGATGTGGGCGAGGACAATGTGACCGTTGGCCAACTCAACGCGGAACATCGCGTTGGGCAGCGCCTCGTTCACAGTGCCTTCAATCTCAATGACACCGTCTTTCTTGGCCATATCCTCCGCTAACGTCTATGCCCGCCACTTGCGTGGCGGACGGGTTTGGGGTTTTGATTGTCAGGCCCGCGGACGGCCGGAGCTCCTCGCGCGGGGACGTCTCCAGAGCCCAATTGGGCACGAAAAGCAGAGACAACCAACAGACAACTCTACGCTACTGTCCCCTGATAGTTAAATCGGGGCGGAAGCCGGCCCCGCAGTCCTGCAAGGCACCGACGAGGAAGGTCCCGCACATCCGTGCGGGACCTTCCTCGTCGGTGGCGCTGGGAGCTCCTGCCGTCAGGCTGCCAGGGGAACCGGGGTCACACCGAGGAGTTCCAGCCGCGAGGCTCCCCCGTCGGGTGCGGACAGGACCCAGATGCCACCGTCGTGCACCGCGACACTGTGTTCCCACTGGGAGGCACGCCGGCCGTCGGTGGTGACGACCGTCCAATCGTCGTCGAGCACGGCTGTCTCCAGCTCCCCCTGCACGAGCATCGGCTCGATGGCGACGCACAGTCCCGGCCGGACCTTCGGGCCGCGGTTCGAACTGCGGTAGTTGAGGACGTCGGGCGCCTGGTGCATCTGCGTCCCGATGCCGTGGCCCACGTAGTCCTCGAGGATCCCGAGTGCGGGGCCGGGCACCGACGAGACGTAGTCGTCGATCGCCGCTCCGATGTCACCCACGAACCGGGCCGATGCGAGCGCCGCGATGCCGCGCCACATGGCTTCCTCGGTGACGTCCGACAGGCGCACGTCCTCCGGCCGCGCCGATCCGACGATCACCGTGCGCGCCGAATCGGAGTGCCATCCACGGACCACTGCACCGCCGTCGATCGAGATGATGTCGCCGTCCTGCAGGGTGTACCCACCCGGGATGCCGTGCACCACCTCGTGGTTCACCGACGTGCAGATGCTCGCCGGGAACCCGTGGTAGCCGAGGAAGTTCGACGTCGCACCCTTCTCCCGCAGGACGCCCTCGAACACCTCGTTGAGCTGCGCGGTGGTGACACCGATCGCTGCGGCTGCGACCGTCCGGTCCAATGCTTCGGAGAGCACGAGACCGGCCTCGCGCATCACGAGCATCTGGCTGGTGGTCTTGTATTCGACCTTGGGCTGGCGGAACATGCGGGGTTAGCTCGCGACCTTGAGGGCGGCCATGACGCGCTCGGTGACGTCGTCGATGCTGCCGATGCCGTCGACCTTCGTGACGATGCCGCGCTCGTCGTACCGCGACACCACCACCTCGGTCTGGTCGTGGTAGAGGCCGAGGCGGTGGCGGATGACCAGTTCGTTGTCGTCCGAACGGCCGTCGAGCTTCGCACGGCCGAGGAGCCGCTTGACGAGCTCCTCGTCGTCCGCGGTCAGCTGGAGCACGACGTCGAGCTCGAGGTCGTTCTCGCGGAGGATGTCGTCGAGCTCCGCCACCTGCGAGGCCGTGCGCGGGTAACCGTCGAGGAGGAAGCCCTCCCGTACGTCGTCGGCCGCGAGGCGGTCCCGCACCATGCTGTTGGTGACGCTGTCGGGGACGAAGTCACCCGCGTCCATGAACTTCTTCGCCTCGACGCCGAGCGGGGTCTCCCGCTTCACGTTGTCGCGGAAGATGTCGCCGGTCGAGATCGCCACGACGCCGAGGCGCTCGGAGATCCGTGCGGCCTGGGTGCCCTTGCCCGATCCGGGGGGACCGATGATCAGCATTCTCGTCAACGCAACAACCCTTCGTAGTGACGCTGCTGGAGCTGTGCGTCGATCTGCTTTACGGTCTCGAGTCCCACGCCCACCATGATCAGGATCGAGGTGCCACCGAACGGGAAGTTCTGGTTCGCACCGATGGCCACCAGGGCGATCAGCGGGATCAGGGCGACGAGTCCCAGGTAGATGGCGCCGGGCAGCGTAATGCGCGACAGCACGTACTGGAGGTACTCGGCGGTGGGACGGCCCGCACGGATGCCGGGGATGAACCCGCCGTACTTCTTCATGTTCTCGGACACCTCGTCCGGATTGAACGTGATGGCTACGTAGAAGTAGGTGAAGAACACGATCAGGAGGAAGTACAGCGCCATGTACAGCGGGTGGTCGCCACTGGTCAGGTACGTGGTGATCCAGTTGACCCACTCGGCGGGAGCGGTGCCGTCTTGGGGGGTGTTGAACTGTGCGATCAGGCTGGGCAGGTAGAGCATCGAGGACGCGAAGATCACGGGGATGACACCGGCCATGTTGACCTTGATCGGGATGTAGGTGCTGCTGCCGCCCAGCGTGCGGCGGCCGACCATGCGCTTGGCGTACTGCACCGGGATGCGTCGCTGCGACTGCTCCACGAAGATGACCAGCGCGACGACGACGACGCCCATGGCGAGGACGAAGGCGAACACCGTGGCGCCCTGGGTGCGGAGGATCTCACCGAGCGAGGTCGGGAAGCCGGCGGCGATGGCGGTGAAGATGAGCAGCGACATACCGTTGCCCACGCCCTTCTCGGTGATGAGTTCGCCCATCCACATGATGAGGCCGGTACCGGCGGTCAGCGTGATGATCAGGAGGATGATCGTGATGATGGAGTCGTCCGGGATCAGGGGCACGGGGCAGTTGCCGAGCAGTGCGCCGGAGCGGGCGAGCGATACGAGGGTGGTCGCGTTGAGCAGGCCGAGCGCGATCGTCAGGTAGCGCGTGTACTGGGTGAGCCGGGACTGGCCCTGCGCGCCTTCCTGGTGCAGCTCCTGGAAACGGGGGATGACCACCCGGAGCAGCTGCGTGATGATGCTCGCCGTGATGTACGGCATGATGCCCAACGCGAAGATGGAGACCTGCAGGAGGGCTCCGCCGCTGAAGAGGTTCACGAACTGGTAGAGGCCGCCCTCGGTGTTGCCGAGTTCGAGGCACTGCTGCACGTTGCCGTAGTCGACCCCGGGAGCGGGGATGAAGGCCCCGAGACGGAAGATGGTGATGATTCCCAGCGTGAACAACAGCTTGCGCCGCAAGTCTGGCGTCCGGAATGCCCGGCCAATAGCGCTAAGCAAGCGTCCTCCTGAAGGTCTGTTGGTCCTGACGCGGACCGTACACAACAACCGAGTCTAACGGTTGGTCACCGGTGTGAGAGAACCGGCGTGGAGCAGGGGTGGCCTCAGCCGAAAAAAGACCCTCGGTGGGCAGGTCGAGCCTGCCCACCAAGAGTCTAGTTCCAAAGTGCCGTGGATCACAGCCGGCCCTCCCCCGGTCCCGCCGGGGAAGGGCCGACCAGGAACCTACAGCTCGGTGACGGTCCCGCCTGCGGCGACGATCTTCTCCGCAGCGGATGCGGAGAAGGCGTCGACCGAGACGTTGACGGCCACGGTCAGCTCACCGGTGCCGAGCACCTTGACGGGCTGGTTCTTGCGGACGGCACCGTTCGCCACCAGGCTCTCCACCGTGACGTCGCCGCCGTCGGGGTAGAGCTCGGAGAGCTTGTCCAGGTTCACGACCTGGAACTCGATGCGGAACGGGTTCTTGAAGCCGCGCAGCTTGGGGAGGCGCATGTGCAGCGGCAGCTGGCCGCCGGCAAATCCTGCCTTCACCTGGTAGCGGGCTGCAGTTCCCTTGGTTCCACGGCCGGCGGTCTTACCCTTCGATCCCTCACCACGGCCGACACGGGTCTTCGCCGTCTTGGCTCCGGGTGCGGGACGCAGGTGGTGGACCTTCAGTGCGTGGACGCGCTCTGCTTTTTCCTCGGCTGCGGCGGGAGCCGCAGTGTTGTTCTCTGCCATTACTTGGCCTCCTCAACCTTCAAGAGGTGCGGAACCGTGTTGATCATGCCGACAGTCACGGCATCTGCTTCACGGACCACGGTGTGGCCGATCCGCTTGAGACCGAGCGACCGCAGCGTGTCGCGCTGGTTCTGCTTGCCGCCGATGGCGGACTTGATCTGTGTGATCTCGAGCTTCGCCGAGCTCACGAGCACGTTCTTCGGAGTGATCGCGGTCATCACGCACCTGCCTTCTGAGCTGCGATCGCGCGCAGCATCTGGTGGGATGCGACCTCGTCGAGGGGCAGGCCGCGGCGGGCCGCGACTGCCTGGGGCTCTTCGAGGCGCTTCAGCGCGTCAACGGTCGCGTGAACGATGTTGATGGCGTTCGCGGAACCGAGCGACTTCGAGAGGACGTCGTGGATGCCGACGCACTCCAGTACCGCACGCACCGGACCGCCGGCGATGACGCCGGTACCCGGGGAGGCGGGACGGAGCAGGACGACGCCGGCTGCTGCCTCGCCCTGCACCAGGTGCGGGACGGTGCCACCGATGCGCGGGACGCGGAACATCGTCTTCTTGGCTTCCTCGACGGCCTTCTGGATGGCGGAGGGGACTTCCTTCGCCTTTCCGTAGCCGACGCCGACCATGCCGTTGCCGTCGCCGACCACCACGAGGGCGGTGAAGCTGAAGCGGCGGCCGCCCTTGACGACCTTTGCGACACGGTTGATGGTGACGACGCGTTCGATGAACTTGTCCTTGTCGTCGTTGCGGCCGCCGTCGCGCCCGTCACGGCCACCACGGCCGCCACGCTCGCCACCGCGGGAGTTGCCGCCACGCTCGCCACCGCGGGTGTTGCCGCGGCCACGGTTCGCGTCGGCCGACGCGTTCTCAGTTGCGCCTGCAGCCGGAGCTTCGGCTGCGGGCTGCTCTGTAGCCGTATTCAATGGGGCTTCCTTTGCCTTGTTCTCCTCGGTCACAGTGCCAGCCCACCTTCACGTGCGCCGTCTGCGATTGCTGCAACGCGACCGTGGTACTTGTTGCCGCCGCGGTCGAAGACGACTGCTTCGACGCCGACGGCCTTGGCACGCTCTGCAACGAGTTCGCCAACGCGCTTGGCCTTGGCGGTCTTGTCACCGTCGAATGCACGGAGGTCCGCTTCGAGGGTGGAGGCTGATGCTACGGTCACGCCCTTGGTGTCGTCGACGACCTGCACGAATACGTGGCGGGCCGAACGGTTGACGACCAGGCGCGGACGGACGGCCGTCCCGGAGACGCGCTTGCGTACCCGGAGGTGGCGGCGTCCACGCGAGGCGGACTTGCTCTTCGAGCTGCGCTTCTTGTTGATGCTCAGACCCATGGTTACTTACCAGCCTTTCCGACCTTGCGGCGGATGATCTCGCCTGCGTAGCGGATGCCCTTGCCCTTGTAGGGGTCAGGCCTGCGCAGCTTGCGGATGGTTGCAGCGACCTCGCCGACCTGCTGCTTGTTGATGCCGGCGACCGAGAGCTTGGTGGGGCTGTCGACGGTCAGCGTGATGCCCTCGGGAGCCTTGACGGCGACCGGGTGGCTGTAACCCAGGGCGAACTCGAGGTCGCTGCCCTTGGCCTGCACACGGTAACCCGTGCCCACGATCTCGAGGTTCTTCTTGTAGCCCTCGGTGACTCCGACGATCATGTTGGAGATCAGCGTGCGGGTGAGGCCGTGGAGCGACCGCGACTCGCGCTCGTCGTTCGGGCGGCTGACGGTGAGCGTGCCCTCGTTCAGGGAGATCTCGATGGGGCTGGGAACCGTGTGGCTCAGCTCGCCCTTCGAGCCCTTGACGGTGACCTCGCTGCCGTTGACATTGACCTCGACACCGGCGGGAACGGTGATGGGGAGACGTCCAATACGTGACATTTTTCTTTCCCTTTCCCGTTACCAGACGTAGGCGAGGACTTCCCCACCTACACCCTTCTTGGATGCCTGGCGGTCCGTGAGCAGACCGGAGGACGTGGACAGGATGGCGATGCCGAGGCCGCCGAGCACGTGGGGCAGGTTCGTGGACTTGGCGTACACGCGCAGGCCGGGCTTGGAGATGCGGCGGATGCCGGCGATGGAGCGCTGGCGGTCCGGTCCGAACTTGAGGTCGATGGTCAGCTTCTTGCCGACCTCCGCTTCCTCTTCCTTCCAGCCGGCGATGTAGCCTTCGGCCTTCAGGATGTCCGCGACGCGGGCCTTGAGCTTGCTGTACGGCATGGACACGGAGTCGTGGTAAGCCGAGTTTGCGTTGCGCAGACGCGTGAGCATGTCTGCGACAGGATCTGTCATTGTCATGTGGGCTCTTGCCCTTCCTCGAAACGGTTTCCGGATTCCGGTCGGCACTCAGGGTGCCGGCTGGAGCGGACCTGCAACGTAGTTAGATTAATCTTCGGATTTGAAGGGGAAGCCAAGCGCCTTGAGGAGCGCGCGGCCCTCGGCGTCGGTCTTGGCGGTGGTGACGACGGTGATGTCCATGCCACGTACGCGGTCGATCCGGTCCTGGTCGATCTCGTGGAACATCGACTGCTCGGTGAGACCGAACGTGTAGTTGCCGTTGCCGTCGAACTGCTTGCCGTTGAGGCCGCGGAAGTCGCGGATACGGGGCAGGGCGAGGGAGATCAGGCGGTCCGTGAATTCCCACATGCGGTCGCCACGGAGGGTGGCGTGTGCGCCGATGGGCATTCCTTCGCGGAGCTTGAACTGCGCGATGGACTTGCGTGCCTTGGTGACCTGTGGCTTCTGGCCGGTGATCGCGGTGAGGTCCTTGACGGCCCCGTCGATCAGCTTGGAGTCCTTGGCGGCGTCGCCGACACCCATGTTCACGACGACCTTCACCAGGCGCGGGACCTGGTTCACGTTGGCGTAGTTGAACTCTTCCTGCAGGGTGGCCTTGATCTCGGACGCGTAGCGTGCCTTGAGGCGGGGAAGAACCTTGGTCCCTGTGGTTTCGACAGTCATTACAGATCCTTCCCTGATGACTTGGCCACGCGGATGCGGACGACACGCTCGCGGCCGTCGCGCTCGACGGTCTCGGTGCGGTATCCGACGCGGGTCGGCTTCTTGGTCTCGGGGTCGACGACCGCGACGTTGCTGATGTGCACGGGCGCCTCGACGACCTCGATGCCACCGGTCTTGGTGCCGCGCTGCGACTGCCCGACCTTGGTGTGCTTCGTGATCCGGTTGATGCCTTCCACGAGGACGCGGTTGGTCTCGGGGAACACCTTCAGTACCTTGCCCTGCTTGCCGCGGTCTCCGCCGCGTTCCTGCTTGGCTCCGGTGATGACCTGCACGAGGTCACCCTTCTTGATCTTGAGCTTTGTCTTCTGTGCCATGGACTACAGCACCTCCGGCGCCAGCGAGATGATCTTCATGAAACGCTTGTCGCGGAGCTCGCGACCGACAGGGCCGAAGATACGGGTACCGCGGGGGTCGCCGTCGTTCTTCAGGATCACTGCTGCGTTCTCGTCGAACTTGATGTAGGAACCGTCCGCGCGGCGGCGTTCCTTCTTGGTGCGGACGATGACCGCCTTGACGACGTCGCCCTTCTTGACGTTTCCGCCGGGGATCGCGTCCTTCACGGTGGCGACGATGACGTCGCCGATGCCTGCGTAGCGGCGCCCGGATCCTCCGAGAACGCGGATGGTCAAGATTTCCTTGGCCCCCGTGTTGTCGGCGACCTTTAGCCGCGACTCCTGCTGAATCACTTATTACTCCTGTCGTCGCGCCGGTTCTCTTGTCGAGCCTTGCGGAACGGATATGGGTGGGCCCCGTAATACTGGTACTCAGCACGTGCACGCCTGGGCGCGCTGCTGCGCGTCGATCTTCTGCACAGTGGATTTCGTGATGAACAAGATTATCGGGCTTTTGCCTATTTGCCCGGTGTGAAGGAAACCCGTGAGGGATGCCCCGCAAGCCGAGGTCCTGGGCAGGAGATCCTGCGGAGATACCTCGTGAGGGCATGCGCCAGCCCACCAGACAGACAAGGTACTAATCGTATCGCGACAATGCCCCGGACGCGAAATCGCGTCCGGGGCATCGTCGGTGGAGCCGGCGGCCGGCTCCGGGTCGTACTGTGCTGCTACTTGGCCTTCTCGATGACCTCGACCAGGCGCCACCGCTTGGTGGCGGACAGGGGCCGGGTCTCGCTGATCAGGACCATGTCACCGATACCGGCGACGTTCTGCTCGTCGTGCGCCTTGACCTTAGAGCTGCGACGAAGCACCTTGCCGTACAGGCCGTGCTTCACGCGGTCCTCGACCTCGACCACGATGGTCTTCTCCATCTTGTCGGAGACGACGTACCCACGGCGTACCTTGCGGTAGCCGCGCGAGTCGGCGCCGTGGACGGCCTTCTCGGTTCCTACGGTCGTCTCGCTCTGCTGCTCACTCATTTGGCGTCCTCCTCAGAAGCCTCGGTGTCCACGGAAGGTTCGTCCTTCGTGGAGGCCTTCTTGGCTTTCTTGGGCTTGTCCGCCTTCGCGGGCTTCGCTTCCTCGACGGGAGCGACGACCTCGGGGCGGATACCCAGTTCACGCTCACGCAGCACCGTGTAGATGCGTGCGATGTCGCGCTTGACCGAACGAAGGCGACCGTGGCTTTCGAGCTGGCCGGTGGCCGACTGGAAACGGAGGTTGAACAGCTCCTCCTTGGCCTTGCGCAGTTCTTCCACCAGGCGGTCCTTATCGAAGCCGTCCAGCTGGTCTGTTGCCAGTTCCTTTGAACCCAGAGCCATAACTATTCACCACCCTCACGACGCACGATGCGTGCCTTCAACGGCAGCTTGTGGATCGCGAGGCGCAGGGCTTCGCGGGCTACCTCTTCGGAAACACCGGACAGTTCGAACAGAACCCGTCCCGGCTTGACGTTGGCCACCCACCACTCGGGCGAACCCTTACCGGAACCCATGCGGGTCTCGGCAGGCTTCTTGGTCAACGGGCGGTCCGGATAGATGTTGATCCAGACCTTGCCGCCACGCTTGATGTGGCGGGTCATGGCGATACGAGCGGACTCGATCTGGCGGTTGGTGACGTATGCCGGGCTCAGAGCCTGGATACCCCACTCGCCAAAGCTGACCTCGGTACCGCCGGTAGCAGCGCCGGAACGACCCGGGTGGTGCTGCTTACGGAACTTGACTCGACGTGGGATAAGCATTTAAGCCTGTCCTCCTTCAGTCGCAGCGGGAGCTGCGGCGGTCTCGGCGGGTGCCGCAGCACCCTGGCCCTCGGAGCGCTCGGGGGCGCGGCGACGACGGTCGCCTCCGCGGTCTCCACCACGGTCGGCGCCGGCGGGGCCACGGCCCGGACGGTCTCCACCGCGGCCACGGGACGGAGCTGCTGCAGCCTGGGCTGCGAGTTCCTTCGCCGTGACGTCACCCTTGTAGATCCAGACCTTCACGCCGATGCGGCCGAAGGTGGTCTTCGCTTCGAAGAAGCCGTAGTCGATGTTGGCGCGGAGCGTGTGCAGGGGAACGCGTCCCTCGCGGTAGAACTCCGAGCGGCTCATTTCGGCGCCACCCAGGCGACCGGAGCACTGGACACGGATGCCCTTCGCGCCGGCACGCTGTGCGGACTGCATGGCCTTCTTCATCGCACGACGGAACGCCACGCGGGAGGAAAGCTGCTCGGCGATGCCCTGTGCGACGAGCTGTGCCTCGATCTCGGGGTTCTTGACCTCGAGGATGTTCAGCTGCACCTGCTTGCCGGTGAGCTTCTCGAGCTCGCCGCGGATGCGGTCCGCCTCTGCTCCACGGCGGCCGATGACGATGCCCGGACGTGCCGTGTGGATGTCCACGCGGACGCGGTCGCGGGTGCGCTCGATCTCGACCTTGGCGATGCCGGCACGGTCCATGCCGGTCGACATGAGCTGGCGGATCTTGATGTCTTCGCGGACGAAGTCACGGTAGCGCTGGCCCGGCTTGTTGCTGTCGGCGAACCAGTGTGACCTGTGGTCGGTGGTGATGCCGAGTCGGAACCCGTGCGGGTTTACTTTCTGTCCCACTTAGCGGACCTCCACTTTCTCAGGGGTAGCGACGACAACCGTGATGTGGCTGGTCCGCTTGTTGATGCGGAACGCGCGGCCCTGGGCTCGCGGACGGAACCGCTTCATCGTGGGGCCTTCGTCAACGAATGCTTCGCTGATGATGAGGTTGTCCTCGTCGAAGGCGACGCCGTCACGGTCCGCGAGGACTCGTGCGTTGGCCATCGCCGACTGGACCACCTTGAAAACCGGCTCCGAAGCAACCTGTGGGGCAAACTTCAGAATAGCCAGAGCCTCATTCGCCTGCTTACCACGAACAAGGTTGACGACGCGCCGGGCCTTCATAGGCGTTACGCGGATATGACGCGCAATAGCCTTGGCTTCCATTGCTTTCCTTCTCTCGTCTTAGCCGTAAGAGCAGCGCCTAGCGGCGCTTGCCCTTGCGGTCGTCCTTAACATGGCCGCGGAAAGTCCGCGTGGGAGCGAATTCGCCGAGCTTGTGCCCGACCATCGACTCGGTGACGAACACCGGGATGTGCTTGCGTCCGTCGTGCACCGCGATCGTGTGCCCGAGCATGTCGGGGACGATCATGGAGCGGCGGGACCACGTCTTGATGACGTTCTTCGTGCCCGATTCGTTCTCGCGAGCGACCTTTACATAAAGGTGCTGATCGACGAAGGGGCCTTTCTTCAGGCTGCGTGGCATGTCTCCAGGCTCCTATCGCTTGTTCTTGCCGGAACGACGGCGACGCACGATGAGTGAATCGCTCTCTTTGTTGGGGCGACGGGTACGGCCTTCGGCCTTACCGTTCGGGTTGACCGGGTGGCGTCCACCGGAGGTCTTGCCCTCGCCACCACCGTGCGGGTGGTCGACCGGGTTCATGGCGACACCGCGGACGGTCGGGCGGATGCCCTTCCAGCGGTTACGGCCGGCCTTGCCCCAGTTGATGTTCGACTGCTCGGCGTTGCCGACCTCGCCGATCGTCGCGCGGCAGCGGACGTCGACGTTGCGGATCTCGCCGGAGGGCAGTCGCAGCTGGGCGAAGCGGCCTTCCTTGGCGACGAGCTGGACCGATGCACCGGCGGAACGCGCCATCTTCGCGCCGCCACCCGGGCGGAGCTCGACGGCGTGGATGACGGTACCCACGGGGATGTTGCGCAGCGGCAGGTTGTTGCCGGGCTTGATGTCGGCCCCGGCCCCGGCCTCGACGAAGTCGCCCTGCTTGAGCTTGTTCGGCGCGATGATGTAGCGCTTGGTGCCGTCGACGTAGTGCAGGAGGGCGATGCGCGCGGTGCGGTTGGGATCGTACTCGATCTCTGCGACGCGGGCGTCGACGCCGTCCTTGTCGTGGCGGCGGAAGTCGATCAGGCGGTACTGACGCTTGTGTCCACCGCCCTTGTGGCGGGTCGTGATCTTACCGGTGTTGTTGCGTCCACCCTTCTTGGGAAGGGGACGTACCAGCGACTTCTCCGGCGTCGATCGGGTGATTTCAGCGAAGTCGGCAACGCTCGAGCCACGACGGCCCGGGGTTGTCGGCTTGTATTTACGGATTCCCATAACTCAATTCCTCGTTAAAGTGGTCTCCGCTCTAGGAGAGCGGACCGCCGAAGATGTCGATCGAGCCCTCTTTGAGGGACACGATGGCACGCTTGGTGCCCTTGCGCTGGCCCCAGCCGAACTTGGTGCGCTTGCGCTTGCCAACCCGGTTGATGGTGTTGATGGAGTCGACCTTCACGGAGAAGATCTTCTCGACCGCCAGTTTGATTTCTTCCTTGTTCGAGCGGGGGTCGACCAGGAAGGTGTACTTGCCTTCGTCGATCAGGCCGTAGCTCTTCTCCGAGACGACGGGTGCAATGACGACGTCGCGCGGATCCTTTGCGATGGTGCCGCTCACTTGGCATCCTCCTCGGTGATGACAGCAGGCGTACCGACGAACTGGTCGTAGGCGGCCTTGGTGAAGATCACGTCGTCGGACACCAGCACGTCGTACGTGTTGAGCTGGTCTACATAGAGGACGTGTACCTCGGGGACGTTGCGCACCGACAGTGCTGCGACGTCGTTGGCACGCTCGATCACGACGAGCAGGCGGGGCCGCTCGGAGATCGCACGCAGGGTCTCGATGGCACCCTTGGTCGACGGCTTGCCGCCGGGAACGAGGGACTCGAGGACGTGGATACGGCCGTTGCGTGCCCGGTCCGAGAGCGCTCCGCGCAGGGCGGCGGCGATCATCTTCTTGGGGGTGCGCTGGCTGTAGTCGCGGGGGGTGGGTCCGTGGACGACACCGCCGCCGGTCATGTGGGGGGCGCGGATCGAACCCTGGCGGGCACGACCGGTTCCCTTCTGCTTGAACGGCTTGCGGCCTGCGCCACTGACCTCGGCGCGGGTCTTCGTCTTGTGCGTACCCTGGCGGGCGGCGGCAAGCTGAGCCACGACGACCTGGTGCAGCAGCGGCACGTTGGTCTGTGCGTCGAAGATCTCCGCGGGGAGATCGACGTTTACGGTGTTGGCAGCCATTTGGCTATGCTCCCTTCACGGCGGTGCGTACGAGGACGACCTGGCCGCGGGCGCCGGGGACGGCACCCTTGATCAGCAGCAGCGACTTCTCGGCGTCGACGGCGTGGACCCGGAGGTTCAGCGTGGTCTGACGAACGGCGCCCATGCGGCCTGCCATTTTCATTCCACGGAAGACGCGGCTGGGGGTGGATGCTCCACCGATGGAACCGGGCTTGCGGTGGTTCTTGTGTGCACCGTGTGAGGCTCCAACACCGTGGAACCCGTGGCGCTTCATGACACCGGCGAAGCCCTTGCCCTTGGTGGTGCCGATGACGTCGACGGTCTGGCCGGCCTCGAACATCTCGACGGAGAGTTCCTGGCCGAGCGAGTAGGTGTCGGCGTCGGACGTACGCAGTTCGACCACGTGACGGCGGGGCGTGACGCCTGCCTTGTCGAAGTGGCCGGCGAGCGGCTTGGTGACCTTGCGGGGATCGATCTGGCCGAAGCCGATCTGGACAGCGGTGTAGCCGTCCTTGTCCTCGCTGAGGAGCTGCGTGATGACGTTCGAGTCCGCCTGGACGACGGTCACGGGGATGAGGATGTTGTTCTCGTCCCAGACCTGGGTCATGCCGAGCTTGATGCCCAGCAGGCCCTTGACCTGGCGCGTAAGTGAAGTAGACATAGGTATCCGCTCTCCCTTACAGCTTGATTTCGATGTTCACGTCCGCAGGCAGGTCGAGACGCATCAGCGAATCGACGGCCTTGGGCGTGGGATCAATGATGTCGATCAGACGCTTGTGAGTACGCATTTCGAAGTGCTCACGGCTGTCCTTGTACTTGTGCGGGGACCGGATGACAACGAAAACGTTCTTCTCCGTGGGCAGGGGCACGGGGCCCACTACCGTTGCGCCTGCGCGCGTCACCGTCTCAACGATCTTCCGTGCTGAAACATCGATGACCTCGTGGTCATATGACTTCAGCCGGATGCGGATTTTTTGTCCCGCCATGGCGTCTCGACTCTCTCTCTACATAACTGCCTGGGCAGTTCCGGTACGTACGTACATTTCCTGCGTCCGTTGTACGACGCTTCCTGAGCAGACTGAATCCGGACAGATCCGGGTTCCTCACCCTGCCAGGGCTCCGACCCCCGCGCTCGGGCGTGTCGCACTTCCTGACACGCACGGTCCGCTGATTTCGGACGAGCCGAACGGGGTGGACTATATTTGGGCCCTGCGCCTCGGCGGACTCGATCCCTGCATCAGGCATTATCCTGACCGGGAAGAAGTCTCGAACCGCGCGCGCCGGCGCTTGAACAACTTATCCAGTGTGGCAGATTACCGCGATGATTGCGAACCGGGGTCCAGCGGGGTAGGGGTGATCTGTGCTACTGGGACGCCTCTCCCCCACCCCGGCGACAGGAAGGCCCCCGCCGTGGATACGGCGGGGGCCCTCTCGTCGCCTACCGGTCAGAGCCCGGTGGCTGGGTGATACCGAATTACTTCAGGATCTTGGTGACACGTCCCGAACCGACGGTGCGGCCGCCTTCGCGGATCGCGAAGCCGAGGCCCTCTTCCATGGCGATGGGCTGGATGAGCTCGACGGTCATCTCAGTGTTGTCGCCGGGCATGACCATCTCGGTGCCCTCGGGGAGGGTGATGACGCCGGTCACGTCCGTGGTGCGGAAGTAGAACTGCGGGCGGTAGTTCGAGTAGAACGGGTTGTGACGCCCACCCTCGTCCTTGGCCAGGATGTAGACGTTGGCCTCGAAGTCGGTGTGAGGGGTGATGGAACCCGGCTTCACGATGACCTGTCCGCGCTCTACGTCCTCGCGCTTGATGCCGCGGAGGAGCAGGCCACAGTTCTCGCCGGCCCAGGCCTCGTCGAGCTGCTTGTGGAACATCTCGATACCGGTGACCGTGGTCTTCTGGACCGGACGGATACCGACGATCTCGACCTCGGAGTTGATCGCGAGGGTTCCGCGCTCGGCGCGGCCGGTGACGACGGTTCCACGACCGGTGATCGTGAAGACGTCCTCGACGGGCATGAGGAAGGGCTTGTCCTTGTCGCGCACGGGGTCCGGCACGTTGTTGTCGACAGCTTCCATCAGTTCCTCGACGGACTTGACCCACTCGGGGTCGCCTTCGAGGGCCTTCAGGCCGGAGACGCGGACGACAGGAGCGTCGTCACCGTCGAAGCCCTGCGAGCTGAGCAGCTCGCGAACTTCCATCTCCACGAGGTCGAGGAGCTCTTCGTCGTCGACCATGTCGGACTTGTTCAGGGCGACCAGCAGGTAGGGGACACCGACCTGGCGGGCGAGCAGGACGTGCTCGCGGGTCTGGGCCATGGGACCGTCGGTGGCGGCGACAACGAGGATGGCACCATCCATCTGGGCCGCACCGGTGATCATGTTCTTGATGTAGTCGGCGTGACCGGGGGCGTCTACGTGTGCGTAGTGGCGCTTCTCGGTCTGGTACTCGACGTGCGAGATGTTGATCGTGATGCCGCGCTGCTTCTCCTCGGGAGCCGAGTCGATCGACGCGAAGTCACGCTGCTCGTTGAGGGTGGGGTACTTGTCGTACAGCACCTTGGAAATGGCAGCCGTCAACGTGGTCTTTCCATGGTCGACGTGACCGATGGTGCCGATGTTAACGTGCGGCTTAGTCCGCTCGAACTTTGCCTTCGCCACGGGTTCCTCCTAGAACGTTTGAGAAGATCTGCTTCCCAGCCGCGCTTTTCGCAGCTGAAACTCATGCAAGTCTACTGGGGGCTTTTGGTTTTGATGAAATTGCTCTGCACTGCCGGTCCGACTGGTCCTGCAGCTGGGGAGGAGGGCCGGCCTGCCCTGGGACAGGCCGGCCCTCGCTCCCCGTGGTCCCGCTTCCGGGAGGGGTACTACTCGCCGCGCGTCTTCTGGATGATCTCGTCGGCCACTGCCTTCGGGACCTCCGAGTAGCTGTCGAACTGCATCGAGTACACGGCACGACCCTGGGTCTTCGACCGCAGGTCACCGATGTAGCCGAACATGCCCGAGAGGGGCACGTGGGCGCGGATGACCTTGACGCCGCTTGCATCCTCCATGGACTGCATCTGGCCACGGCGGGAGTTCAGGTCACCGATGACTTCACCCATGTATTCCTCAGGGGTGCGGACCTCGACGTCCATGAGCGGCTCGAGCAGTACGGGCTGAGCCATCCGGGCGGCTTCCTTGAACGCCATGCGACCGGCGATCTTGAAGGCCATCTCGGAGGAGTCGACGTCGTGGTACGCGCCGTCGAGCAGCGTCGCCTTGATGCCGACCACGGGGTAGCCGGCGAGGACGCCGTCGTTGAGCGCGTCCTGGATGCCTGCATCGACACTCGGGATGTACTCGCGGGGCACGCGTCCACCGGTGACCTTGTTGTCGAACGAGTAGAGCTCGCCCTCGGCGGTGTCCAGCGGTTCGATCGCGATCTGGATCTTCGCGAACTGGCCCGAACCACCGGTCTGCTTCTTGTGCGTGTAGTCGTGCTTGGCGACGGCGCGCTTGATGGTCTCGCGGTAGGCCACCTGGGGCTTGCCGACGTTCGCCTCGACCTTGAACTCGCGGCGCATGCGGTCCACCAGGATGTCCAGGTGGAGCTCGCCCATGCCGGCGATGATCGTCTGCCCGGTGTCCTCGTTGAGGGACACCTGGAAGGTGGGATCCTCGGCCGAGAGCTTCTGGATGGCGGTGGAGAGCTTCTCCTGGTCACCCTTGGTCTTCGGCTCGATGGCCACCGAGATCACGGGCTCCGGGAAGCTCATGGACTCGAGGACGATCTGGTTCGCCGAGTCGGACAGGGTGTCACCGGTGGTGGTGTCCTTCAGGCCGATCGCGGCATAGATGTGGCCGGCAAGGGCTTCCTCGACGGGAATCTCCTTGTTGGCGTGCATCTGGAAGAGCTTGCCGATGCGCTCCTTCTTGGTCTTCGTGGAGTTCGTCACCTGCGTGCCGGCCGAGATCTGGCCGGAGTACACGCGGATGAAGGTCAGCTGCCCGAAGAAGGGGTGCGTGGCGACCTTGAACGCGAGTGCGGAGAAGGGCTCCTCCGTGCTGGGCTTGCGCGTCAGCTCGACCTCTTCGTTCCGGGGATCGTGGCCGATCATCGGGGGGACGTCGAGGGGCGAGGGCAGGTAGTCGATGACGGCGTCGAGCATCGGCTGCACACCGCGGTTCTTGAACGCGGAGCCGCAGAGGATCGGGTAGAGCTCTGAGTTGATCGTCATCTTGCGGATGCCGGCCTTCAGCTCCTCGATGGTGATCTCCTCACCCTCGAGGTACTTGTTCATGAGCTCGTCGGACGACTCGGCGACGGTCTCGACGAGCGTCGCGCGGTACTCCTCGGCCTTCGCCTGGAGGTCCGCCGGAATTTCCTGGATCTCGTACTTCGCACCCATGGTCACGTCACCCTTGGCATCGCCGGGCCACACGAGGGCACGCATGTAGAGCAGGTCGACGACGCCGATGAAGTCGTTCTCGGCACCGATGGGGAGCTGCAGCACGAGGGGCTTGGCGCCCAGGCGGCTGATGATCGTGTCGACGGTGAAGTAGAAGTCCGCGCCCAGCTTGTCCATCTTGTTGACGAAGCAGATGCGGGGGACCTCGTACTTGTCGGCCTGACGCCAGACGGTCTCCGACTGGGGCTCGACGCCCTCCTTGCCGTCGAACACGGCGACGGCGCCGTCGAGGACGCGCAGTGAGCGCTCGACCTCGACGGTGAAGTCGACGTGCCCGGGGGTGTCGATGATGTTGATCTGGTTGTTCTCCCAGAAGCAGGTGACGGCGGCGGACGTGATCGTGATGCCGCGCTCCTTCTCCTGTTCCATCCAGTCGGTGGTGGAGGCGCCGTCGTGCGTCTCGCCGATCTTGTGGTTGACACCCGTGTAGAACAGGATGCGCTCGGTAGTAGTGGTCTTGCCGGCATCGATGTGGGCCATGATGCCGATGTTGCGGACCTTGTTGAGGTCGGTAAGCACGTCCTGTGCCACGGTGTCTCCCTTATGACGAGAATGGAGTTCTGCTGGACCGCCGGCCGGGCCGGCCCTGGTGGGGTGACGGTCCGGCCGGCAGATCTGCTACCAGCGGTAGTGTGCGAAGGCCTTGTTCGACTCGGCCATCTTGTGCGTGTCCTCGCGGCGCTTGACTGCGGCACCGAGACCGTTGGAAGCGTCGAGGATCTCGTTCTGGAGGCGCTCCGTCATCGTCTTCTCGCGACGGGCCTTGGAGTAGCCGACGAGCCAGCGAAGGGCCAGGGCGGTCGAACGACCGGGCTTGACCTCGACGGGGACCTGGTAGGTGGCTCCACCGACACGGCGTGAGCGGACCTCGAGGGTCGGCTTCACGTTGTCCATGGCCTTCTTGAGGGCTGCGACGGGGTCGCCGCCGGACTTGGCGCGAGCACCTTCGAGGGCACCGTAGACGATGCGCTCTGCGGTGGACTTCTTGCCGTCGACGAGCACCTTGTTGATCAGCTGCGTGACCAGGGGTGAGCCGTAGACGGGATCTACAACGAGCGGCCGCTTCGGGGCCGGGCCCTTACGTGGCATATTACTTCTTCTCCATCTTTGCGCCGTAGCGGCTGCGAGCCTGCTTGCGGTTCTTCACGCCCTGGGTATCCAGTGCGCCACGGACGATCTTGTAGCGGACACCGGGGAGGTCCTTCACACGACCGCCGCGCACGAGCACGATGGAGTGTTCCTGAAGGTTGTGACCTACGCCGGGGATGTAGGCGGTGACTTCGATGCCACCGTTGAGGCGCACGCGGGCGACCTTGCGGAGAGCCGAGTTCGGCTTCTTGGGGGTGGTCGTGTAGACGCGGGTGCAGACGCCGCGCTTCATGGGGCTGCCCTTCAGTGCGGGCGCCTTGGTCTTGGAGACCTTAGGTGTCCGGCCCTTACGGACCAGCTGGTTGATCGTAGGCACTTTCGTGTTCTCCGTAATGTCTGAAGTGTTCTCTGTCGCCCGAATCCGCGGTCGCGGCGCCTTCGCAGGGCCGCTCCGTCCGGGGATCGGGATCATCAGTCGTTTGGCGCTTCGCCTACCAACGAACTGCCGCAGAACGACTGTAGGCGTGCGAAAATGTGGCATTCGCTGTACAACTTACGTACAACACGGAGATACGTTTCTCAACGCCGATCCACTGCCACACAAACAATTGCTGTCAAGTCTACCAGAGATCGGCGGAGGGCCCTCCCGCCGGCCGCTCCCCCGCATGGTGGGGACCCCGCGAGGGGACGGGAAAGGCCCCGGACCAGGAGGTCCGGGGCCTTTCCGTCGACAGTCGGGATCAGCGGAAGTCGCTGTTGCCCATGTCGTAGTCGTCCAGCGGGATGGCGTGGAACTCGGGGCTCAGGCCGCCCTCGACACCGGCGTAGTCGAAGTCGCTGAACGCGCTCGGACCGGTGAACAGGTTCGCCTTGGCTTCCTCGGTGGGCTCGACCGTGACCTTCGTGTAGCGGTCCAGACCGGTACCGGCCGGGATGAGCTTGCCGATGATCACGTTCTCCTTGAGGCCGAGCAGCGGATCGCTCTTGCCTTCCATGGCGGCCTGCGTGAGGACACGCGTGGTCTCCTGGAAGGAAGCGGCCGACAGCCACGACTCGGTGGCGAGCGACGCCTTGGTGATACCCATGAGCTCGGGCCGGCCTGAGGCCGGCTTCTTGCCCTCGGACACCACGCGGCGGTTCTCGTCCTCGAAGCGGCGACGCTCGGCGAGCTCACCGGGGAGCAGGTCCGACTCGCCGGACTCGATCACGGTGACGCGACGCAGCATCTGGCGGACGATGACCTCCACGTGCTTGTCGTGGATGCCCACACCCTGGCTGCGGTACACGCGCTGCACCTCGTCGACCAGGAACTCCTGGGCCTTGCGGGGGCCGAGGATGCGCAGGATCTGCTTCGGGTCGACCGCGCCGAAGACGAGCTGCTGCCCGACCTCGACGTGCTCGCCGTCGGCGACCAGCAGGCGCGCACGGCGCAGGACCGGGTACGCGATCTCCTCGGAGCCGTCGTCGGGGGTGACCACCAGGCGAAGCTGCTTCTCGGCATCCTCGATGGTGACGCGCCCTGCGACCTCGGAGATCGGGGCGACACCCTTGGGTGTACGCGCCTCGAAGAGCTCCTGGATACGGGGCAGACCCTGGGTGATGTCCTCCGCGGAGGCGACACCGCCGGTGTGGAAGGTACGCATGGTGAGCTGCGTGCCGGGCTCACCGATCGACTGCGCGGCGATGATGCCGACGGCCTCTCCGATGTCCACGGTCTTGCCTGTCGCGAGCGACCGGCCGTAGCAGAGCGCACACGTTCCGACACTGGACTCGCAGGTGAGCACGGAACGCACCTTGATGTCCGAGATACCGGCCTCGAACAGTTCACCGATGAGCACGTCTCCGACGTCGGAGCCCGCGGCAGCGAGCACCTCGCCCTTGGAGTCGACGACGTCGGTGGCCAGCGTACGGGCGTATGCCGAGTTCTCGACCTCCTCGTGCAGCACCAGCTCGCCGTCGGCGTTCGGTACGGCGATCGTGACCTTCAGGCCGCGCTCGGTGCCGCAGTCGTCCTCGCGGACGATGACGTCCTGCGAGACGTCGACCAGGCGTCGGGTCAGGTAACCCGAGTTGGCCGTACGCAGGGCGGTGTCGGCGAGGCCCTTACGGGCACCGTGCGTCGCGATGAAGTACTCCAGGACCGACAGGCCCTCGCGGTACGAGGACTTGATCGGACGAGGGATGATCTCACCCTTGGGGTTGGCCACGAGGCCACGGATACCGGCGATCTGGCGGACCTGCAGCCAGTTACCACGGGCACCGGAGGACACCATGCGGTTGATGGTGTTGTCCTTCGGCATCGCGGCGCGCATGGACGCGGCGACCTCGTTGGTCGCCTTGTTCCAGATGTCGATGAGCTCCTGGCGGCGCTCCTCGTCGGCGATGAGGCCCTTGTCGAACTGCGACTGGACCTTGGCGGCCTGCGTCTCGTAGCCCTCCATGATGCCGGCCTTGTTGATCGGCGCGGAGATGTCCGAGATGGCGACGGTGACGCCCGAGCGGGTGGCCCAGTAGAAACCGGCGTCCTTCAGGTTGTCCAGCGTGGCGGCCGTGACGACCTTCGGGTAGCGCTCCGCGAGATCGTTGACGATCGTCGAGAGCTGGCCCTTGTCGGCGACCTTCTCCACCCAGGGGTAGTCCTCGGGGAGGGTGTCGTTGAACAGGACCTGTCCGAGGGAGGTCTCGATCAGTGCAGGGGTACCGGGCTCCCAGCCCTCGGGCGCAGCGATGTCGGCGCTGGGTACGAAGTTGGGGACGCGGATCCGGACGACCGAGTTCAGGTGCAGCTCACCGGAGTCGTGGGCCATGATGGCCTCGGACGGGCTGGTGAAGACGCGGCCTTCGCCGGCACTCCCCTCACGCTTGGTGGTGAGGTGGTGCAGACCGATGATCATGTCCTGCGAGGGCAGGGTGACCGGACGGCCGTCGGACGGCTTCAGGATGTTGTTCGAGGAGAGCATCAGGATGCGCGCCTCGGCCTGGGCCTCGGGGCTCAGCGGCAGGTGGACTGCCATCTGGTCGCCGTCGAAGTCCGCGTTGAACGCACCACAGACCAGCGGGTGCAGCTGGAGGGCCTTGCCTTCGACCAGCTGCGGCTCGAACGCCTGGATGCCGAGCCGGTGCAGGGTGGGTGCGCGGTTCAGCAGCACGGGGTGCTCGGTGATGATCTCTTCGAGGACGTCCCACACCTGGGGGCGGTAACGCTCGACCATGCGCTTGGCGCTCTTGATGTTCTGCGCGTGGTTGAGGTCCACCAGGCGCTTCATCACGAACGGCTTGAAGAGCTCCAGGGCCATCTGCTTGGGCAGACCGCACTGGTGCAGCTTCAGCTGCGGGCCGACGACGATGACCGAACGGCCCGAGTAGTCCACGCGCTTGCCGAGGAGGTTCTGGCGGAAGCGACCCTGCTTGCCCTTGAGCATGTCCGAGAGGGACTTCAGGGGACGGTTGCCCGGTCCGGTGACGGGACGGCCACGGCGGCCGTTGTCGAACAGGGAGTCGACCGCTTCCTGCAGCATGCGCTTCTCGTTGTTCACGATGATCTCGGGTGCACCGAGGTCGAGCAGTCGCTTCAGGCGGTTGTTGCGGTTGATGACGCGGCGGTACAGGTCGTTGAGGTCAGACGTCGCGAAACGGCCGCCGTCGAGCTGGACCATGGGGCGCAGTTCCGGCGGGATCACCGGCACGGCGTCGAGGACCATGCCCAGCGGGCTGTTGGTCGTCGTCAGGAACGCGTTGACCACCTTGAGGCGCTTCAGGGCACGCGTCTTGCGCTGGCCCTTGCCGTTCTGGATGATGTCGCGCAGCAGCTCGGCCTCGGCCGGCATGTCGAAGTTCTCGAGGCGCTTCTTGATCGCCTCGGCGCCCATGGAGCCCTCGAAGTACAGTCCGTAGCGGTCGCGCAGCTCGCGGTAGAGTCCTTCGTCGCCCTCGAGGTCTGCGACCTTGAGGCTCTTGAAGCGGTCCCACACCTGGACGAGGCGCTCGATGTCGGCGTCGGCACGCTTGCGGACGTTCGCCATCTGGCGGTCGGCCGAGTCGCGGGCCTTCTTCTTGTCGGCAGCCTTGGCGCCTTCACCCTCGAGACGGGCGAGCTCGTCCTCGAGGTCCTTGGCGATCGCGGCGATGTCGGCGTCGCGCTGGTCCGTCATCTGCTTCTTCTCGAGGTCGTGCTCGGCCTGGAGGTTCGGCAGTTCGGCGTGGCGGTTCTCCTCGTCGACCGAGGTGATCATGTAGGCGGCGAAGTAGATGACCTTCTCGAGGTCCTTCGGTGCCAGGTCGAGGAGGTAACCCAGGCGCGAGGGAACGCCCTTGAAGTACCAGATGTGCGTCACGGGAGCGGCGAGCTCGATGTGGCCCATGCGCTCGCGGCGCACCTTGGCACGGGTGACCTCGACGCCGCAGCGCTCGCAGATGATGCCCTTGAAGCGCACGCGCTTGTACTTGCCGCAGTAGCACTCCCAGTCACGGGAAGGGCCGAAGATCTTCTCGCAGAAGAGGCCGTCCTTCTCGGGCTTGAGGGTGCGGTAGTTGATGGTTTCCGGCTTCTTGACCTCGCCGTAAGACCAGCCGCGGATTTCGTCCGCGGTGGCAAGGCCGATTCGCATGAGGCCGAAGGAGGATTCGCTGGACATAGGGTCCCTGTTCTCTCTTTGTTCTCTAAATTCTTGAAGTCTTATGGGTGCGGCGGGGGTCCAGGCCCTGCGCCGGACCGGTGTTCGAGGAAGCGGCCTTCAATATTTCAAGGCCGTCCGCGGCCGCCGGAAATTTCGTTGGCCGCGTTCGAACACCGGTTCGACGGGGTGAAACCTAGACTTCCTCGACAGAACTCGGCTCGGCCCGTGAGAGGTCGATGCCCAGTTCCTCCGCGGCCCGGAAGACTTCTTCATCCGAGTCACGCATCTCGATCGTGGTGCCGTCGGTGGAGAGGACTTCCACGTTCAGGCAGAGCGACTGCATTTCCTTGATGAGGACCTTGAAGGACTCGGGAACGCCCGGCTCGGGGATGTTCTCGCCCTTGACGATGGCCTCGTACACCTTGACGCGTCCGTGGATGTCGTCCGACTTGATGGTCAGGAGTTCCTGCAGCGTGTAGGCCGCACCGTAGGCCTCGAGGGCCCACACTTCCATCTCACCGAAGCGCTGTCCGCCGAACTGCGCCTTACCACCCAGCGGCTGCTGCGTGATCATCGAGTACGGGCCGGTGGAGCGCGCATGGATCTTGTCGTCCACCAGGTGGTGGAGCTTCAGGATGTACATGTAGCCGACGGAGATCGGATCCGGGAAGGGTTCGCCGGAGCGACCGTCGAACAGGCGCGCCTTGCCGGACTCGCCGATGAGGCGCTCTCCGTCGCGGGTGACGTTCGTGGAACCGAGCAGGCCGACGATCTCGTCCTCGGTGGCGCCGTCGAACACGGGGGTTGCGACGGTGGTCGAGGAGATCTCCCGGGGGAGGTTCGGGAGGTTCTTGAGCCACTCCGGCTCGCCCTCGATCTTCCAGCCCTGCTTGGCTGCCCAGCCGAGGTGGATCTCGAGCACCTGGCCGACGTTCATGCGTCCGGGAACACCGAGCGGGTTCAGGACGATGTCGACGGGGGTGCCGTCCTCGAGGAACGGCATGTCCTCGATCGGGAGGATCTTGGAGATGACGCCCTTGTTGCCGTGGCGGCCCGCGAGCTTGTCACCGTCCGTGATCTTGCGCTTCTGTGCCACGTAGACGCGGACCAGCTGGTTGACGCCCGGGGGCAGTTCGTCGTCGTTGTCGCGGTCGAAGATGCGAACACCGATGACCGTGCCGGACTCGCCGTGGGGGACCTTCAGCGAGGTGTCGCGGACTTCGCGGCTCTTTTCGCCGAAGATGGCGCGCAGCAGTCGCTCCTCGGGGGTCAGCTCGGTCTCACCCTTGGGGGTGACACGGCCGACGAGGATGTCGCCGGCTTCGACCTCGGCACCGATGTGGATGATGCCGCGCTCGTCGAGCGCGCCGAGGACCTCCTCGGAGACGTTCGGGATGTCGCGGGTGATCTCCTCGGCACCGAGCTTGGTGTCGCGGGCATCGACCTCGTGCTCCTCGATGTGGATGGACGTCAGGACATCGTCGGAGACGATGCGCTGCGACAGGATGATCGCGTCCTCGAAGTTGTGACCTTCCCAGGACATGAACGCCACGAGCATGTTCTTGCCGAGCGCGAGCTCGCCCTGGTCCGTGGAGGGACCGTCGGCAATGATCGTGTTGTACTCGACGCGGTCGCCCTCGGAGACCAGGACGCGCTGGTTGTACGCGTTGCCCTGGTTCGAGCGGGCGAACTTCATGATCGGGTAGTTCGTCTCCGTGCCGTCGTCGTTGAGGACGCCGACCAGGTCGGCGGACACCTCCTTGACCACGCCCGCCTTCGTCGCGGTGACGGCGTCACCGGCGTCGACGGCTGCGTTCTTCTCCATGCCGGTGCCCACGAGGGGACGCTCGGAACGGAGCAGGGGCACGGCCTGGCGCTGCATGTTCGCACCCATGAGGGCGCGGTTGGCGTCGTCGTGCTCCAGGAACGGGATCATCGCGGTCGCGACGGACACCATCTGGCGCGGGGAGACGTCCATGTACTCGACCTCGGCGGGCTCGACGAGCACGGGCTCACCGGAACCACCACGCGTCCGCACGAGGACCATGTCCTCGGTGAACGTGCTGTTCGCGTCGAGGGGCGCGTTCGCCTGGGCGATGAGGCGCTCCACCTCGTCGTCGGCGGTCAGGTAGTCGATCTGGTCGGTGACGATGCCGTCGACGACCTTGCGGTACGGGGTCTCGATGAAGCCGAACGCGTTGATGCGGCCGTACGAGGCGAGCGAACCGATGAGGCCGATGTTCGGGCCTTCAGGGGTCTCGATGGGGCACATGCGGCCGTAGTGCGAGGGGTGGACGTCTCGGACTTCCATGCCTGCACGGTCACGGGACAGGCCACCCGGGCCCAGCGCGGACAGGCGACGCTTGTGCGTCAGGCCGGCGAGCGGGTTGTTCTGGTCCATGAACTGCGACAGCTGGGAGGTTCCGAAGAACTCCTTGATCGCGGCGACGACGGGGCGGATGTTGATCAGGGTCTGCGGCGTGATGGCCTCGACGTCCTGGGTGGTCATCCGCTCGCGGACGACGCGCTCCATGCGGGACAGGCCGGTGCGGACCTGGTTCTCGATGAGCTCGCCCACGGCGCGGATGCGGCGGTTGCCGAAGTGGTCGATGTCGTCGACCTCGACGCGGAGCTCCACGTCCTCGCCGTCGCGCTTGCCGCCGAGGGTCTTGTCACCGGCGTGCAGGGCGACCAGGAACTTGATCATCGCGACGATGTCGTCGATGTTGAGCACCGAGGCGTCGGAATCGGTGAGGTCCTTGTCGATCCCGAGCTTGCGGTTGATCTTGTACCGGCCGACCTTGGCCAGGTCGTAGCGCTTCGGGTTGAAGTACAGGTTGTCCAGGAGGGTCTGGGCAGCCTCGACCGTGGGGGGCTCGCCCGGACGGAGCTTGCGGTAGATGTCGAGGAGGGCGTCCTCGCGGGTCTCCGTCGCGTCCTTCTCCATGGTGGCGCGGATGGAGTCGTACTGGCCGAACTCCTCGAGGATCTGGCCCTCGGTCCAGCCGAGCGCCTTGAGGAGCACGGTGACGGACTGCTTGCGCTTGCGGTCGAGCCGGACGCCGACCTGGTCGCGCTTGTCGATCTCGAGCTCGAACCAGGCACCGCGCGACGGGATGATCTTCGCGCTGAAGATGTCCTTGTCGCTGGTCTTGTCGGCGGTGCGCTCGAAGTAGGCACCCGGCGAACGGACGAGCTGCGACACGACGACGCGCTCGGTGCCGTTGATGACGAAGGTGCCCTTGTCGGTCATGAGGGGGAAGTCACCCATGAACACGGTCTGCTGCTTGATCTCGCCCGTGTTGTTGTTCATGAACTCGGCCTTGACGTACAGCGGGGCGGAGTAGGTCGCGTCGCGATCCTTGCACTCGGCCATCGTGTACTTGGGGTCGGCGAACTCCGGCTCGGAGAAGCTCAGGGACATGGTGCCCTGGAAGTCCTCGATCGGGGAGATCTCTTCGAAGATGTCGGCCAGCCCGGAGGTGGTGGCCAGACCCTGCAGTCCCTTTTCCAGCGCTTCCTCAACGCGGGCCTTCCAGCGCTCGTTGCCGACGAGCCAGTCGAAGCTGTCCGTCTGGAGGGCGAGAAGATTGGGAACTTCAAGCGGTTCGTGAATCTTTGCGAATGAGAGCCGGGGTGCGGCGCCGTCGGCGTCGACCTGGCTGGTAGCGGTTGCATTATTAGAGGTGCTCGGGGCGACCAAGAGGGATCCTTCCACAGACCGTCAGGCTTGTCAGCGCTTTCGCCTCAGCACCGCCACCGCAGTATGCTGCGGGGATCTCAGTGCTCACCAGAGTCCGCCCGCGTGAACCCCACCATGTGGCCAGGTTAAACGACGAGAGCAGAGCAAAGCCCACCGCTATATGAAGGCTGAGGTTTAGAGGGAAGACGCAAAGAACTACGTTACGGCACGCGCAGCGAAAAGTCCAATACCCCTCTCCCCCTTCATGCGTCAAGCCCGCCACGCCTGGTGGGGAGGAAGACCGGCCGGTACCAGCCGGCGGCAGGAGCCGTTCCTAGCCGGCGGCAGGCTCCGGCAGCGGGCCCGTACTGGTGTCACCCCGCAGCCGCTTGACGATGAGCTCCGCGCTGATGAGGCACATGGGGATCCCGATGCCGGGGACGGTCGAGCTCCCCGCGTAGAACAGGTTCCCCACCCTGGCGCTGCGGTTCGAGCCGCGGAAGAACGCGCTCTGCTTCAGGATGTGCGCCGGCCCGAGGGAGGTGCCGCGCCACGCGTTGAGGTCGTCGGCGAAGTCCTGGGGGCCGTAGCTGCGACGGACCACGATGCGCTCGGCGAGGTCCGGGATGCCGGCCCACTCGGCGATCTGCCCGATGACGGTGTCCGCGAGCTCCTCGACCCGCGCGTCTCCCCCGCGCTCCACGCCGCCCCTGCCGATCGTGACATCGGCCGGGATGGGCACGAGCACGAAGACGTTCTCGTGTCCCTCGGGGGCCACGGATCCGTCGGTCGCGCTGGGGCGGCAGACGTAGAGCGACGCCGGCGAGGGCACCGAGGTCTCCTTGCCGAAGATGCGTCCGAAGTTGTCGCGCCAGTCCGTGGTGAACAGCAGCGTGTGGTGTTCGAGCTGCGGCAGCCCGCCCCGCACGCCCAGGTACAGCAGCAGGGCGCTGGGCCCGGGAACGCGCTTGTCCCAGTACGTCTCCGGGTAGGTCTGCAGGTCCGCCGGCAGCAGCGTGGTCTCGGTGTGGTGGAGGTCCGCGGCGGACACGACGATGTCCGCGCCGATCGACGTCGTCGTACCGTCCGCGCGGTAGGTGACGCCGCGGACCGTCGCCGTCCGCCGGTCGATCGGGGACCGCCCGGGTGTGCGGGCCTCGGTGTCGATCGACACGACGTCGGCGCCCGTGCGGATCTCGACGCCGGCGGACGTCGCGACGCGGCGCATGGCATCGATGAGCGTGGTGAACCCGCCCATCGGGTAGAGCACCCCGTCGTCGAGGTCGAGGTGGCTCATGAGGTGGTACATGCTCGGCGCGTCGAAGGGTGAGCTGCCGAGGAAGACCGCGGGATAGCCGAGGATCTGCTGGATGCGTGGGTCCTTGAAGCGCTTCTCCACGAAGGACTGCAGGGGCTGCAGGAGCAGCGAACCGATCCTCGGGAGCCTGCGCAGGACGTCCGGCCGGAGGAACGGGAGGAAGGACTGGAAGGTCGAGTAGAGGAAGCGCCGCTTGGCGATCTCGTACGCGTCCTCGGCGGAGTCGAGGTATTTCGACAGCTGCTCGCCGGCGCCGGCCTCCAGGGACTCGAAGAGCTTCGTCACGGCCTCGCGCTCGGCCGGGACGTCGACCGCTCCCCCGGCCTCGAAGACCACACGGTAGCCGGGATCGAGCTTCACGAGCTCAAGCTGCTCGGCGGCGCTCGTGCCCATCAGTTTGAAGAAGTGGTCGATCACCTCCGGCATCAGGTACCAGGAGGGGCCCGTGTCGAAGCGGAAGCCGTCCTGCTCCCACGAGCCCGCGCGGCCACCGACCTGTCCGCGCTTCTCGAGCAGGGTGACGCTGTGGCCCTCCCGTGCCAGCAGGGCCGACGTCGCCAGACCGCCGATCCCGCCGCCGATCACGACGACGTCCCTGGCGCCCACGCGTGTACCGCTGTCCTGAGGTGTCATGCCGTCCTCTCCTGCGCGGCAGGTTCCGGTACCGCGCGACCGGTGAAAGCTCGGGCAAAAATGCGGACCTTGACCGGGTTCGGGACCCGGATCCGCGCCCGGAGGAGGTCCTCCGCGGGGGTGCGGCGCAGCCTGGCCGCGAGCTCGGTGAACAGGCCCTGCGCCAGCGCCACGGCCCGTCGGGGGGTGGGGGGCAGCCCGGGGAGCGCTGCAGCCGAGATGCGCAGGTCCTCGTCGATGTCGTCGAGGAGCCTGATCTTGTCGGCCTCCGAGAAGCTGCCGGGGCGGATCCCCGGGAAGTAGCTGCGCCCGAGGGTCGAGAAGTCCTCGGCGAGGTCCCTCAGGAAGTTGATCTTCTGGAATGCGGCGCCGAGGTGCCTGGCCCCGTCGACGAGCACGGCGTCCTCCGCCGCCGTCACCGGGCGGTCGACGAGGAAGGCCCGCAGGCACATCAGCCCGACCACCTCGGCGGACCCGTAGACGTACAGCGCGAAGGATTCCGGGGTGTGCTCGCGCTGGGTGAGGTCGGCCCGCATCGAGGCGAAGAAGGGCCTGGTGAGGTCCACCCCGATGCCTGTCGCGCGGGCGGTGATGGCGAAGGCGTGCACCACGAGGTTGGCGCTGTAGCCGGTGCCCATCGCGTTCTCGGTCTCGCGTTCCAGACCGTCGAGGAGGTTCTCGACGTCGGCCGCCGCCAGCCCGGCGCCCGCGGCGGCTCCGTCGACGATCTCATCGGCGACCCGGACGAGCGCGTACACCGCCTCGATGGCGCTGCGGGTCGGCCGGTCCAGGATGCGCGAGGCCATCCCGAAGGAGGTCGAGTAGCAGCGGATCACCTCGGCGGAGGTCTTCAGCGCGGCCGCGTCGTAGCGTGCGAGGGAGTCGTCGATGCCCACTCAGTGCACCCGGTCCACGACGGCCGTCACCACGGGGTGGAGGGCGGAGCGCAGGGTGGCGGGCACGGCGTCGGACTCGAGGTGGGCGCGGGCCCGGGCGGCGTACTGAGCGGCGAGGTCCACGGAGTAGTCCCGCGCCCCGCTGTCCACGAGGACGCGCCGCACGTGGTCGGCGTCCGATGCGGACATCCCCGAGTCCCCGACGAGCGACGAGATGCTCTCCCACTCGGGACGGGCCGCGACATAGGACATCAGGGCGGTCCGCTTGCCCTCGCGCAGGTCGCCCCAGTTCGTCTTCCCGGTGCGCGTCTCGTTGCCGAACACACCGAGCAGGTCGTCGGCGATCTGGTAGGCGATCCCGGCGTCGCGCCCGAAGTCGCCGAGGCGGCCGATGACCTCCTCGTCCGCGCCCGCCAGCACGGCGCCGGCCTGCAGCGGCCCCTCGAAGGAGTAGACGGAGGTCTTCAGTCGCGCCATCTGCACGATGTCCTCGAGCGGCGGCATCGCGCTGGTCAGGGAGGTCTCGATGTCGAGGAACTCCCCCGCCGCGGATGCGAAGACCGCTTCGTCGAGGATCTCGCCGAGGCGGCGCCTGGTCGCAGCCGGCGCGTCGGCCCGCTCGAGCAGGCGGTACGCGTTGGACAGCGCGAGGTCACCGGCGATGACCCCCGCGGAGAAGCCGATGTGGCGCGCGCCGTCGGGCGACAGTCCCGCGTCCTCCGCGATGGCCCGGTACCGGCCGGAGACGTTGGGGATGCCGCGGCGGATGAAGTCGCGGTCGATCACGTCGTCGTGCACGATCAGCGCGGTGTGCAGCATCTCGAAGGCCGCGCCGACCTCGGCCGCGTTGTCGAGGTCGGTGCCTCCGAGCATCTGGTAGGCGGACATCACCAGCCGGGGCCGGAAGCGCTTCCCCCCTGCCGTGCACCGCTCGAGGGTCTCCCACAGGGCGTGGTACCCGGGTCCGATCTTCGCGGCGCGGACCTTGGACTCGTCGAAGAACCGGGCGAGGGCGCCCTCCACCTGCTCGAGCCCGGCGGGCGCGACCAGCAGAGTGTCCATGTCCATAGGTAAAGTAAACAACGGATAGTGCGCCGCTGACGAAACACAGGGCGTAGGCTGCCCGGCCGGTCGGCCGGGGGCAGCGGACTCCGCCCAGTGTGCGGACGATCAGCGGAGGAGAGCCACGATGGCCAGCGAGACGGGCACCATGCAGCAATCGGCGGCGGACGGCACGGGCCACGAGGTGGTGGTGCTGCTCGCCGAGGACGGCACCGCGCTCGGCACGCACGACAAGGCGACCGTCCACACACCCGACACCCCGCTCCACCTCGCCTTCTCCACGCACGTGTTCGACGACGCCGGGCGCATCCTCGTGACGCGCCGTGCCCTGTCGAAGAAGGCCTGGCCCGGGGTCTGGACCAATTCCTTCTGCGGGCACCCCGCCCCGGGGGAGACCTTCGAGGCAGCCGTCCACCGGCGTGCGGCCCAGGAGCTCGGCTTCGCCGTGAGGGACATCAGGCCCGCGCTCCCCGACTTCAGGTATCGCGCCGTCGATGCGTCCGGCATCGTCGAGAACGAGATCTGCCCCGTCTACACGGCGGTCGCGGACAGCGCCGTGGATCCGCTGCCCGACGAGGTCATGGACTACCAGTGGGCCGACGCCGCCGGACTCGTGCGGGCCGTCACCGCGACGCCGTGGGCGTTCAGCCCCTGGCTCACCCTCCAGCTCCCCCTGCTCTACCCGCAGGGCGCCGAGGGCCCCGGCCCCCGCGACCTCCCCTGACGACGCCGGCTCCGGGGTCCGCAGCTCTGAGCCATAGTCTTGTAGCGGCACCATTTCAACGACGAAAGAGAGTATCGCCATGGCGACACCCACGCCATCCCCCGACGACGTCGTTCTCGTCGGCGGCGCCCGCACACCCCTCGGACGCCTCAACGGACAACTCGCCTCCTTCACCGCCGTCGAGCTCGGCGCGCTCGCTATCACCGGCGCACTGGACCGGGCCGGTGTCGAACCCGCCGCCGTGGACGCCGTCATCCTGGGCCACGTGGTGCAGGCGGGCTGTGGACAGAATCCGGCACGACAGTCGGCCGTGAAGGCGGGCATCCCCTGGAACGTCCCGGCCGTCACCCTCAACAAGGTCTGCCTCTCCGGGCTCACGGCCGTGATCGACGCGGCCCGCCTGATCCGCAGCGGTGAGGCGCGTGTCGTGGTGGCCGGGGGCCAGGAGTCGATGACGCGTGGACCCCACCTGCTGCCCGGCTCCCGCCAGGGCTGGAACTACGGCTCCATCTCCGCCCTGGACTCGGTGGCCCACGACGGACTGACCGATGCCTTCGACCACGACTCGATGGGTGCCTCGACGGAACGCGGCAACGTACGCCTCGAGATCGACCGCACGGCCCAGGATGCGGTGGCCGCGGCCTCGCACCAGCGCGCGGCGGCCGCTACCGACAGCGGTGTCCTCGCCGAGGAGATCGTCCCCGTCACCGTCCGGCAGCGGAAGGGCGACGACGTCGTCCTCACCACGGACGAGGGCATCCGGCCCGCGACGACCGTCGAGTCGCTTGCGAAGCTCCGGCCGGCGTTCAACCCGGACGGGGCGATCACGGCCGGCAACTCGTCGCCCCTGTCCGACGGCGCGGCGGCCCTCGTGGTCACCACGCGCGCCTATGCCGAGGAGAAGGGCTTGGGAGTCCTCGCCGTCGTCGGACGTCCGGGCCAGGTCGCGGGCCCGGACAACACCCTGCACTCCCAGCCGTCCGAGGCCATCAAGCAGGCGCTCGACCGGGCCGGGTGGACGGCGTCGGACCTCGACTTCATCGAGATCAACGAGGCCTTCGGGTCCGTGGCCGTCCAGTCCCTCAGGGACCTCGACTACCCGCTGGAGCAGTGCAACATCCACGGCGGAGCCATCGCCCTGGGTCACCCGATCGGCGCTTCGGGGACGCGCCTGGCGCTGCATGCAGCCATGGAGCTCGCCCGGCGCGGGTCGGGGAGATCCGCCGTGAGCCTCTGTGGCGGCGGCGGTCAGGGAGAGGCCCTGCTCCTCTGGCGTTGAGGGTCCGTTCGGGCCATCCGGGTGCAGACACGAAAAAGCCCCGCTTCACCGGAAGCGGGGCTTTTTCGTGTCTGCGACGGGCCCGGCGTGTGCCGGACCCGGGAGCAGCGGGTGTTACTTGAGGGTGACGGTGGCGCCGGCGGCCTCGAGGGCCTCCTTGGCCTTGTCTGCGGCTTCCTTGGTGACGCCCTCGAGGACGGCCTTGGGGGCGCTGTCGACAACGTCCTTGGCTTCCTTCAGGCCCAGCGAGGTGAGCGCGCGAACTTCCTTGATCACTGCGATCTTCTTGTCGCCTGCAGCCTCGAGGACGACGTCGAACGAGGTCTGCTCCTCTTCGGCGGCTTCGCCGGCTCCGCCACCGGCGGGGCCTGCGACTGCAACGGCAGCAGCGGTGACATCGAAGGTCTCCTCGAACAGCTTTACGAAGTCCGAGAGTTCGATGATGGACAGTTCCTTGAAAGCTTCGATGAGCTCTTCGTTGGTGAGCTTCGCCATGGGAGGCGTCCTTCCTTTAGTGGTGCACGGCACCGGAGTGTATGGATCGAGGCGAAACTAGTTCGCTTCGGTTGCTGCGGCTTCCTCGGCGGGAGCCTCCGTGGCAGCTTCTGCAGGAGCAGCGGCTTCCTCGGCAGCAGGAGCGTCGGCGTCGGCTGCAGGTGCAGCGCCGCTTCCCTCCTCGAGCTTGATGCGCAGGGCATCGACGGTGCGGGCCAGGGCCGACATCGGCGCCTTGAGCACGCCTGCGACCCGGGCGAGCTGGAGTTCACGCGACTCGAGGGCCGCCAGGGCGACGACCTCGGATGCGTCGAGGGCCTTGCCCTCGAAGATTCCAGTCTTGATGACGAGCTTCGGGTTGGCTTTCGCGAAATCCGTGAGGCTCTTGGCGGCAGCTACGGCGTCACCCTTGATGAAGGCGATCGCGGTGGGTCCGGACAGCTGGCCTTCGAACGCGTCGATGCCTGCTTCCTTCGCCGCGATGCCGGTCAGGGTGTTCTTGACGACGGAGAACTTGGTGTCCGCGCCAAGGGCACGGCGCAGTTCCTTGAGCTGAGCAACAGTGAGCCCGCGGTATTCGGTCAGGACAGCGGCGGTGGAGTCCTTGAAATCGGTGGTGATCTCGTCCACTGCAGAAACCTTTGTTGGCGTTGCCATAACCCTCCTTCCGGGGAATATGCGCCGGCTTTCCAGCCCCAATAAAAAACGCCCCGCGCAGATGCACGGGGCTGTGCTCGACACGGGCGGAGGCCGGTGGAGAGGAGCTTCGTTCACCTGCGTAGGCCGTCCCTCACGGGAACTTTCGGATCCGAGTCCTTCTTCCTGGTCGCGCACGGGTGCGCTCGCGGGAAGTGGAGGTGGATCGACCGACGGTCTTTGGTGCTTCAAGCCTACGTGACGTACCCGGCGCGACCAAATCGGCGTCAGGCGAGCACCTTCTGCCAGCCCGCGGTCCGGCCCGAGGCCCTGAATCCGAGGGCCACATTGACGTCGAGCATGAACGTGTTCTCCTCGGCGTTCCAGGTGTAGATGCGCTCCGCAGTGGGCCAGGCGTCGCGCGCGCGCCGGAGATTGGCCGCCTTGAGCCATGTCCCCAGGCGGTGCCCCCGGTGCTCGTCGAGCACCAGGGTGTCCTCCTGGTAGACGACGGCCGGACGGGCCTCCGAACGCTCGAGGATGGTGTGGCCCACCAGCTGCCCGCTCGCAGCGTGCCGCACGGCGCACACGAGGCTCGAGGTACCGCCGGCCAGCGTCCGCTGCTCCTCCCGTCGGATGCGGTCGGCGTCCCACGCCTCCTCCTCCTGCGCGAACCCACCGAGGGGCGGATCCGTGCTCATCTTCTGGCGCAGGAGGGCGTAGTCCTCGACGAGATCGTCGGGGCACCGGTCCACCCACTCCACGAGGTCGTAGTGCCCTGAGCCGATGATCCGGGCCGCATGCTCGAGCCGCAGGGCGTCCTCGACGTCTTCGAGGGCGAGGACGCTCTGGCGGTCCACCTGCACCAGGTCGAAGCCGGACCGCCGCGCGAAGATTGCGGAGGCGTCGGACGCGGGGAAGAAGCCGGCGCCGGTGGGCGGGACGAGCCGCGCATCCGCCGCCGGCTCGTCCCCGGCGCGGGCGTCGCTCCAGGACATCATGATGGTGCGGCCGCGGTGTGCCATCTCCTGTTCCACGAAGGACAGCAGGGAGGTGGCGATGCCGCGGCGGCGGTGGGAGGGCGCCACCTCGATCTGTACGAAGGCGGTCTGCGGGTTGTCCCGCAGGGGGATGCTGAGCCGCGCGTTCGCGACGATCTCCGAGCCGTCCCGCGCGACGCCGAGCACGTACTCGCGGTCGGGTGTCGCCTGGAGCATCACGAGCCGCTCCTCCGCGTCCACGCTGTGGTCGTCGTGCCCCCAGATGGCGCGCTCCACGGCGTTGCTCACCGCGGCACTCTGCGCGAAGTCCTCGCCCCCGGCCGCGTCGAGCGTCGCGGGGATCGGGAGTTGCCGGATGGCGATCGTCAACATCGGTCCAGCATAGGGTCAGTGATTGGGATACCTCAACCACTGTTGCCCTCGGACACGAAAAAGCCCCGCGGCGCAGGCCGCGGGGCTTGTCCGGAGGTCCACCTAGACGGTGAAGACCTTCGTGACACTCGGATCGACGGAGATGCCGGGACCGAAGGTGGTCGAGACCGTTGCCTTCTGGATGTAGCGGCCCTTCGAAGCCGACGGCTTCAGGCGGAGGATCTCCTCGAGCGCTGCGGCGTAGTTCTCGCCCAGCTTCTGCTCGTCGAAGGAGACCTTGCCGATGATGAAGTGGAGGTTCGAGTGCTTGTCGACGCGGAAATCGATCTTGCCACCCTTGATGTCGGTGACGGCCTTGGCGACGTCCGCCGTGACCGTCCCGGTCTTCGGGTTCGGCATCAGGTTGCGGGGGCCGAGGATCTTTCCGAGGCGTCCCACCTTGCCCATGAGGTCGGGGGTCGCGACCGCGGCGTCGAAGTCGGTCCAGCCGCCCGAGACCTTCTCGATCATGTCGTCGGAACCGACGAAGTCGGCGCCGGCCGCGATCGCAGCCTCTGCCTTCTCACCGGTGGCGAAGACCAGGACGCGGGCGGTCTTGCCCGTGCCGTGAGGGAGGTTCACGGTGCCACGGACCATCTGGTCCGCCTTGCGGGGGTCCACTCCGAGACGGAAGGACACCTCGACCGTGGCGTCGAACTTGGAAGGATTGGTCTCCTTCGCGAGGACTACCGCTTCGAGGGGGGCGTACTGCTTGTCCGCCTCGATCTTCGCGGCAGCTCCCTTGTATGCTTTGCTGCGCTGTGCCATCTGCTTGTTCTCCTTATGCAGTCGTGGTCTGCGGACCGCGCTGGGCCCTGCCACTCACGCCGTCGTCCGCGGGGTGCGTCGTCGTCGTGCTGTGAAAATGGTGGTCTGCCCGTCCGACGGTGCGGGACGGGGCGGTGGTGAAGGTGGTCAGCCCTCGACCGTGATGCCCATGGAGCGGGCGGTGCCGGCGATGATCTTCGCGGCGGCCTGGACGTCGTTGGCGTTGAGGTCTTCCATCTTCATGGTGGCGATCTCTTCGACCTGGGCGTTGGTCAACTTCGCGACCTTGACCGTGTGAGGCGTGCCCGAGCCCTTGGCGACTCCTGCTGCCTTCTTGATCAGTTCGGCTGCCGGCGGGGTCTTGGTGATGAAGGTGAACGAGCGGTCCTCGTACACCGTGATCTCCACGGGGATGACGTTTCCGCGCTGGGATTCCGTCGCGGCGTTGTACGCCTTGCAGAATTCCATGATGTTGACACCGTGCTGGCCAAGTGCGGGACCAATCGGAGGAGCCGGGTTGGCGGCGCCTGCATTGATCTGCAGCTTGATGAGGCCGGTGACCTTTTTCTTGGGGGCCATGAAAGGGTCCTTCTCTTGCATTGCGTTCCCGCGGGACAGGAGCGTCCTGCGGGGTGGTGGCCATCATGGCGTGACGGCCGAACGGTGCTTCCCCGCCGAGCAGACGGGGAGTCGCCGAAGCTTTACTGGATCTTGGTGACCTGGTTGTAGGAGAGCGTGACCGGGGTCTCGCGCTCGAAGATCGACACGAGCACGACGAGCTGCTGCGACTCGTGCTTGATCTCGGAGATCGTCGCCGGGAGCGTCTCGAAGGGGCCCTCGTTGACGGTGACGGACTCGCCGACCTCGAAGTTGACGGTGGCGGGGGTGAACTGCGGCTGCACGGGCTTGCCCGACTCGGCGTCCGTGTGGACGATGGTGTGCTCGAGCATCGAGAACACCTCGGACAGGCTTAGCGGAACCGGGTTGTGGGCATTGCCCACGAAGCCGGTGACACCGGGGGTGTGGCGGACGGCACCCCAGGACTCGTCGGTGAGTTCCATGCGGACCAGCACGTAGCCGGGGATGCGCACGCGGTTGACGATCTTCCGCGTGGTGTTCTTGATCTCCACGACCTCTTCCATCGGCACCTGGATCTCGAAGATGTAATCTTCCATGTCCAGGGTCTGGATGCGGGTCTCGAGGTTGGCCTTCACGCGGTTCTCGTAGCCGGCGTAGGAGTGGATGACGTACCAGTCACCCTCCTGGCGGCGGAGCCGGGCCTTGAAGGCCGCGACGGGATCCTCGGCCGGGACGTCCTCGGCCGGAGCGTCGTCGCCGGCCTCGTCCGCTTCGGAGGCTGCAGCCTCGTCCACGGCGTCGGTGGCCGTCGCGTCGATCTCGCCGTCGGCGGCATCGAGTTCGGCGTCGTCCGCGAGGAGTCCGTCCTCGGCCGCGACGTCGGTGTCGGCGGGGTACTCGTCGGAGTCCTCAGCAGGCACGTCGACGTCGGAGGCATCGACCTCCGCCTCCGTCCCGTACTCCTCGTTCTCCAGACCATCTTCGGGAGTGATCTGCCGTTCGAGTTCTTGCTCGGACACCTAGCCGCCTGCTTTCTGACATTCTTCGCAAGTCTGTCTTGCTTGCCTGTACTCAACCCGACACGACAACAGCCGCGCCGGAACGTGCATTCCCGGGAGGGTCAGCGTCAGCTGTCGCCGAAGACCCACACCGCGCCGGCCCCGAACAGGAGGTCCAGGGCGGTCACGAGGAGCATCATGATGACCACGAAGGCGAGGACGGTGATGGTGAATCGAACCAGTTCCCGACGGGTGGGCGTGACGACCTTCCCGAGCTCCGCGAGGACCTGGCGGATGAACAGCATGATGCGTCCGAAGAAGCCGCGCCGGGGAGCCTTCTTCTCGGAGGGGCTTCCCTTGGAGCTGCTCGCAGCCGTATCGGTCACCTTCAACCTCATCAATCTGTGTGGTGTTCCAGCAGGACCACCAGTGGCGCCCCCAGCTGATCATGTGTACCGCCGCGCGGGGCCTGTGCCTGCGCCGGGGCTTCGTGATCTTTTTCTGCCGTGCCTTCGCCGTCTTTCCGCGAAGGCCACGCGCAGGGCAGACAGGACTCGAACCTGCAACCTGCGGTTTTGGAGACCGCTGCGCTACCAATTGCGCCACTACCCTTCGGTTCGAAACGTTCAGCTACCACTCCGGACGGCCCGGTGAGGGCACGAACCATCATGGTGTTTCAACACCGAGGAACAAGTCTACGCATTCACCGGCGGAACGTCGAACCGGGGCGTCCCGACGGCCCCGCCGCCGGGTGGCCACGGTCGCTCGGCGGCCCCGCGACTCCTCCGTCCCGGAACCCGATGCGGACCCGGACAGGGGCCACCGCCTAAGCTGGAAACCGACACAAGACCCTCACCGAACGGGACCCGATGAACGCGACGACCGACGACTCCATCCGCGCAGCCCTCCCCCGGATCTCCCGGCGCATCGATTCCATCGCGGAGTCCGCGACGCTCGCCGTGGATGCGAAGGCGAAGGCCCTCAAGGCGGCCGGCCGGCCCGTCATCGGTTTCGGTGCGGGCGAACCGGACTTCCCGACGCCGGACTACATCGTCGAGGCCGCGATCGCAGCAGCCCGCCAGCCGAGGTTCCACCGCTACTCCCCCGCCGGTGGGCTCCCCGATCTTAAGCAGGCGATCGCCGAGAAGACCCTGCGCGATTCCGGGTACGCCGTGGACCCCGCGCAGGTGCTCGTCACCAACGGCGGCAAGCAGGCCGTCTACGAATCCTTCGCGTCCCTCCTCGATCCCGGGGACGAGGTCCTCGTGCCCACGCCGTTCTGGACCACCTACCCCGAGGCCATCCGGCTGGCGGGCGGCGTGCCGGTCGAGGTGTTCGCGGGCCCCGAGCAGGGCTACCTCGTGACCGTCGACCAGCTCGAGGCCGCGCTCACGCCGCGCACGAAGGTGCTGCTGTTCGTCTCGCCGTCCAACCCCACGGGAGCCGTCTACGCCGCCGATGCCGTCCGCGAGATCGGCGAATGGGCCGCTGCACGTGGACTCTGGGTGGTGACCGACGAGATCTACGAGCACCTGACGTACGACGGCGTACCGTTCACCTCGATCGCCACGGCAGCCCCCTCCCTCGGCGACCGGGTGGTCATCCTCAACGGCGTGGCCAAGACGTATGCGATGACCGGGTGGCGTGTGGGCTGGATGGTCGGGCCGAAGGACCTCGTGAAGGCGGCGACGAACCTGCAGTCGCACGCGACGTCGAACGTGTCGAACGTCCCCCAGATGGCGGCGCTGGCCGCGGTGTCGGGTCCGTTGACGGCTGTCGACGCGATGAAGGTGGCGTTCGACCGCCGCCGTCGGGCCATGGTGTCGGCGCTCAACGGGATCGACGGCGTCGAGTGCCCGACGCCGCACGGCGCCTTCTACGCCTACGCCGATGTGCGGGCGCTGCTCGGCCGGAGCTTCCACGGCGTCACGCCGGCGACCTCCGCCGAGCTCGCGGCGCTGATCCTGGAGAAGGTGGAGGTCGCCGTCGTGCCGGGTGAGGCCTTCGGCCCCAGTGGGTACCTGCGCCTGTCCTACGCCCTCGGCGACGAGGACCTCGCGACGGGCGTGGGACGCCTCCAGGAGTTCCTCGGCTCCGCACGCTAGCTGTCCCGGCCGTCCGCGGCCGGGCTCAGAGCAGCCTGCGCTCCGTGGCCCAGCGGGTCAGCTCGTGCCGTGAGGACAGCTGCAGCTTCCGCAGGACCGCGGACACGTGCGTCTCGACGGTCTTGACGGAGATGAAGAGCTCCTTCGCGGTCTCCTTGTAGCTGTAGCCCCGCGCGATGAGCCGCATGACCTCCAGCTCGCGCGCCGACAGGCGGTCGAGCTCGTCGTCGACGGCGACGGACGCCGTCCCGAAGGCGTCGAGGACGAAGCCGGCCAGGCGCGGGGAGAACACGGCGTCGCCGGAGGCGATGCGCTGCACGGCGTCGGTGATCTCCGGGCCCGAGATGGTCTTCGTGACATAGCCGCGGGCACCCGCGCGGATGACGGCGACGACGTCCTCCGCCGAGTCCGAGACGCTCAGGGCGAGGAACCGCGAGGCCGTCCCGCGTGTGACACAGCGGTGGATGACCTCGGCGCCGCCGCCACCGCGGCCGCCGGGCAGGTGCACGTCCAGGAGGACGACGTCGGGCCCCGTCGCGGTGATCACCGACTCCGCCTCCTCGACCGTCGCAGCCTCGCCGAGGACGCGGATCACGGGACCCAGCGCGGCCCGGAGGCCGGAACGGAAGATGCCGTGGTCGTCGACGATGACCACGGACACTGTCCCGGGTACCGCGCCGTCCGCGGGGAGGTTCTCGCTGTCCACGTGTGTCCCTTTCGCCGGCCGTCCTGCCGGGGTCCTGTCCTTCGCCTTCGTTCGCGTTCCTTCGCGTTCCTTCGCGTTCCTTCGCGTTCTTTCGCGTCCCCGCCCCTCACCGTCCGGCGTCGCCGCCGTCCCGCTCCGGCCGGTCCCGGTGGGTCGCCCCGGGCCTAGGCGGCGCTCCCCGTGGTCCTGGGCAGGCGGAGCCGCACCTCGGTGCCGTCGCCGTCGCTGCGCAGTTCCGACGAGCCGCCGTGGCGCAGCATCCTGCTGTGGATCGATTCACGGATGCCGAGGCGGTCCGACGGCACTGCCGACGGGTCGAATCCGTCGCCCCTGTCACGGACGAACACCTCCACGGTATCCGCACCGGCCTCGAGGTAGACCGAGACCGCCACCGCCGCGTGCTTCGCCGCGTTCAGCATGGCTTCCCGCGCGGCCTGCGCCAGGGCGTCCTCTGCGGGTCCCAGGGCGGCGTCCCCGACGGCGACGACGGCGACCGGGTGACCGTAGAGGTCCTCGATCTCGCCGGCCATCGCGCGCAGGCGCTCCGCGAGACTGCCCGGGTCCCTCGCCGGATCGGCGAAGAGCCACTGGCGCAGTTCGCGTTCCTGGGCCCGTGCGAGGCGCAGCACGTCGGTCTCGGAATCCGCCCGGTTCTGGATGAGGGCGAGCGTCTGCAGGACCGAGTCGTGCAGGTGGGCGGCGATCTCCGCGCGCTCGGTCTCGCGTGCACGCGCCGCGCGCTCCGTCTCGAGGTCGCGCCAGAACTTCAGCCCCCAGGGAGCGAGGACCAGGCCGACACCCGCGAGGACGGCGAGGACCGCCACGAGGGTCGCCATGGTCAGGGTCCACGAGCCGCTGCTGGACAGCGCGACGAGGACGCCGGCGACCACCAGCACGATGCCCGCGAGCAGGCGCAGGGCCCCGCCCGCCCGGCCGGCACCGGCGCGGTTCATGACCCGGGCCCGCCGCACGTCGTCCAGCTGCGACCACGCCAGGGCGGCGCCCGTGGCGACGACGGCGATCGGCACGAGGAAGCCCCAGTTGACCTGCACCCCGAGCAGCTGCACCACGAAGACGGCCGCGGCGAGCAGCAGTGCCGTGCCGAACAGGACTTCCCGACGCCCGGCCCGCACCGTCCGTTCCCGCCAGGAGTCGGGTTCGAGGATGCCACCCGTCCCGGCTCCTGCCGGATCCGCGAAGCCGTTCCGCTGGTCCCCGCGGCCGGCCTGCGCGCCGCCGTCGTGCAGGATCTTCGTGTCGACCCCGTGCATGAAGGCGGCGGGCCCCGTCTGCCGCCCCGCCTCGGCGGCCTTGTCCGCCGCCGTCGGCACGAAGATCCAGAGCCAGGCATAGAGGAGGACGCCGGCGCCCGAGGCGAGGGTCAGCACCGCCATGCCGATACGCACCCAGGAGCGGGGTATGCCGAGATGGACGGCGAGGCCGGCGCAGACGCCCGCGATCACGCCGTCGGATCTGCGCAGCAGCGGGGGTCTCATACCCTCATGAAAGCACGCGGCCGGGCTCTCGGGGGTGCTCCCGGAGCACAATCAGGGCCCACTCAGGGTTCAATCAGGGTAGGCCCCGATGGTCGGCTGCAACGGCCGGCGGAAGGATGGAGGCATGACCTCAGCACCATCACCAGGCGGGCCGTCCTGGAAGCAGAATCCGGCCACACCGCATCCGGCGGATCGTCCCGCCTCGTCGTCGTTCTTCCGCTGGCTCCGCGGCCTCGACATCACCCGGGCACCCGACCGCTGGGTCGGAGGGGTGGCAGGCGGCGTGGCCCGCCGCACGGGCCTGGACCTGGCGCTCGTCCGGGGACTGATCGTGATCCTCTCGGTCTTCGGGGGGATCGGGGTGCTGCTCTACGGACTCGCGTGGGCCCTGCTCCCCGAGCCCGACGGGCGGATCCACGTGGAGCAGGCCGGTCGGGGCTCCTGGACGTCCGGGCTGAGCGGTGCCGCCGCCCTCGTGGCGATCGGCCTGTGGCGGCCGAACCTCCCCTTCCTCGGTGACGGTGGTGGCGGCGGACTGCTCTGGACGCTGTTCTGGATCGGCGCCGTCGTCCTCTTCGTCTACTGGATCGTGAACCGGTCCGGCGGCGGACGGGCGCGTCCGGACCTGCCGGGCGGAGGCCCTGCCGCACCCGGGAACGGACCCACGCACCCGTCCGGGCCGGCGCCCTTCGGGCCGGCGCCCTTCGGACCGGCGCCCTTCGGACCCTCGTCCACCGGCCCCGCCCCCGGCGGCACCGGCCCCTCCCAGCGCCCCGCCCCCGGCGGCACCGGCCCCTCCCAGCGCCCGTCCGACGGGCCGTCGGACAGCTCCGGCGACGGGCCCGCCGACCGCGCTGCCGGCGGTTCCGTCGGAGCGCACGACAGTCCCACGGGACGGCAGGGCGACGACGGACCGGGCGCCGGGCGGATGCACGGCGACGCACCGTTCGGGGAGGACGTCCACCACACCGTCCCCCTGCCGTACCAGCCCGATGCCCGGGTGGGGTCCACCCTGTCCTATCCGCTGCCCTACCAGCCAGGACAGGTGGCATGGTCGAGCTCCCCGACCGCCTACCTCGGATCGCGTCCGGTCGAGCCGGATCTGCTCCGCGGAGCCGCGCGGACCGTGCCGCAACGCTGCTCCACGCGGCCCTCCGGCTCCGCCACCGCGCTCCTCATCGGCGGCGCGATCACCGTCGCGGCGGTGCTTCTCGCGCTCGACTACGTGGGGGTCCTCGGCCTCGTCAACTCCGCCGTGGTGGCACTGGCAGCTGCCGCGATCGTCCTGGCCCTCGGCATCGTGGCCCTCGGTACACGGGGCCGGAGTTCAGGCCTCGTGGGCCTCGTCGCAGCCCTGGCGACGATCGGCGCGCTCGCGTCCTCCTTCACCGTCGTCGGCGGTGCCTGGGTCGTGGCGCAGGAGAACAGGACCACCCCGGCGTCGCTCCAGGCGGCGTCGGACGGCTTCAGCATCCTGGCAGCGGAGACCACGATCGACCTCACCGGGCTGCCCGCTCCCACACGGGACGTCGTGGTACCGGTGAACTCGCTGGTCAGCGACGTCACGGTGATCGTCCCCGAGGACGTGCCCGTCGAGGTCCGCACGCGGATGGCCCTGGGCAGCGCCGATGCCCGGGGCACCGCCGAGGACATCGGTACCCCGTCGCCCGAGTTCCGGAGCGACGGCGGCGTCCTCAGGTTGAGCGACGGCGAACTGAACCCCGACGCCACCGGCGCCGCCCTGATCCTCGACGTGAGGGGCGCGATGAGCGACGTCACCATCCGCACCGCCTCCGACACCGTCGGCAGCGACCCCCGGACCGACACCACCCCGACAGGAGAGACACCATGAGCACCTCGATCACCGAGCGGAAACGCCGGCCACGCGTCGCCACGATCGTGTGGGGGGCGGTGATCCTCGTCGTCGCCGGGCTCGTCCTGGTCGGCCAGTTCGTCGCCCTGTCGATCGACCCGGTGGTCGTGGCCCTCGGCCTGCTCGTCGGTGTCGGCCTCGCCCTCGTGGCCGGCGGGATCCTGTCGCTGCGCTCCCGGCCGACGACCGATGAGCAGGATCACCCCGATGCCATCGACTACTGACCAGCCCTCCCCACGCCACACTCCCGGAACCGAAAGGCACACCATGCAGTCGTTCTACCGCTTCCTCCGCTCCTCCCCCATCAAACGCGCACCCGGCGGCATCCTCGGCGGCATCGCCGCCGGCATCGCCCGGCAGTACGGCTGGCGCGTGAGCTACGTCCGGATCGCGATGCTCCTGAGCTTCCTGCTCCCGTTCATCGGCCTCCCCCTCTACGGGGTGCTCTGGCTGCTGCTGCCGAAGACCGACGGCACCATCGCCCTGGAGCAGCTCCTCCCGCGCGGCTAGGGATCCGACAGCACGACCGGAAGGGGCATCCGCAGCAGCGGATGCCCCTTCGCTGCTGCGGACCTGCAAGGATGGTTGGCGTGCCGAAGACTCCCGCCGCCCGCCGCTTCCCCCGCCTGCTCGCAGCCTCCTGTGCCTTCCTCTTCGTCTCCGGCTACTTCGTGGTGCGCTTCCCCGACGTGGAGGGCGCGAGCTACGCGTCCTACGGCTTCAACCTGCTGATCGCGCTGCCTGCGTTCATCGCCCTCGTGCGGCAGTTCGGCGCTGCGCGCGGCACCGCGGCCCTGGTGGCCGTGTCCCTCTTCGGGTACCTGATCGAGGGGTTCGGCGTCGCCACGGGCGTCCCCTACGGCGAGTTCTACTACGGGGAGCCGCTGGGACCCACCATCCTCGGCCTGGTCCCGTACCTGCTGCCGCTCTCCTACGTACCGCTGGTGATCGGCGCGGTGGCGGTCGTGTCCACCGGCGGGAGTGCCCTGCGCCGGACGGTCCTCGGAGGCCTCCTGCTCGTCGTGATCGACGGCGTCCTCGACCCAGGCGCGGTGGCGCTCGGCTTCTGGATCTGGCCCGGCGGCGGCCCGTACTACGGCGTCCCGCTCTCCAACTACGGCGGCTGGCTCATCTCCGGGCTGATCGCCTCGGCGCTGGTCACCTGGATCGGCGGGCGCCGCCTGACCGCGACCGCCCTGCGGCCGGGGCTGCTCGACAGCCTGCTCGTCTCGATGTTCCTGTGGCTGGGCGTGTGCGTCTTCTCCGGCCTGATGTTCCCCGCAGTGCTCGCCGCGGCCCTGATCGTCCTGGTGGTCCGGCGCCGGCTGCAGCTCGTACCCGCCACCACTCCCGCGCAGGACGCGGTCGCCGCCCCGCACTCTTGAACGGTGTCACCCGAACGGGCCCGAAGCGCCGTTCAGGCCGTGGCGGCCAGCCGGCTCAGCAGCTTCTGGGTGGACATCATCGCACCCCCGAGCACGGCGGGCAGTCCACCGCCCGGATGGACCGAGGCGCCCACGCGCCACAACCACGGCCGCAGCGGGTCCGTGTAGGGCGGCAGGTGGAACGGTCCGCTCAGCCACGCCGGGTGCACCGCACCGTACAGAGCACCACCGGCCGAGCCGCGCTCGCCGAAGTAGCCCGGATCCAGGATCTCGTACGCGTCGAAGTAGTCCTCGAGCGGCTCCGGAAGGCCCAGCACGCGCGTGGCCCGGTCCAGTTCACGCTGCACGAAGGGATCCTGGAGCGAATATCTCCTGCCGTTGGCCGGCGCGGTGAGGAGCAGGGCGAGGGTCGCCGACTCGTTGGGATACACGCCGTGCGCGGGATAGTAGTTGGCGAACGCCATGGTCTGCTCGGGCTCGTCCCCGGCCTCGAGGCTCGCGTAGAGCGCCGCCGGGTCATCCGGCATGAGGACACCGTGACGTGCCGTGCCCTCCGGCAGCGGCCGGGACAGCACGGCGTAGATCCCCACGGCGGAACAGGTGAGCTTCCGCGGCGTGCGCGGTGCCCGGCCTGCCAGCAGGCCGGCCAGCCGGTGGGCATCGAGGCCGCTGACGACGGCGTCGGCCGGGTAGGTGCCCGTGGACGTGACGACCCGCCGTCGGGCGATGCGCTGCGCGGGCTCCCCCGTGCGGATCTCGACGCCCGTGTCGAGGGCGAGCCGCTCCAGGGCCAGCACCAGTTCGTAGATGCCGCCCGCCGGGATCCAGACGCCGTCGTGCGCCATGATGGCCGGCATGCTCGCGTACAGCGCGGGCGTACGGGTGGGGCTCACTCCCGCATTGAGCGTGTGGATCGCGATGACCTCGCGCAGTCCGTCGGGCAGCCACGGCAGGCTGTCGAGGTAGCTGCGCGTGGTGAGGCGGCGGCCGTACAGTCCGGCCAGCCGGGTCAGGGCCGGGTAGGCCGCCTTGTCCATCGGCCCCGTCGTGAGCAGCTGCGAGACGTCCCCGCCGAGGATGCCGTGCTCCGCGGCGAAACGCGTCCAGGCCTCGTGCCAGGGGTGCCCCTCGGGGACGGGCAGGGCGCTTTCGACGCCCCGGTAGTAGTACGTGCCGACGTCCGGCAGGCGCTCCAGGCGGAGCGCCGCGACGTCCTCCGCCCGGGCGGACCCGGGCGGCGCGACGTCGTCGAGCCTGTGCAGGAGTTCCTGCCAGACATCCGGGAACGTGAGGAGCGACGGCCCGGTGTCCATGCGTTGCCCCGCGACCTCCATGCGGCGGCTCTTGCCGCCCACGGAGTCGGAGGCCTCGAGCAGGGTCACGCTGTGCCCTGCGCGTCCGAGCAGCGCTGCCGATGCCAGCCCGCCGATCCCCGCGCCGACGACGACGACGCGGCTCACGGGTACAGCCCCAGGGTCAGTGCGACGACGAGCTGCACGCCCGCGACGGTCCCGGCCACGTAGGGGAAGGCGATCGAGTACCGGTACAGCCGGTGCCCCGTCGCGGGCCGCGGATCCCGGGAGAGACCGACCAGCAGCCAGCCGGCGATCAGCGCATTGACGACGGCCACCGGGATGTTGACGAGCGCGAAGCACACGGTCGATGCCGCCCACCATGCCCCGCTCCATGCCACGACGCCGCGCGCACCGAGCCGCACCGCCGTCGTCGTGATGCCCACGCTGCGGTCCTCGTCGATGTCCTGGACGGCGTCGTAGGTGTGCTTGGCCGCGCTCCAGGCCATGAGGCCGAGGGCGGCGGCCCATACCGGGTCGTCGCCCAGGGCGTAGGGCACGAACACGAGGGGGAAGGCGTAGGCGGCATTGCTGAGCGAGTCCACGTACGGGCGGGCCTTGAAGCGCAGCGGCGGTGCGGAGTAGAACACGAAGACCAGGGCGTAGGCGGCTATCCACGCGAGCGCCGGAGGCGGCAGGGTGACGGCGAACCAGGCAAGGAAGGGCACGTTCGTGATCAGGACGGAGAGCCAGATCGCCCGGACCTCGGAGGCCCGGATCCGGGCTCCCTCCAGCGATCCCTTGCGGGGATTGAGGGCGTCGGTGTCCTGGTCGAAGATGTCGTTGACGCCGTAGATCAGCAGGTTGAACGGCAGCGTGAGCCAGAGGAGGAGCGCGAGGGCCTCCTCCTGCCAGAACACCCCGGTGAGCCACATGCCGACGACACCGGTGCCGAGCGTGTTGATCCAGAGCACCGGCCGGGAGATCGAGACCATGCGCAGCGCCGCTGGCGCAAATCCTGCCTGTGGCACTGCTGGGATCCTCCTCGGACCGGCTGGGCGCGCACCCGACGGGACTCGAGCCCGTCGTGCGCCGGATGGTCCCAGCCTACGGGGTGCGCGGCGGCCCTCGGTCTGCCGCCGCGACGGACCTCGAGGACGCAGACGGGTGCGGCAACACTGGTGTGTCTAGAATCATAGGCGGGCCCGATGGCGTGCTCCTGATGCACCATCCACCTCGTCGAAGGAACCCCACCCCCCATGAAGATCGGAATCCTCACCAGCGGCGGCGACTGCCCCGGACTGAACGCCGTCATCCGCGGCGCGGTGCTCAAGGGCATCAAGGTGCACGAGCAGGAGTTCGTCGGATTCCGCGACGGGTGGCGTGGCGTCGTCGAGGGCGATGTCATCGACCTCCCCCGCCATGCGGTGAGGGGCATCTCCAAGCAGGGCGGCACCATCCTGGGCACGTCGCGCACCAACCCCTTCGAGGGCAAGGGCGGCGCGGAGGCCATCAAGGAGAACCTGGATCGCCTCGGCATCGACGCGGTGATCGCGATCGGCGGCGAGGGCACGCTGGCCGCCGCGAAGCGGCTGACGGACCTCGGCCTCAAGATCGTGGGCGTTCCCAAGACGGTCGACAACGACCTCGACGCCACCGACTACACCTTCGGCTTCGACACCGCTGTGCAGATCGCCACCGAGGCGATCGACCGCCTGCGCACCACGGGTGAGTCCCACAGCCGCTGCATGATCGCCGAGGTCATGGGCCGCCATGTCGGGTGGATCGCCCTGCATGCCGGCATGGCCTCCGGTGCCCACGCCATCCTCATCCCCGAACAGCAGACGAGCATCGAGCAGATCGCCGAATGGGTCTCCGACGCCAACGCCCGAGGCCGCGCGCCCCTCGTGGTCGTTGCGGAGGGCTTCGTCCCCTCGCACATGGAGCAGGCCCACTCCGAACGCGGACTGGACACCTTCGGCCGCCCCCGCCTCGGCGGCATCGCCGACCAGCTCGCACCCGAGCTCGAGTCGCGCACGGGCATCGAGACCCGCGCCACCATCCTCGGCCACATTCAGCGCGGCGGCGTCCCGACGTCGTTCGACCGTGTCCTCGCCACCCGTCTCGGCATGGCTGCCGTGGACTCCGTGAAGGACGAACTCTGGGGGACCATGGTCTCGCTCAACGGCACGGAGATCGCCCACGTGGGCTTCGAGGCGGCGCTCGGCAACCTCAAGCGGGTTCCGCAGCACCGCTACGAAGAAGCCGCCATCCTGTTCGGCTGATCCCATGGAACTCGATCCGGGGACCATCGCGATCGTCCAGCTCGCCTGGTCGCGGCTCCTGGGGCTCGACGACGGGGCCCTGGGCGACGGCGGATCCGACCGCCTGTACAGCGTGGACGACGATGCCGCCGTCCTCTCGTTCGTGACGCTGTTCGGCCGGGAGGTCCTCCGGGGGCCGCGATGGGCGGTCGACGCCGGCCGGGGTCTGCCTGCCCCGGAGCTGCGCAGCTCCTCGGCCCTGCTCTCCCTCAGCCATGGGCGCGGCGGCCGCGGGCTCGGCGAGGCCCAGCTCTACTTCTGTGATGCCCTGCCGCAGCTGGACGGGCCACCGGCCGTCGTCTCCGACGAACGCGACCTCGTCCGTGCGCTCGAGCAGCGGTGTCCGCCCGACGACGTCGCGGAGGCCGATCTCGGCGGCGTCGACCATCCGTTCGTGCTGGTCGCTGAGGGGGACGGGACCGGGGAGGACCGGCCCACTCCCCTGTCCGGCGCCGGCTACGACATCTGGGAGGGCATCCTCGCGCATCTCGCGGTCCTCACGCCGCCCGAGGAGCGGCGCAGGGGCTACGGCGGGCGCATCGCCGCCGTCGCGATCGAGGAAGCCATGGCCGCGGGCCTGGTGCCCCAGTGGCGCGCGAGGACGGACAACACGGCCTCGCAGCGGACCGCTCGCCGTGCGGGCTTCGTCTTCGCCGGTACGCAGACGTCGGTGCTCCTCGAGGGTTGAGGACCGGCGCTGCGGGGTGGACCCGGCATGCCGGCATCCCTGCGTGACGTGAGCCGGAATCAGCCGAACAGTTCGACGACGTCCGTCCGCCCGAACATCTCCGCGGCGGCACGGGCGGAGGGCGTCCCGGCGTCGGGATCCGCGCCCGCCGCGACGAGGAGCCGGACCACCTCGGTATGCCCCTTGAAGACCGCGCCTGCCAGGGGTGTCTGTCCGCGGTCGTTGGCCTGGTCGGCGTCGGCGCCCCGACCGAGGAGGTCGCGCACGATGGCCGGGTGCCCGCTGTAGGCGGCGAGCATGAGGAGGCTGTCGCCCGCGGTGTTGGTCAGGGTGAAGGGCACGCCGGCATCCAGGTACCTCACCAGGGTGGCGCTGTCGCCGGAGCGGGCGGCCTCGAACAGTGCATGGGCTAGGGCGATCGCAGCGGCTGCGCCGTCGTCGTCGTTCGTGGCTGTACCCGCCGGAACCCCGTCGTCCCCGGCGCTCATCGCGGCGCCCTCAGGAAACCGGTCGCACGCCCGACCACCTGGCCGGCGTCCGGTGCGACGATGACCTCCTGCGCGGCGGCATAGGCCTCCTCGCCGTCCTGCACGAGGAGGTCCGCCGAGGCATCGACCGATCGCTTGAGCACGGCCAGGGCGATCGGGCCCATCTCGTAGTGGTGGCCCACGGAGGTCACCCGGCCGACCGTGCGGCCCTCGCTCAGCACGGCACTGCCGGGAGCCGGGAGCGTGTGCTGGCTGCCGTCGAGGTGGAGGAACGTCAGGCGGCGCGGCGGGTGCCCGAGGTTGTGGACACGCGCCACGGTCTCCTGGCCCTTGTAGCAGCCCTTCGCGAGGTGCACGGCCGTGCGCATGAGGTCGAGTTCGTGCGGGATCGTCTTCTCGTCCGTCTCGAAGCCGGGCCGGGGCCGCCACGCCGCGATACGCAGCGCTTCGGCCGCCAGCGACCCCGCGAGATCGAGACCCGTGGCGGCCACGACCTCCTCCAGGCGCTCGCGCGGCACCAGGTATTCGAACCAGGGCCGTTCCCGTCCGGGGTGCTCGGTGTCGGCGATGGCCGAGTAGGCATAGCCGCCGATGCCGATCGCGGGCCAGGGGTCCTCCCACACGACGACGCCGTCCCCCAGTTCGGGCAGCGCCCTGCTCGCCCCGAGGACGGCCCAGTCGTCGGTGGCGTCGCCGACCTCGACGCGGAGCATGAACTTCATGCGCTCCAGCCAGGCTGCCAGCGGTGCGGCTTCTCCGCCTTCGATGATGAGCCAGGTGGTGGCGCCGTCGTCCACCACGTGCGCCGAGTACTCGATACGCCCCTGCACGGTCAGGAGCAGGGTCTCGGAACTCCGGCCCGGCTGGAGGCCGAGGAGCAACTGGGAGGACAGCGTGTTGAGCCAGCTGAGCCGGTCCGGACCGGAGACCGTGACCACGCCCCGCTGGGAGAGGTCGACGACGGCCCGGCCGTCGGCGAGGGACCGCTGCTCGCGGAAGGGATCGCCGTAGTGGGCTGCGACGCCGGCGTCCGCACCGCCGCCTTCGACGGCGCCGGGACGGCTCAGGAGGGGGCTGGGTGTCATGACGGTATAACGCCTTCCGGGCGGGACTATTCCTGATGGGCGCCCCGAGGGCACGCCGCAGTGCTGCTCCGGCCCTACCGGATCCGTGCTGTCAGGAGGCTTTCTTGAGGATGGCCGAGGCGTGCGCCTCCAGGGAGTTGCCGTCCGCCGCGACATCCCATCGCCAGTAGAGGTTCCCCTCCACCAGGCCGAACAGGCGGGTGGCGGCGGTGTACTCCTTGGAGTGCTGCCCTCGCATCACGAGATCGGTGCTGAGCTGGATCTGGGGTCCCTTGATGCTGCCGTAGTACAGCTCGGCGATACCGCCCGGATGCACGATCGTCGCCGTGATGTCGAACCCGCCGGCGTCGTTGCGGAACTGCTCCACCTCGTCGGCCGTCTTCAGGGCCGGGACGATGTCCGCGGGGCTCAGGCCGGGCCCGACGTCGGCGTCGTTCAGCTTGCGGTCGAGGGCCCAGAACCCGGTCTCCACGGACAGTGGGCGGAGCTGCGAGCCCTGCTCGTCGATGAGCCACGATTCCGCACTGTACTGGAGGTAGGGCAGGCCGTTCTGCGAGAACACGACGCGCTGCGAGAAGCGCTCCGAATCCGCGGTGCCCTCGCCGAGCATCCCCGTCCCCTCCCAGGTTCCGAGGAGCCACGACAGTGGGACCAGCTCGGGCGTCAGGTCGGTGGGCAGATCAATCGACATGGGGTCTCCGGGACGGTCGGCTACTTCTGGCCCTTGTACAGGCGCGTGATGACGAGGGCCGCGAAACCGGCCATGCCGAGACCGGCGACGACCAGCAGCGAGATGAAGAAGATTTCAAGGGCAAGAATGGACATGCTTCCATCCTAACGCGCGCTCCGCACGGGACGGGACGGGCGGATGTGCGTGCCCGCCTTCCTCAGGACAGGAAGAGTTTGTCGAGGAAATAGACCACGGAACCGATGGCGAGCACGGGGGTGACACCCGCAGCGACGGCCGCGAGGACGTCGAGGGGCGCGTCGCGGGCCACCAGCAACCTGCGTGTGGCGGCGATGACGGCTCCGCAGGCGAGCCCCACCACGCCCGCGGCGAGCGCGGGGACATCGGTGAACAGGAGGGCGCCGAGGGGTCCCGCGAGCGCAGCGAGGACGACGGCGGCGGGCGCCACGAGCCGGTCCGGCAGGGGCAGGAGGGCGACGGCGATCGCGACGAGGATGCTGACCCCGGTCACCAGCGTCATGCCGGAGTCGGCCGCGTTGGCCGTGAGGCGGTCGGCCGCCACCCATCCGGCGCCCATCGCCACGGCGATGACGCCCGAGCTCGCACCGAGCGTGGATTCCAGGCGAAGGCTCTGGCCGGTCCCGCGGACCAGCTGGATCATGAAGACCGCACCGACCCCGAGGGCCACCGCGGCGGGGAACCAGGCCAGGAAGGACGGCCCCGGCACCGTGGCAGCGAGGATCACCGCGAGCAGGGCGCTCAGCCCGATGGCCGTGGACTGACTCTTCCTGGCCGGGACGCGGAGCACGTACGGCCAGCCGATCGCAGCCAGGGCGCAGACTGCTGCGACGGCGATCGCGAGGACCGGAAGGGCGATGTACGAGGAGGCGACGATGATGCCCGCGGCCGCGGCTGCGGTACCGGCCGCTGCGGCCACACTCGTCCTCTTCACCCCAGCAATACTGCCCTACCGGTCCTACCCGTGGGAAAACCGGGACCACGCGGGGCAGGAGCCCACGTGCGCCCGATCACAGGGCGGCGGCTATACTTGTCGAAATCTCTACCGCCCCGGTTCCGGATCCCTGCACCGGTGGCGCCGTTGCCCGATGATGCGCATTCCCGACCCGTGGAGGACCTATGCCGCACATCCTGATGCTCACGAACACCACCGGCTCGTCCGTCGACATCCTGCCGGCGCTCGAACTGCTCAACCACAAGGTGCACATCCTCGCGGCCGAGCCCACGGCGCTCCTGGAGACCGAGCCGTGCGACGTCGTCCTGGTCGATGCGCGCAAGGACCTGGTGGGAGCCCGCTCGCTCACCCAGCTCCTGAAGGCCACGGGCCTGAGCGCGCCCCTCGTCCTCGTCCTCACGGAGGGTGGCATGGCGGCCGTGGCTGCGAACTGGCTGGCGGACGACGTCGTCCTGGACTCGGCCGGCCCCGCGGAGGTGGAAGCGCGCCTGCGCCTCGTGATCGCGCGGTCGACGGCGGCGAGCGAGGAGACCAGCACCGAGATCCATGCGTCCGGCGTCGTGATCGACGAGGCGAGCTATACGGCGCGGGTCGGCGGCGAGCCGCTGAACCTGACGTACAAGGAGTTCGAGCTCCTGAAGTACCTGGCGCAGCACCCGGGTCGGGTGTTCACCCGGGACCAGCTCCTCCACGAGGTGTGGGGTTACGACTACTACGGGGGCACGCGCACCGTCGACGTCCACGTGCGGCGCCTGCGGGCGAAGCTGGGATCGGATCACGAGCAGCTGATCGGGACCGTCCGGAACGTCGGATACCGCTTCACGCTGACCCGGCTCCCGGAGGACCGCAGCGCGGTCAACCAGGACGCCTGAGACGGCAGGATACGCGACAAGCCCCCTCCACCGCGGGTGGAGGGGGCTTTTCGCGTATCCGGGACAGGACCGGATCGTGGTGGAGGACATACGGGTCGAACGTATCGCGGGCACCCCACTGGTGCATCCCCCTCGAGCAGTTCCCGACACTACCGCACCTGCGCCCGGTCGGCCAAAACGCGTGCAGGGAGCGGGGACTAGGCTGGGCGCATGACCGCCGCGCAGCACGCCCCCACCTGGTCCATCGACAGGATCGCCGGCGCCCCGGCGGCCCCGGTCCTCGAGGAGATACGCCGCCTCGCGGCCGCCGCCGTCGAGGCCGACGGCAATCCGCCCTTGTCCGAGCAGACCCTGGTGACCCTCCGCGCGCAGGACGCCGGGGACCGGCTGCTCGTGTTCACGGCCCGGACGCCCGGGCCGGACGACAGCGAGCTCGCCGGTGTCGCCGTCGTCCACCGCAGCACGGAGGACGGCGCGGTCCTCGAACTCGTCGTCGGGCCCGACTGCCGTGGCGAGGGTGCGGGGACCGCCCTCATCGAGGCGGTCCTCGCGGAGGGACTCGACGACCTCCGCGGCTGGTCGCACGGCAACCACTCGGCAGCAGCAGACCTCGCGGACCGCTTCGGCTTCGCACCCGTGCGGGAACTGTGGCGCATGCGCCTGACGCGTGCCGCGGTCGAGGAATCGGTCCCCACCCTGGTACTCCCCGAGGGGGTCGTGCTGCGATCCTTCGTCCGCGGGCAGGACGAGGAGGCCTGGCTCGCAGCCAACGCCGCGGCGTTCGCCCATCACCCCGAGCAGGGATCGATGACCCGGGCCGACCTCGAGGCGCGGATGGCCGAGGACTGGTTCGACGCGGAGGGCTTCCTGCTCGCGGTGCGCGAGGCGGACGGCGCCCTGCTCGGCTTCCACTGGACGAAGGTGCATCCGGGCATCGGCGCGCATCCGCCCATGGGCGAGGTGTACGTGGTGGGGGTGACGCCGGAGGCCCAGGGCATGGGCCTCGGCAAGGCGCTCACGATCGCGGGCATCGAGCACCTCCACGGCAAGGGCCTGCAGGCCATCATGCTGTACGTCGACGGCGACAATGCCGCGGCCGTCGCGCTCTACCGGAAACTCGGTTTCACGCGCTGGGACGTGGACGTCATGTACGCGGGGAAGACGCCGCAACCCACCTTGTAAGGTTATTTTCGAGGCGTGCCCCGGCCGGTCAGGACGGGGCACCAGCCGCACCACGCCCGCCCACGCTGCAGGAGACGCAATGGATTCAGAGATCAAACGCCGGGGAGCGTCGCTGTACGGGTCTTCCGAGACGGCTCCGGCCCGGGCAACACAGGACCGCATCGACATCCCGGACTTCGCCCCCAGCCTCCTGCCGTCGGGCGACATCCGCCCGGACCGCTTCCTGGACCGGGAGATCAGCTGGCTCGACTTCAACGCGCGTGTCCTCGAACTCGCGGAGGATCCCGAACTCTTCCTCCTCGAGCGCGTCAACTTCCTGTCCATCTTCGCGTCCAACCTGGACGAGTTCTTCATGGTGCGCGTCGCCGGCCTGAAACGGCGCATCGCGACGGGCCTCGCGGTGCCGTCGGCCGCCGGGCTCAGCCCGATCGAGCAGCTCGAGAAGATCATGCAGGACGGCTACCAGCTGCAGCAGCGCCACGCGGCCGTCTTCGCCGAGCAGATCCGGCCCGCCCTCGCCCAGGAGCAGATCCACCTCACCACGTGGGGCGAGCTCGACGACGCCGCGCGGGCCGAGCTCCACAAGATCTTCGCCGAGAAGGTCTTCCCGATCCTCACTCCGCTCGCCGTGGACCCTGCGCACCCCTTCCCGTACATCTCCGGCCTCTCCCTGAACCTCGCCGTGGTGGTACGCAACCCCATCAGCGAGAAGGAGCTCTTCGCGCGTGTGAAGGTGCCCGACCAGCTGCCGCGCCTGATGTCGGTCGACGGCCCCCGCGCCGGCAATGTCGCCGGCCGGATCGCGCGCTTCATCCCGCTCGAGGAAGTCATCGCCGTCCACCTGGATCAGCTCTTCCCGGGCATGGAGGTCCTGGAGCACCACCTGTTCCGTGTCACCCGGAACGAGGACCTCGAGGTGGAGGAGGACGACGCCGAGAACCTCCTGCAGGCCCTCGAGAAGGAGCTGCTGCGCCGCCGCTTCGGGCCTCCCGTGCGCCTGGAGGTGACCACGGACATCAACCCGAGCATCAGGGCGCTCCTGTCCCGTGAGCTCGGCGTGGAGGAGGACGAGGTCTACAATCTCCCCGCTCCCCTGGACCTGCGCGGGCTCAGCGTGATCGCGGGGATCGACCGGGGGGACCTCCACTACCCCAAGCACGTCCCGCACACGAGCCGCTACCTGAACGAGAGCGAGACGTCGAAGGCGGCGAACGTGTTCGCCGCGATGCGCCGCCGGGACATCCTGCTGCACCACCCGTACGACTCGTTCTCGACCTCGGTGCAGGCCTTCCTGGAGCAGGCGGCCGCCGACCCGAAGGTGCAGGCGATCAAGCAGACCCTGTACCGCACGTCGGGCGACTCCCCCATCGTCGACGCCCTGATCGACGCCGCGGAGGCGGGCAAGCAGGTCCTCGCGCTCGTGGAGATCAAGGCCCGCTTCGACGAGCAAGCCAACATCTCCTGGGCGCGGAAGCTCGAGCAGGCCGGCGTGCACGTGGTCTACGGGATCGTAGGCCTCAAGACGCACTGCAAGCTCTCGCTCGTGGTGCGGCAGGAGATCGACGGGCTGCGGCGCTACTGCCACATCGGCACGGGAAACTACCATCCCCGCACGGCCCGCTACTACGAGGACCTCGGGCTCCTCACGGCCAACGACCAGGTCGGACAGGACCTGTCGCGCCTGTTCAACCAGCTCTCGGGCTACGCCCCGAAGTCCACGTTCAAGCGCCTCCTGGTGGCTCCGCGTTCGGTCCGCTCGGGGCTGATCGACCGCATCGAGCGGGAGATCGCGAACAAGCAGGCGGGTCTCGCGGCGCGCGTGGTCATCAAGGTCAACTCGATGGTGGACGAGGCGATCATCGACTCCCTGTACCGGGCGTCGCAGGCAGGCGTGACGGTGGACGTGATCGTGCGCGGCATCTGCTCGGTGCGTCCCGGGGTCCCGGGCCTCAGCGAGAACGTGACCGTGCGTTCCGTGCTCGGCCGCTTCCTGGAGCACTCGCGCGTGTTCGCCTTCGCGAACGGCGGCGAACCGGCGGTCTTCATCGGATCCGCGGACATGATGCACCGCAACCTGGACCGTCGCGTCGAGGCCCTCGTGCAGCTCAATGCGCCCGAGGACATCTCCTACCTGATGAACCTCATGGACCGCTACATGAACCCGGCCGTCTCCAGCTGGCACCTCGACGAGACCGGCTGCTGGACGCGCCACCACAAGGACGACGACGGCGCGCCCCTCGAGGACATCCAGTCCTGGCTGCTCGCGTCACGGGCACGCCAGCGGGCGGTGTCACGCCGCTAATGGCCGCGACCACGAAGAACGCCACCGCCGTCGTGACCCAGGGCGGCAGCGCGACGGTCGTCGCGGCCGGGACGCTCTGCTGGCGCATCGAGAAAGGCCGGCTCCAGGTCCTGATCATCCACCGTCCCCGGTACAAGGACTGGTCCTGGCCGAAGGGCAAGCTCGATCCGGGCGAGACGACGCCCGAGTGTGCCGTGCGGGAGACCTTCGAGGAGGTGGGCCTGAGCGTGAAGCTCGGCATCCCGCTGGCGACGATCACCTACCCGGTGTCCTCCGGCGACAAGGTGGTGCACTACTGGGCCGCGAAGACCGAACGGCTGAGCCCTGAGCCGGACGGCAAGGAGGTGGACCGCGTCCAGTGGGTATCGCCCGAGGAGGCACGCGACATGCTGACCAGCGCCTCGGACATCGAGCCCCTCGAGTCCCTCATCGCCGCCCATGCGGCGAAGGACCTGCAGACGTGGCCCCTCATCGTGGTGCGGCATGCCAAGGCCAAACCTCGGTCCTCGTGGAGCAGGGCCGAGGGCGAGCGACCCCTCGCCGCCACGGGCCGGCGCCAGGCGATCGCGGTCAGCCGCCTCTTGCAGGCCTGGAACCCCGAACGCGTGGTCAGCAGTCCCTGGGTGCGCTGCGTCCAGACCATCTCCCCCTACGTGAACCAGCGCAGCGCGAAGCTCAAGCTCGTCGACGCCCTCACCGAGCACGACGCCGCCCGGAAGCCGGGGCGCGCCCGGAACGCCGTGGAACGCGTGTTCGACAAGCGCCGCCCCGTCGCCCTGTGCACGCACCGTCCCGTGCTCCCCCTGGTGTTCTCGGTCCTGGGCAACCACATGACGAGCAGGCTGCGAGCACTGCTCCCCGTCGAGGACCCGTACCTGGCACCCGGCGAAGCGGTGATCTGCCAGGTCAGCACCATCAACCAGGGTCGCATCGTCTCCGTCGAGCAGTTCCGCGCCTACGACGACTGATCGGTGCCCGAGCGGACAGGGCCTCCACGGACGTCCCCTGCCCCTCGCACCGTCCTCGGGACCGGAGGACGACCGGAGGACGACCGGTCGGCGTCGATTCACCACTTCCGGCGCCGCCGTTCATGCCGCGTTCACCCCCCGGGTCTACCGTGAGGTGCTCCTGCAGGATCCAGCACCGAGGACGGGACGGACATGGCTGATGTGAAGGGGCTCATACGGGGGCTCGCACCGCACGAGATCGATCAGATCCACAGGATCGGGCCTGCCGGGCGCCTGACTCCGAAGCTCCTGCACGCCATCGACCGGGCCGCCGGCGGCCCGGGTGAGGGCCGCGGCTACTACGTGTACGGCAGCTCCGCGGGGACGGATCGACCCCGACCGTTCGTGCTGCGCGAGGACGTGTGCGCCGAACTGTTCGGCGTCCGCCACTAGGCACGACCTGCGGCGTACGACCCTCCGGTGGTCCTGCGGGACGTGCATCCCCCGGGAGAGGATAGCGGGATGACGTCCCCCCACGAGCCGCTGGATACAGGAGCCGCACCAGGCGGACCGACGGCCGGCGTCCTGCTCCGGCTGCAGGTCGGCCCGCTAAGCCACGGCCCGGGGAGCCACGGTCCGGGATCCGGGCTCCCTCCGGTCGACGTCATGGCGGGCCTCCTCGACGACACCGAACGTGCACGCGCTGCGCGAGTGGTCGACACGGATGTCTCAGGGCCCTTCGTCGCCGGACGGTACCTGCTGCGCACTCTGGCCGCCGAGCTGCTCGGCGTGGAGGCCCGCCGTCTCACCTCGAGCTTCACCTGCCCCCGGTGCACCCCGGCGGGCGGGTCCGATCACGGCCGGCCGGGGTACCTGCTCGACGGCGAACGCCTGCCCGTGGCGCTCAGCCTGTCCCGCGCCGGTCGGGTGATCCTGCTCGCGGGCCTGGACCTGCGTGGCTCCGTCCGCGACCCGAGTGCCGGCATCGGCGTGGACCTGGAGCGGGTCGCGGATGTGGGGTTCGACGGGTTCGACGACGTCGCCCTCACGCCTGCGGAACGGCGCTCCCTGCGGGGGTTGTCCGTGCCGCGCCGGCCTGCGGCACGGGCTCGCCTGTGGTCGCGGAAAGAAGCCCTGGTCAAAGCCCTGGGAACGGGGTTCGCCGACCGGGCTCCTGACGAGGTGGACGTGCTGATGGACGACAGGATCACCGACGTCCTGGAGGTCGGCGGGGTGCTGCTCGGAACCCTGGGCCTCGCGGCCGCCGTCGCCGTTAGTCCCCTCCCTACCGGTTAGTCCCCTCCCTACCGGTTGGTCCCCGCACGCGCCGGGCAGCACCGGGTCCGGCCCGCAGGCGTCACAGGGCGGGGAGGTCCTCGGCGAACAGCCAGGGTGCCAGCAGCGCTCCGACGTCGATGCCCTGCAGGGTGCGGGTGGCGAAGGCGAAGAAGTCCGGCGTGGTCACGGACCCGAACCGGTACTCCTCCGACCACGCGCGCAGGAGTCCGAAGAACGCGTCGTCACCGGCGGCCCTCCTCAGCGCGTGCAATGCCAGCGCGCCTCGCTTGTACACGCGGTCGTCGAACATGTCGGAGGCACCCGGATCACCGATGGTGAGGTCCTGCGGTTCCCGGGTGAGGCGCTGGTGCGTGAACAGCGCGCGGGCGTCCGCCGTCGTCGATCCGCCGGCCTCGGACCACAGCCACTCGGCATAGCAGGCGAAGCCCTCGTGCAGCCAGATGTCCTGCCACCGGGCGGCTGTGACGGCGTTGCCGAACCACTGGTGCGCCAGTTCGTGGGCGATCAGCCGCTGCGCCTCCCAGTCCTGGTCGAGGTGGTTGCGGCCGATGATGGAGAGCGTCTGCGCCTCGAGGGGGATCTCCAGCTCGTCGTCCGCGACGACCACGAGGTACTGGGGAAAGGGGTACGGCCCGAAGTGCCGCTCGAAGGCCGTCATCATCTCATGATGGCGGGCCAGCGAGGCCCTGGCGGCGGGCACGAGCGACGGCGGGACGGCGGCGTACTGCGGCACCGGCTGTGCAGGATCGCGCGGCACTGCGTGTGCGGGAAGCCCGACGGCGGGCCGTGCCGGGTCGTTCAGCGCCACGAGCTCGTAGCGCCCGATCTGGACGGTCGCGAGGTAGGTGGCCATTGGCTCCGCCTGCTCGTAGACCCACGTGGTCCGACTGGACTTGGCGATCCGCGAGACGAGCACACCGTTGCAGACGGCGCGGTAGCCGGCGTCGGTGGTCACCGTGAACCGGTAGCGGGCCTTCCAGGACGGGTGGTCGTTGCACGGGAACCAGGACGGCGCTCCGGTGGGCTGCCCGGCCACGAGGACGCCGTCGGTCAGTTCCTCCCACCCGACCTCGCCCCAGGTACCGGAGATCGGCTCGGGGTTGCCTTCGTAGCGGATGTCGAGCCTGAACTCGGCGTCGTCGGGCACCGGGTCGCGGAACCCGATCACGAGCTTGCCGGCGCGATCCTTGAAGGAGCGCACCCGCACGGTATCGGACGTGACCTTCGTGGTGCGCAGTCCGCTGAGGTCCAGCTCGAGCTCCCGCAACTCGTGCTGGGCGGTCATCGTCAGGACGGCACGGCCGGACAACCGGTTGCTGGCGAGCCTGTAGTCGAGGGTCAGGTCGTAGTGCCCCACCCGGTAGGAGGTGCTGCCGTTGGCCGGCGTGTACGGGTCCGGTGAGCAGGCCTCTGCGTCACCGCTCACGCACCGTCCCCCGGACCCGACCACGAGCTGACGGGATTACCCATCCAGTAGCTCCCCGCGGGGACGGTCTCGCCGCGCATCACGAGCGACGCGGGGCCGACCGTGCCGCCCGCGGCGATGTCCGCAGCGGGAAGGATCACACTGTGCGGGCCGAGGGTCGCGCCTGCGGCGAGCTCGACGGTGTCCATGCTCATGATCCTGTCATGGAAGAGATGCGTCTGCACGACGCAGCCACGGTTGACCGTCGAACCGTCGCCGAGCGTCACGAGGTCCGCCTCCGGCAGCCAGTAGCTCTCGCACCAGACACCGCGTCCGATCCGCGCGCCGAGCGCCCGCAACCACCAGACCAGCGCCGGGGTACCGCTGGCGGCACGGGCGAACCATGGCGCGCTCACGCTCTCGACGAAGGTGTCCACGACCTCGTTGCGCCAGATGAAGGAACTCCACAGGGGATGCTCGGCCGCCTGGATCCGCCCGACCAGCAGCCACTTCGCGGCGACGGCGCTGCCGGCCGCGACGGCGCCGAGCATCATGAAGACCACGCCGCTCAGCAGCGCCGCCACCGGATACCCGCCCCGGAGGGCGAGTGCGTCGAAGATGACGAGCGCGCCCGCCGCGATCATCACGGTGAGGATGACCGGCACCACGCGGCACAGTTCCCAGAAGGCCCGGGCAGCCTTGAGCCTCCGCGGAGGCTGGAAGGTGCGGCTCTGATCGCCCGTCACGGCGAGCCGGCGCAGGCGCGACGGCGGACTGCCCAGCCAGGAACTGCCGGCCTTGGCCTTGGCGGGCGTGGCCGAGAGCACGGCGACGAGCGAGTTCTTGGGCACCCGCCGCCCCGCGGACGTCATGCCCGAGTTGCCGAGGAACGCGCGCCGCCCGATCTTCGCAGGAGCGATCCTGAGGTAGCCGCCGCCGAGTTCGTACGAGGCCACCATCGTGTCGTCCGCGAGGAAGGCACCCTCGTTGATCGTGGTCATCCTGGGGATCAGCAGCACGGTGGAGGCCTCGACGTTCCGACCCACACGTGCCCCCAGCAGCCGGAGCCACACCGGGGTGAAGAGGCTGGCGTAGAGGGGGAAGAGGAGGTCCCGCGCCAGGTCGAGCGTGCGCTCGGTGGCCCAGATCTGCCACCCGATCCGGCTGCGCGCCGGGTAGAAACCCTCCCGCAGGCCGATTCCGAGCAACCGGACGGTTCCGAGCACGAGGACGGCGTTCCCGATGAGCCAGAGGACCGCCGCGAGGACCACGGACCCCACGAGGGACGGCCAGACCGCCGAGAGCGACGGCGCTCCCCGCAGGGCGGCCACGACCGGGAGGGCGGCGATGACGGCGGCGACGTACGGGATGAGGGCGAGGGCTCCGGATGCCGCGGCGAACCCGAGGAACGACAGGCCGGTCCGCAGCCGAGACCGCGGCGGCGGAGCATCCGGCCACCCGTGCTTCGCCCTGCCCGCCCGCGTCGCGGGCGAGCCGGAGACGAACTGTCCGGGCCCGACGGCGCCCTGGACGGCGGAACCGGGCGCCACCTCGGCGCCGGCGCCGATCCTCGCGCCCGGCATCAGGGTGCTGCGCGCACCCACCACGGCCCCGGCCCCGACGGAGACGGCCCCGATGTGGACGCGGTCGCCGTCGATCCACCAGCCCGAGAGATCGACCTCGGGTTCCACCGATGCGCCGGCGCCGAGGGTCAGGAACCCTGTGACCGGCGGGACGGAGTGGAGGCTGACGTCCGGGCCGATCCGCGCTCCGAGGGCCCGCGCGTACACCGGCACCCAGGGTGCGCTCGCGAGGCCGACCGCGCCCACGCTGTCCGAGATCTGCTCGGCCAGCCAGAGCCGGAGGTGGACCTTGCCGGAGCGCGGGTACACCCCGGGCTGAACGCCGCCGAGGAGGATACGGGCGGCCGCCGCGGACAGCGCCATGCGGCCGAGGGGACTGACGAAGACGAGCCAGGACAGTCCCACCCACCACCAGGACAGGGTGGGAGCCGCCGTCAGGAGGCCCGTGCCCCCGAGCACGTTGGCCGCGATCATCGCGTAGGTCAGCCAGCGCATCCCGGCGAGGAATTGCAGGGGGATGCCCATGACGGTCTGGAAGACCTGCGACCTGGTCGTGGTGCGCCGCACGGTCCGCGGTGGTGCGGGAGACCGCTCGCCGCCGTCGCCCGTCCCCGCGGCGAAGGCGGCGAGCGCGCCGAGCCGTGGGTGGGCGTAGACGTCCGCCACGGTGATGACCGGGTACCTCGAGCGGATGAGCGACACGAGCCGCGCAGCCGCGAGGGACCCACCGCCGTGCAGGAAGAAGTCGGCGTCCTCGTCCGCCGGCACCGAGCCGAGGACTGCCGCCCACTGGTCGGCTATCCACTGCACGCGCGGGTCGAGACCCCGCGGATCCCCGGGTTCCCCGACACCGGGGAGGGGCCACGGCAGGGCGTTCCGGTCCACCTTGCCGCTCGTCTTGGTCGGCAGCGAGCCGGCGAGGGTCAGCAGCGGTACCAGCGCCGCGGGAAGGCGCTCCGCGAGGAGGTCCCGCAGCTCAGGGAGATCGGGCTCGGGTCCGGCCGCCACCAGATAGCCGACCAGCAGCTGGTTGCCCGATGGCGTCGACTGCACCGCGGCGGCGGCCGCGGAGATCCCGGGGAGGGACTGGAGCGCAGCGTCCACCTCCCCGAGCTCGATGCGTCGGCCCCCGAGCTTGACCTGGTCGTCCGCGCGCCCCACGAAGACGAGTCCGGCGGCCTGCAGCCGGACGAGGTCTCCGGAGCGGTAGGCGCGGTCCCAGCCGAGCGTGGGCATCGGCGCGTATTTCTCGGCGTCCTTCCCGGGGTCCAGGTAACGGGCCAGGCCCACTCCCCCGATGATGAGCTCGCCCGTGCCGTCCTCCCGCACCGGCACGCCGGACTCGTCCACGACGGCGAGGTCCCAGCCGTCCAGTGGCAGGCCGATGCGCACCGGCCCGTCCCCGCCCAGGCGTGCTGCACACGCGACGACGGTCGCCTCGGTGGGTCCGTAGGTGTTCCACACCTCACGGTCGTGCACGGCGAGGCGCTGCGCGAGTTCCGGCGGGCAGGCCTCGCCGCCGAAGATCAGGAGCCGCACGTTCTCGAGGGATTCCGATGGCCACAGGGCGGCGAGCGTGGGCACCGTGGACACGACGGTGATGCCGCGCGCTATCAGCCAGGGACCGAGGTCGACGCCGGTCCGGACGAGCGCTCGGGGCGCGGGCACAAGGCACGCGCCGTGCCGCCACGCCAGCCACATCTCCTCGCACGAGGCATCGAAGGCCACGGACAAGCCCGCGAGCACACGGTCCGCGGGACCGATCGGTTCGCGCTGCAGGAAGAGGCGTGCTTCCGCGTCGACGAAGGCGGCCGCCGAGCGGTGCGTGACAGCCACGCCCTTCGGCGTCCCCGTGGAGCCGGACGTGAAGATGATCCAGGCGTCGTCGTCCGGCGTCGGAGCCCCCGACCCAGCCGGGCGCCCGCCGGTCGCCGCTCCTCGCCTGCCCGGCCCTCCGGTCAGGGACAGCCCCTGCCCGACGACGACGGCGGCACGTGACTCCGCGAAGACCACGCGGGCGCGCTCGTCGGGGTCGTCGGCGTCGACCGGCACATAGGCCGCACCCGCGACGAGGATGCCGAGGATCGCGATGTAGAGCTCGTTGGTCCCCGACGGGATGCGCACCCCCACGGTGTCGCCCCGCTTCACCCCGGCGACGTGCAGCGTCGCCGCGAATCCTTCCGCGGCACCGACGAGCTCCGCATAGCTGAGATCCGAGGTCCCGTCGTCGAGCGCCGACGCATCGGGGTGCTGTGCGGCCGTCGAACGCAGGATGTCGAGAAGGGTACGGGGTGCCGGCGCGAGCGCCGACGCCGCGAACTGTGCGGGGTAGGGCGCGGCGGTGGCCCCGGGCGGGGGTATGGTCACGGGTGGAGTCTTCCGTCGGAAGGTGAACGGAAGGTGTCGTGCATGGTGCCCCTCCATTGTTCCGGCGAACTCTACCGGCGCCTAGACTTGGTCGGGTGAGCACCCCCATCCCCACCCCCTATGAGGATCTGCTGCGCGACGTGATGGCCAACGGCGCGGCGAAGAGCGACCGGACGGGCACCGGGACACGCAGCGTCTTCGGCCGGCAGCTCCGCTTCGACCTGAGCGAGTCCTTCCCGCTCATCACCACCAAGCGCGTGCACTTCAAGTCGGTGGCACTCGAACTGCTCTGGTTCCTGCGCGGCGATTCGAACGTCCGCTGGCTCCAGGAACGCGGCGTCTCGATCTGGAACGAGTGGGCGGACGACGACGGCGAGCTGGGACCGGTCTACGGCGTCCAGTGGCGCTCGTGGCCCACCCCGGACGGTGGACACATCGACCAGATCGCCCAGGTGGTCGAGGCCCTGAAGAGCAACCCGGATTCCCGCCGCCATCTCGTGTCCGCGTGGAACGTCTCCGAGATCGCCGACATGGCGCTGCCGCCGTGCCACGTGTTCTTCCAGTTCTACGTGAGCCCCGGCACGGACGACGGCCCGGGGAAGCTCTCCTGCCAGCTGTACCAGCGGTCCGCCGACACCTTCCTCGGCGTGCCGTTCAACATCGCCTCCTACGCGCTGCTCACCCTGATGATGGCGCAGCAGACCGGCCTCGAGCCCGGGGAGTTCATCTGGACCGGTGGCGACGTGCACGTGTACGACAACCACGTCGAACAGGTCGCCGAGCAGCTGTCCCGGGAGCCGTACCCGTACCCGCGGATCGAGCTGAAACGCACGCCGGCCAGCATCTTCGACTACACCCTGGAGGACTTCGACGTGGTCGACTACCAGCACCACCCCACCATCAAGGCCCCGGTGGCGGTATGAGCGGCACCCCCTCGCCGTCCACCCTCGGCGTGCGCGACGCCGTCGGGTCGCACCCCGTGATCGGCATGATCTGGGCGCAGACCGAGAACGGCGTGATCGGCAGGGACGGCGGCATCCCCTGGCACGTGCCGGAGGACATGGCCCACTTCAGGGCGACCACCACGGGTCATCCGGTCATCATGGGCCGCCGCACGTGGGAGTCCTTCCCCGAGAAGTTTCGGCCCCTGCCGGACCGCACGAACATCGTCCTCTCCCGCTCCGGCACGGATCTGCCGGGCGCCGTCGTCGTCGATTCGCTGGACGCCGCCCTCGAAGCGGCACAGGCCGGACCGGGCGCCGAGGAGATCTGGATCATCGGCGGCGGGCGGGTCTACGCAGAGGCCATGGACCGGGCGAACGCCGCCCTCGTCACCGTCGTCGAGTCCACCGCGGAGGGTGACACCGTCGCTCCGGCCCTCGGTGCCGACTGGACCCTCGCGGCGCTGAGCCCCGAGTCCGGCTGGTTCGAGTCCTCGGGCGGGACCCGGTACCGCATCAGTCTCTGGACGAAGCAGGGCTGAACCCGCGGCCCGGCCCGCCTCAGGGAGGTGCCGGTCACAAAGCGCGGTCCGCAGGACCTCCGCGGCTAAACTGGAGGGCATGACTTCAGCACCCGACAGCCCAGCCCTGCCCTCCGTCGGATTCGTGGGCTGGCGCGGCATGGTGGGCTCGGTCCTCATGCAGCGGCTCCAGGACGAGGGCGACTTCGCCCGCATCAATCCTGTGTTCTTCTCGACATCGGCCGCGGGCGGTGCCGCACCGTCGTTCGCCGACGGCTCCGGCACCCTGCAGGACGCATACGACGTCGGGACGCTCGCCAAGCTGCCCATCATCGTGACGGCACAGGGCGGCGACTACACGTCCGAGGTCTACCCGAAGCTGCGCGACGCCGGGTGGTCGGGGCTGTGGCTCGACGCCGCGTCCACCCTGCGCATGGAGCAGGACAGCGTGATCGTCCTCGACCCCGTCAACCGGTCGGCCATCGACGCCGGACTCGCGAACGGTGTCCGCGACTTCATCGGCGGCAACTGCACGGTCTCCTGCATGCTCATGGGGCTGGGCGGACTCTTCCGCAACGGCCTCGTGGAGTGGGGCACCTCGATGACGTACCAGGCGGCCTCCGGCGGCGGCGCCCGCCACATGCGCGAACTCCTCAACCAGTTCGGGGCCCTCCATGGCACCGTCGCCCTGAACCTCGATGATCCCGCCTCGGCGATCCTCGACATCGACCGGGCGATCCTCGCCAAGCAGCGGCACCCGAGCCTCGAGGCCACGCAGTTCGGCGTGCCCCTGGCCGGATCGGTCATCCCCTGGATCGACAGCGACCTCGGCAACGGCCAGTCCAAGGAGGAGTGGAAGGCCGGTGCGGAGACCAACAAGATCCTCGGCACCGACACCCCCATCCCCTTCGACGGCCTGTGCGTCCGCGTGGGCGCCATGCGCTCGCACTCGCAGGCCCTCACCCTGAAGCTGACGCAGGACCTGCCCGTGAGCGAGATCGAGTCGATCATCGCTGCGGACAACGAGTGGGTGCGGGTCATCCCGAACACGAAGACGGACACCCTCGCGGGGCTGACCCCGGTCGCGGCGACGGGGTCGCTGGACATCCCGGTGGGCCGCATCCGCAAGCTCGAGATGGGCCCGGACTACATCAGCGCCTTCACGGTGGGCGACCAGCTGCTGTGGGGTGCGGCCGAGCCGCTGCGCCGGATGCTGATGATCGCCACCGGAAACCTCTAGCCCTCGGCGTCCGCCCCTGCTGCCCGTGTTGAAGCGGGCGCGGACGCCTGGTAGATCAGGGCCCTCGCCACGTCCCGGATCCGCACGTTGCTATCATTGGACATCTGTTTGAGGCGCAGGAACGCCTCCTCGCTGCCACACCGGTGACGACCCATGAGGATTCCCTTCGCCTGGTCGATCACACCCCGGGACGTCAGTGCCTCCTGGAGCTGCTCCACCTCCCTGCGGGCCGAGTGGTAGAGGCTCGAATGCGCCATGGCCGTGGTGGCGTACTCCACGAACCGGCGTGAGGTCTCGGCCGAGCTCTCCGCCGGCGGCTGCTCCAGATACCCGAGGATCCTGACGAGGTCGTCCCGGTAGTCGGTCACGTCCTCCACCTGTTGCAGGACGGCGACGAGCGTACCGTCCTCGTCGAGAACGGGGATGTTGACCGGGCTCCAGTAGCGTTCGAGGAACGCGCCGGGCCGCGTCGGGTCGGGGATGTCGTAGCGGTGGATGTGCAGGCTGTCCCGCTGCCCGGTGGAGATCACCCGCTCGAGGGACTGGCGCATGGTCCGGGCGGGGGCGTCATCGGTCTGTCCCGGGTTCTCGGGGAAGACCTCGAAGGCCTGGCGGCCGACCAGCTGGTCCCGGCTGATACGCGTCGATTCCGTGAACGCCGCGTTGACGTCGAGGATGACGAAGTCGAGATCCATCAGGGAATAGCCCGAGGTGGACGCCTCGAAGGCACTCTCCCGCAGGGACCTCGCCGAACCGTCCGGTCCTCGGCGCGTGACGTGTCGCTGTTCCGTCATTCGTATCCTTGTCGCTCACAACGGTTCCGCAGCAGGCCATGACGCTGCGATCGTTCGAATGGACAATCGTATCCACTGCCCCCGACATCCTGCGGGCACATCCGGCGGGTATCCCGTGCTTCCATCCCGGGTGGGAAAAGGTCGGAGGGTCGCGGCAGGATGGGCGCATGGATCCCGTGAACGCAGACACCATCCTCCGGCGCTTCTTCGCCGCGAGCGGCCACACGCGCCATCCGGAGAGCCTGCTGCGGTACGAGCGGGTCCAGTGCCACCTCCGGGACTACCTCGAGACGGTCGCGGCCAGCCGGCTGGAACGGGTCGACCAGGAGTTGCTGGCCCTCGAGCGCCAGTTCGGGACCACGGAACCCTATGTGCGGGTCATGGGCGCGCAGCAACTGCTGCACGCACTGCCGGAGTTCCTGTCGCCTCCCCAGCTCCTGCCGGATTTCCACGACCGCCTCGCCCAGATCAGCGTCGCATCCCGCCTGGCGCAGTGGCTGTGCTCACGGCGGCTCGTGGCGCGCGAGGACAGCCGGAGGGACCTCGTCCTGACCCGCGCTGCCGCCGAGCAGGCCCGCCGCTCCCCCGCGCTGTAGGACTGCGGGAACGCACGCCGCTGGGCGGGGAATCCGCTAGAGGGAGCAGTTGATGAGCAGCGGCTCGGGTTCCAGGCGGATGCCGAACGTCCGTTCGACGCCGTCGCGCACGAGGCGCGCGACCGCCAGGAGGTCCGACGCCGCGGCGCCGCCCCGGTTGGTGAGGGCAAGGGTGTGCTTGGTCGACAGGGAGGCGCGTCCACCCGCGGCGGCGCGGCCGTCGTCGTCGGCGAGGCCGAAGCCCTTGGCGAAGCCCGCGTGCTCGATCAGCCAGGCCGCGCTGAGCTTGACCCGGCCCTCCTCGCCGGACGGATACCGGGGAGCGTCCTGCGGGAGTCGGTCCGCGACGGCGGAGGGGACGATCGGGTTGGTGAAGAACGATCCGGTGCTCCACGTGTCCGGGTCGGGGGCGTCGAGCACCATGCCCTTGCCGGCGCGGAGCCTGAGCACCTCCCGGCGGACGTCGTTGGCGTAGGCGCGGGCCCCTACTTCGACGCCCAGCGCCCGGGCGAGCTCCGCATAGCGGACCGGCTTGCTCATGCGCCCGAGCCCCAGCTGGAACTCGACGGCCAGCACCACGTAGCGGGGTGAACCGTTGACGGTGCTGCGTTTGAGCAGGGAGTCCCGATAGCCGAACGTCAGCTCGAAGTTGGTGAAGCTCTTGATACTGTCCGTCCCGCGGTCGTAGGTCCGGACCGTGGCGATGGTCTGCGACACGTCCGAGCCGTAGGCCCCGACGTTCTGGACGGGCGTGGCTCCGGTCGAGCCGGGGATGCCGGAGAGCGCCTCGAGCCCGGAGAAGGCGTGCATCACGGTGTACCGGACCAGATCGTCCCAGTCCTGGCCGGCCTGGACGCGCACCATGACACCGCCGCACGTGGCATCGTCGTCGTTCACCGTGAAGCCCGTGGACGTGATGTGGACGACCGTACCGTCGAAGCCGTCATCTCCGATGAGCAGGTTGGACCCGCCGCTGAGAATGAGCAGCGGGTCACCCGCGGCATCGGCGGCGCGGACGGCCTCGACGATCTCCTGCTCGGTCGAGGCCTCCACGAGCGTGCGGGCCGGGCCTCCGACGCGGGCGGTGGTGAGATCGGCGAGACGCGTGCCCGTCAGTGGCGCCGTCACGGCAGCCTCACCACGGCCTGTGCCTTCACGAGGACCTTCTGCCCGGCGGACATCACCGTGAGGTCGACCCGTGCCGTCGATTTTCCGGTGTCGATCGCGCCCACGACGCCGGTCACCTCGACGACGGCCCCCGGCTCTCCCGGCTGCGCCGTCGTGTCCTCGACGACGACCGGCTTGGTGAAGCGCGTCTGGTAGTCGACGACGGCGGCCGGATCCCCGACCCAGTCGGTGACGAGCTGCACCGCGGCTCCCATCGTGAACATGCCGTGGGCGATGACGCCGGGAAGCCCGACGCCCTCGGCGAAGGCCTGGTTCCAGTGGATGGGGTTGAGGTCGCCCGAGGCCCCGGCGTACCGCACGAGGTCCTGGCGCGTGAGGGCGATGGTGGCGGAGCCGATCTGCTGCCCGACCTCGAGTGTGGAGATGGATACCGTCATGGCTACTGGTCCTCTCCGCGCACGAGGATGGAGGACGTCGTCGTGGCCGTCGGCTCACCGTCGACGGTCGAGATCTCGGCGCGGGTCGTGATCATCGCTCCCCCGCCCATGGCCCGCACGGAGTCCACGTGCAGTGCGGCGACGAGCTGGTCCCCGGCGAGGATGGGGCGATGGTGGACGAAGCGCTGGTCGGCGTGCACGACGCGCGTGAAGTCGATACCCGCGGACGGATCGCCGATGAGCTGCGCATCGGCGCGCTGCGCCACGATGATGGCGAACGTCGGCGGAGCCACGAGGTCCGCGTGCCCGAGCGCCGCCGCGGCGTCGACGTCGTAGTGTGCCGGGTGCGTGGCCTTGACGGCCCGCGCGAAGTCGCGGATCGCCTCACGTCCCACGGAGTAGGTCTCTCCCGCGGGGTAGCTGCGCCCCTGCAGGTTCGGGTCGATGGTCATGGGTCCTCCGGTGGAAGCGGCGTGGGCAGTGGCGAAGCGAGCGGCGTCGCACCGCGCGGGAGTGGAACGGTCAGCGCAGGTCCTTCATGCGGCGTCGGACGTCGCGGGACCGGACCACCATGCCGGCGAGGTGGCACACCATGCCGACCACGATGACCGGGATGCCGGTGAGGACGAGGGCGCGCTGGTCCGTCGCGGCTCCGACGACCGCGACGAGGATGCCGATCGCCGTGGTCACCAGCGCGGAGACCACCAGCTTGCGGTACAGGTCCGAGCCGGTCTCCCAGGGCGTATTCAGCATGATCCGATTCTACTGCCGACTCCACCGGCCGCTGCTCAGAACAGTGCTTCCTGGACAGCGGGCACCGGCGTGCTGAAGGCCCCGGGCCTGATGCGCCGGCCCTTGAGCTGCGAGAGGTCCGCGACGAACAGGAGGTCGGTCCCGTCGATCGAGACCAGCGCCGACGGGCCGAGCACCTCTCCGACGGTGAAGCCGTGCCGGCCGCTGCCCAGGAACGCCGGGTACGGCTGCAGCCCGCTCCGTCCGAGGACGGCGGACCACGCCGCCGGCGGTTCGAACTCCTCGTGCACCACCTCGAAGCCGTCCAGTCCCAGGCCGCTCTCGAGCAGTCCGCGGGCCGCCAGGGCGAGACCGTCGTTCACGTGCTGGAGCTGCACAGGAGGCAGGGGTGCGCACAGCGACGCGGCCTTCGTCCCGGAGCGGACCGCCTGCTGGAGCCCGGTGCTACGGGTCACCTCGTCCTCGAGGATCCGGACGATCCGACCGTCGGCGGCGTGGGCCACGAACTGTGCGACCACCGCGCCCTGCTCCACGAGTCGGGCCCGCTTCCTCGGGTGGGATGCCGTGCCGACCTTGCTCGAGCCGTCCGCGAAGGTCGCGACGTACAGCCAGTGGGGCTGGTCGAGGTAGCGCTTGAGCCCCGCCGGAGCGATACCGGAGCGGTGGATGTCGTGCATGAACCGGACGTCGTCCTGCGCGAAGCACCGCGCGCACTGGTAGCCCCGTTCGGCGGGCGCCTGGTCCGCGCACCGCACCCAGGTCCGGTCCTCCCGGCCGTGGACCCGGTGGAACCCCAGGCAGTACCGCCCCTCCGCGGCGACCTCGTAGGCCAGCCTCGTGCCGGGCGTGAGGCGGATGTCCTGGGCGCTGTCGTCGCCGGATCCGCCATCGGCCACGGCTCCCGGCACCTCGCCGGACACCACCGTCGCCACCGCCGGCACCGTCCGGAGTGACAGGACCGGCCCCGAGGAACGCCAGTCCACGCCGCTGCAGAGGGAGACGGGATCCATACCTCCAGCCTAGACGCGGCCGCTCCCCCGTCGCCCGGGAGCGTCAGGCGAGCACTGCACTGAGGTCGTAGGCGGCGGGGACGTCGAGCTGCCCGAAGGTGCAGGAGCGTGCTTCGCGGTCCGGCCGCCACCGCTCGAACTGGACGGTGTGCCGGAAGCGGTCGCCCTCCATCTGGTCGTATCGCACCTCGACCACGCGCCGGGGGTGCAACCGGATGTAGGAGACGTCCCTGGCCGAGGCGAAGCGGCTGCGCTCGGTCTCGCCCCGTTCGATCTCCCCGGCCGCGTCGCGCATCACCTCGGGTTCGAGCTCCTCGACGAGTTCGAGCCGCCGCCTGTCCGAGAACGCCGAGATGCCGCCGACGTTGCGGAGTCCGCCGCCGTCGTCGTACAGGCCGAGCAGCAGGGAGCCGACGCCCGAGCCGGACTTGTGCACCCGGTATCCGAGTACCACCACGTCCGCGCTGCGGTGGTGCTTCACCTTGAGCATCAGCCGCTTGTTCGGTCCGTACGCGGCCGTGAGGGGTTTGGCCACGACGCCGTCGAGGCCCGCGCCCTCGAACTCGACGAGCCAGCGCCGTGCCAGGTCGACGTCGCGCGTGACCTGCGACAGGTGGACCGGTGCGGAGAAGGACTCGCCCACACCCTCCAGCGCCTTCCGCCGCTCACCGAAGGGGACATCCGTCAGGTCCCGGTCGTCGATCGCGAGGAGGTCGAACGCCACGAAGGACGACGGCGTCTCGTGCGCCAGGAGCCGCACCCTGCTCTCCGCGGGATGGATGCGCTGGGACAGTGCCTCCCAGTCGAGCCGTTCCGCGCCCGGTTCACCCTGCCGCACCACGATCTCGCCGTCGACGACGCAGCGATCGGGCAGGTTCTCGAGCAGGGTTTCGACGAGCTCCGGGAAGTACCGGGTGAGCATCTTCGAGCCCCTGCTCCCGATCTCGCAGGTGCCGTCCTCGATCCTGACGACGGCACGGAAGCCGTCCCACTTCGGCTCGTACAGGAGCCCGCCCGGCACGCTGTCCGGGTCGGGCACGGCGATCACCGCTTTCGCGAGCATCGGCTGGACGGGGAACGGCAGGTCGGTCATACCCTGATCCTGTCGCAGAGGACCCGCGCTTGGCTATGGGCGCAGGCGCGGGTCCTTCCGGGGGCGCCCGCGGTCAGGCGGTCTGGCCCTCGTGCGGGCCTTCGGCGATCTCCTCGAGGAGCTTGTCGTTGAAGGCGTCGAGATCTCCGGGGTTCCGGCTCGTGACCAGCCCCTGGTCCACCACCACTTCCTCGTCGCTCCAGTTGGCGCCGGCGTTCTTCAGGTCGGTGGCGAGCGTGTGGTATGACGTCAGGTCGCGACCGCTGACCACTCCGGCCTCGATCAGCAGCCACGGGCCGTGGCAGATGGATGCGACGGGCTTGTGCTGTTCGAAGAACGCCCGGGTGAAGGCCTGGGCGTCCTTGTCGACCCGCAGGAAGTCGGCATTGACCACACCGCCCGGCAGCACCAGTGCGTCGTAGTCGTCCGCCGTCGCATCGGACACGGCGAGGTCCACCTCGAACGTTTCACCCTTGTCCATGCCGTCGAAGCCCTGCAGCGACCCGGTCTTGGGCGAGACCAGCGTGGGGACGCCGCCCGCTTCCTTGACCGCGTTCCACGGGCTCGTGAGCTCGATCTGCTCCACCCCGTCGGTCAGCAGGAATGCGACCTTCTTGCCTGAGATGTCGTGTTCGGACATGCTGTTCTCCCTTGCGTAGAGCGTGGCTGTCGTACGGTGTCCAGCCTAGGAAGCGCCCTAGTGATAAGCAAGCTGAGCAATTTTCCCCATCGGCCTCGCTAGGACCGCTTGGGGCGGGCACGCACGTGCATGCGCTCGCCCTGCTGCCCGAAGAGGCTGATGAATTCGACCGATTCCCCGTCGGCGCTGGCGAACCAGTGCGGCGTGTGGGTGTCGAACTCGGCAGCCTCGCCCGGCCCGAGCACGAAGTCGTTGCTCCCGAGCACGAGCCGCAACGAGCCGTTGAGGATGTACAGCCACTCATAGCCCTCGTGCACCTGCAGATCGGGCTCCGTGCCGCGTGCGTTCCCCGCCAGCACCATCTTGTACGCCTGTACGCCACCCGGTCGCTTCGTCAGGGGGATGGCCGTGATGCCGTGGTGCTCGATCGGGCGCAGGTGGATCCGGGGATCACCGGTGGGAGGCGCCCCGACCAGGTCGTCGAGCGGGACGTTGTAGAGCTGCGCGATGGGCAGCAGGAGTTCCAGGTTGGGGCGCCGCTGGCCGGATTCGAGCCGGGACAGGGTACTGACCGACACGCCGGACGCCTCGGACACCTCGCCGAGGGTCAGGCTGCGTTCGGTACGCAGGGCCCGGAGCCGGGGTCCGACGGCGTCGAGCACTGATGTGAGGTCTGCTGCCATGGGTTCATCTTGCCATACCGGCAAAGAAGTTTGCTCATCTTGCCTCATTGCGCCGATGCTGGATTCATCAGCGCACCAGAAGGAGAACCACCATGCCAGCCACTATCAGGCCCCTGCAGGACAGGTACGACGTCGTCGTCGTCGGAGGCGGAGCCGCTGGACTCAGCGCCGCCGTGACCCTGGGCCGCGCACTCCGCTCCGTCCTTGTGCTCGACGCCGGCCGTCCCCGCAACGCACCCGCGCAGGGTGTCCACGGATTCCTGACACGTGAGGGCATGCATCCGCTCGCGCTGCTCGACGCCGGCCGTGGCGAGGCGGAGTCCTACGGGTCCACGGTCCTGGCGGCCGAGGCCGTGCAGGTGCGGCGCGAGACCCGAGGATTCGTCGTGGAGCTGTCCGACGGCCGCGTGGTCCGGGGGCGCCGCCTGCTCCTCGCCACCGGGCTTACCGACGGCCTGCCCGACATCCCCGGGCTCCTCGACCAGTGGGGTGCGGGCGTGGTCCACTGCCCGTACTGCCACGGCTACGAGATCCGCGGGCGGCGCATCGGCATCCTGGGCACCGGGCCCCTGTCCGTCCACCAGACCCTTCTCTTTCGGCAGTGGTCGGACGACATCACGCTCTTCCTCAACGACGCGGTGAGGCCGACGGACGAGGAATGGGACCGTCTGGCAGCGCGCTCCATCCGCGTGGTCGACGGCGCCGTCGCATCGGTCGACGCCATCGACGGCGTGCTGTCAGGGGTGACGACGCGCAGCGGCACGGCTTTCGCGCTGGACGCCCTCGCCGTCGGCACCCGGATGGAGGCCAACGGCGGCCTGCTCGCGCCGCTCGGACTGCCGGAGCAGCAGCATCCGTCGGGGATGGGCCGGTTCGTCGAACCCGGTCCCATGGGCACGACGGCGGTGCCCGGCGTCTATGTCGCCGGGAACGTCTCCAATCTCGCCGCGCAGGTCGTCGTGGCTGCGGCAGAAGGCACCATGGCAGGTGCTGCGATCAACGCGAGCCTCGTCGAGGAGGAGACGGCCTGGGCCGTGGAGGGCTACCGCGGGCCCTTCTCCGCGTCGTCGGAGAGCGAGGTCTCGGCGCGCGTCCTCGGCACGCGCCGGCACGGGCTCGATGATGGGGTCCCGGGTGCTCCAGCACCCGTCGGGTCGATGGTCCGCGACAGGGCCGGAGAAGGGGTGCGCCGTGCAGGTTGAGTACACCCAGGAGTTCTGGGACGACCGCTACCGGCAGCGTCCGAGGATCTGGAGTGGCAGGCCGAACCGCCAGCTCGTGTCCGTGGTGGAGGACCTCCCTGCGGGAAGGGCACTCGACGTCGGCTGCGGAGAGGGAGCGGACGCCGCCTGGCTCGCCTCCCGCGGCTGGTCCGTCCTCGGCATCGATGTCTCCGAGGTGGCGCTCTCCCGTGCCCGGGCCCACGCGGAGGGTCTCGAACCGTCCGTCGCTGAACGCCTCGAGTGGCGCCGGGTGGACCTGCTGGCATCACCGGACCTGCCCGCGGGCCTGGACCTCGTCTCCGTCCAGTTTCTGCATCTGCCGGAACCGGAGCGTTCGCGCATCTTCGGCTCCCTGGCGACCCTGGTCGGCGTCGGAGGGACGCTCCTGATCGTCGCCCACGATCCCTCGGACCTCCACTCCGGCGTCGGACGGCCTGCCCAACCCGATCTCTTCTACACGCCGGAGGAGATGGCAGGGCTGCTCGACGACGGCTGGGACATCCGGGTGTGCGAGTCGCGTCCACGCGTCGAGCGCACCGCCGACGGCCGGGACGTGAGCATCAGCGACGCGGTGCTGCAGGCGGTACGGACCGGCTGACCCGTCTGCAAGGGCCCGGCGGCGTTCTCCGTCGCGTGCTTCCCGCCGGGCCCGTCGGTAGCCTCGACGCATGCAGTGGATCACGGAGAGATACGTCAACTTCGCCAGCATCATCGACGACGCGACCCTCGAACAGAACCGCAGAACCAGCTCCATGCCGTTCGTGTACCCCCACTTCGCCTCCATGCCCGACGCCCATCTGGGCCTTGGCTGTGCCGTCGGCTCGGTCCTGCCGACCCTCGGCGCCATCATCCCCGCGGCCGTCGGGGTGGACATCGGCTGCGGGATGGTCGCCGTACGCACGGACCACTCCGCGGGGGACATCGCCCGCCTGGACCGGCGGAGGCTGCGTGAATCGATCGAACGAGCCATTCCCCTCTCCGCGGGCAACAACAACAAGCGGGTGTCCGCCTCCGCCCAGCCGCGCATCGACGCGCTCGACGAGGACGCCCGGCATGCCGGGTTCGACCCTGCCGGCTACCTGAAGAACTGGCGGCTCCAACTGGGTACCCTCGGCTCCGGCAACCATTTCATCGAGGTGTCGCTCGACGAGGCGGACGACGTCTGGCTGTTCCTGCACTCGGGCTCGCGGGGTATCGGGAATCGCATCGCGCAGCGCCACATCCGAGCGGCGCAGGACTATTGCGCGGGCCGGTCCATCTCGCTGCCTCACCGGGACCTCGCCTACCTCGAGGAGGGCGCGCCAGCGTTCGACCGCTACATCAGCGAACTGCTGTGGGCGCAGAAGTTCGCCCTGCTCAACCGCGAGGAGATGATGGACCGCGTGGTCGGCCAGTTCACGCACTGGGTGGGCAAGCCCGTGCAGGAGCTCGAACGCATCAACTGCCACCACAACTACACGCACCGGGAGAACCACTTCGGGAAGGACGTGTGGCTCTCCCGCAAGGGCGCCATCGCGGCGGATCCCGGGCGACCCGGCCTCATCCCGGGCTCGATGGGCACGCGCTCCTACGTGGTGACGGGCCGGGGCAACAGGGAGGCGATGGACTCGGCACCCCACGGCGCGGGGCGGGAGTACTCGCGCAACGCCGCGCGGAGGACCTTCACGCAGGACCAGCTCCGGGCCGCGATGCAGGGTATCGAATTCCGGGACACCCCTGCCTTCCTCGACGAGATCCCCGCCGCCTACAAGGACATCGATGTCGTCATGCAGGATGCCCGGGACCTCGTGGACATCCGTCATACCCTGCGCCAGATCATCAACGTGAAGGGCGACTGACGGCCCCTGACGGCACCGCGGACGGGAGTGGCGGCGGCTAGGCTGGCGCCATGTCGCTCCTGACCGGCACGCAGCCGCCCGAACCGATCGTCGTGGACGTCGCATCCGATGTGCCGCGGTGGTGGGAGATCGTCGGCGCCCTCGCACCCCTCGCCGTCCTGCTCGCTGCGGTGCTCGCGGCTGTCACGGCGTTCGCGGCCCTCCGGCAACGCTCGACGGCGGACCGGGCCGCACTGGAGCAGAAGAGGCGTGCGGACGACCGGGCCGAATGGTGGCGCAGGACGCAGTGGGCCATCGACGCCGCGACATCCCTCGACCCGATCCGGCAGGAAGCAGGGGTGGAGGCGCTGCTCCAGCTGTCCTACAGCGATCTGGCGACCGAGGAGGACCGCCTGATCCTGGACGCGATCTGGGTGAGCAATCCGGTGGCGAATCCGGAGGATCCCGACGCTGGACTGCCCGAAGGCGGTGCCGGACAATGAGACCAGGACGAAGGAGAGCGCCGATGACCGATTCAGCACATGCACGGCAAGCCCCGTCCGGACAGGGCGGCTATCGACGACCCGCCGATACTCCGCGGGTGACGGCGGCGAAAGCCCGTCTCCGGGTGGCCCTCGACCAGCAACTGGGTCGCAAGACCCCCCAATCCGTGAAGGATGCGGCGGCGGGCAAGCGCTAGCAGCTGCACGCGATCCTCGGATCGGGGCCCGGCAGGTTCGCCTGCCAGGCGTCGTCGTGCCCGGGCGTCGTGCTCCGTGAACTACGACGATGAGCGGTGTGGGGCCTTCATGCCGACGAGGTGTTCGGAGACCTCCCAGATGCGGCGCGCGTCGTTCATGTCCGTCATGGGTGCCCAATGTTCCCGGGCGACGGGGCGTCCGCCGGTGGTGCGCCTGGGTCCGAAGAACTGGTCGCCGCTGGGGTCGGGCGCGGTGGCCGCCATGAGCGCCGGCAATGCCGCGCTCTGCGGGGTGCCGGCCAAGCCGACCCGGGAGAGGACTCCGATGAGGCGGCGCTCCGGCGGTATGCGGTCGCGGCCCATCCCGGGCTGTGCGGCCAACAGGTTCGTCGGTGAGATGCCGGGGTGTGAGAGGTTGCTGCTGATACCTCATCCTTCGACGCGGCTCCTTGCGTCGAGTTCGCGGGCGAACAGGCCGACGGCGATCTTGGATCCGGTGTAGGCCGTCATGACGTCGTAGCTGTGCTCGTGGTTCAGGTCGTCCCAGTTCAGGAAGCCCTTCCTCGCGGCGACGCTGCTCTGGTGGGTGACCCGTGCGCGGCCTTCCTTCAGGAGCGGCAACAGGCCCAGGGTGAGGGCGAAGTGGGCGAGGTGGTTCGTACCCCATTGCAGCTCGAACCCGTCACGGGTGACCTGTCGAGTGGGTGGGCGCATCACGCCGGCGTTGTTGACCAGGATGTTGATGGGCCGTCCCTCGGCGGCGAGGGTGGTGACGAGGGTGGCGACGGATGCCAGGGAGGACAGGTCCAGGGATCGGGTGCTGACGCTCGCGCCGTCGATGGTCGTGCGGATGCGTTCGGCTACGGCGGCCCCCTTGTCCGGGTTGCGGACGGGCATGATGACCTCGGCTCCGGCCTGTGCGAGGCGGGCGGCGATGACGGCGCCGATGCCGTCGCTGGCGCCGGTGACGACGGCGAACTGTCCGGTCAGGTCAGGGATGGGAAGGTCGTGGTTCTGTGGCATCTGAGGGTCCTTCGGTAGAGGCCGGGTAATCACCGGAATCGGTGCCTGAGTTCATGCTGTACCGGTTGCCACACCCCAGCCAGGACCTGTCGATCCACGGATGACGAAACAGCGGACAGGAGGCGATGCTGCGACGCCTGGTGTCGCGTGCTGCGACGCACGATGCGGAGAGGAACGATCAGTTGCTGATGGTCTGCGTGCCGATGACGGTCAGCAGTTGCAGTTTCTCGTGGCTGTCGCTGCCCGGCACGGCCGTGTAGACGAGCAGGCGATGGGACTGGTCCGGATCGAGCAGGGTCTGGCAGTTCAGGTCCAGGCGCCCCACGGTGGGATGGAGGAACCGTTTGAACTCGGGCGGCAGCACGCCCACGTCCTGCGCGTCCCACACCCGGCGGAAGTCCGCATCGTCCTGCAGGAGTGCCGCGAGTTCAGCGGCCCTTGAACCCGGCCCGCGGAGCGCGATGAGCTCGCGCAGGCCCGACGCGTAGACGCGGGACAGCTGCTCACGTTCCTCAGGTGGATATGCTTCCCTGACTGACGGGTCGGTGAACCAGCGGTACCCGATACTGCGTCCTGGGCCCGTACGCGATGAGGCATCACCGAGTACGGCCAGGCCGAGCGGGGTCTGCCGGAGGGTGTCGCCCACCTCGGTGATGATCTCCGCCGGCGTATCGGTCAGCCGGTCGAGGATCCTCATCAACCCGGGGCTCACGAACTCGCTCGCCGAGCCCCGTGGCGGGGGCGTATGTCCGGCGAGGCGAAAGAGATGATCCCGTTCACCGAGAGTCAGATGCAGCCCCTGAGCGATGGAGGTGATCATCTGCTCCGAGGGGTGAGGTCCTGTGCCGCGCTCCAATCGGGCGTAGTAGTCGGTCGACATGTGGCACAGTCCGGCCACTTCCTCGCGGCGCAGACCACTGGTCCTCCGCCGCTGACCCCTCATCAGGCCGACGTCCTCCGGCTGCAGCGATTCACGACGAAGTCGCAGAAACGAGCCCAGACCGTCACGATCGATCATGCGGACCTTCCCTTCATGGCAGGTCTTCCGTCCAGCAGGTCGACGCTCGACCATCCAGGGTCTTCCGATCCACCCATGGAGCGCTTTCCGGTCGAGGCGTTCGTCGAGCCCGCCTCAGTGGACGACGTCGTAGACGGCCTTCACGACACCATTGGGGTAGTTCTCGGACTCGCGAAGGCGCAGCTGTTGCCGGTCCCTGTCCATGGTGCTGAAGAGTCTCTTCCCGGCACCCAGCAGGACTGGGAACACGAGGAGGTTGTACCGGTCGACGAGATTCGCATCGGCGAGGGCCCGCGCGAGTTCGGCACTGCCGTGGACGAAGATCGCGCCGCCGTCGCCCTGCTTGAGTGCGGCTATGTCCTCGACGGATCGCAGGATCTCCGACGGGCCCCACCCGTCGATGAGCGCGTGCTCGTCAAGACTCGTCGAGACGACGTACTTCGGAAGGTCCTTGTAGGCCGCATGGTCCTCCGATCCGACCCAGATGGGCGCGAACGCTTCATAGCTGCGGCGCCCGAACATGAGCGCTGTCGTCTCCGCCAACTCCTCCTCTTTGAGGGCGAAAGCCTCAGGCAGGAACTCGGTGCTGAAAACCCATCCGCCACCGCGGTGCCCCTCTTCGACCCCACCGGGGGAATCGACCACACCATCCAGCGACATGAATCCCGTCCACACCAGTTCCCGTGACATCAAAAACCTCCATTGGTTCATCCAGTTGCCTACATGTACACGGTAGACGCAGCGCGCAGCAGGAATTCATCGGTTGCCTTGGTGAATGGTTCTGAGTCTCATGTGGGCTCCTGATCCGCGCGGGAGCTCGTCCGGTATCGCCCGGGCGGGAGCGAGCGTTCGCGGTGGAACGCTCGGCTGAAGGCGTAGACGGAGGTGTAGCCCACATCGGCGGCGGTGTTCTCGAGGGGATCGTCGGTGTCGCAGGCGAATCCTTCGTCGGTAACGCGAAGGGTAGGACGCGCGACGGGGGATCCCGTCAGGTGCAGTCACCTCCGGCTCTACCGGACGAAGATGTTGGTGTGGACCTCAACCCAGTTGTCGCGCTTCAGATCAGCTGTGTCGTACGAGTCCAAGACCAGCGTCAGCTGAGGCAGACTCGAGCTTCCCCCTGGCGAGACGGTGACCAGTTGACCATGACCGCGGCCACACCCTCCGATGACGTCGTCGTTGTCGACCGCGTACGCGCAGTAGCCCTGGTCGTCGTTCATCGCTCCTATGAAGTAGGCAACCTGATTCTGCTCGGCCACCTTCCTGACCGAGTCCGCGTTCACGCTCTCGTCTACGACGACGTCCGGTAACCGGTCCGCCGCGGTGGCCTCCCTGTCCAGGGCCGTGATGCCGTATTCAGCACCACTGCATCCGCCGATCAGGATCAGTGTCGAAGCCAAGGCTGTTGCCGCTGCTGCCTGCTTGAAGTGCATCATCGTCCCCCTCGACAGCCGCCAGAGCATTACCTCGTCATGACGCTATCAACGGGCACAGGCGCTTCTGACGCGTAGCTCCGGATTGGAGCATCGAGCCCCGTTGATGCGGTGACCGCCGGGGGTAGCGGAACGCCGGCCACACCGAATGTCGCAATGAATGTACCCGCTACACGCGCATCCGATCATCGCCAGTCACCCGTGGAGCCCTGATACCTGTAGCTGTGAGTCACAGCGGTGGGTGGCGTGGCTTTCACAGCGTTCGATGGCCGACCAACGTCCGTATCAGGATCGACATCCGGCGCTGAAAGAAGACTTCCATATCAGTTCAGTTCCGTGACGAAGCCGATCTTATTGCCGTCCATGTCCGTGAGTTCGAAGAACTCGACGACATCCTGAATCCGCCGCAGCTCGCTGACCCGGAGCCCGAGTTCCTTGAACCTCATGTGCTCTTCGGCGGCATCTTCGACGCTGATGTTGACGGACAAACCCTCGCACCCAGCGAGCTGTGGAGCCAGCGCAAGCTGAAGCCAGAAAGGGCCGAGGTCGAATTCCACGAGACCGTCGAGAGGGATCTGCGCGGGCTCCCCAAGCTCGAAAGCTGATGTATACCAGGCAACCGCTGATTCCACATCACGGACTGGCACCCCGATGGTCACTGCTTGCGCTCTCATCCGAGCAACCTAGCAACCCGCCCATGAAGTGGGAAGGACCATCGGGCGCTTCAGAGCTGGAGGACATGACTATTCATGCCCGTGAGCCGGTCCTGACCGAGAATATGACGGCGATCATGGGAACCCGTGAGGCGACAACTGCCGTGCCGAACTCATAAATTCTTGCCCGGTCCGGCAGGCGAGATCTACCCCGTTGCCTCATAGGTCGCCGGTACAGCCGCGATAGGGAGAGTGGCGATGGTCTCCCTGAACACGTCGGCTTGTCCCTCAAGCCTCCTGATCAACGCGCCGGAGTGCTTCGCTCTCGTCGGTTGCTGACCGAGGGCGCGGGTTGCTGATGCCTCTAGTTGCGCTGCTCCCACCATCGCCGCACTGGCCTGCAGGCTCAGAAGCGCCGTGGTGATCTCTTCTTCGTCATGGTCTTGATAAGCCTGTTCGATGCGCTCTATCCGACCGGCCAGGAGTGCGCTGAAGGTGGTCAGGAAGTCCATTGCGACGTACAGGTCAAGATCTTCGACGAGCTTCGCCAATGCGGTCGTGTCAAAGACAGGAATCATCGGGTGCCTTCGAGTGCTGGTAACCCCCGGTATTCATCAGTGTCCGGGATTGACTGACTCGAGGTAACGCTGCACCGCGAGCTTCGGCACCCGGTAGGAGCGACCGAAGCGGATGCTCTCCATCGCCCCGGACTGCATCAACCGATACACCGTCATCTTTGACACCCGCATACTGGCAGCTATTTCTGCGACCGTCAGAAGGTCTGTCGTCATCGATGTGTTCTGTGCCATGACTACCCCAGCTCCCCGTATCGTGTGCCACGTTGGCCACAGTCTTAACACTGAACTGTTCCTGCTGGTTACACACGAGTAGTGACTACCTGTTCCGCACCACCGTCGACCAAGTACCAGGCAGGCCGCCGGCTCCTGGTGTCACCGCATCCGATGGATGCTGAGGCGCACCCGCAACGGACGCTGGCACCACATCACCGCCGACGCTTCAAGCGGTGGATGGGCGACGTGACCCGAACCTGCCGGGCACTCGATGAGGAACCAGAGGCAACCGATGGACTCCGAGGCCTAAGCCGGCCCCTCGATAGGATTACCCGTCCCGTGCTCGATCCAAGGGCCGGTCCCGGTCACCGGGCACGTGGCATCCAGAGCCTTCGACGTGGTGTCGTGATCGGTCGTGTGGAGCCCGTACGTCGAGCTGAGCATGGCGATGTCGCGATCGACGCGACCGTCGCTCCACAATGCGTCATAGCGGAATCCTCGAACCTCGCGACGCAGCCACCTGGTGGTGCGAGGGTACGCGGTCACCCGGAAAGCGATCGGCGCCTGATCGCGGGTCGACCAGGTTCGGGCATGCCGCAATACCGTACCCAATCGGGTGACGGCGAACGAGGACGCGGCGGTCCCGGCATCGGAGAACGACGCCATGCCTCCGTACAGGGTCAGGGCATCCGAGGCGGCTTCACGAAGATGATGTTCCCCCTGGATGTCCTCGAACAGCCGAAGGAGCCGATCAGCGGCATGGATTCGCGCCTCGTCCCCCTCTGCCTGAGCGACCACACGGACATGAGCGATGGCGGCGATGGCATCACTCTGGACCGACTCGACCGTTTCCCGCTTCGTACTCATGCCCTCATCCTATGGATGCGCCAGAGCAGCCTCATCAAGGAGGCCCTGTCGGGAATCCCTCAGCGGATGATGCATCCTGTGGAAGCGAGGATCCATTGGTCGAAGGCGTCCAGGTGGGCATCAGGCGAGACACCTGCGAGGTCGACACGCGTGGCGTTCCGGCCGCTCTCGACGAACCGGTTCTTCTGCTCGGTGGTCGACTTGCCGTGCTCGGCATAGATCAGCAGGGTCGGGACAGCGAGGCTCTCCATTCCTCCCACCGCCGTGACATGCGGCAGTGAGGTTCCGGGGCATCACGTCCCGCTCGAACCGGGGGTACAGGCCATCCTCGCGTTCATCGAGGACCGCTTCCCATGAGCGCGACAGCGCACGGCGCCGAGAGCGGCAAGCGCGGACTCCTGGTCGCATACGGGCCGACCATGACCTTCCGGAGTCCCGCCGCCGGCGTCGCACTTCACAAGGACGAGTCGGCGCACCCCGGCTGGATGAGGGCGCCCAGGGACGGTGCTGTACGAGTAACGCCGTCAGCAGACAGAAGAAGACCCCCGGAGTCTCGAGGACTCCGGGGGTCTTGTCTGTAGCGGTGGTGGGACTCGATCCCACGACCTCACGATTATGAGTCGTGCGCTCTAACCAGCTGAGCTACACCGCCCTAAATGAGGCTGCCCGCACCGATCGGATGATCGTCACGGGCCCCTCATTCATGAGCCCCCCACCGGAATCGATCCGGTGACCTCGTTCTTACCAAGAACGCGCTCTACCACTGAGCTAGGGGGGCAACAGCAAGAAACTTTACCAGTTCCCTGCCGCTGGTGCGAAATCGACAGCGGCCCGAACGGGCCGACCCCTGATTCCGCGTCGGACCCGCGCGGGGCGCGGGCCCGACGGGGTTCGACTAGCTAGTTCCTACCACTGCTCGGACTGGGCGCTGGAGCGTCCTGCTCCGGCTCCCGCACCCTTGGTGTAACGGGGCTTGCGGGTGGCGTCGCCCGAGAAACGGGTGTCGCCGTCGCGCTTCGGAAAGTCCTTCTTGAAGGGCTTCTTGAACTCGCCAGCACCGCGGTTACCCGAGGGCTTGCGTCCCTTGTCGAGCTCGAGGTGGATGAGCTCACCGCCGATGCGCGTCTTGGAGAGCGCACGCAGCTGGTCCGTGGACAGGTCCGCGGGCAGCTCCACGAGGCTGTGGTCGGCGCGGATGTCGATGCCGCCGATCTGCGAGGAGGACAGGCCGCCCTCGTTGGCGATGGCGCCGACGATCGAGCCCGGCATCACGCGCTGGCGACGCCCCACCGCGATGCGGTAGGTGGCGTTGCCCTCGGTGAGGGTGCGCGTCGGGCCACGGGAGCCGAAGGCGTCCTTGCGGCCCTCGGCCCGCTCGCGCTGGCCGGCGGGAGCGACGGGGATGTCCTGGACGAGGATCGGCTGTCCGCCCTGCGCCATGACGGCGAGGGCAGCGGCGATCTCGGTGGCGGGCACGTCGTGCTCGCGCTCGTAGTTCGCGATGAGGTCGCGGAACAGTGCCACGTCCTTGCCTGCCAGCGTCTGGGTGATCTTGTCCGCGAACTTGCTGAGGCGCAGTTCGTTGATCTTCGCCGTGGAGGGCAGCTGCATCTGCTCGACGGGCTGGCGCGTGGCCTTCTCGATCGAGCGGAGCAGGTACTTCTCACGCGGGGTGATGAAAAGGATCGCGTCACCCGAACGTCCTGCGCGGCCGGTACGACCGATGCGGTGGACGTAGGACTCCGTGTCGTTGGGGATGTCGTAGTTCACGACGAGCGAGATGCGCTCCACGTCGAGGCCGCGGGCGGCGACGTCCGTGGCGACGAGGATGTCGATCTTGCCCTCGCGCAGCGCCTCGACGGTGCGCTCGCGCTGCTGCTGGGGGATGTCTCCGTTGATGGCTGCGGCTGTGAAGCCCCGTGAACGCAACTTGTCCGCCAGGTCTTCCGTGGCCGCCTTGGTGCGGACGAAGGCGATGATGCCGTCGTAGTCCTCCACCTCGAGGATGCGGGTCATCGCGTCGAGCTTGTGCGGGCCCATGACCTGCAGGTAGCGCTGACGCGTGTTGGTGCCCGTCGTCGTCTTGCCCTTGACCGAGATCTCGGCCGGATCGTTCAGGTACTTCTTGGCGATCCGGCGGATGGCCGGCGGCATGGTCGCGGAGAACAGTGCAACCTGCTTCTCGGCGGGCGTCGAGCCGAGGATCTTCTCGACGTCCTCGGCGAAGCCCATGCGCAGCATCTCGTCGGCCTCGTCGAGGACGACGTACTCGAGGTTGGAGAGGTCCAGCGACCCCTTCTCGATGTGGTCGATGACGCGACCCGGGGTACCGACGACGACCTGCGCGCCGCGGCGGAGGCCGTTGAGCTGGGGGCCGTAGGGCGATCCGCCGTAGACGGGAAGGACGGTGAAGCCCTCCATGTGCTTGGCGTAGGAAGTGAAGGCGTCGGCCACCTGCAGCGCGAGCTCGCGGGTCGGTGCGAGCACCAGGACCTGCGTGTTCTTGCTGGGTCCGCCGTTGACGTCTGCGAGTTCCGCCATCTTCGACAGCGCGGGTACGGCGAACGCGGCCGTCTTGCCGGTGCCGGTCTGGGCCAGGCCGACGACGTCGCGACCTTCGAGCAGCGCGGGGATGGTTGCTGCCTGGATGGGTGAGGGCTTCTCGTAGCCGAGGTCGTTCAGTGCCGCGAGGATGCGGCCGTCGAGATTGAGCTCGGTGAAGCGGATGGTCACACCGTCGTCGTCGGACTCCGGAGCGGGAACCGCTGCGGTGGTCTCGGTGACGGGGGTGGTGTCGGTGATGTGCTCGGACAGGTTTTCAGGCACGGAAAGAATTCCTCCAGATAGGTGCCGGACGGCCTGAGGATGGAGCCCGCAGAGCCGAATGAACATGGATCCGGCACTGTTTCAATCCCGAGGCCGAGCTCCTCGTCACACCGTGTTCTCTGCTCTCTCAGCAGTGATGTGTGACGTTTCTTCTAGCCGGCGCTCCCTGATGAATCTGCTCGCGAGTCTTCGCTCCGAGCCCCAACACAACCTATCCGGCCCGAAAGGGGCGGAAATAAAGGGAATACCGGTGTGGGGGATGTTCCCAGTCTACGGCACGTACGCCCCGTCGCGCTCCATGAGGAGGCCATCCGGCAGGTGACGTTCGGCACGTCAGGCCGGCGAGGCGACCTTCAGGGCCTGCAGCGCGGCCTTGCGTACCTGCGGGGTGAGGGTGAGGTGTCCGGCCGCCGCGGCATCGAGCAGTGCGTGCGCCTGGCGTGCGTCGGGGCCCGCGTAGACCTGCGCAGCGGTGACACCGTGCTCGGGCACGCTGGTCACCCGGATGGTGTCACCCGCGGAGACGCTCCCCTTCGTCACGACGCTCAGGTAGGTGCCCACCCTGTTGGCCTCGGCGAAGCGCTTCACCCAGGACCTCTCGCCGAGGTACCGGGCGAAGTTCACGCAGGGCGTCCTCGGCATCGTCACCTCCAGCACCACCTGCTCCCCCACGCTCCACCGCTCGCCGATGACGGCGTTGGAGGCGTCGATCCCCGCGACGCGGAGGTTCTCCCCGAACAGGCCGGGCGTCACCTCTCGCCCCAGCTGCTGCGCCCACAATGCGGCGTCGTCCTGGGAGTAGGCGTAGAGGGCCTTCGTCGGTCCCCCGTGGTGCTTCCGGCTCGCCTGGATGTCGCCGGTGAGTCCGAGCGGATGGACGTTCACGGGCCCGTCAACCGCACGCTTGTCGATCGCAGTGACCCCGGTCGAGTCCTTCGTGGGGAGGAGTTCGTGCACGCGGCAGACGGCGAGGAGGGTACCGGTGGTCATGGCGACCATCCTATGCGGCGCCCGCACCCGCGCTCCCGATCAGGGTTCGAAGCGGTAGCCCATCCCACTCTCGGTCACGAAGTACCGCGGCGAGCCCGGATCGGGCTCTAGCTTCTTGCGCAGCTGCGCCATGTAGACGCGGAGGTACTGCACGTCCTTCGCGTAGGCGGGTCCCCACACGTCGAGAAGGAGCTGCTGCTGGGAGACGAGCCGGCCCGGATGCGCGATCAGCCGGTCCACGATCTTCCACTCCGTGGGCGTCAGCCGGACGTCCTTCCCGTCCTTCACGACCCGGCGCGCACCGGCGTCGAGCAGGAAATCGGGCGTCTCGAGGACGGGTGCGGCGGCCTCGACGGCCGCACGCCGGGCGGCCGCACGGAGCCGCGCGAGCAGTTCGTCGAGGCCGAAGGGCTTCGTCACGTAGTCGTCGGCCCCGGCGTCGAGGGCATCGACCTTGTCCTGCGAGCCGCGGCGGGCGGACAGCACGATGATGTGCACCTGCGACCAGCCGCGGATCCGACGGATGACCTCCACCCCGTCGAGGTCCGGCAGGCCGAGATCCAGCACGATGATGTCCGGGTGGTGCTCTGCCGCGGCGGCGAGCGCGGTCTCGCCGTCGACGGCTGTGACGCACTGGTAGCCGTAGGCACGGAGGTTGATCTCGAGGGCGCGGAGGAGTTGCGGTTCGTCGTCGACCACCAGCACCCGCGTCACAGGTCCGCCCCGGTCGAGATCGGCAGGCGGATCACGAGCGTCAGCCCGCCGCCGGGGGTCTGCTCGGCGTCGAGCACGCCGCCCATGACCTCGGTGAATCCCTTCGCCACGGCCAGGCCCAGTCCGACGCCGGCTCCGGACGGCGCGTCGTCGAGGCGCTGGAACGGGCGGAACATGGTGTCCACGTCGTCGCGGGACACCCCCTGGCCGTGGTCGATGACGCGCAGCTCGCTCGCGGGGAAGCCGTTGATGAGCGCCCTGCCGGTACCGCCGATGGATGCGGTGACCTCGATCAGCGAGTCCGGGGCGTACTTCCCTGCGTTCTCGACGATGTTCGCGAGGACCCGCTCCAGCAGTCCGGGGTCCGCTTCGATGGCCGGGAGGTTGGGCGGGATGGACACGTGCACGCGGTCCTCGGACACGTTCGCGAGGGCGGGTCCGACGACGTCGATCCACTTCAGCGGCCGCACGTGTGCGTTCACGGCGTCACCGGTGATGCGGGACATGTCCAGCAGGTTGTTGACGAGCGCGTCCAGCCTGTCCGAGTAGTCCTCGATGGTCTCGAGGAGTTCGTCCTCGTCCTCCTGCGAGAAGGTCACCTCCGACTGCCGCAGGCTGCTGACCGCGAGCTTGATGCCGGCCAGGGGTGTGCGGAGGTCGTGGGACACCGAGCGCAGGATCGCCGTGCGCATGACGTTGCCCTCGACGAGCCGGCGGTTCGTGCGTGTGCTCGCGAGGAGTTCCTGCCGCTGCAGCATCGAGCGCAGTTGCCCGGCGAACGCCGTCAGGAGGCCGCGCTCGCGCCCCGACAGAGGATGCCCGTACAGCGCGAGCGAGAAGTCGCCGTCGACCGCTTCCCTGGTGGTCGCCGTCTCCAGCGTCCAGCGGTCCTCACTAACGCGAGCGGGGGCGTCCGTTCCCTGGGCCGACCCGCCGGTACCCGGCCCGCGACCGGCGGCGCTTGCCTGCCCGCGGCCTGGGGCGCTCGAGGCGGGGCCGGCCGCGTCCTGCTGCCGAGGTGTCGGACGGACGGCCAGCGCCCTGCGTTCCCGGCGGTCTTCGGCCGACGCGCCGTCCTGCCCGGTCCCGCTGCTCCCGCCCTCGGGACCGAACAGGGCGACGGCGTCGACGTCGAACTGCGACTGGACGTGCTGCAGGAAGCCCTGGAGCGTGTCCTCCTCCGCGAGCGCACCACGTGCGAGTTCACCGAGCAGGGCCGCCTCCTGCTGCGCCAGCACCGCCTCCCTGGAACGGCGGGCGGAGAGGCCGACGACGAGCGAGACCGCCACCGCGACGGCGATGAAGATGAACACGGTGACCACGTTCTCGGCGTCGGCGATCTCGAGGGAACCGAACGGCTCGGTCGACGTGTAGTTGAGGATGATGCTGCTCCACAGGGCCGCGAGCAGGGCGGGCCAGAGGCCACCGATCAAAGCGACGGCGATGACGCCTGCCAGCTGGAACAGCACGTCGACGACGAGCAGCGAGTTGCCCACCGCGAAGACGGCTGCCTTGAGGAGAGGCGGCAGGGCGAGCGCCACGACGCAGGCGCCGACGACCCGCAGACGGCTGACAGGAGCCGCGAGGGTACGCCGGGCCGGCACGGACATCAGGGGTTCCGGCTACTGGGCACGACGCCGTCGTCGAGCGCGGTGTCCCTGCTGCTCCCGCTCGGGGTCCGCCCGGATCCCGCTGCCGCCTGCTCGTCCATGCTGCTCGGAGCATGGACCGCCAGGCGCCGGGACAGGAGCACCCAGAACACGGTGATGGCGAGAGCGCAGAAGACGCCGGCGCTCGACGCCATGAGCCAGCCCGTCGTCAGCTGCGAATTGAGGTCCTGGGCTCCGAACAGCAGGCCGATGCTCTTGGGCGAGTAGATGAAGACCACGAGGGTGATGACGAAGAGGGCCGCAGCTGCCGTGCGGTACGCCCGCAGTTCCACCGGGAGTCCGGCGGCCTGGCCCGCGAGGACGGCCAGGACCACCACGATCCACACCCAGTGGTGGGACCAGGAGATCGGCGAGATGAGGAGCATGAGCAGCGACGTCATGGCGATGGGCAGGAAACGGTCACCGCGCCGTCCGCCCGTACGGATGATGAAGGCCGTCGCGGCGACCAGCAGGAGGGAGCCGAGCAGCCACGGGACGGTGGAGGGGAAATCGGGCCCGAGGAAATGCAGGATCGCACCGCGGAGGGACAGGTTGTCCACGTAGCCCTCGCCGCCGATGCGGCCCGTGTCACGCAGCATCTGCAGCCAGTAGGTCGCCGATTCCGCGGGCAGCAGGAGGAACCCGAGCGCGATCGTCCCGAAGAAGCCGCCGGCCATTGTGAACAGCTGCTTCCACTCGCCGCGCACGAGGAAGTACAGGCCGAAGACCAGGGGCGTCAGCTTGACGCCCGCGGCGATGCCGGTGAGCAGGCCCGTCGGCATGCGTCGGTGCGGGCCGGAGAGCAGGTCCGCGGCGATCATCGCGAAGAGCAGGATGTTGACCTGGGAAAAGGCCATGGTCTCGCGCCACGGGCCGAGCAGGCAGACCACACCGGTGCCCGCGATGGCCAGCGGCAGGGCTGCGGGGTGCCGCACCACCTCCCGCACACCGCGGAAGCCGCCGAGGTACCGCGTGACGAAAAGGGAGGTCGCAGCGGCGATGAGGACCGACAGCCCCACGAAGAGGAGGGCGCCCGTCTCGGCGCTGACGAGCGTCAGCACGGTGAAGGCCAGGGCCGCGAAGGGCGGGTAGGTGAAGAGGAGCGACCCCTCGCCCTCGCCGAAGGACCGCGTGTAGAGCGAGCCGTCGCCGTCGACCACGGACTGTCCGCCCATCCGGTAGACCCGGAAGTCCAGGCCGATGAAGTCCGCCCAGGCGAACGCCCAGACCCCCAGAGCGGCTGCGACGGCCACTGCGGCGACGACGCCCAGCGCCCGGACCGCTGCCGGGATACTGCGCTGGCTCATGCTTTCCTTCCGATCAACAGGGTGCTGTCACCGGCCCGGGAAACCCTGCGGAACGGCTCATCCAGTGTAGGCACGGCCCCGGGCAGGTGCCCGCGGGCCGATATGGTGGAAATCACCCCGCACCCTCGCGAAAGGTCGATGCACCCATGTCCTCCCCCAGCGGCACCACCACGCCCGCTTCCACCACGGCCATCACCAATGCCCACGTCGTCCCGATCGACGGGGAGCCCTTCGACGGCACCGTCGTCGTGGAGGACGGCCGGATCACGGCCCTCGGCGCCTCCGTTCCGGTGCCCGACGGCGCCACGGTCGTCGATGCGGGCGGCAAGTGGCTGCTCCCGGGCTTCGTCGACGCCCACGTCCACCTCGGGACGCACGAGGAGGGTGAAGGCGCCGCAGGAGACGACACCAACGAGATGACCAACCCGAACACCGCCGGCGTCCGCGCGATCGATGCCGTCAACCCCTTCGACCCCGGCTTCGACGACGCCCTCGCCGGCGGCGTCACCACGGTGAACGTCAACCCCGGCTCCGGAAACCCGATCGGGGGCCTCGCCGTCGCCCTCCACACGCACGGGCGCTACCTCGAGGAGATGGTGCTGCGCTCCCCCAGCGGCCTGAAGTCCGCTCTCGGCGAGAACCCCAAGCGCGTCTACGGCGGCAAGGACAAGACGCCGTCGACCCGCCTGGGCACCGCGCTCGTCATCCGCGAGGCGTTCATGAAGGCCCAGAACTACATGGGCAAGGCCGACGAGAACGCGCGCGACCCGCACCTCGAGGCCCTCGCCATGGTGCTGCGCCGCGAAATCCCCTGGCGCCAGCACGCCCACCGTGCCGACGACATCGCCACGGCCCTCCGCATCGCCGACGAGTTCGGCTACGACCTCGTCCTCGACCACGGCACGGAGGCGCACCTGCTCGGCGACGTGCTGGCGGAACGCGGGACCCCCGTGCTGATCGGGCCGCTGTTCACCACGAAGTCCAAGGTGGAGCTGCGCGGCCGCTCCATCGCCAACCCGGGCAAGCTCGCGAGGGCCGGCGTCGAGATCTCGATCATCACCGACCACCCCGTGATCCCGATCAACTTCCTGGTGCATCAGGCCACGCTGGCGGTCAAGGAGGGCCTGGACCGGGAGACGGCGCTGCGCTCCATCACGATCAACCCCGCAAAGGTCCTCGGCCTGGCGGACCGCCTCGGCTCGCTCGCCGTCGGCAAGGATGCGGACCTGGTGCTGTGGAGCGGCGACCCGCTCGACGTCATGCAGCGTGCCCTGCAGGTGTGGATCGGCGGCACGGAGGTCTACTCCTACGACACCGAAACCTCCACCGGCACCGTCGCCCCGCGAGGATAGGCGGTCTTGGGTTCCCGTCCGAATGCACTGCCGCCACGGCCGTTCACCCTGCGCGCGGCGATCGTCCTGTGGCTCGTGATCGCGGTGCTGCTGCTGATCGCCGCGGGCACCTTCATCACGTCGGCCGCGATGCAGGACCTCGACCGGGCAGGCTTCATCGGGCTCGGGGCGCTCTTCGGGTCGCTCGCCGTCCTGCAGCTGATCCTCCTGCTCCCGCTGCGCCGGGGCAGGAGGAGCGCCCGCGAGCTGCTGAGCACCATCGGCATCATCGTCGGCGTGCCCATCATCGTCCGCGGGACGCCCGGCCTGTCCCTCATCGCGGGGGCGATGCTCGTCGCGGTGCTGCTGCTGTGGCTGCCGCAGAGCAGCGACTACTTCCAGCTGACCCAGCCGAAGGCGAAGAAGCGCTTCCGGCTGCCGGGTTCCCGCTAGCGGGGCTTGCCGGCGCGGCGTCGTGCACGGCTTTCGCCCTCGGAAGGGCGTGTCGGGCCAGGACACGCCGCGCGGGACGCCGTTCGCGCCGGAAACACGTGCACGAAGCCGCGGCGGCCCGGCCGACTCCGGACACACGAAGGGCCCCTCCACCAGGAGGGGCCCTTCGTATCAGGACTGGCGCAGTGTGGCGATCGCCTGGTCGAGATCGGTGATCAGGTCCTCGAGGTCCTCGATGCCGACGGACAGCCGGACCAGGTTCTCGGGGACGGCGAGCTCGGTGCCCTTGACGGACGCGTGCGTCATGTCGGACGGGTAGTTCATCAGCGACTCGATGCCGCCGAGGGACTCCGCCAGCAGGAACACGTGCGTCGACTCCGCCACCTTCTTCGCGGCCTCCGCCCCACCCTTGAAGGTCACGGAGATCATCCCGCCGAAGTCCTTCATCTGGGCAGCCGCGAGGTCGTGGCCCGGGTGCTCGGGCAGCCCAGGGTAGTACACGTGCTCCACCTCGTCCTGCTCGAGGAGCCAGCGAGCGATCGCGGTCGCGTTGGAGGAGTGCCGGTCCATGCGCACTCCGAGGGTCTTGAGCCCGCGGGTGGTGAGCCAGGCCTCCATGGGAGCCGACACGGCGCCGACGGCGAACTGGATGAACCCGATCTTCTCGGCGAGCTCGCCGTCGTTCACGACGACGGCCCCGCCGCTGGCGTCCGAGTGCCCGCCGATGTACTTGGTCGTCGAGTGGACGACGACGTCGGCACCGAAGGTGAGCGGCTGCTGCAGGTAGGGCGAGGCGAACGTGTTGTCGACGACGAGAAGGGCACCGGCGTCGTGCGCGAGCTGGGCGGTCGCGGCGATGTCGGTGATCTTCATCATCGGGTTCGACGGCGTCTCGACCCACACCATCTTGGTGTTGTTCGCGGCGATGGCGGACCGGACCGCGTCGGCGTCCGCCATGTCCACGGCGGTGTTGGTGATGCCCCACTGGGACAGCACACGGTCGATCAGGCGGTAGGTGCCGCCGTACGCGTCGTTGCCGAGGACGATGTGGTCGCCCGGACGGAGGGCGGCCCGGATGAGCGCGTCCTCCGCCGCGAGGCCCGACGAGAAGCTGAAGGCGTGCTCGCCGCCCTCGAGCGCCGCGATCTGGACCTGCAGCGCATCACGGGTGGGGTTGGTGCCGCGCCCGTACTCGTAGCCGTTGCGCAGCTTGCCGATGCCGTCCTGCGCGAACGTGGTGGTCTGGTACAGGGGCGGGATCACCGCTCCCGTCGTGGGGTCGGGGGTCTGGCCTGCGTGGACGGCCCGGGTGTTGAAACCCTGGGCGTTCGAGTGCGTCACGATGCTCCTGAGAATCCTGGTGGGAGTGAGTTATCTGCTCATGTATGTCAGCAAGTCGTGGCGCGTCAGAATTCCCACCGGGGACCCGACGTTCGTCACCATCAGCGCGTCGACGTCCTGGAGCCGTTCCCGCGCCGTCTCGACGGATTCGAGCGACCCGATGAGCGGGAGCTTCCCGTCCATGTGCTGCGAGATCTGGTCCGTCAGCTGCGCCTCGCCGCTGAAGATCTTCGCCGTCAGCGACCGCTCGTCGACGGACCCCAGCACCTCCCCCACCCTGACGGGAGGCTTCCGGGACAGCACCGGGAGGCTGGAGACGCCGTGTTCGGCCAGGGTCGCGATGACGTCGCGGACGGTCTCGGTGGGGTGCGTGTGCACGAGGTCCGGCAGCGAGCTGTTCTTGGCGCGCAGCACCTCGCCGACGCTCGCCTCGTCGCCGCCGGCCATGAAGCCGTGGGACTTCATCCAGTCGTCGTTGAAGATCTTGCCGAGGTAGCCGCGGCCGCCGTCGGGCAGGAGGACGACGACGACGTCGTCGGCGGTCAGGTCCTTGGCGACGCGCAACGCGGCGACGACCGCCATACCGCAGGACCCGCCGACCAGCAGCCCCTCCTCGCGGGCGAGGCGCCGGGTCATCTCGAAGCTCTCGGCGTCCGTGACGCCGTGGATCTCGTCCGGGATGGAGGGGTCGTAGGACTCGGGCCACATGTCCTCGCCGACGCCCTCGACGAAGTAGGGGCGTCCGGTGCCGCCCGAGTAGATGGAGCCGTCGGGGTCGGCGCCGATGATGCGTACGGGCCCGCCGTCGCGGTCCGCCGAGACCTCCTTCAGGTACCGGCCGGTGCCGGTGATGGTGCCGCCGGTGCCGACGCCGGTGACGAAGTGCGTGAGCTTGCCGTCGGTGTCGTTCCAGATCTCGGGGCCCGTGGTCTCGTAGTGGCTCAGCGGCCCGTTCTGGTTGGAGAACTGATCGGGCTTGTAGGCACCGGGGATCTCGCGGACGAGGCGGTCGGAGACGCCGTAGTAGGAGTGCGGGCTGTCGGGGGCGACGGCGGTCGGCGTGACCACGACTTCTGCGCCGTAGGCCTTGAGGACGTTGCGCTTGTCCTCGCCCACCTTGTCGGGCACCACGAAGACGCATTTGTAGCCGCGCTGCTGCGCCACGAGGGCGAGTCCGACACCGGTGTTGCCGGAGGTCGGTTCGACGATGGTTCCGCCGGGCTTGATCTTCCCCTCGGCTTCGGCTGCGTCGATGATCTTCGCCGCGATGCGGTCCTTCACCGACCCGCCCGGGTTGAGGTATTCGACCTTCGCGAGGACTGTGGCTGCGATACCGTCGGTGACGGAGTTGAGCCTGACCAGCGGGGTGTTGCCGATCAGGTCGACGATTGAATTGGCATACTTCATGACTACAAAGTTACCGGCTGGTGCCCGAACGACCATGCCGCCGTTACGCCGCGGGACGCGACCCGACCTGCTACTGCCCCCTGAATCGGAGCCCGCCCGTGACCCTGCGCACTGCCTCCCGGGCGATCCTGCCGGTCCTCGCCCTGGCCTGCATCGCCGCCGGCCTGCTGCCCGGCCCTGCCCTGGCCGGGCTGTGGGGGCGTATCTGGCCGATCCTGCTCTTCGTGACCGCCATGACGGTGGTCACGGACCTGCTCTTCGCGGCGGGCGTCTTCGAACGGATCATCGCGGCATCGGCGCGCCTGGCCGGGGGCCGCACGATCGTGCTGTGGCTCGTGACCGTCGTCCTCGCCGTGGGCTGCACCGTCTTCTTCTCGCTGGATACGACGGCGGTGCTGCTCACGCCCCTGGTGGTGCTGCTCGCCCGGCGGAGCGGGCTCCCTCCCCTGCCCTTCGCGATGACGATCGTCTGGCTCGCCAATACGGCGTCCCTGCTCCTGCCGGTGTCCAACCTGACGAACCTCCTGGTGCAGGAGCGGCTGCAGCTCACTCCGGCGGCCTTCGCGGGGCTCGTCTACGGCCCGGCGGTGGTGGGCATCGTCGTGCCGTGCGCCGTCCTGCTCCTGATCTTCCGCCGGCAGCTGTCCGGCCGCTTCTCACCCGCCGCACCCCGCGCAGCGGAGGACCGCGTCCTGCTGCTGTGCGGATACGCGGTCCTCGCACTCCTGGTGCCCGCCCTGGTCAGCGGGATCCCGGTGGCGGCGAGTGCGAGCGTGGCCGCCGGCGTCCTCCTGGTCCTCTTCGCGGTCCGGCGACGCAGCACGCTGACCTTCCGGCTGATCCCGGTGAACCCGCTCGTCCTCGCCCTCAGCCTCTTCGTGCTCGTCACCGCGGCACAGGCGCAGGGCCTCGACGCCGGGATCGCTCCGGTGGCCGGGACCGGGGCGGGACTCGCGGACCTCCTGCAGCTCGCGGCCGTCGGTGCCGCCGGCGCCAATGCCGTCAACAACCTGCCCGCCTACCTGGCCCTGGAACCGCTGGCCGGTTCCCCCCTCCGCCTCGCAGCACTGCTCATCGGCGCGAACCTCGGGCCGCTCGTCACCCCCTGGGGATCGCTCGCGACCCTGCTGTGGGCCGAACGGCTGCAGTCCCTCGGCCTGTCCGTCCGATGGGTGCCGTTCGCGCTGGCGGGACTGCTGGTCACGGCGCTGACGCTGCCCGCCGCCGTCGTCATGCTGTGGTGGACGGGGTCCTGAGCCTAGGCTGGGTTGGTAAGCAGCCTGCCGATGAAGGGAACCGACCATGACGAAGACCATGACGAACACCTACCGGATCGCTGCGATCGCCGGCGACGGCATCGGCAAGGAGGTCATGCCGGAGGGGTTGCGCGCGCTCCGGACGGCCGCGGACAGGTACGGCTTCGAGGTCGAGGTCACCGAGTTCGACTACGCCAGCGCGGACTACTACCTCGAACACGGGCAGATGCTGCCGGACGGCTGGTTCGAGGAACTGCGCGGCTTCGACGCGATCTTCTTCGGAGCCGTCGGCTGGCCCGACGTCGTGCCGGACCACGTGTCCCTCTGGGGCAGCCTGCTGCAGTTCCGGCGCCACTTCGACCAGTACGTGAACCTGCGTCCGGTGCGGTTGCTGCCGGGGATCACCAGTCCCCTGGCGGGCAGGAAGCCGGGCGACGTCGACTTCTACGTGGTCCGCGAGAACACCGAGGGCGAGTACTCGAGCGTCGGCGGCAGGATGTTCGAGGGCACGGACCGCGAGACGGTCATCCAGGACACCGTCATGACCCGTACCGGCGTGGACCGCATCCTGAAGTACGCCTTCGAGCTCGCCCGGAAGCGGGAGAAGAAGCACCTGACGTCGGCCACGAAGAGCAACGGCATCTCGATCACCATGCCGTACTGGGACGAGCGCGTGGAGGCGATGGCGGCCGGCTACGAGGACGTGCGCACGGACAAGTTCCACATCGACATCCTCTGCGCGAACTTCGTCCTCCACCCCGACTGGTTCGACGTCGTCGTGGCCAGCAACCTCTTCGGCGACATCCTGTCCGATCTCGGGCCGGCATGCACGGGCACGATCGGGGTCGCACCCAGCGGCAACATCAACCCCGACCGGACCTTCCCCAGCCTCTTCGAGCCGGTGCACGGCTCGGCGCCGGACATCGCGGGCAAGGGGATCGCCAATCCGGTCGGCCAGATCTGGAGCGCCTCGATGATGCTGGAGCACCTCGGCGAGCCGGAGGCGGCCGCCGCGATCCTCGGCGCCATCGAGTCGGTGCTGGCCGCCGGCGGTGACACCCTCACCCGGGACCTCGGCGGTACCGGGACGACGGCGTCGCTCGGCGAGGCGATCGCGTCGACGATCCGTGGGTGATCCGCGGCCCTAGCGCCCCGCCCCGTCGGCGGAGACCTCCCACTGGCGGGCACCCGCGCCGGCCGCGCCGCGCGACTCGACCACGCGCCGGGTCCGCTCGCGCACCGCTGCCTCGTGCTCCGGGGACGAGCAGGCCCCGACCGGCCGATCGGGGGCGAGGGAACACCAGCGGTAGGGCGCCGCGACGATCAGGGACGGCACCCAGTCGAAGCCGGAGACGGACCAGCCGCCGCCGGCAGCCCGGCTCAGCCGGACCCGGATCATCAGGCCTTCGTTGTTGACCTCGTGGACGGGTGACAGCTCGGTCACCCCGTTGCCCAGCCCGTACGCGATCCACGTGCCGTTGTAGCGCTCGACCGGCAGGACCGAGTGGGTGTGGTGGCCGTAGACGACGTCGATCTTGCCGCTGTCCGCGAGCGCGTGGGCGACCTCCACCTGCTGGGCGTTCGGGACGGAGGCGTATTCGTCGCCGGCGTGCAGTGCAGCGATCACGATGTCCGCCCCCTGGCCCCGGGCCGCCGTCGCCTTCGCGATCATGTCCTGCGCATCGATCAGGTCCACGCGCCACGGCTCGTCGGGCACCAGTCCGTTCAGCCCGTACGTCGCCTCGATGACCGCCACCCTCGCCTGCGGCTGGTCGAGGATCAGGACCTCCTCCGCATCGGCGGCGCTCGCATAGGACCCCGTGTGATCGAGGCCCACCGCGTCCAGGGCCGCGAGGGTGCGTTCCACCCCCTGGGTACCCCAGTCGATGGTGTGATTGCTCGCGGTGGTGCACGCGTCGTACCCGACGTCCTTCGCCGCGGCGAGGATCTGCGGCGGGACGTTGAACTGCGGATAGCCGCTGAACGGTCCTTCCGCGTCGGCCACGGGTGTCTCGAGGTGGCAGACGCCGAGCGTGCCCGCCGCGAGATAGGGGCGCTGGCCCGCGAGCAACGGCCCGAAGTCCAGCGGAAGTCGGCCCGTCACCGCCGCGTCCGCCGCGGCCTGCTCCCACAGCTGCGGGTGCACCAGGAGGTCTCCCGTGAGGATGATGCCCACGCAGTCCTCGCATGCCGGCGGGGACAGTGACGGTTGCGGCGACCTGCTCGGCGAGGTGCGAGGGGATGCTGCCTGTGGTGCGGGATCCTGCGACGCCCGCCCGGAACCGTCCACCGTGCACCCTGCGCACAGCAGAGCCATCACGACGAGGAGGACGAGGAGCCCGGGCGCGACGAACCGCCACCCCCGATTCCTCTGGGCCTCCACCATCGGCTGTTCCTCAGGACGATTCCACCGGATGCCTGATGCTACTCCCGCGCGACCCCGCGTGACACGCCGCCGGACATCGGGACAGCACGGCCTCCGTGGGACGATTGAGGCATGAGCATCGCCCCCGCCGTCGTGCCCCCGGGTGCGGAAGCCGCGGAGTGGATCCCCGACGGACCCTACAATCTCGCCGCGACGATCGGCACGCTGCAGTGCGGCACCCACGACCCCTCCTTTCTCGTTCAGGGACCCGACTCCTGGCTCGCCTTCCGTACCGTCGACGGCCCCGTCACGCTCTCCCTGCGGCAGCGGGGCTCCCTGACCAGCAGCCGCATCCAGGCGAACGCCTGGGGGCCAGGGGCTGCCCGGGCGCTGGCGTCCCTTCCCCGCCTGCTGGGAGCGGACGACGACTGGACCGCCTTCGACTGCGCCGAGTTCCGGGCCACGCTGCCCGACCTCGCCCGCAAGGGCAGGTACCTCAATCCCGGCCTGCGCCTTCCGTCGTCGGGGCGGATGCTCGACACGGTGGCCCGGGCGATCCTCGAACAGAAGGTCACCGGCATCGAGGCCAAGCGCGCCTGGCGCTACCTGCTCGTCCGCTACGGCGACCCCGCCCCGGGTGCCGGTGGCGTCGCTCCCGCGGCACTCCGCCTTCCCCCGACCGCCGAGCAGTGGCGCCGCATCCCGTCCTGGGACTGGCACAAGGCCGGCGTGGACGCGAAACGCTCGGCCACCATCCTCAAGGCGGCCCTCGTGGCGACCGGGCTGGAACGGCTCGCGTCCCTGCCGGGCGGTGACGCGGTCCGTGCCGGCCTGCGGTCGGTGCCCGGCATCGGCGTGTGGACGGCGGCCGAGGTGGTGCAGCGGACGCACGGGTGTCCCGACTCGATCTCCGTCGGCGACTACCACCTCGCGGCCTATGTCGGTGCTGCGCTCACCGGGCGGCGGACCGACGACGCCGGGATGATCGAGCTGCTCGCGCCGTGGCAGGGGCAGCGCCAGCGCGTGGTGCGGTCCCTGTACTCGAGCGGCTTCCGCAAGCCCACCTTCGGTCCCCGCCTCTCCCCCGAGGACCATCGCCGGCGCTAGGCCCGCCCTGTGCGCGTGACACGATGCGGCGGCCGATCCGGGCGCCGCTAGGGTGGAGGCATGAGCCGACCCGTAGACGTCACCGCAGTATTCACCCCGCTCGACGGCGAGTTCTTCCGCGTGAAGCTCGCCCTGGACATCGCCATCGAACAGGTGGTGCAGGAGCCCGGGTGCATCCGGTACGAGATCACCGAAGCGCAGGAGGACCGCATCGTCCTCACCGAGCAGTGGGAGTCCACCGACCTGCTGGACACGCACCTGCGCGGCCCCGCCGTCCAGGACCTCGGCGAATCGCTGAGCGCCCTGCTGGCCAGGCCCGTGGAGATGGTGCGGTCGGACCAGGCCGCCTAGCACCGGAATGAGAGAAGCCCCGCACTCGAGGAGTGCGGGGCTTCCGTTCGGAAGGACGGCTACTGCGCGTCGCCGGCGGTGTCGCCCTGCGCCTGCTGCTGCGCGATCTGCTCGTGCACGGCCTTCATGTCCAGGCCCTTGACGGCGTCGACCAGCTCACCGAACTGCGTCGCGTTGAGCGCGCCGGGCTGGGAGAAGACGAGGACCTTCTCGCGGAACGCCATCAGCGTGGGGATGGAGGTGATCCCCGCGGCTGCGGCGAGCGACTGCTCGGCCTCGGTGTCGACCTTCGCGAAGGTGACGTCCTCGTGCTGCTGGGAGACGGCGTCGTACACCGGTGCGAACTGCTTGCACGGCCCGCACCAGTCGGCCCAGAAGTCAACGAACACGATGTCGTTGCCCTCGATGGTCTCGGGGAAGCTTGCCTCAGTGATATTGATTGTCGACATCCTTCAACGCTAGCGACCCCCTGGACCCTTGTCAGGCCTGTTCGCTACCGATGAAGTGCCCGCCCACCCACCCTTTTCTCCGGAGACCAGCATGACCGACCCCTACGACCTCGCACGATTCGTCGACGCGCAGGACGCCCACGGCACCTACGACCAGGCCCTCGCCGAGCTGCGGAACGGCCGGAAGACGGGGCATTGGATGTGGTTCGTCTTCCCGCAGGTGGCAGGACTCGGCAGCAGCCCGACGTCGGTCCGGTACGCCATCGGCACCCTCGAGGAGGCACGCGCCTACCTCGCGCATCGGGTCCTGGGCCCCCGCCTCATGGAGAGTGTCCACGCCCTCCTCAATCTGCAGGGCAGCGATCCGGTGGCGGTGCTCGGCGGGATCGATGCGCGCAAGCTGCAGTCCTCCATGACGCTCTTCGACCGGGCCGGGCCGCAGGAGCCGTGGTTCAGGGCGCTGCTGGACCGGTACTACGCGGGGGCGGAGGACGAGGCGACGACGTCGATCCTCGACGGCTGACGCCGTCGCTCCGGCCCTGTCGCTCCGGCCCTATTCGCCCGTCCCGGTCGCGTGCGTGAGCGAGGCGCGACCGGCGAGGATCACGCCCGCCGCGACGAGCACCATGACCGCGGCGACGGCGTAGGTGGCGCGGGGATCGAAGACCTCGGCCAGCTTCGTCGCGGCGAAGGGTGCGAGCGCCCCGCCCATCCACCGGACGAAGTTGTAGCCGGCCGAGGCGACGGGCCGCGGCGCGGTCGAGACACCCATGGCGAGTTCCGTGTACAGGGTGTTGTTGATGCCCAGCAGAGCGCCGGAGACGACCACCAGGACGACGACGGCGGTCACCGAACGCTCGGCGGCCAGGGTGAGGCCGACGAGCACGAGGGCCAGGGCCGCGAGGGTCAGGAGCAGCACGCGGGTGGTGCCGAGCACGCGCTGCAGCACGGGTGCCACGAGGACCGAGAAGATGGCCACCATCAGGCCCCAGCCGAAGAACACCGCACCGATCCCGTACGCGTCCATGCCGAGGACGAAGGGAGTGAACGCCAGGATCGTGAAGAACCCGTAGTTGTAGAACAGGGCGCTGGATGCGGTGGTGCGCAGGCCCTTGTGTCCGAGCGCGACGAGCGGTGCCGTGAGCGACGTCGTGGTCGCGGGCCGGGGCGTGGCGGGCAGCAGGATGATCAGGGCGAGAAATGCCGCGGCCATGAGGACGGCGGTGCCGAAGAAGGGCGCGCGCCACTGCCAGCCGCCGAGGAGCGCACCGAGCAACGGGCCGAGGGAGATCCCGAGGCCGAGGGCGGCCTCGTAGAGGATGATCGCCGTCGCGGTACCGCCACTGGCCACGCCGACGATCACGGCGAGCGCGGTTGCCACGAAGAGCGCGTTGCCGAGGCCCCAGCCGGCGCGGAAGCCGACCAGGGTGGCGACGTCGCCGGACAGGCCGGCGAGCGAGGCGAACACCACGATCAGGCCCAGCCCGAGCAGGAGTGTCCGCTTGCCACCGATGCGTGAGGAGATGACGCCGGTCACGAGCATCGCGACGGCCGTCACGAGGAAGTAGCTCGTGAACAGCAGGGACACCTGGCTCGGTGAGGCCTGGAGGTTCTCGGCGATGGCCGGGAGGATCGGGTCGACGAGGCCGATTCCCATGAAGGCGAAGACGGCCGCCAGGGCTGTGGCCCAGACGGCTCTGGGCTGCCGGAAGAAGGACCGCTTCTCCTCGGCAAGGACCGTTGCGGGCTGCGCGGCCTGTGCGTGGGTGGTCACTCGGGTACTCCTAGGCTGTGTGGTTCAGTTTTTCGATGATCGGCAGGGCGGCGGCCAGTGTCGCGCGGTCGTCGTCGTCGAGTTGTTCCAGCAGTGCCGCGACGCGTTCGTTGCGGCGCCTGCCGGCCGCTTCCCAGGCCTCGCGGCCGGTCTCCGTCAGCTGGACGAGGACGGCACGGGAATCGGTCGGATCGGGCTGCCGGAGGACGAGCCCCGCCTGCTCCAGCTTGATGATCTGCTCGGTCGCCGACGGGACGCGGATGCCGAGGTTCGCGGCGACCCGGCTCACGCGGAGCGGTTCGTCCGCGGCCATGCTCAGGGTGCTCATCTGCATGGTGGTCAGTTCCCCGTCGCTGTCCATGGACCGGCTGAGGTAGACGGCGTGGCGCAGGGTGGTGCGGAAGGACTGCGCGAGGGCCAGCAGTTGCGTATCCGTCGGAGGAAGGCTCATAGTTAGGTAGCCTAACATTTTCGGGCGGTGTTCTCAATCGACGGCGGTGCCGAGCCCCGCTAGCGTGGGACGCAGCCGACACCAGGAGGGACGATGCAGGACGAGACAGCTCCGGCTGTCCACCCGGCGCGGGCCCTGCCCCACGGCGGGGATGCTGCGGTAGCACACCGGCACGACTCCACCCCCTCTGCGGTCGGCGACCCGCTGGCCTTTTTGGCGGGCTCCTGGCACACCGAGCGCCGTCTCCTCGACAGGGCCGGTGGTCTGACGGGCACCTTCACCGGGACCACCACCTTCACGCCCGACGACGACGGCCTCCGCTGGGAGGAGGAGGGGATCGTCGCCTGGCCGCAGTTCCAGGGTCCGGCGGTCCGCACCTATCTGGTACGGAGGGGCCGGGACGGATCAGCCCTCGTGCACTTCCCCGATGGCCGGCTCCTGTGCCGGCTCGACCTCACCTCGGGCCGGGCCTACGACGAGCACGCATGTGCGCCCGACACCTACCGGGTCCGTTTCACCGCCACCTCGGCCACCACGGTCGAGTACTCGTGGGACGTCACGGGGCCCGCGAAGGATCTCCTGCTGACGACCGTCCTCACGCGGGAGTAGACCCCCGGATCCTCGCCCACCCGAGCCGGGACCCGAGGTCGCGGAGGCGCCGCCCCGGTGCCGGCAGCTCGAAGAGGAGGTTCACCGACGCATGCTCCCTCGTCGAGTACACCCAGGCGAGACCGAGCGGCAGCCCGATCCCCAGCAGGAGCAGCAGCGGCAGCAGGAACCATCCACCGGCGAGGCCGACGGCGTCGGCCAGGGCGAGCATGACCATGATCGGCCCCAGGTGCGCGACGTAGAACACGATCGAGTAGCGGCCCACGAATGCGAGGAACGCGGTGGCCCGGTTGGTACCGAGCCGCGGGAACAGCCAGCACACGACGCCCAGGGCTCCTGCTACTCCCCAGGCGAACTCCCCCCGGTACAGGACGTCCCGGCCCATCACGTTGAGGACACCCACGGTGACGGCTGCGGCCAAAGCCGGTGCCAGCAGCCAGGGCCGGCTGGTGATCCTCACCAGGAGCGGGGCGTGCCGGGCACACCACGCCCCGAGGAAGAAGAAGGCCGCCAGGAAGGCCATGGTCTCGGGGCGGCTGCCGTGCGGCAGCACGAACGAGACCAGGAGCGCCGCACCTGCGGGGACGAGTTGCGGGATACGTCGCAGCGGATAGGCGAGCGCATAGAAGACGAGGATGAACCAGAGATACCAGAGGTAGGTCGGCGACCGGTAGAGGATCTCGGCGACTCCACCCGGGCTGAGGTCCCCACTCGCCGTCAGGATGATCAGCGACCAGAGGACGTACGGCCACGCCACCCGGGAGACCTTGCCGGCGACGTACTTCCGTCCGGGCTTGGCCAGTGACTGTGGCAGCAGGAGCCCCGAGAGGAACATCAGCACGGGCATGCGGAAGGGCTCGAGGAAGAGATTCAGGGTATCGACGCCCGGCGTCGGCCCGGCGGCCAGCCGGAGGGACTCCGCTGCGTGCAGCAGGACGACGAGGAGGATGGCCGTACCGCGCAGGCTGTCGAGCCAGGCGATCCGCGCGCCCGGAATATCGCTGATCACGCCCTCCCCTGCCGTCGAATTCCACTGTATGCATGCGTAGGTACTCTTCGTAGGGCAGGCCACCCGCGGATGGCTCGGACGTCCCTGTGGTAGCGGACCTATCAGCTTTCCCCGGGCAGGTCGAGCCGATGGCGGCACGGCTGGGCGGGAAAGCCCCGGCGCTACGCTGGGATCGACAGCGCTCGGGGGTCGCACGGTTTCTCTGGAGGTTTCCTGTTGGCAGTCAGTCTGCTCGGCGCGGCCGAGCGCACAGCACCCACCGCGGGGAGGTCGGCTTTCCGGCCGGACATCCAGGGCCTGCGCAGTGTGGCGGTCATCGCGGTGCTGCTGTACCACCTCGGGGTGCCGTTCGTGCCGGGCGGATTCGTGGGAGTCGATGTCTTCTTCGTCATCTCCGGTTTCCTGATCACCGGGCTCCTCCTCCGGCAGCTCGTCGAGGACGGACGGGTCTCGCTGGTCGGGTTCTACGCGCGGAGGGCCAGGCGGCTGCTGCCGGCGGCGACGCTCGTCCTCGTCGTCACGGCCGCGCTGACCGCGGTGCTCCTGCCCGTCACGCGCTGGGCCTCGATCGGGTGGGACCTCATCGCCTCGGCGTCCTACGTCCAGAACTGGCGGCTCGCCGCCGACTCCGTGGACTACCTCACGAGTGACGCGGCCCCCGGGCCCCTCCAGCACTACTGGTCCCTTGCCGTGGAGGAGCAGTTCTACCTGGTCTGGCCCCTGCTCCTCATCGCCGCCGGGGGGCTCCTGACGGGGAAGAGGCGCCGGCGCGGGCCGATCCCGATGGAACGCCTGCGCCCGCTGCTACTCGTCGCCCTCACCCTGGTGCTCCTGCCGTCGCTGGCCTGGTCCATCCACTACACCGCGACAGCTCCCGGGCCCGCCTACTTCGCCTCGACGACGCGGTTCTGGCAGCTTGCGCTCGGCGCCCTTCTCGCCGTAGCCGTCGCGCAGCTCGAGAGGCTCCCCCACGCTGTCGCGACGATTGCAGGGTGGGCCGGAATGGGCGGCATCATCGCCTCCGCGGTCCTGATCGACGGCTCGGTCCCGTACCCGGGAAGCGCAGCGCTGATCCCCACGGTGTCCTCCGCCCTGGTCATCGCCGCGGGCGTCGGCCGGGCTCCGCTCGGGCCCGGCCTCGTCCTCGGCACCCGACCCATGACCTTCCTGGGGGACATCTCCTACTCCCTGTACCTCTGGCACTGGCCGCTCATCGTCCTGGCGACGGCGGTGGTCGGAGAACCCGACGCCGTGACGGGGACCGTCATCGCCGGGCTCTCGATCGGCCTCGCGTACCTCACGTACACCGTCGTCGAGAAACCCGTCAGCGGGTGGAGTGCGTTCAGGGATGCCTCCCTCCGCGGCGTCTGTACCGGACTCGTCCTCATGGTGGTCGGCGGCATCGCCGGCGGGCTCCTCGTCACAGCGGTCCGCACGGAAGTGGACAGGGCGGAAGCCGTTCGTGTGCAGGTGCAGACGGTCCTCCACGGCGCCAGAACTCTCCCGGCGAACCCGCGATCAGCCGGGTTCGAACCGCAGGCGACGGCGGAGGACATCGCGCCGATGCCTGTCGTCGCAGCGAAGGACTTCCCCACCTGCGACTCGGCCAAGATCAGTGAGACCGAGATCGTCTCCTGCGAGTACGGGGAGAGGGCATCGGACATCCACGTGGCCCTCGTGGGTGACTCGCACGCGAAGCAATGGATCCCCGCCCTCGAGAAGATCGCCCAGGAGCGAGGCTGGAGGCTCACGGCATACATCCATGACGCCTGCCCCTTCGCGACGGGCGAGCTCGAGCGGAAGGGCAGGGTGTACACGACCTGCATGGACTGGAACGGCCGGATGCAGGACCTGCTGCAGGAGGACCCCCTCCTCAGCATGGTCATCACCAGCAGCTACACCGTCAGCGCCGGGATCTCCGGAGCGACCGACGACGTCGCTGCCATGTCGGAGGCGTTCCGGAGGTCCTGGAGCACCTTCACTCGGAACGACATCCCGGTGGCCGTCATCAGGGACACCCCCGCGCCCGGGTTCGACGTCCCGGAGTGCGTCGCGGCCAATACCGCCGCACTGGGCGAATGCTCCGCGCCCCGGGGCGAAGCAGCTGACGACAAGGGGCTGGCGCAGGTGGCGGGGGTGCGGGGCCTCCCCGGAGCCACCCTGATCGACCTGAACGACTTCATCTGCCCTGCCGACGAGTGCCCGCCCGTCATCGGTGACGTCCTCGTGTACCGGGACGGCGACCACCTGACCGCCACGTATGTCCGGTCCCTCTCCTCCCGCCTCGCGCCACCGCTCGACGCGCTGCTCGACGTCCCGTAGCAGGGCTCGTAGGGTGGCGCCGAGGGGAAGGACGCCCTCGTCGCGACGCTACGGCATGAGCCCGGGGGCTTCAACGCGAAAGGCCGGTACTCCCACTATTCCTAGCGGAAGTACCGGCCTCTCCTTGCTGTGGCAGATGAGGGATTCGAACCCCCGTAGGCGTTGCCAGCTGATTTACAGTCAGCCCCCTTTGGCCGCTCGGGTAATCTGCCGAACGTCTTCACAGGAAGACCGCCCGCAGCAAGCGCGGGCAAGACAACTTTACAGACAAACGGCCCCGGTGACGAATCGGGTGGATCGTCACAGGCCTGCGGCCACCCTGCGCTCGATCTGGGCGTAGAAGGCGTCCGCCTGCCGGGGCGTCACCAGGCGGAACAGGACGGCCTGGTCGAGGTCGGCCCGGACACCCGCGAGGCGCTCCCCCGGGGTCGTGGCACCGTCCGTCGCAGTGACGGGCGACGCGACGCTCACCTGCGAGGCGGTATCGAGTCCGAGGATGATGTCGCTCGCGGCGTCGTCCACGGACTCGGAGCTCGCGGCCACCGCCCTCGGCGGGACGGCGAGTGCCGGTACCGCCGTGAAGCCCGTCAGCGACGCCGCCGTCGCGGCGGCGAGGAACGATCCCGCCACCGCCTTGCGGAGGCGGATCTGGTAGCGCCGGCGTCGTGGTTCAGGCATCTCGGTTCTCTCTGTGGCGGAAGCGGTACGGGTGATCCCACCGTGCCACCGGACCCGGTGTCTGCCCCCTACGCCTCCTGACCGTTGCCTGTGAACGGGGCCGCAGCGGGCCGGGAGGGTTGCGGATAGTCTTGAGGGCAGGAAATCCCATCACCCCGAGGAGGAATCGTGGCAAGCGAATCCACGTTCGACGTCGTCAGCAAAGTGGACAAGCAGGAGGTCGCCAACGCGCTCAACCAGGCGCAGAAGGAGATCGCGCAGCGGTACGACTTCAAGGGGGTCGGTGCGGAGGTGGACTTCAGCGGCGAGAAGATCCTCATGAAGGCCAACTCGGAGGAGCGTGTGCTGGCCGTCCTCGATGTGCTGCAGTCCAAGATGATCAAGCGGGGCATCTCCCTGAAGTCCCTCGACACCGGGGAACCCTTCCCCTCGGGCAAGGAGTTCCGCTTGGAGACCTCCATCAAGGAGGGCATCGCCCAGGACATCGCGAAGAAGATCAACAAGCTGATCCGCGACGAGGGACCCAAGGGCGTCAAGTCGCAGATCCAGGGCGACGAGCTGCGCGTCAGCTCCAAGTCGCGCGATGATCTGCAGGCCACGATGGCCCTGCTCAAGAACTTCGACGAAGCGGACCTGCAGTTCGTGAACATGCGCTGACCCGGGCATGAGGCACAGACGACGGCGGCCCCACCTGCAGGAGGTGGGGCCGCCGTCGTCGTTCCGGGCTGATCAGCCGAGCGGTCGGCCGGCCATGCCCTCGAGGCGTGCGATGCGCTGGTCCATCGGCGGATGCGTGGCGAACAGGCGGCTCATGCCGGCGCCCTTGAACGGATTGGCGATCATGAGGTGTGAGGTGTTCACGAGGCGCTGGTCCTGAGGGAGCGGTGCGCGCTGCGTCCCGATCTCGAGCTTGCGGAGCGCCGATGCGAGCGCCAGCGGGTCGTCCGTCAGTGCCGCACCGTCCTCGTCGGCGTCGAATTCCCGGGTGCGGCCGATGGCGGTCTGGATGAGGCCTGCGGCGAGGGGCGCGAGAAAGGCGAGCAGCAGTGCTCCGATCGGGTTGCCGCCCTGGTTGCGGTTGCCGCCCATCATGCCGGCGAACGCGAACATCTGGGCCACGGACGTGATCACGCCGGCGACGGCCGCCGCGATGGAGCCCGTGAGGATGTCGCGGTTGTAGACGTGCATGAGTTCGTGCCCGAGTACGCCGCGGAGCTCGCGCTCGTTCAGCAGCTGCAGGATCCCCTGCGTGCAGCACACGGCGGCGTTCTCCGGGTTGCGGCCCGTGGCGAAGGCGTTCGGGGCCGGGGTCGGCGAGACGTAGAGCCGGGGCATGGGCTTTCCGGCGCGCGCGCTCAGCTCCCGGACGATCCGGTACATGGCGGGCGCCTGCTGCTCGGTGACCTCGACGGCGCGCATGCTGCGGATGGCGATCTTGTCGCTGTTCCAGTAGCTGTAGGCGATCGATCCGACGCCGAGCAGTGCGAAAATCCAGAGGAACGCCGAGCTGCGCGTGGCTCCGGCGACGACCGCGCCGAAGACGAGGAAGATCCCCATGAGGGCGCCGAACAACAACGCCGTCTTGGCACCGTTGAAATGGTTGTGCACTGTCACTCCTTGCGACGACGACGGCCGGGCGCCGCCCACCGGTACAACGGCGGGTCGGAGCGCGGTGTTCCATTCATCGTACGGCGAGGGGCGTCACCGAGGACGGGCCGGGGCGGCGGTCAGGCCTCCGGCCGGCGGGAGTCGTACCGCGCGAACCGGGGCTGCCAACGGGCCACGGCGAGTACCAGCACGATACAGGCGACACCCCCGACGACGGCGGTCCAGCCCTCCCCCAGCCAGGCGGCCTGGCCGCCGGCCACCATGTCCCCGAGGCGGGGACCACCGGCGACGACGACGATGAACACGCCCTGCAGGCGCCCGCGCATGGCGTCCGGCGTGGCGGACTGCAGGATGGTGTTGCGGAACACGCTGCTGACCGAATCGGCGATGCCTGCCAGCACCAGGCAGGCTGCTGCAGGAAGCACCCACACCGACAGTTCCCCCTCACCGGGAACCGGCAGGGCCGACGAACCCGCCATGACGACCACGAGCCCGAAGCCCGCCACGGACGCACCCCACCCGACGATCGACCAGATCACGGCCCGGCCGTGCTTGTGGATCCGGCCGAGGGGTCCGGAGAACAGGCCGGCCAGCACCGAACCGAACGCGGCCGAGGCGAGCAGGATGCCGACGGTCTGTTCACCTCCGCCGATGAGCACAGCCCCGACGGCGGGCAGCAGCGCCCGCGGCTGGGAGGTGATCATGGCGATCAGGTCGAGGATGAACGTCATGCGGATGTTCGGCCGTGTACCGAGGAAGCGGAAGCCCTCGAGGACCGTCGCGAGCCCGGCGCGTCGGGTGGGACCCTCAGGGGGCAGGGACGGGAGCCGGAAGACGGCCCACAGCGCGAAGGTGAAGGTGACGACGTCGACCGTGTACGTCCAGGCGTAGCCGACCTGCGCCACCAGGAGGCCGGCGAGCAGCGGCCCGACGGTGAAGGCGAGGCCGAAGGTGATCATGCTCAGCGCATTGGCGGCCGGCAGCAGTTCCGGGCGGACGAGGCGCGGGATGATGGAGCTCCTGGTGGGCTGGTTGATGCCCGCGGCGCCCGACTGGATGGCGACCAGGAGATACAGCAGCCAGACGCTGTCGACGCCGATCCAGGCCTGCGCGGCGACGGCCATGGTGGTGCCCCACAGAGCGAAGCCGGAGTAGAGGGCGACGGTCCGCCGGTCCTGCGCGTCGGCGATCGCCCCGCCGTAGAGGCCTGCGACGACCAGGGGCACGAGTGCGAACAGGCTGAGCAGGCCCACGCTGAACGTGGACTGGGTGAGCGAGTAGATCTGGAGGCTGACGGCGACGATGGTGAGCTGCGTGCCGATGGCCGAGAGTGCCGACCCGATGTAGAGCCGCCGGAATGCCGGCGATTCCTTCAGCGGGGTGATGTCGGCGAGGAGTCGTGGCACGGGGAAAGTCTAGCCGGGCATTGATTCGCTGCAGCAACGAACCTGGCACGCCTCAGGCGGAGTCGCGTTCCCCTGCCCCGATGGCGCGGTCGATCTCCTGCAGGACCCGCCTGTCCGCGATGGGCCGGAAATGGCCCGTGGTGTCCAGTTGGACGTTCCGTGCCCCCTCCACGAAGCTCCCGCCCGGGATGTGGGGATCGAACCGCCCGTAGATCGAGGTGATGCGGCTGTTGAGCGCGAGATTGGCCAGGAGCGTCCGGAGCGTCGGGTTGCGCGGCGAGAACGCGCGGATGCTCGGCAGGAAGAAGAATTCGGCGTAGACGGAACCGGAGAACGGCGTGTTGACGGCGACGAGGCGGGTGATCCGCGGTGCCACGCTGGACATGGTCATGAGGAACTTGCCGATCAGCCCGCCCTTGCTGTGCGCCACGATCACGACGTCGGTGAGGTCGTGCTCCTCGAGGTAGCCGGCGGCGAGCTGGGCCATCGCCTCCACGGTGCCGCGGTTGTACCCGAGTTTCTGCACGACATGCACGGGATGACCTGCCCGGTGCAGGTGGTCGGCGACGGGCCGCAGGAACTGCCAGGTCTCGTAGATGCCCGGGATGAGGAGCACCGGTGCCTTGCCTCGGGGAGCATCGGCGGGGGGAGTGAGGTACTGGGCGGGATCGGCCCGGAAGAGGAAACCCTGAACCTGCCAGAAGCCCACGTAGGCGTAGTCCAGCAGCCAGGCCCGGCCACGCTCGAAGAGGTTCACTCTTTCCACGGTACCCATCGCGAGCCACCCGTGGTGCGCAAGTTAGTCGGACCTTATTATGACTAACTCAGATTTACTGGTTCACTGAAGCCATGATGCAGGCAGCGATGACACCGGAGGCCCGCGAGGCCCGCTGGTCCGCAGCCCTGCATGTCCACGGCCGCCGCGTGACGCGCCAGCGCCTCGCGGTCCTCGCCGCCGTCGAGCAGTACCCCCACGCCACGGCCGACGACGCCGCGACCGCGGTCCGCGCGGACCTGCCGCACATCACGGTGCAGTCCGTCTACGTGATCCTGGCCGACCTCACCGACATCGGCCTGCTGCGCCGCATCGACACGCCGCACTCCCCTGCCCGGTACGAGACCCGTGTGGGCGACAACCACCACCACGCGATCTGCACCGGCTGCGGCCGGATCGAGGACGTCGACTGCGCCGTGGGACACGCGCCCTGCCTGACCCCCGAGTGGTCGCCCGGTGCACGCCGCATGACCATCCAGATCGCGGAGGTCCTCTACCAGGGCCTCTGCGACGACTGCCGCTCGGCAGCCCCCAGCCACCACTGATCCCCAACCCCTAGGAACAGGAGCACTATGTCCGCGAACTTCAGCACCACGCAGTCCGGCGCCCCCGTCATCGATGACAGCAACTCGTCCGTCCTCGGCCGCGACGGCGCCATCCCGCTGACCGACCACTACCTCATCGAGAAGCTGGCCCAGTTCAACCGCGAGCGTGTCCCCGAGCGCGTGGTCCACGCCAAGGGCGGCGGAGCGTTCGGTGTCTTCGAGACCACCGAGGACGTCAGCATGTACACCCGCGCGGCGCTCTTCCAGAAGGGCACGACGACGGAGACCCTCCTCCGCTTCTCCTCCGTGGCCGGCGAGCAGGGCTCACCGGATACGTGGCGCGACCCCCGAGGCTTCGCCCTGAAGTTCTACACCTCCGAGGGCAACTACGACCTCGTGGGCAACAACACCCCGGTGTTCTTCATCCGCGACGGCATCAAGTTCCCCGACTTCATCCACTCGCAGAAGCGCCTTCCCGGCACCAACCTGCGCGACGCCGACATGCAGTGGGACTTCTGGACGCTCAGCCCCGAGTCGGCGCACCAGGTGACCTGGCTGATGGGTGACCGCGGCCTGCCGAACTCGTGGCGCACCATGAACGGCTACGGCTCGCACACCTACATGTGGATCAACGAGTCCAACGAGAAGTTCTGGGTCAAGTACCACTTCAAGTCCAACCAGGGCCACGAGGTGCTGACGGTCGACGAGGCCGAGGCGCTGGCCGGCTCGGACGCCGACCACCACCTGCGCGACCTCTCGGAGAACATCGCGAAGGGCAACCACCCGAGCTGGGACCTCAAGGTCCAGATCATGCCCTACGACGATGCGAAGACGTACCGGTTCAACCCGTTCGACCTCACGAAGGTCTGGCCCCAGGGCGACTACCCCCTGATCCCGGTCGGCAGGCTCACGCTGAACCGCAACCCGGAGAACTACTTCGCGCAGATCGAGCAGGCGACGTTCGCGCCGTCGAACTTCGTGCCCGGTATCGCCGCCAGCCCGGACCGCATGCTGCAGGCCCGCATCTTCTCCTACGCGGACGCGCACCGCTACCGCGTGGGCACCAACCACGCGCAGCTGCCCGTGAACATGCCGAAGAACGAGGTGCGGAACTACTCGAAGGACGGCGCGGCGCGCTACTACTTCAACTCCTCCTCCACCCCGGTGTACGCGCCGAACTCCGTCGGCGGGCCCGCCGCGGATCCGGCGCAGTACGGTGCGCACGGCGGCTGGGAGAACGACGGCGACCTCGTCCGTGCAGCCCACTCGCTGCACGCGGAGGACGACGACTTCGGCCAGGCCGGCACGCTGTACCGCGAGGTGTTCGACGACGCGCAGCGTGCGCGCTTCCTGGAGACGATCACCGGCGCGGTCGGCGGCGTGAAGAGTGACGACATCCGCGCCCGCGCCGTCCAGTACTGGGCGAACGTGGACGCCGAACTCGGCGCGAAGCTGGCCGCGAACCTCGGCCACGGCGTCACGCCGGCCACCGAGTCGGAGGCCGCCCTCTACTAGGGGATGCACGGACAAGGGCGGGCCCGGTCGGGTCCGCCCTTTCCCGTGTCCCGCGCCGCCCGTCCGAGGTGCGGCGCTCCGGCGGAGCGGCGCGGGCCCCTAGGCTGGAACCATGCCTTCCCTGCCCTGCGCCGAACTGCACCTGCACATCGAGGGGACCCTCGAGCCGGAGCTCATCTTCACCCTGGCCGCCCGCAACGGGATCCGCCTGCCCTACGCCGACACGGCCGACCTGGCGGATCGCTACGCGTTCACCGACCTGCAGTCGTTCCTCGACCTGTACTACGCCAACATGGACGTGCTGCGCACCGAGGCGGACTTCACCGACATGACCCGGGCCTACCTCCGCCGCGCAGCCGCGGCCGGAGTGCGGCACGCGGAGATCATGATGGACCCGCAGGCGCACCTCGCCCGCGGCATCGCCCTCGAGACCTGTGTCGGCGGAGTGGCTGCAGCACTGTCCACGAGCGAGGCCGACTACGGCATCAGCACCTCGCTGATCGCCGCCTTCCTGCGCGACCGCCCCGCCGCGGAGGCGCTCGCGGTCCTGCGGGACCTCCTCGCCATGGAGGCCCCGATCATCGGGATCGGCCTCGACTCCGCCGAGGTGGGCTATCCGCCATCGCTCTTCGCCGAGGTGTACGACGTCGCACGCGCCGCCGGCCTGAAGTGCATCGCGCACGCGGGCGAGGAGGGCCCGCCCGGCTACGTCCGGGAGGCGCTCGACATCCTCCGGGTGGACCGGCTGGACCACGGCATCCGGTGCCTCGAGGACGAGGCGCTCGTGCAGCGGCTCGTCGCCGACCAGGTGCCGCTGACGGTCTGCCCGCTCTCGAACGTCCGGCTCCGCGCCGTCGCCACCCTCCGGGACCACCCACTGCCGGCGATGCTGGCCCGCGGGCTGAACGTATCCGTGAACTCGGACGATCCCGCCTACTTCGGCGGGTACGTCGACGACAACTTCTCCGCGCTGCGGCAATCCTTCGGACTGGGCGTGGACGACCTCGCGACCCTCGCCGCCAACTCGTTCCGCTCCGCGTTCATCAGCGGGGAACGGCGCGCCGCCCTCCTGGCCGAGGTCGAGGCCTGGAGGTCCGCGCCGGGCGCGGCCGACATCGTCTAGGCTTCCCGGCCGACACCGTTTAGGCTCCCGGGCGCCGCGGTGCGAGACTGCAGGCAACGGCTGCACATCGGCGCACCGACGGAGGAGGACCGACCGTGGACGACTTCAGGATCCTGCATGCGGCCGGGATCCTCGAGGTCCTGTGGCGGCCCGGAGCCGTGATCGGGCCCGGCGAGCTCGACGTGCTCGCGAACACGATCACGCATTTCCCGCACTGGCACTCCGCCCCGATGCTGGTGCACCTGACCCTGGTCAGGCACATCACGCCGCCGGCACGCCAGATGCTCGTGGCCTACCGCCACCTCGGGCCCATCGCGCTGATCGGGAGCGACCCCGTGGACAGGGTCCTCGCCGCCTTCATCGCCCAGTCCCGCAGCCGGACACGGTACTTCGCGGAAGCGGACGACGCGCGGGACTGGTTGACCGCCGTCCGGCGGGACCTGCCGTCGCCGGCGGACCTCCGCGTCCCGCTGCACTGAACCACCGTCGGCGGACCCACCACCGGGCCCTGTCCCTGTGCTTTCCTTCACATCCATGCCGATCCGTTGGATCCGCGGAAACGCCCGATGGTACGTTGCGGCCATGGACACCACGGCACCCCCACCCGAGACCGACGAACCGGACCTGATCGTCCGGCATTCGGCCTTCGAGGACGTCCTCGGGATCGTCACGGGAACCTTCACGGTGTCGCTCGGCCTGTTCCTCCTCAAGACGAGTGGCGCCGTGACCGGTGGCACCGCCGGTCTGGCACTGCTCCTGAGCTATCTGGGCGGACTCCCCTTCAGCGTCCTGTTCTTCACCGTGAACGTGCCGTTCTTCGCACTGGCCGTGTGGAAGAAGGGATGGGATTTCACCCTGCGCACCATGGCGGCGGTCGCACTGGTCTCCGCCCTGTCCTACCTGCATCCCCTCGCGCTCGGGAACGTGATGCTGGATCCGCTCTATGCAGCCCTCGGTGGGAACCTGCTGGCAGGCGTGGGGCTCCTGATCCTCTTCCGCCACAAGGCGAGCCTCGGCGGGTTCAACATCCTCGCGCTGATCCTCCAGGAACGCCTGGGCTGGCGGGCCGGGTACGTCCAGATGGGTCTGGACACAGCCGTCATCCTCACGGCCCTCACCGTGGTCGAGCCGGCCGGCGTCCTGCTGTCCGCCGTCGGGGCCGTTCTGCTCAACCTGGTCCTGGCCCTCAACCACAGGCCCGGCCGCTACCTCGGCACATAGCGGCTCCCGCCGGCCGGACGCACCGGCCGGACGGCGCCCCGACGACGGCGCCGCCCGGCACGAGCAGGACTAGACGGAGACCGGTACGCGCTCCTCATTCTCCTCGCGGAGCAGCTTCGCACCCTCGACGTCGACATCCGGCAGGATCCGCTCGAGCCAGGCGGGAAGCCACCACGCGTGCCGTCCCAGCAGGTACATCGCGGCCGGAACCAGCGTCATGCGGACCACGAACGCGTCCAGCAGCACGCCGAAGGCGAGTCCGAACCCGATCGGGCGCACCATGGCGAGGTGCGAGAAGACGAAGCCCGCGAACACCGACACCATGATGATCGCCGCCGCGGTGACCACGCGCGCGCCGTGGCTGAAGCCGATGCGCACCGCGGCCTTCGGGTCGTCACCGTGGACGTACGCCTCACGCATGCCCGACACCAGGAACATCTGGTAGTCCATCGCGAGGCCGAACAGGACGCCGATCAGGATGATCGGCAGGAAGCTCAGGATGGGCCCCGGATTGGTGACCCCGAAGAAGTCCCCGAGCCAACCCCACTGGTAGATGGCAACCGTCGCGCCGAAACTCGCCAGGAGGGACAGCAGGAATCCGGCCGTCGCGATGACCGGCACGAGGATCGAGCGGAAGACCAGCAGGAGCAGGATCAGTGACAGGCCGACCACGATGCCCAGGTAGACCGGCAGCGCCTCCATCAGCTTCGCGGACACGTCGATGTTCGCGGCGGTCTGCCCGGTCACGGCGATCGGGACACCCGTCTCCTCCTCGAAGTCGTCGGTCAGAGCGCGGAGATCCCGGACGAGGTTCTCGGTGGTCTCGCTCGCCGGACCCTCCTCCGGGAGGACCTGGAAGATCGCGGTACGACCGTCCTCGCTGACCGCCGCGGGCACGGACGCGGCGACGTCCGGCACCTCGAGCAGGCGGTCGTTGACGTCCAGCCGCAACGCGGTCAGCTCGGCGTCGTCGGCGGTCTCGGGCAGGGACCCGACGACGATCAGCGGGCCGTTGGTGCCCGCGCCGAACTTGTCCCCGATCGTGCTGTAGGCCTGGAACGCCGTCGAGTCGGCGGGTTCGGTGCCGCCGTCGGGCAGGCCCACGCGGAGCTGTGCCGCAGGGATCGCGATGACGCCGAGGAGGAGGATCCCGGCGAGGACCGTCAGGACGGGCCGCCGCGTGACGATGCCACCCCATCCCGCGCCCCGCGCCGCGCGTTGGTCGGCGAGGGACGTTCCGCTGTCCGTATCGAGCGGTGCGGCGGCCGAGTGCCTGCCACCGTGGGTCCGGGCCCAGCGGCGCTTCGAGACGACCCGCCGTCCGATCACCGCGAGCAGGGCCGGCGTGAGGGTCAGGGCCACGAGCACGGACACCGCGACGGTACCGGCGGCCGACAGTCCCATCACCGTCAGGAACGGCAATCCCGGTACTGCCAGCGCGGCGAGGGCCACGATCACGGTGATACCGGCGAAGAGGACCGCGTTACCCGCCGTGCCCGTTGCCCGGGCGAGCGACTCCTGCAGGTCCATCCCGTGCAGCAGCTGTGTGCGGTGCCTGTTCACGATGAACAGCGAGTAGTCGATGCCGACGGCGAGCCCGAGCATCAGGGCGAGGACGGGAGAGATGCTGTTCATCTCGATCACGCCGGAGAGCGCGAACGTGATGCCCACGCCCACCCCGACGCCGACGATGGCCATCAGGAGCGGGAGCCCCGCGGCGATCAGCGTGCCCAGCATCACGATCAGGACGACGGCGGCGACGGCCAGGCCGACGGCCTCGGTGGCACCGACGATCCCCGATACGTCCTCGACGATCTCCTTGCTGTAGTCGACGGCCACGCCGGCTGTCTCGGCGTCGGCGGCCGTCTCCTGGACCGCTTCCCGCAGTTCGGGCGACACGCCGTTGATCTGCTGCTCGAACTGCACGCTGGCGACCGCCGTCGTGCCGTCCTCGGAGACGAGGCTCACGCCGGACGTCGCCTCGAGCTGACGCTGGGCGAGCTCCAGCTCGGCCCTGCCGGACTCGAGCTGCTCGCGGCCGGATGCGAGCTCGGTCCGGCTCGCGTCGAGCTGCGCCTGTCCCTGCGCGAGCTGCTGTTCGGTGGTGGTCACCTGCGCCGGCGGGAGCGTTCCGCGGGCCTGTTCGAGCTGCGCGCGCTGCTGGTCGAGCTGGGCCTGGCCCTGCACGAGCTGCGCCTCGCCCGCGCTCAGCTGCTGCTCGCTCGCCGTGAGCTCGGCGCGGCCCGCTTCGATCTCCTGGCCACCGGCGGCGACCTGGTCCGCGACGTCGAACGGGTCGACGACACCGCGCACACCGTCCAGGTCCGCGATCGCTGCCAGAGCGGACTCGACCCCGTCGCGCTGCTCGGGCGAGAAGGCGGTCCCGTCCTCGGTGGTGAAGACCACGGTGCCGGTCCCGCCGACGGCCTCGGGCAGTTCCTCCCGCAACCGGTCGGAGATGCGCTGCGACTCCGTCCCGGGGATCGTGAAGTTGTTCGTCAGGGTGCCCGAGAAGGCGACGGCGGCCCCCGCCACCGCGAGCATGATCGCCAGCCATGCGGAGATGACCCACCACCTCCTCCGGAACGCGAACGAGCCGAGCCGGTAGAGCAGAAAAGCCATGGAGTGGTCCTTGCGGGGTGAGGGGCGGAGGCCGGGGAAGGGGTGGTGTCAGGGACCGGCAGTTACGGACGGCACAGGGCTCGTGCCCTGCGCCGTCGCCGTCGTGTCCGCGGCGATGTCCGCCGTGGAATCGGTCGTGGGATCGGCTATGGGATCGGTCGTGGGATCGGCGAAACCGTTCCGCAGCATGGTCAGCGATGCGAGGATGCGCGCCTCGAGCTGCGTGCCCGAGTCGTCGCCGGACTCGGGCGTGCTGGCGGCCCAGTCCCGCATGGCCGCCTTCGTGCAGGACAGCACGCACCCCACCAGCGCGGTGAGGTAGAGGGTGGATGCGGCAGGTCCGAGGCGCCGACGCAGGGCCTCGACGATCAGGGCCTCCGCCCGCTCCCACGAGTGCAGCTGTGCGCGCAGGAGATCGGGATTCGAGTCCGCCATCCGGAAGAGTTCGCCGTGCTGGGACAGCCCCTCCATCCGTGTGGTCTCGGAGAACGCCCGGACGATGGAGTCGAACAACGGCTCGTCCTGAGGTAGCTGCCCGAAGACGGCGAGCGCGAGTTCGAGGAACCCGTCCGTCCGCACGGTCAGGGCGTCCTCCGCACTGTGGAAGTAGTTGAAGAACGTCCGGCGCGACACTCCGGCCCGCGCGGCGATCTGGTCCACGGTGAAGGCTCCCGGACCGACGGAGCGGGCGAGGTCGAAGGCCGCGTCCGCGATCGCGCGGCGCGTGTCGACCTTGTTCTGTTCACGGCGGCCCAGGGGACCGGCGTTCTCGGTAGTACTCAGCACGGGTCAAGCGTAGAGGCAAAGTTGCACACCGTGCAAACAACGGGACAGCCGAATCTCACCGCACGCGTTCCGCCCCCCGGGCGTACGCTGGCCGGGCACCCCTTCCCTCGACACAAGGCGGCTCCATGAAGACCATCCGACTCGGTTCCAGCCTCGACGTCTCCCGGCTCGGCCTCGGCTGCATGGGGATGTCCGCGTTCTACACCGGCAGCGGCACCGACGACGCGGGTGCGACGAGGACCCTCCACCGCGCCCTCGATCTCGGTGTCACCTTCTTCGACACCGCCGAGATGTACGGCCCGTACACGAACGAGGAACTGCTCGGCCGGGCCCTGAAGGACCGGCGGGACGACGTCGTGATCGCCACGAAGTTCGGCACCATCCGCCATACCGCGGGAGACGCCGGAGGCATCGATGGGAGCCCGGAGAACGTGCGCCTCTCGATCGACGGATCGCTCCGGCGGCTCGGCACCGACCACGTCGACCTCTACTACCAGCACCGGATGGACCCCTCGGTCCCCGTGGAGGAGACCATGGGCGCCCTGGCGGACCTCGTCCGGGAGGGCAAGATCCTGCACATCGGGCTCTCGGAAGCGGCACCGGAGACGATCCGCCGGGCGCACGCCGTCCATCCCGTGACGGCGCTGCAGACCGAGTACTCCCTGTGGAGCAGGGATCCAGAACGCGAGCTCCTCCCCCTGGTCCGCGAACTCGGTATCGGGTTCGTACCCTATTCGCCGCTGGGCAGGGGATTCCTGACCGGCGCCATCCGCTCGGTGGACGCGCTCGACGAGTCGGACTTCCGCCGCCGGAATCCCCGCTTCGCAGGAGAGAACCTGCAGGCGAACATCCGGATCGTCGAACAGGTGGACGACGTCGCCCAGCAGGCCGGAGCCACGCCGGGCCAGGTGGCCCTGGCCTGGCTCCTCGCGCAGGGGGACGACATCGCTCCCATCCCCGGGACCAAGCAGGTGCACTACCTCGAGGAGAACGTCGCCGCGGACGGCCTCACCCTCACGGCCGGCCAGCTTGAGCAACTCGACGCCGTCGCCGCACCCGTCGGCGACCGCTACGAGGACATGTCCGGCGTCGACCGCTAGCCGCGGTCGGCACGACGGGCGGTTGGCAACCGCAATCTTCCCGACCGTCCACCATCCCCCGGATGGTAGACCGAAGGCATGCTTCGCAATCCGGTCGAGGCGCGCGGCGACCCCTCTGGGGGAGGCGGCGGCGCAGCGGGAGCCGCCACCCTCCGACGAGCCGGAGGGTGTGCACCGCGCTTCCGACGATGACCGGTTTCCGGATCAGCTCCGCACCCCGTGGAGCCCGAGTACAGGACGCGGACGACGTGGAGGACGAATGTGTGGGATCGCCGGTGAGATAGCCTTCCGGGGTGCTCGTGCGGAGCAGGAACCCGTGGCGCGCATGACGGCCGCGATGGCGTCGCGGGGCCCGGACGGGCACGGGAGCTGGACCAACGGCCGGGTCGCCCTGGGACACCGGCGCCTCACCGTCATCGACCTCTCCGAGGCGGGCGCCCAGCCCATGCACGACCCCGGCTCGGGCCTGACCATCGTCTTCAACGGCTGCATCTACAACTACCCGGAGCTCAGGGCCGAACTCGGCGGCGACACTGTCTTCTCCTCCACGAGCGACACCGAAGTCATCCTGCGCGCGTACCAGCGCTGGGACGAGGACTTCGTGGACCACCTCGTGGGGATGTTCGCCGTCGCCGTCGTGGACGAGCGCCGCGAGCGCGTCGTGATGGCGCGGGACCGCCTCGGCATCAAACCCCTCTACATCGCGGAACTGCCGGGACGGCTGCGCTTCGCCTCCACCCTCCCAGCCCTCGTGGCCGGCGGCGGTGTGGACACCTCCATCGACGAGGTGGCGCTCCACCACTACCTGAGCTGGCACTCCATCGTCCCCGCCCCGCGGACCATCCTGCGGGGTGTCCGCAAGCTGCCTCCCGCGACCGTCCGGGTGATCGACGCCGATGGCGGCCAGCGCGACCGCGTGTACTGGAAGCCCGACTACGTGCGTGACCCCGGCAAGGCGGACTGGAGCGCCGGCGACTGGCAGGACGCGCTGCACGAGTCCCTGACCACCGCCGTCCGGCGCCGGCTCGTCTCGGACGTGCCCGTGGGCGTGCTGCTGTCCGGCGGCGTCGACTCGAGCCTCATCGTGGCGCTGCTCGCCGAACTCGGGCAGGAGGGACTGAGCACCTTCAGCATCGGCTTCGACGGCGCGGGCGGGGAGGAGGGCGACGAGTTCCGGTACTCGGACCTCGTCGCCGAGAAGTACGGGACGCGTCACCACCGCATCTCCATCGCAGGCTCGGAGCTCGTGCCGGCCATCGAGGACACGATCGGTGCGATGACCGAGCCCATGGGCACCCAGGACGTGACGGGGTTCTATCTCCTCTCGAAGACGGTCTCGGAGCACATCAAGGTGGTGCAGTCCGGGCAGGGCGCGGACGAGGTGTTCGCCGGGTACGCCTACCACCAGCCCGCCGGGACGGCAACCCGGAGGGAGGCGCTCGATGCCTTCCGCGGCGCATTCCTCGACCGCACGCACGAACAGATCGCCGACGTCGTCGAGCCCGAATGGTACACGGACACCGACGTGAGCCGCGCGCTGCTGGAGGCACACCTCGACGCTCCCGGCGCCGACACCGCACTCGACGCCGTCCTGCGGCTCGACACCCACCTGTTGCTGGTCGACGACCCCGTGAAGCGCGTGGACAGCATGACGATGGCGTGGGGGCTCGAGGCCCGCGTCCCCTTCCTCGACCAGGACCTCGTCACCCTCGCCGCGCAGTGCCCGCCCGAGTTCAAGGCCACGCAGGGCGGGAAGGGCATCCTCAAGGACATCGCCCGGCAGGTCATCCCGCCCGAGGTGATCGACAGGCCCAAGGGCTACTTCCCCGTCCCACCCGTCAAGTATCTGGCCGAACCGCTGCTCACGACCGTGCGCGAGGCCCTCCGGGCCCCCGAGGCGAAGGACCGCGGGCTCTTCCGCGCCGACTACGTCGACCTCCTGCTGGACGAGCCGAACGGACACTACAGCCCGGGCGGCAACAACATGCTGTGGCAGCTCGGCGTGCTGGAGCTCTGGCTCCAGCGGCACGGCATCACGGGGTGACGGCACGGAGGCGGCCCGTCAGCTCCTGCCCTTCCGGCGTGCCGGGAAATTGCCCGTGTTCGCCAGCTCGTCGGCCACGGACAGCAGTTTGAGGTTCATCTCGGTGGACACCCTCACCAGCATGATGAACGCCTGCCCCGCGGTGATGCCGTACCTCTCCATGAGGATGCCCTTGGCCTGGCCGATCAGGTCACGGGTGGCGATGGCGTCCTTGAACTGGTGGAGCTTCTGCGCGTCGGCGAAGGCGACCGCTGCATGGGACGCCACCAGCCGGCCCACGTAGTCCGATTCCTCCGTGAAGGCGTGCGGGGCGCGGCCGATCAGGTTGAGCGCCCCGAGGTTGTCGCCCTCGACGAAGAGCTGGAAGGACAACATGCTGCCCGCGCCCGCCCGGACCGCCTTCGTGGAGAACTCCGGCCACCGGCTCTCGGTACGCAGGTCGGGCACCCGGACGGTCTGCTCGTCGTACACCGCGCTCATGCACGGCCCTTCGCCGGTCCGTTCCTGGAGTTCGTCGATCGCCCGCGCGAGATCTCCCGACGGTGCGCGGGACTCGACCCGGCGGCGCGCCATGACGAGCGTGATCGATCCTTCGTCGGCGCCGGGTACGAGGCTGATCGCGGCGCGCACCAGGTGCTCGAGCACGGCATCCTCGGAGTCCTCCTGCTGCAGGGACCGCGCCAGGTCGCTCAGCCGACCGGCGACGTCGTCGTGCGGGGCGACCCAGGGCCCGCGATGCTCCCCTTGCCCGTCGTCCGTGATCATGGAAGTCTCCCCTGCCTGCAGCGGCACCGCGTCCGGGCCGGACGGGCTGCCCGGCGGTGGCCCGCGGAACCCCACCGTACCAGTGACCTGCGTCGTGGCAGCGGGTGTCGATGCCTGAGGGGTACGGACAGGGGCCCGGGTTCCCGGGCCCCTGTCCGTCACGGCTGGGCCATCAGCCTCGAGCGGATGAGGAACCGTTTGCCCTCCGGTGCCTCGACCGAGAAGCCGCTCCCCCGTCCGGGCACCACGTCGACCGTCAGGTGCGTGTGGCGCCAGTACTCGAACTGCTCACGGGACATCCAGAACTCGATGAGGCGAGGCTCGTCGCCGACGGTCGAGATGTCCAGGACGCCGAGCAGCACGTCCGCCTCCGCCGTGATGAACTCCCCGGCCGGGTAGCACATCGGCGACGAGCCGTCGCAGCACCCGCCGGACTGGTGGAACATCAACGGCCCGTGGATGAGCCACAGCTTCTCCAGCAGCTCGACGGCGCTGTTCGTCAGCGCCACCCGGGAGGAGGTCTCCCCCGGGAGGGTCACCGAGGCTTCGACGGTCATCGCATCTCCTAGAAGAAGCCGAGCTTGGATTCCGAGTAGCTCACCAGCAGGTTCTTGGTCTGCTGGTAGTGATCGAGCATCATGGCGTGGTTCTCACGTCCGATGCCCGAGGACTTGTAGCCGCCGAACGCAGCTCCTGCCGGATAGGCGTGGTAGTTGTTCACCCACACGCGACCCGCCTGGATCTCCCTCCCGGCACGGTAGGCGACATTCCCGTTCCGGGACCACACGCCGGCGCCGAGTCCGTACAGGGTGTCGTTGGCGATCTCCATGGCCTCCGCGTAGTCCTCGAAGCGCGTCACCGACACCACCGGGCCGAAGATCTCCTCCTGGAACACCCGCATGCTGTTGGTGCCCTCGAACACGGTGGGCTTCACGTAGTAGCCCTCGGCGAGGTCGCCGTCGAGGATGTTCCGCTCGCCGCCGATCAGGACCTTCGCGCCCTCCTGCGTGCCGATGTCCATGTAGGACAGGATCTTCTCGAGCTGGTCGTTGGAGGCCTGCGCGCCGACCTGCGTGTCGGTGTCGAGCGGATTGCCCTGGACCATCTTCTCCACGCGGGCGATCGCGTCGGCCATGAACGAGTCGTAGATGGAGCCCTGCACGAGCGCGCGGGACGGGCACGTGCAGACCTCGCCCTGGTTCAGCGCGAAGAGCGCGAAGCCCTCGAGCGCCTTGTCGTAGAACGAGTCGTTGCTGTCCGCGACGTCCGAGAAGAAGATGTTGGGGCTCTTGCCCCCGAGTTCCAGTGTGACCGGGATCAGGTTCTGGCTCGCGTACTGGCTGATCAGCCGGCCCGTCGTCGTCTCGCCGGTGAACGCGATCTTGCGGATGCGCTTGCTCGAGGCGAGCGGCTTGCCGGCCTCGACGCCGAATCCGTTGACCACGTTCACGACGCCCGCGGGGAGGATGTCGCTGATCAGCTCCATCAGGACGAGGATGGACGACGGCGTCTGCTCGGCAGGCTTGAGCACGACGGCGTTGCCGGCGGCGATCGCGGGTGCGAGCTTCCAGGTCGCCATGAGGATCGGGAAGTTCCAGGGGATGATCTGCCCGACGACGCCGAGCGGCTCGTGGTAGTGGTACGCCGTCATGTCCTCGTCCAGCTGGGACAGGTGGCCTTCCTGCGCGCGGATGGCGCTGGCGAAGTAGCGGAAGTGGTCGATGGCGAGGGGCATGTCAGCAGCGAGCGTCTCACGGACGGGCTTGCCGTTGTCCCACGTCTCTGCCACCGCGAGCATCTCGAGGTTCTCCTCCATGCGGTCCGCGATGCGGTTGAGGACCGAGGCCCGCTCGGCGACGGAGGTCTTGCCCCAGGCGGGAGCGGCCTTGTGCGCTGCGTCGAGGGCCAGTTCGATGTCTTCCGCCGTGCCGCGTGCCACCTCGCAAAAGGCCTTGCCGGTGACCGGCGAGATGTTCTCGAAGTACTGGCCCTTGATGGGTGGAGCCCATTCGCCGCCGATCCAGTTCTCGTACCTCGGCTTGAAACTGACCTTCGATCCGTCCTGGCCAGGCTGGGCGTAAACAGTCATTGTCCAACTCCTTGAACTCCGTGTGTGCAGGACGTCGTCGTCCCTGCTGCACACACTAGGAGCCCGGTGGTTGCATCAACGTTGCATACCCCGCGAGGTCGCCGGGGCAGCGTCCAGGTGGCCCGTCCGCCTAGCCCTGTTCGCGCGTCGGTACCGCCGCGATCCCAGGCACGGGCCCATGCGCCGGATCGGCAGGCGTCGCCGGATCGGCGTCCTCGCACGTCGTCGCCTCGGGTTGAGCGCCGGCGCCGGTTCCCTGGGCGGGGACGGACGGCAGCAGCGCGGGCGCGGTGCCGGTGGGTTCCGTCACGGGAGCGGGGTCCGAGCCGGGCGCCGGCTCCCCCGGTTCCGTCGGATCGGTATCGCACGAAGGGTCCGGCGTAGGTGTCGGCGTCGGTGTCGGCGTCGGGACAGGCGTCGGAGTCGCACTCGGAGTCGGGCTCGGCGTCGGGACAGGCGTCGGAGTCGCACTCGGGGTCGCACTCGGCGTCGGGACAGGTGTCGGGGTCGCACTCGGGGTCGCACTCGGCGTCGGGACAGGTGTCGGGGTCGCACTCGGTGTCGCACTCGGCGTCGGATCGGGTGTCGGGCTCGGCGTGGCACCCGGGTTCGGCTTCCCGCTCGGACCCGGTGACGGCGTGGCACTCGGGGACGGCGTGGACGTCCCGCCCGGAGACGGCGTGGCACTCGGGGACGGCGTGGACGTCCCGCCCGGAGACGGCGTGGCCCCCGGCGTCGATCCGGGCGCGGGCTTCTGGGGCGCGGTGGAACCGGGAGTGGGCGCCGGCTTCGGCGTGGTGCCGGGCCTGGAGACTCCGTTCCCGGGAGTGGAGGGCGCCGTGCCGGACGGATCCGCCGGCGCACCGGGGCCCGTCGGGGTACCCGGCTCCAGGCCGTCGGTCCCTCCCGACGGGGCGGATGCGGCTGGTCGCGGGTAGGCGCCGGCCGTCGGCACGGGCTCGCCGGAGCGGGTGAAGGATTGCGCCCATGCCGGCATCGGGGCGGCAGCGCTGGTGCCCGGCGTGTAGTCCGTCAGTTCACCTCGGGGTGCTCCGTGCCCGATGGGGACGAGCTGCCACCGCACGGGGTCCACATGCTCGCCGTCCAGGATCGTCTCGAAGTGCAGGTGGCAGCCGGTCGAGGATCCCGTCGTCCCGATCGCGGCGATCGGGTCACCGCCGTCGACGGCGTCGCCCAGGGCGACCGAGATGCCCTGCAGGTGGTTGTAGGTGGTGATGAGACCGTTGCCGTGGTCGACCTCGACCCGGTTGCCGCCTCCCCACTGGTGCCAGCCGACGGCCCGGACGGTGCCGGCATCGGCTGCGTAGACCGGCGTGCCGCACGGCGCGGAGAAGTCCTGACCGGTGTGGAACTCTCCGTGCTCCCCGGTGATGGGGCTCGTGCGGAAGCCGAAGGAGGAGCTCGGGGTCAGCGCGTCGAGGGGCGAGAAGAGGGTGCCGGCCATCGGACGCTTCGCACTGGAGGTCGTCGAGACGACGACCTCCTCGTCCGCGCTGACCTCGGCGCCGTCCGCGGCCTCGGGGAGCGGCATGGCCGGATCGAGGGCGTCGAGGCCGCCGAAGGGCGACAACAGGTAGGGCCCGACGACTCCCGTCGGTAGTGCATCATCGTGCAGCGCAGCGCTGGACCGGTGAGCCGCCGTGTCGGACACGGCCGACGCCGCTTCCCAGGACTGCGGGACGACGCCCTGGAATCCGACGAAGCACACGACCATGGCCAGGCTTGCCTTCATCTTCGTCCGGGAGGAGCGAGTAATCCGCCCCGGCACACGCGGTGTCCCACGGTGCTTTCCAGCCTGCGTCACGAGAATCCTCTGGTAGAAGCGGTCCTTCCGGTGGCGGATCCGACGGGCGTCACTGCCCGCAGTCCCGACCACCAAGGACAACGGTAGCCGGACGGTCCCGGGTCCGCGACGATTCGTTGCGATTCGCTAACAAAATTTGGGAGAACTTGAGCCAACGGACAGCGGGGCGGACAACTCCGCCTCGAGCCACTCCACGTGCGCGACGACCGCTGCCCGCCTCGGCGAACGCCGGGGCAGGACGCGCAGCGCGCATTGCCACGCCTCGATGTCGTACTCGGCCTCGGCGAGCGCCAGGTACTGCAGCACGGTGTCGGGGGCGCCGTCGTTGAGGACGGCGTCCCGCAGGAGCGTCGACACCTCGCCGCGCAGGCGCGTGACCGCCGGCGCCTGCGACCGCGGAAGGACGGCTCCCCGGTAGATCCCGAGTGCCATGCGGTGCGCTCCCCGGTGCAGGTAGTTCAGCACCTGCACGGCATCCACCACCAGTTCCGCGGCAAGCCGGTAGGGCCTGGACTGCGGCACGATCGCACCACCGTGATTCGCCAGCACCCGGCGCAGTCGCAGCATCTCGGCGCGAACCGTGGTGCCGGACGCATCCTCCGGATAGGCCATCGTCGCGATCTGGTCCGCAGTGAGGCCCTCCGGATGCAACGCGAGCAGCGTCAGCAGTTCGGCGTGGCGCAGACTGAGGTCCAGCGGGGACCCACCGGCGTGGACGATGCCGTGGTCAGTGCCCAGGATCTGGAGGCTGTTGCGGTACAGGGCTGCCGGCGTCCGGGCCGGCCGGTGCCGCTTCGTCCCGGTCAGCCGGCTCTGCAGCCGGTGGATGCTCAGGTGGGCCTCGGCCGCGGCGACCGCGGCCTCCACGAGGGACAGGGTGTGCACGGCGACCGCCTCGGCCGTGCCGGTGATGTCGATGACGCCCAGGACGGTCCCGGAGTCGGGGTCGTGCAGGGGCACCGCCGTGCAGCTCCAGGGGTGGGCCTGGACGTTGAAATGTTCGGCACCCGCGATCTGCACGCTCCGCTCCAGGGCCAGGGCGGTCCCGGGCGCACTCGTGCCGACCGCCGCCTCGGACCAGTCGGCGCCCGCCATGAACAGCATGCCTTCGGCGCGGCGCCGGAGTTCGCGGTCGCCGTCGACCCAGAGGAGCCTGCCGTTCTCGTCCCCGACCGCGACGAGCATCCCCGCGTCGAGGCTCGGCCGTACCAGGAGGCGGTCGAGAACGGGCATGACCGCGGCGAGCGGATGGGCCTGGCGGTACGCCTCGAGCTCCTCCTCGGAGCAGAACAGCCGGGCACCTGCCGTGGCGGGGTTCGGCAGGAAGGTGAGGGACCTCAGCCAGGAGTCGTGCACGATGCCGCGGAGGTTGTCCTCGACACCGGCACCGCGTCCGAGGGCTTCGTGCGCCGCGACGGCGTTCCGCTGCACGACGTCGGCAGGTAGCTCCGCTGAGGAGATCGAACGGGACGGCGACATCGGCACTCCGCTTCGTGACCTGTCCTGCGGGGCAGCGCAGGACAGGTCACAGTGTAGCGGGCCTACTGACCGCGGGAAATGGCCACCATGTCCTCGCGGGGGACGAGCTTCACCCGCTCGCGCACGAGCTCGGCGTTGCCCGAGGTGTTGACGAAATTCGCCCCCAGCTTCATCTCGTGCGCGTCCAGCTTCAGCCAGCCGTCCCAGGTGGTGTAGTGCACGCCGCGTTCCTCGAGCAGGTTGATGATGGCGTCCTCGGACGGGTCCTCCGCCGGGGGCAGGTTGAGCCGGTCCTCGAGGAGGAACCCGATGGTCTCCAGGGCGTCGCCCTTCGTGTGGCCGATCAGGCCCACGGGCCCGCGCTTGATCCAGCCGGTGGCGTAGATGCCCGGCACGGGGTGGCCGTCCTCGTCGATGACGCGGCCGCCCTCGTTGGGGATGACCCCGCGCTTGTCGTCGAAGCCGACCTCCGGCAGTTCGGAACCGAAGTAGCCGATGGCGCGGTAGACGGCCTGTACGGGGTAGTCGAGGAACTCACCGGTTCCGCGGACGTTGCCGTCCCCGGTCAGCTCCGTGCGCTCGAACTTCATGCCCGCGACCTTGCCGGGCGTCTCCGGTGCGTCGTAGACCTCGACGGGCGAGTGCAGGAAGTGCAGGTGCAGGCGCCGCGACGCGCCCGTCGACTCGTCCTCCACCAGCCAGTTGGTGAGGGTCTTGACCATCGTCTTGGTCTGGTTGTTCGAGGCGATCTGCTCCTCGGAGCCCGCGTCGAAGTCGAAGTCCTCGGGGTAGAGGACGATGTCGACGTCGCGCGAGTGGGAGAGCTCCCGCAGTTCCAGCGGCGTGAATTTCACCTGGGCGGGCCCGCGACGGCCGAAGACGTGGACATCGGTCACGGGTGAGGCCTTCAGTCCCTGGTAGACGTTCTCCGGGATCTCGGTGGAGAGGAGGTCGTCGGCGTGCTTGGACAGGATACGGGCGACGTCGAGGGCGACGTTGCCGTTGCCGATCACGGCGATCTCCTTCGCGTCCAGCGGCCAGTCGCGGCTGACGTCCGGGTGTCCGTCGTACCAGGACACGAAGTCCGCTCCGCCGAAGGAGCCCTCGAGGTCGATCCCCGGGATGTCCAGGTCCGCGTCGCGGATGGCACCGGTGGCGAAGATCACGGCGTCGTAGAAACGGCGGAAGTCCGACAGGGTCAGGTCACGCCCGTAGTTGATGTTGCCGAGGAAGCGGATGTCGCCGCGGTCCAGCACCTTGTGGAGGGCGTTCACGATCCCCTTGATGCGTGGGTGGTCAGGAGCAACCCCGTAGCGGATCAGGCCGTAGGGTGCCGGGTACTGGTCGAAGAGGTCGATGCTGACGGCGAAATCGCCGCCCTGGACCTCGTTCGACTTCGTCAGGATGTCGGCGGCGTAGACGCCTGCCGGACCGGCGCCGATGATCGCGACCCGCAGCGGTCGCGCCGCAGCTGAGGTAGACACTGATTTGCCTTCTTCCCGGTGGAAAAGCTCCTGGTGGACAGCGTGGCGCGAATAAGCGCACACTTCCCTATTCTAAATGCCGCACCACGGCGCGGACTAACTTCGTGGCCGGGATCTCGTCCGGCCGCCGTCGTCCCCTCCCCGCTGCCGGTGGGTGGGAATAAAGCCCGGAACCGGCCGGTTCACGACCTCGTGAGCGGAACAGGTGTACCGACCAGACGTCCGGCGAGGAGCGAGAACTCCGTGGGCGTGCTCTTCGGCATCGGCGCCTACGGTTTGTGGGGTCTGCTTCCGCTGTACTTCCTCGTCCTGGCGCCGGCGGGCCCGGTCGAGATCGTGGCCAACCGCGTGGTCTGGTCCCTGATCTTCTGTGCGCTCCTGCTGACGGCCCTGCGGTCCTGGCGGCCGGTGCTCACGGCCCTTCGCACGCCGCGCATCGTCGGCACACTGGCCGTCGCAGCGCTGCTCATCGCCGTCAACTGGCTGGTCTACACCTACGGGGTCACGACGGGACAGGCCATCGAGGCCTCCCTCGGCTACTTCATCAATCCCATCGTCTCCGTCCTGCTGGGCGTGATCGTGCTCCGCGAGAAGCTCCGGCCCCTGCAGTGGACCGCGATCGGCATGGGCGTCCTCGCCGTGATCGTCCTGGCCGTCGGGTACGGCGCCGTCCCGTGGATCGCCCTCACCCTGGCCTTCTCGTTCGGCCTGTACGGATTCGTCAAGAAGAAGGTCGGCTCGCGCGTCGACGCCGTGACCAGCCTCAGCATCGAGACGGTGGTCCTCGCGCCGATCGCCGCGGGTGTCATGATCTGGCTCGACGTGACGGGCGCGGCGACCCTCACGACCGAGGGCACCGCCCACTTCTGGATCATGGTCGCCTCGGGCGTCATCACCGCGGTGCCCCTGATCTTCTTCGGCGCCGCCGCGCGACGCCTGCCGCTGACCACGATCGGGCTCCTGCAGTACCTCGCCCCCGTGCTCCAGTTCCTGCTCGCACTGCTGGTCCTCGGTGAGGACATGCCCTTCGAACGATGGATCGGCTTCGGCCTCGTCTGGGTGGGCCTCGTCCTCCTCACCGTGGACATGCTGAGGACCGTGCGCCGCCAGCCACGGCGGGCGGGAGCACCCGAACCGGCGGTGACGGTGGCCTGACGGCGCCCTGCTCCCGGATTCCACCCCGGGAACCGGCATCGGCGGGTCCGTAGGCCGGTCGCTCGAGCCGCTCCGGGAGTTCCGCAGCGAGATAGGCCGCGTTGAAGCGGGACAGCAGGGCCACCAGGTCGACGACGTCGACCTGGTCCCAGCCCTCGAGCTGCCGCCGGAAGTCGCGCCGTCGGCGCGCCCGTGCAGCGTCCACGCGCCGGTGTCCCTCGTCCGTCAGCACCACCGGTCGGGATCGTTCGTCGTCGTCCGTCATCCCGCGCTCGAGGAGGCCGAGCCTGTGCAGCGCCGCCACGTGTCCGCTGACCGCCGGCTTCCCCATGCCCAGAGATGCCGCCAGGTCGGTCACCCGGCAGGGACCCAGCATGCGCACCGCGGCCAGCACGCTGTAGGCGGCCGGCTCCATCGCGGCATCGATGCCACGAGCCAGCGCCCAGCACACCTGCTGCTCGCTGCGGCACATCGCCGCGGCCTTCTCCTCGACGACGTCGAGCGCGGCGCGGCGCGCAGCGCTTCCTGCGGGCGTGCGATGTCCGTCCATGGCCGAATCCTAGGCACGCAGAGCAGCGCCGGGACAGGAATCCCGCAGCATTACCCATCATTACTCCGCGCGATCGCTCCGCCGTCCACGCGCCCGTCGCGCCCTCCACGGGACGGAGGGATCGCGCGGGTCAGCTCGGGGTACGGACCCAGTCGCGGGGCACCACGACCATGGGCACCGGCAGCGCGCGGAGCATCTTGTTCGCCGTCGCGCCGAGGAAGATCTGGCGGTGCTGCGCGAGGCGGCTCGACCCCACGATGACGAGCTCGCCCGCGTCCCATTCGATGTCGTCGATGGCCTCTTCGATCGTCCGGCCGTGCGCCACGATGATCGATGCCTCGGAGCCTCCCGGCAACCGCTCGACGGCGCGCGCCAGCACCGAATGCGCATGCTGATGCGCCTTGTTGATCGCCTCCCCCGAATCGGAGGGCTCGTGCACGTCCAGTGCGACGAGTGACACGAGGCGAAGGGGCAGGCCACGCCGGGCAGCGGACTCGACGGCGACGTCGAGCACGCCCTCGGCACCTGCCCTCGTCCCGACGGCGCAGGTCATCCGGGTGAATTCGGCGCGGTGCCGGTAGCCACGTGGCGCGAGCGCGACGGGGACGTGCGAACTGTGCAGGACGGCGTTGGCGACGCTGCCCACGGTGTAGCGGCGCAGCAGGCCGTTGGTCGAGGCGCCGATCACGATCAGGCCGGCATCGACGTCGTGCGCCGTCTCCAGCAGGCCCTGCGCGAAGGAGTCCGCGAGGCGGACGTGCGTGGTGACCTCGACGCCGTCGGGCACACTGTCCCTCGCACGGTCGAGTGCCTCCTGGGCACGCCGGCTCCCGGGGGCCGCACTGCCGTCCTGGGGCCAGTCGAGAACGGTGACCAGGTCGATCCCCGCCGACTGCGTGAGCGCGAGCGAGGTGGCGAGTTCGAGGGCGTCCTGCCCACGGTCGTTCTCGGTGTAGCCGACGACGTAGCGCACGGGGGCTCCTCCTCGGTGGGATGCGGGGCGGCGCGGACGGAAGCGCCGCGGAGTCGGTCCACTCTAACGCAGCGCTTCCGGCCGTGCCCGCGTGCTACTCCTGCGGAGCCGACCCCTGAGTGAGCACTTCCTGCCGGAAGAACGCCGGGTTGATGCGCGACCACACCAGCATCAGCACGGCCCCCAGCAGGATCACCCCGATCCCCAGGATGAAGACCATGCCGACGCCGAACAGCTCCGAGCCGGAGCCGTACTCGGGATCCATCGAATCGACGGCCGTCTTGACGAACATGACCAGCAGGATGACCCCGCCGAGCAGGGGCGCCAGGAACCGGAAGAACATGTTCCGGGCGGACGAGAAGGCCTGTGCGCGGAAGTACCAGACACAGGCAAGCGCGGTGATGCCGTAGTAGAAGCAGATCATCAGGCCGAGCGCCGTGATGGTGTCCCAGAGGGCGTTCTCCGAGACCAGCCGCATGAACACGTAGAAGCCTGCGGCCGCGACCGCCGCTGCGACCGTCGCGTAGCTCGGCGACTTGTGCTGCGGGCTGATGCGGCCGTAGCCCTTGGGCAGCGCCTTGTAGTGGCCCATGGCGAGAAGCGTGCGGGCCGGGGAGACGAAGGTGGACTGCAGGGATGCGGCCGAGGAGCTGAGGACGGCCATGGACATCAGGATGGCGAAGGGTCCCATGACAGGGCCGGCGAGCGTCGCGAAGATGCTCTCCTGGTTGTCGGGGTTGCCGGCACCGAGTTCACCGTCGCCCACGCCCGAGAAGGCGAGGGTCGCGAGCGCGACCGTGAGGTAGATGACCACGATGACGACGACGGTCAGCATGCCCGCACGGCCCGGCGTCTTCTTCGGGTTGACGGCCTCCTCGCTCATGGTGAGGGTCACGTCCCAGCCCCAGTAGATGAAGATGGAGAGCGAGACGCCGGCGGCGAAGGCGGAGAAGGAGCCGACGGCGAACGGGTTGAACCACTCCGCGCTGATGCTCGTCGCGTCGAAGGCGGTGCCGTTCGCGACGTGGATGAAGGCCGCGATCGCGAACCAGGCGAGGACCACGAGCTGGAAGGAGACCAGCACGTACTGGACGGTCTTGGTCGCCTCCATGCCGCGGTAGGACACGTAGCAGGCGAGCGTGATGAAGACGAGCGTCGTGGCGATGTTCACCGGCAGGTTCAGCGTCAGGTCCGCGATGGCGGGATCGTTCAGCAGTTGCGAGAGCATCAGGTAGAAGAAGTCCACGGCCACGGCGGCGAGGTTGGACAGCACGATCACGGTGGCGGCGATCAGCCCCCACCCGCCCATCCAGCCGACCCAGGGCCCGAAGGCCCGCGTGGCCCAGGTGAAGGACGTCCCGGAGTCCGGCATCGCGTTGTTCAACTCGCGGTAGCCGAGGGCCACGAGCAGCATGGGGACGAAGCCCACGAGGAAGATGGCCGGCAGGTTCACCCCGACCTCCGCGACCGTGGGCCCGAGGGCCGCTGTCAGGGTGTAGGCGGGTGCCACGGAGGACACCCCGATCACGACGGCGCCGAGCAGGCCCACCGTCCCGGCGTCCAGGCCCTTCCTGCTCAGCCCTGATCCCCTTTGTGTTGTCTCGTCGATACTCATGCGTCCGCCTCTGTGGGTAAGGCGCCCGGGCCGGAAGTGGTGCCGGGCGTTGCGTACGTACGCGGGACGACGACCATGGGGATGGTCAGCGTACGCAGGATCTTGTTGGCCGTGGATCCGAGGAAGATGCGCATGTGCTGCGCGAGGCGGCTGGAGCCGACCAGCAGCACCTCCCCCTCGTCCCAGGCCATGGTGTCGATGGCCTCCTCGATGGAGCTGCCACGCGCGGTCTCGACGCTCACGCGTCCTCCCGCGGCGAGCGACGACGCCGCTTCCGCGAGCCGCCGGTTCGCCTCGTCCTCCGCTCCATCCGGGTCGGTCCGGCCACCGTCGAGCGCGACGAGGGACACGAGCCGCAGGGGCAGGCCGCGGCGCTGCGCCGACGACACCGCGACGGAGATGACGTCGTCGGCCCCGGCACGCCGGCCGACCGCGCAGGTGAGGCGCGTGACGGGTTCGGTGCGCCGGTAGGACTTGGGCGCGAGTGCCACCGGGACGGGCGAGGCGTGGAGGAGGCTGCGGGCCACGTTGCCGACGTTGAACCTGTTGGCGAGGCCCCGGGAGCTGGCCCCGATGACGATCAGCGAGGCCTCCGTGTCCTCGGCCGCCTGGATGAGGCCCTCTGCGTTGGACTCGGCCCGGACCACCACGCCGCGCGCGGCGACGTCGTCGGGCACGAGTGCGAGGCCCTGGTCCATCCATTCCCGCATCTGCTCGGAGAGGAGGGTGTCGAAGCCCTTGTCCGGCGGATAGGTGCCCGCATAGAGCGAGTGCTCGGGGGTGACGAGGACGAGGTCGAGGGAGGCATCCTGGCGCCGCGCGAGCGCGACGGCGAGGCAGACGGCGTCGTGCCCGCGCTCGTCCGCGGTGTAACCGACGATGTAGCGCACGGTCAGGCCCCCGCGGTCGTGCCGGCGGACTGCAGCCCCGACGCCAGGGCGTGGTGGATCGCGGCGGCGGTTCGCTGCCCCATCCGGATGGCGCCGTCGACGTGCTGGTAGCCCTCGGCCGCGATGTCCGAGCAGGACCAGTAGATGGGCCCCACCGGCGTGCGCTGGTCGCGACCGTACCGGTGCAGTCCGCCGAGGTCGTAGCTGGACGCGTACGCGCCGCGGGTCCACTCCTCCGAGGCCCAGTCCGATTCGTAGTACACCTCCGGCTCGAGCGCCTGCGGGCCGAGGAACCCGGCGATCGAGGCGAGGATCCGCTCGCGGCGTTCGTGCGGCGGGAGCTCGAACATCGCATCGGCCTTCTCGTCGGAGACGAAACCGACCAGCGTGCCCCGCGGGTCCTCGTGGTTGGTGTTGTCGTAGACCTCCTGCACGATCGAGTCCGCGCCGAAGCCCGTCCCGGAGAGGCCCTCCTCCCGCCAGAACGGCGTGGCGTACGTGGCGTGCACCTTGATGACCAGGCCCAGGGACTGGTGCTGGTGCATCTGGTGCTGGCGGCGTGGCAGGGGCGGCTCGTAGCTGATGCGCGAGTAGAGGTTCGGCGGGACGGCGACGACGGCGTAGCGTGCGTGCACCGTGGTCGTGTCGGAGACGACCGTCACGCCGTCGCGCCCGTCCATCCCGCTCCAGCGCAGCGTGCGCACGGGACTCGAGAGGATCACGTCCTCCCCGAGCTCCGCCGCCATGCGCTCCGAGACCGACTGCATGCCGCCGACCACGCGCTTGTCGAGAATGAAGTCCTCGTCCACGAGGTTCGAGAAGGAACCGGCGGTCGCGGCCATGAGGATGGCCTGGAGGGCGGAGAAGGAATGGGCCGGCTTGGTCAGCATCCCGCCGGCGATGAAGAGGCCGATGTTGTCGCAGGCCTCCTCGTCGTCGGACTGCTGCCGCAGCCAGTGGTGGAAGGAGACGGTATCGAGGGCGCGGGCGTCGGGGTGGTTCCAGGGCGCCTCCGGCCCCGCCTCCGCCACCAGCCGGTCGAGCAGGGCGATGAGCCGCTCCATCTCCTCGCGCGTGTAGTCGTTCACGGGGAACATCTCTCCCGTGTAGCGGACGGGCCCTCCGTCGGGGCCGATGTAGACCGAGTCGCCCTCGCGGTACCGGGAGAAGGTCTGCAGCCCCAGTTCGTCGAGGAGCCCGATGAGGGCGGTCTGGTCCGGCGACACCCACTGGCCCCCGACCTCGTACACCGCGCCGTCGACGACGTCGGTGTGGGTCCGCCCGCCGACGCGGTCCCGTGCCTCGACGACCGCGACGGAATGTCCCGCCCTGACCAGTTCCCGTGCGGCGGTGAGGCCCGAAGGACCTGCTCCGATGATGACGACGTCGCGCTCGATGGTATTCACGTGATCCTCCCGGACCCGCATGACGCGGGCCACAAAATGAACGGCATTCATTATTTCGCCCTACTATAGCCATGGCCGCCCCTCGAGGGAAGGGAACGCCCGTAGAGTTAACGCCACCGCAACCCAGGAGCAGGATCGATGACCGCAGCAACACCTGCACCCCGGCGTGCGGGCCGCCCCCCGCGCAGCGTCCTGTCCCGGGACGGCATCACCAGGGCCGCCCTGGACCTGATCGCCTCGGACGGCTACGAGGGCCTGACCATGTCCGCCCTCGCCCGGCGGCTCCGGGTGGCGCCGTCCGCGCTGTACAACCACGCCGCGTCGAAGCATGAAGTGCTCAGCTGGGTGCAGGACCACGTCATGACGATGGTGGACTTCAGCGCATTCGACGAGGAGCCGTGGGACGGGGCCGTCCGGCGGTGGGCGTGGTCCTACCGCGAGGTCTTCGCGCGGCACGCTCCTCTCGTACCCGTGATCGCCGTGATGCCCGTGACCGATGCCGCGGAGACCCTGCGCATGTACGAGGCGGTGGCGCGCGGCTTCCTGCGGGCCGGCTGGCCGGAGGACCGGATCGTGCCCGCGATCGTGGCGCTGGAGTCCTTCATCTACGGATCCGCGCTCGACGTCGCCGCCCCCGGGGACATCTTCGACTCCGGCGCGCTGGCGCACCAGTTCCCGGTCTTCACCTCCGCGGTGAGGAGTGCCACCGATGCGACGGGAGCGGAGCAGGCGGCCGATGCCGCGTTCCGGGCAGGACTGGACGGCATGATCGCGGGTCTCCGCCTCCAGCTGGCGGCCTACTCCTCCTGACGCGCGGGCCGGACGAGCTGTCCCATCCGGTACGCGGTGGAGTGCAGCACGTCCGAGAACGTGTCGCTGTCGCCGTCGAGCCAGTCGTTCAGGGCGATCTCGAACACCAGGACCCCGTACCGTGCCACGAGGCGTGCTTCTTCCTTGCCCACGCCCTGCCCGGAAAGCGCCTCGGTGATGCCCCCCGCGAGGAGGACGTTCTTCAGCAGTTCGCGCTCGCGCAGCCCCTCGTCGGAGCCGATGATGGCGCGTCGAGCCTGCAGCTCGGCCCTCCGGCCCTCGAACGGACCGGCGGCCATTGCCTCGAACCCGTGCATCACGAGCCCCAGCGGTGACAGGAACGCCGGAGCCCCGGCCACGAGGGACGCCACGACGGCGGGGAGCTCCCGTTCATGCAGGAAGAGCACCTCGCGCTTGTCCGGGAAGTGGCGGAAGAACGTACGGGTGGTGAGGCCCGCTCGAGCCGCGATCTCGGGTACTGCGGTGGCCGCATAGCCCTGCTCGGCGAAGAATTCGAGCGCCGCGCGCTCGAGCCTCAGCGCTGCGTCCGGTGCCCATCGACCCATGCATCTATCGTAACGCTGATGACACACGATGTCGTGAAAGAGAACTGATGACACCGCATGACATCAGGCGACACTCCGGGGCCATGGGCGTCAGCATCAGCCCCTGTACGGAGTGCCGGCGCCTCTGGTGAGCGGATCGCTGATGAGCCTACTGATTGTTAGACGGACTAGCTTTACGGATCGTGAGTTAGCTGTTAGGTTCTGAGGACGGTCAAGCAACGGCCCACCCTTCTTCTGATCACCCGAGGTTCGTCATGTCTGTTGCCCCTCTGTCCCCGGCCCACTCCGTCCGCCAGGACGACAACAACTCCCGGAGCACGTGGCCGGATCTGGCCGCGCTCGACTTCGCCGCAGTCCCGGACTCCGCTGCGGCGCTGGGCCCGGCAGCGCCGGATGTGCCCCACGACCTGTCGACGGTCTCCACGCGTGAACTCCGCATCCTCTGCAACCAGCTGTACCGCGTACTGGACTCGGACTACCCGCCGTTCGGCGCGCAGGAGGACTACGAGGCAGTGGTGGAAGCCCTCACGGATCGCGTGGCGCGGGCAGCCGAGCGTACGGAGAGCCAGAAGCTGCGCGAGAAGTTCCGCGACAACCCCGTGAGCTCGCGCTTCGAGCTCTTCCACGACGGCACGATGGTCGGCTACGTGAAGTACGACATGCGGGCCGGGCGCATCCGCCTGCTGGAGACAGTGGTCGGCCCCGCATACCGCCAGGCGGGCCTGGAACCGGTCCTCGTGCGCCAGGCACTGCTCGAGGCACACCGCCGTCGCCTCGCCCCCATCCCCTACTGCCGGCACGCGCAGACGTTCCTCGCCGAGAACCCGCAGTTCCGGACACTCATCCCCGTCGGCTGACGCTCCACCCGTTCCACGAGAAGGGCCCCGCAGCTCGTGCTGCGGGGCCCTTCTCGTGGTGCGTCGGTGATCAGCCGGCGTTCGCCGTGCGGATGGCGTTCTCCAGCACGTCGAGGCCGTCCGCGAGCAGCTCGTCCGGCATGACGAGCGGCGGCAGGAGGCGGATCACGTTGCCGTAGGTCCCGCAGGTCAGGACGATGACGCCCTCGCGGAGGCACTGCGCCGCGATCGCCTTGGTGGCGTCCGCGTTGGGCGTCTTGCCGCCCGGCATCACGAACTCGATGGCCAGCATGGCTCCGCGTCCCCGGAGCTCGCCGATGATGCTGTGCTCCCCCAGGTCCGCCTGCAGTGCATCGAACCGCTCGGTGACCCGTGCCTCGATGCTGCGCGCCCGGCCGGCGAGGTCCTGCTCCTTCATGGTGGAGATCGCACCGAGCGCCGCCGCGCAGGCCACGGGGTTGCCGCCGTAGGTACCGCCGAGGCCGCCCGCGTGGACGGCGTCGAGCAGGTCCGCACGGCCGGTGATGGCCGAGAGCGGCATGCCTCCGGCGATGCCCTTCGCCATCGTGATGATGTCCGGCACCACGCCCTCGTGGTTCACCGCGAACCACTCGCCCGTGCGGCAGAAGCCGGACTGCACCTCGTCGGCGATGAACACGACGCCGTTCGCCCTGGCCCAGTCGGCCAGCGCCGGCAGGAAGCCGTCGGCGGGGACGATGAAGCCGCCCTCACCCTGCACGGGTTCGATGATGATGGCGGCGACCGAATCCGCGCCGATCTGCTTCTCGATCATCGTGATGGCGCGCTGTGCCGCCTCGGGACCGGTGATGTCCGGGTTCTCCTCGCGGAACGGGTAGCTCATCGGCACACGGTAGATCTCGGGGGCGAACGGACCGAAGTTCGTCTTGTAGGGCATGGACTTCGCGGTCAGCGCCATCGTCAGGTTGGTGCGCCCGTGGTAGGCGTGGTCGAAGGCGACGACGGCGTTTCGCCCGGTGGCCAGACGCGCCACCTTGACGGCGTTCTCGACGGCCTCGGCGCCCGAGTTGAAGAGCACGGTGCGCTTCTCAAAGTCACCCGGCGTCAGCTCGGCGAGCTGCTCGGCGACGGCGATGTAACCCTCGTAGGGCGTGACCATGAAGCACGTGTGCGTGAAGTGCTCCACCTGCTCCTTCACGGCGCTGACGACGGCGGGATCCGACGCGCCGACGCTCGTCACGGCGATGCCGGAGCCGAGGTCGACGAAGGAGTTGCCGTCGACGTCGCGGATGATGCCGCCGTCGGCGTCCGCCGCGTACACGGGCACGCCGGAGGCGACGCCCTGCGCGACGACCGCCGCGCGGCGGGTGGCCAGCTCGGTGGACTTGGGTCCGGGGAAGTCGCCGTTGATGCGGCGCTTCTGCTCCAGCCGGAAGCCGGGAGCGACGGAGCCTGGAGTGGTTGCGAACGTTGTCATGGGAATTCCTTTTTCCTCGGGGACGGCTAGGCGTCCAGCACGCTCATGACGTGCTTGATGCGGGTGTAGTCCTCCACGCCGTACATGGAGAGGTCCTTGCCGTAGCCGGAGTTCTTGAAGCCGCCGTGCGGCATCTCGGCGGTGAGCATGATGTGCGTGTTGATCCAGACGGCACCGAAGTCGAGGTCCCGGGAGACCCGCATGGCGGTGCCGTGGTTGGTGGTCCAGACGCTGGACGCGAGCGCGTAGTCGACGCCGTTCGCCAGCTCCACGGCTTCCTCCTCCGTGGCGAAGGTCTGCACCGTGACGATGGGCCCGAAGGTCTCCTGCTGCACCACGGGATCGTCCTGGCGGGCGCCGGTGATGATCGTGGGCTCGAAGAAGTAGCCCTTGTCACCCGCGCGCCTGCCGCCGGTCGCGATGCTGCAGTGTGCCGGCAGTGCGTCGATGACGGCGTTGACGGCGTTGAAGTGGTTGATGTTGTTGAGCGGCCCGAAGTAGTTCTCCGAGTCGTCCGCACTACCCGTCCTCAGCGTGGCGGTGTGCTCGACCATCGCTGCGACGAACTCGTCGTGCGCCTGCTCCTGCACGAGCACGCGGGTGATCGCGGTGCAGTCCTGGCCTGCGTTGAAGAACGCGAACTCTGCGATGGCCGCGGCGGATCTCTTCAGATCGGCATCGGCGAAGACCACGGCGGGCGCCTTGCCACCGAGCTCGAGGTGGGCACGCTTGAGGCCCTTGGCGGCGCTCGTGGCGACGGCGATGCCCGCGCGCACGGAACCCGTGATGGACACCAGGCCCGGGACGGGATGCTCGATCATGGCCGCACCGGTCTCACCGGTACCGAGGACCACGTTCAGGACGCCGTCGGGCAGGATCCCCTGCGTGAGGCGTGCCAGCACGAGGGTGGACTCGGGGGTGGTGTCGCTCGGCTTGAGCACGACCGTGTTGCCGGCGGCGAGGGCGGGCCCGATCTTCCAGATCGCCATCAGGAAAGGGTAGTTCCAGGGGGCGACCTGGGCGACGACGCCGATGGGTTCCCGGCGGACGTAGGAGGTGTGGCCCTCGAGGTACTCGCCCGCGGACTTGCCCTCGAGGATGCGCGCAGCACCTGCGAAGAAGCGCAGCTGGTCGGCGCCGACCGCGACCTCCTCGGCGGCGATCATCTCGCGCACCTGGCCCGTGTTGCGGTGCTGGGCCTCGACGAGTTCGTCGCTCGCGGCCTCGACGGCGTCGGCGAGCTTGAGCAGCAGGAGCTGGCGCTGGCTCGGCGTGGTGCGCTTCCACGTGGTGAAGGCGCGGGCGGCAGCCTGCATGGCGGCGTCGACGTCCGCGGGGGAGGAGACGGGCGACTGCGCCACGACCTCGCCGTTGGTCGGGTTGACGATGTCCAGGAGTTCGGTTCCGGCGGGCGTCACGAACGCGCCGTCGATGTAGTTCTGAAGGGTCTCAGCCACGCTGCAGTGCCTTTCACGAGGGGGTGTCCGCGGCGTCCGGGTAGGTCCGGCCACGGGTATCGAATCGACGGTACCGGGACGGGGTAACCCCTGCCACGGATATCTGCACAGCACGGACGGGGAAGTGCCGTGCAGGAGCACAGTAGAGCCTAGGCTTGAACCATGGCCATCACGCTTCCCGACCTGCTGTCCGACCCGGCCCTCGGCCTCGTGGCGGAGGGCCGCTCCGAGCCCCCGGCCCAGCCGATCCAGTGGGTCGCGGTGACCGAGCTGGAGGATCCGCGGCCGTTCCTCAGCGGCGCCGAGGTGATCCTCACGACGGGTGTCCGCCTCAAGACCGGCGCGGCCCAGCGTGCCTTCGTCCGCCGGGCGCACGAGGCGGGGGCGCTGGCCATCGGATTCGGCGTGGGTTTGACGCACCGGAGGATCCCGGCGGCCCTCCTGTCCGAGGCGGACGACGTCGGACTCCCGGCCTTCCGGGTCCCGTACGAGGTCCCGTTCATCGCCATCGGGAAGAGGGTGGCGGACGCCCTCTCCGCCGATCATTACGCAGGCCTAGAGGACCTCCTCGAGGGACACGCCGTCCTCGCGTCCGCCCTCCTCGGCGCCGGGGGCCTCGGCGCGCTCCTCGCCGAACTCGCGAGGATGCTGGGCACCGACGTCGCCCTCTTCCAGTACGGTGCACGCATCGCCGGGGCCGCCGGTCCGCGGCGCGTCCGCGATGAACCGACGTCCTGGCATCGGCTGCCCATCGCCACGGGGCTGAAGGACCGCTGCACACTCGCCATCGCGGAACCGTACACCCGGGCGGCGGTCGTCGACTACGCGCAGAGCCTCATCTCGGTGGAACTCACGAACCAGGGGCGGAACCGCACAGGAGCCCGGACGGCCGCCGGGCAACTGCTCGAGGACGTGGTGCGGGGAAGCCTCGCGGGTCCGGAGGCCGCCGCGAGGCTTGCGAGCTCGGGTATCGACACCGCGCTCAGGCACAGCGTCCTGATCGTCGACGTCGCCTCCGGCCAGCGCCGGGCCCTGCGCACGCTGCCGCTGCCCGACGGCTGGGACGGCGTCTCCTCCGCCCTGGTCGAGGACCGCCTCGTCCTCGTGCTGCCGGCCACCGCCGCACCGGAGCCGGCGCAGCTCAGCCAGTACCTGCATGGCGCCGGGCTCACCTCGCGCATCGGCGTGGGAGGGGCGTACGCCCAGCCGAACGGACTGCGCTGGAGCTATTTCGAGGCCCGGGAGGCACTCCAGCGGGGGCAGGCGCTGAACCTCGCCGACCGCCTGAGCCTGACGTCCCTCCTCATGGCGAGTGCTGACGTTCCGCTCGCCGATCTCGCGGCCGAGACCCTGAACCCACTCGAGGCCTTCGACGAGGCGCACGGCGCCGGCCTGCTGGCGACGCTGCAGCGGTACCTGGACCTCGACGGGTCCGTGGCCGCCGTCGCAGCCGACCTCGACCTGCACCGCAACACCATCCGGTACCGGCTGCAGCAGGTGGTGGCGTTGACGGGGTACGACCCTGCGGTCACGGCGGACCGCGTCCACCTCTACCTCGCCCTCCGGGTGCGCGCACTCGGCTGAGGCGGGACGGCGGGCCCGCCGGACAGCGCCCCGTGTGGTCCCCGGCCACTCCGGCCGCTCCGCACCTACCACGTGGGCCGCACCCCCGCATGCGATAGTTGGATCACCAGATACCGGTCTCACAGTTCTTCGGGGGTATTCATGTCGCTTCTTCACGCCGACGAGTTGGACCTGCAGGAGTTGGCCCGACAGGCGATCCTGCAGGAGTACCGCCTGCCCTACGGGGAGGCCGACGGCACTCCGGTGGAGGCGTTCGACTACCAGACGCCCACGGAACTCCTCAACCTGGTGAAGCTCGCCGTCCGCGTCAGCGGGATGCACGCGGGCGTCATCAACATCATCACGGCCGACCAGCAGCACCAGATCGCGGCCGTCGGGGTGGATGCTGCCGTGTGCTCCCGCGAGGACTCGATGTGCTCGAAGGTCTTCCGCTCCGGCGCCATCACGGCGGTCCCGGACGCGTCACGCGATCCCCGCTTCGCCGACAACCCCTTCGTGAACGGTGGGATCGCCCTCGTGCGGTCCTACGCGTCCGTCCCCCTCGTGGCGGAGAGCGGGTACGCCCTCGGGACGCTCTGCGTCTTCTCCCCCGAGATCCTCGGCTTCGACGCCGAGCAACGGGAGGGCCTCGAGATCCTCGCCCGGCAGGTGGTCGAGGTCCTCGAACTGCAGTTCAAGACCCGCCAGCTCGTCGAGGCCCTCGAGGTGGTCCGTCGCAGCAACGAGGACCTCGCCGGCTTCGCAGCCCGGGTCAGCCACGACCTGAAGAACCCGCTGACGGCGATCCTCGGCTACACCGAGCTCAGCGAGCAGGACGACGACGTCGAGACCTCGGGGCCGGCGGCCCGCTACTTCAGCATCATCCGGGGCAGTGCCAGCCGGATGCTCTCGACGGTGGAGGAGGTTCTCGAGTTCTCCCGCATCGGCGGCTCGATCAGCCGCCGGAAGGTCCGCCTGAACACGATGATGAACGCCGTGCTGCAGGACGTGCTGCCGCTCAGCAGTGCCTGCGACGCCGTCGTGACCGTCCGGGACGCCCAACTCGAGGTGGACCAGGCGCAGGTCACCGCCCTCCTGCAGAACCTGGTCTCGAACGCGATCAAGTACTCGGCCCCAGGGACTCCTCCCCGCATCGAGGTCGTCGCGGACGTCGGCCAGACCCAGGTGCTCCGCATCATCGACCACGGCAAGGGCATCGACCCCGCGGACCGGCACCGGGTCCTGGAACCGCTCGTGCGGCTCCAGCGGGAGGGAGACCCAGCGGGCAGCGGCATCGGCCTCGCGACCTGCGCGCGGATCGCGGCCGCCCACGACGGCTCGATCAGCCTCACGGAGACGCCCGGCGGCGGCACGACAGTCACCGTCGATCTCGGCCCGGCCTGATCCTTCCCGCAGCGCCTCGCGGCGCTAGAGCTGCTGCGACTGCAGCTGCTGGTCCTGGTCAGCGCGGGCCAGCGGGAGCCGGAAGGTGAAGGTGGAGCCCTCGCCCTCCACACTGCGGCAGCTGATGGTGCCGCCATGGCGCTCCACGATGGCCTTGGAGATGGCGAGCCCCAGCCCGACGCCGGGGATGGCGGCATTGCGGGCCGCCGAGGTCCGGAAGAACTTCGAGAAGACGCCCTTCAGCTCCTCCGCCGACATGCCGCTGCCCTGGTCCGTCACGCTGCACTCCACCTCGCCGTCGACCTCCGCGGCACCGACCGTCACGCGCCCGCCGTCCGGTGAGTACTTGACGGCGTTGGAGAGCAGGTTGTCGAGCACCTGGCCGATGCGCGGGGCATCGCACAGCGCCAGGAGGCCGGGCTCGGTGCGGTCCTCGAAGCGCATCAGGGGGTTCGTCGAGCGTTCCCTGGCGGACGCCACGCGCTGCAGGACCAGTTCGGAGAAATCGGTGGGGACCGGTGTGATCTCCGGGGTCCCCTCGGCCGTGGAGAGCAGATCCACCACGAGCTTGTGCAACCGCTCGGAGTTACGGGACACCACCTCGAGGCCGGATGCGACCTCGGGCTGCAGGTCGGGCATGCCGGTCAGCAGTTCGAGATAGCCGCGGATCGCGGTGAGGGGGGTCCGCAGTTCATGGGACACCGTGGCCACGAACTCGTCCTTCGCGTTGAGCGCGGTGACGAGTTCCGTGACGTCGTTGAACGTCACGACGGATCCTTCACGCGCGCCCGCCTGGTTCGTCATCAGGCGCGACGACGTCGAGAGCACCCTCTGGTCCGGCCGCTCGCCCCACCACAGGAGGTAGTCGGAGAAGACCTGCCCCTCGGCGGCTCGCCGGGTCGGCCTCCGTGCCTCGGGCATGACCGACTGGCCGTCGTGCTGGAAGATCCGGAGGTCCCCTTCCGCGGTGTTCCGCGTACCTCCTGCGAGGGCGCGGAACTGCTCGAGCTTGCGGTTGGTCAGCATCGGCCGCCCGGTCTCGTCGACGGCGATCAGTCCGATGTCCACGCTGTTGACCACGGTCTCCAGCAGCCGCTCCCGGCGCGCGCTCTCCTCGAGGAGCATCTGCAGGGCTTGGTCCTTCTCCTCGACGACCTGCTGCTGCGCCATCATGCTGGCGGTCATGACCCGTATGGTCACGCCGATCGCGAGCATGATGAACGGGAGGAGGATGGACTGTGTGAGGGACTGCGAGGTGACGGCGGCGTCGGTTCCGAAGACGGGTGCCCACACGATCGCGAGCGAGCCGAGGAACCCCACGGCCAGGGCGGCACGCGGGAAGAGCCCCGAGGCCGCCAGCCAGATGACGGGGAAGACGGCGAGCAGCCCGACGCCGGTGATCATGGTCCCCGCGCCATGGCGCATGAGTCCGATGGGGATGAAATCGAGCAGCGGGATGACCAGGAAACTGGCGTGCGGCAGGCGGTCCCAGGGGACGACGACGCACAGCGCCAGGAGTACTGCCTGCAGCCCTGCGCCGAGGAGGAAGGACTCGCTCGAGAAGAGATCACGGTGGAACAGTGCCCCGCCGACGAGGATGAGCAGCACCGTGAGGGAGAGCGGCAGCTGGCTGAGGACGACGCGCATCCGCAGGGTCAGTTCGTGGAACTGCCTGGTGTTGAGCGTCAGGTAGGAGAGCACCCTGTCCATGCTGACCGATCCCCCCTCCGTCGTCGAGCCAATCCGTCGCTGCATGACGGTGCTGGCGGCATCGGCGCGCCGGCTTCCACAGACTAGCGCGACCGCCCGGTGATTGAAGGTGCGGAATCCGCCTGCGCTCCTCAAGATCACCTCAAGTTCGACGCACCAAACCGGTGATCGTGGCGAAGCTGCTGTAGGGGCGCCGAGCATCGCCCGGCGTAGCGTTTAATGAGGATCATGACTGTCGCCCCCGAGAAACGCCGAGCACTGGTCGTTGAGGACGACGTCGACATCCGGGGCCTGCTCGTGCAGATCCTGAAGCGCGAGGGCTTCGAGGTGACGGAAGCCGGGACGGCGAGCGACGGGCTGGAGAAGGCGCGCGCCGGCGCGGACCTGATCACCCTCGACCTGAACCTGCCCGATGGCGACGGCGTGGAGATCTGCCGGGAGGTCCGCACCTTCTCCGACGCCTACATCCTCATGATCACGGCACGCACGGACGAGATCGAGCGCCTGACCGGACTCGAGACCGGTGCCGACGACTACATCAGCAAACCCTTCAGCCCGCGCGAACTCGTGGCACGCATCAACTCGCTGTTCCGCCGCCAAAGCCGGCAGGCAGCCGCCGACGTCGCCAACGCCGATGAGCGCCAGCGCGCCGCCGAGGTCCAGCAGAACCTCCTCCCCCGCGACAACCTGTGGGTCCGCGACTACGAACTGGCGGGACGCTTCCGGCCGTCCCGCAGCGTGGGCGGCGACTTCTACGACTGGTACGGCACCCCGGACGGGCTGCACCTCACGGTCGCCGACGCGATGGGCAAGGGCATGGGAGCCGCCCTCGTCGCGGCGACCGTGCGCGCCATCATGCGGTCGGTGGCCCCCCAGCCGAGCATCGAGACCGCGTTCGCGACGGCGGCGCGCGCCACCGAGGCCGACCTGGAGCAGACGAACTCCTTCGTCACGCTCTTCCACGGGCGCCTCGACGCCGCCACCGGCGTCGTCGGCTATGTGGATGCCGGCCACGGACTGGCACTGCATGTCACGGCAGACGGCGGCGTGACCCGGTTGAAATCGGCCGGACCGCCGGTGGGGGCATGGCCGGACCAGGTCTGGGCAGCGGACACGGTGAAGCTCGGCCCCGGCGACTCCCTGGCCATCGTCAGCGACGGCCTGCTCGACATCTACGAGACGGTCGAGCAGTTCACCGAGGCCGTGGCCGGCGTCATCACGGCGGCGCCCAGCGCGGAGGCCGCCTGCGCCGTCCTGCTCGACATGGCCGACGTGCCCGAGGTGGCCGACGACGTCACCGTCGTCGTACTCCGGCGCACGCAGGACTGACGCGAACCACACGCACGACCACACACCCACGGACAGGTAGAGGAAGAGGACGCACAGATGGAATTCACCACCCAGGACAAGGGACGCTACACCGAGGTGGCAGCCAGTGGCCGCCTGAACATGGTGGCCGCCCCCAAGCTGCGCGAGGTCATCAACGACGTCGTGGCCGCGGGTGGCAAGCGCATCGTGGTGAACCTCGCGGAAACCAGTTTCATGGACTCCTCGGGGCTCGGCGCCCTCATCGGCTGCCTCAAGCTGGCCCGGCAGTCCGGCGGCGACCTGCGGATCGCCGCGGTCCAGCCCCAGGTCACCATGGTGCTCGAGCTCACCAGCATGCACCGGGTCCTGACACCGCACGGCACGCCCGACGAAGCCTTCCCGAATGACTGACATCCTCGCCCGGCGGACCCTCGAGGAACCCGCGGTCGAACAGGCGATCGAGGACCTGCACGGCGTGCTCGACCAGCTGTGGCACGACGCGGCGTTCGTGCCGGCCATGGACCAGATGGCCTTCAGCACCGCCGTGATCGAGGCCGCGAGCAACGTCGTCCGCCACGGCGTCGCTGCGCAGGGCTCCGAGCTCCTCCTCGGCGTCGAGCTCACGGTGGCCTCCGGGTACCTGCGGGCCGTCATCAGCGAGATCGGGGCAGCTCCCCTGGACCCCGTGCCCGACCTCGAGGGCCCCGACCTGACCGCCCTCCCCGACGACGCGCTGCTGGAGGACTACGACGAATCAGGTCGCGGTCTCTCGATGATCCGGGCACTCGTCACGACGGTCACGGTCGAGCGGCAGGGCGACTCGAACGTGTGGGTCCTGTCCAGGGACGCCGGCGAAGGGCACTGACCCTCCGGTCCTGGTGTCCGCGGCTCCGGTCCTGGATTTCACCGCTCCGGGTCACGCTTCCCGCCGGTTCCGGGTCACCGCTGCGCCCGCCGAGCACGGGTCACGGCTGCGCCCACCGAGCACAGGTCACGGTAGTAACGGCAAGACGAGCCAGCGGCAACCGGTCAGGGTAGTAACGGCCACCGGTCAGGGTAGTAACGGCCGGCCGAGCCCGCCGGCCAGGGGTCACGGCAGTGACGGTCGGCCGAGGAACGCCGCGAGGTCCGTGTAGACCTCCCGTGACTCCGGCAGGCGCGGTGCCGCCGGGAAGACGTGGAACCCGCCCGGGTAGATCCTCATGGTGACGTCGGCGCCGGCTGAGACGGCCCGGTCCCGGAACACCGTCGCGTCCGCCATGCACACATCGCGGGTGCCCTGGTAGATCCGCGTGGGCGCCACCGCGGCCAGCAGGTCATCGGGTGCGCAGGCGGGGCTGACCAGGGGCGTCCTCGGGTCGTCGCCTCCGGCCCACCAGAGGCCGGCCTGCACGGGGCCCGCGACCGAGAGCATCGGGTCGACGGCCTCGTACTTCGGGATCGTGGGATTCGTGCCCGTGACATCGAGCCAGGGCGCGAACACGGCGACGCGCCCGGGTGCAGGCAGCCCGGCGTCGCGGAAGGCCCACGGCTGGGCGATGGCGAGCCCGCCGCCGGCCGAGTCCCCCATCAGCGTGACGTCCTCCGGATCCGCTGTCCGCAGGACCTCCCGGTAGACGGACACCAGGTAGGGGAAGGCCTCGCGGTAGGTGCTCTCCGGAGCCAGGCGGTAGAGGGGGATGGTCACGGCAGCACCCGTACGCTTGGTCAGCTCGGCGATGATCCACCAGTGCGGCCGCCCGAACTCGTTGAGGTAGATCCCGCCATGCGTGTAGATGATGTGCGACCGCGTGGCGCCGAGGAGCGGCCGGACGGTGATCGTGCGCACGCCGTCGATCCGCTTCTCCTGAATCGTGTGGGTCTGCTTGAACGTCCACGGGATGGCCGCCGCCGACGGGTAGGTCCGACCCGGGTACTTCCCGTTGACCCAGTCCGTCCCGGTCAGGTTCCTCTTGGTGGGCAGCAGGCCGATCAGCCGGCACGCGACGCGCATGGCCCGCGAGCCGTCGTGCGCGCTCGGTTCGACGGTGTCCGTGCCGGCCGCATATCCGCTCGTCATGGCCCCAGCCTAGTGCGGCCCCCGCGGACCGCGCCGCCTCTGTCATGCTGGTCGGGGCCGGAATGCCCCGGTTGGCGTCCTTTGTCCCACCGATCCGCCCGACGCCGTTCCGGCCCGCCGAAGGAAGAGATGGATACCGCAGCACACATCGCCCTCGCCGCCGACCTCCTCGGCGTGTTCTTCTTCGCCGTGTCCGGCAGCCTGCTGGCCGCGCGGAAGGGCTTCGACCTCGTGGGCTCCCTCCTGCTCGCGTCGCTCGCGTCGCTGGGCGGCGGCGTGGCACGGGACCTCATCATCGACGTCCCGCCGGCGGCGTTCAACAATCCCGCCTACCTCGTGCCTCCCCTGCTGGCCACCGTGCTCGTCTACTTCGTGTTCTCCGGCGTGGAACGGGTCAAGCGCGTCCTCGTCCTCTTCGATGCCGCGGGCCTCGCCCTGTTCTGCATCACCGGCACGATCAAGGCCCTCGACGTCGGCCTCAACCCGGTCTCCGCCGTCCTCCTGGGCGTCACGACGGCCGTGGGCGGCGGCCTGCTGCGCGACGTCGTCGCCAACGAGATCCCGCAGCTCTTCGACCCCCGGGACATCTACGCGCTGCCCGCGATGCTCGGCGCCGTCGTCGTCACCGTGCTGTACCTGACGGACACCTTCACGCTCGTCACGGGCATGCTGGCGGCGTCGCTCGTGTTCTCTCTGCGCGTCCTCGCCTGGCGCTACGGCTGGCACGCGCCGCTCGCGGCACGTACCTCCGGCATCCGCAGGTAGCCCCGGCGCCGGACGCGGCGGCTAGGATGGGGGAATCCCGCGCCACCACTCCTGGAGTACTTGTGACTGAGCTCTTTTCCGATCGATTCCGCGCCCTGGTGCCTCAGTACTTCGAGGGCGAGTGGGTCGAGGAGGACGGCTTGTCCGAGGACGAGCTCGCCGAGATGCTCGCGGGCAAGGACTTCGAACTCCCCCTCGCCCTGCACGAGTTCTACCGCGCCGTCGGAGCCACCGAGGACATCATGGAGGCGTTCCACTTCTTCTGGGACCCCGACGAGCTCGAGATCGAGGACGGCTTCCTCCTGTTCCTCGAGGACGAGGACGAGCAGTACACCTGGGGCATGAGGGCCGACCAGCTGGACGTCCCCGATCCGATCGTCTGGCGCCGCAACAACGCCCGCGGCGAGTGGCAGAGCGAGGAGGGCACGTTCAGCGAGTACGTCCTCGACCTGTTCGAGTGGGTCTTCGAGGAGGACGGGGAGGACTGATGGAGTTCGCCCACCACGCCCCCGACGGGTACCGGTGCCCGTTCTGCGACCTCGCGCGGGGGGACTTCAGCAACCCGGGGAACCTGTGCCGACCGGGTGACGTCGTCTACTCCGACGACCTCGTGCTCGCGTTCATCGCATCGCACGGCTTCGAGCCGAACCCGGGGCACGTGCTCATCACGCCACGCGAGCACGTCGAGCTGCTCTACGAACTGCCCGACGACGTCGCCGCCCGCATCATGACGCTGACCCGCGACATCGCGATCGCCATCAAACTGGCGTGGGCGCCCGACGGCGTCTCGACGCGGCAGCACAACGAGCCCGCCGGCAGCCAGCACGTGTGGCACTACCACCAGCACGTCCTGCCCCGCTGGCACGACGACGGCTTCTACTTCACCCCGAAGCGGCCCATCGTGGACCCGGAGATCAGGGCGCGGAAGGCCGACGAGCTGCGGTCCTTCCTCCCGGCGAGATAGCGCCCACCGGCTCCGCTTCACGCCCTGCTGCGGCTTCGTGCACGGGTTTCGGGCAAAGAGAGCGTGTCCTACGACGACACGCCGCTTATCGGAGTCATCCGCCCACGAAAGCCGTGCACGAGGCCGCACCCAGCCATCCACATCAGCGGACGGGTCGGCGCCCGAGGGCCGTGAAGACCATCGTGAGGACATCGTCCGGCTGGAACATGACGTCCTCGTAGCAGAAACGCAGCACGATATACCCGCCGATCACCGTCATGTTGTTCCTTTTGCGGTCGCGCCGGAGTGCCTGGCGGTCCGAATGGAACGCCGCTCCGTCGATCTCCACGACGAGGCACTCCTCGACCAGGAAGTCGACCCGCCCCACGCCCGCTATCCGGACCTGCGAGCGAACCTCGAGACCGGCGCCGCGCAGCAGGAGTCGCGCCACGACCTCGATCGCGGACTCGCCGGTGAGGTCCACCGACGCCAGGGCAGCGCGTGCCCTGCCGTTGCGCTTTCCACGCAGCCGGGACTCGAGGAACGCCGCCACGGTGTCACCGCGTCGGAGAGCGCACTCGACCATCGGGACCGACTCGTTGGCAGGCCTGCACTGCAGCACATGCACCAGCACGTCGGCGAGACCGACGAGTGGCAGCCGGGAGTGTGGAGGAACGGTGACGACCCGATGGTTGATGCAGCCGTCAGCTGAGCGGGTCGGCCGGCTGACGTGCACGCCGATCGCGGGCCGGACGCGCCACAGCCCGTAGTGGACCGCTGCGGAGACACATGTGAGCCGTGCTCCCGCACCCACCGCCCGGATGAACTCCGGCGGGGCGTCGGGAAGGGCCAGGACACCCCGTCGAACGCGGAGAATCCTGCCGTCGCCGATGGAGCGTTCGATCGCCCGCTCCCCCACTCCGCGCTCCAGCAGGGCACCCGTGGAGGCCACGCCACCCGATACCGCGAGAATCTGCTCGACCGTCATGGACCAACCCAAGAGGCTGCCGCCCGTGATCGACGGTGGGCCCTCCGCTATGTGGACGGGCCGCGGGGTGCGGCGGTACGGGAGATGCGGCGTCGTGCACGCGTTTCACCAGGGCGATCGCGTGTCGTCTCGGGACACGCCGACTCTCAGGGACACGCCCGCGGGAAAGCCGTGCACGAAGCCGCGGAAACGCAGGCGCGACGGCGGCGCTAGACGTCCCGGCTGACGACGGCCTGCGCGAAGCTCGCGAGGGCCTGCTTCACGACGCTGTCCGGGAGCGGGTCGAGGGCCGCGACGGCGTCGTCGGCCCACTGCTGGGCCACGGCCCAGGCCTCCTGCGTCTGCGGGTGCGAGCGGACGGCGGCGACGGCCTCGGCGAGGGCCTCGTCGGAGGAGAGGTCGCTGTCGACGAGCGCGACGACGTCGGCCGCCGAGGAGTCGCCGGCGGCTGCGGCACGGCGCAGCAGGATGACGGGCAGGGTGGGGACGCCCTCGCGCAGGTCGGTGCCGGGGGCCTTGCCGGACTTCACCTTCAGGCCCGTGACATCGATGACGTCGTCGGCGAGCTGGAACGCGACGCCCACCTTCTCGCCGTAGGAGACCATGACGTCCACGACCTCCGGCGGGGTGTCCGCGAAGAGGGCGCCGAGCTGCCCGGAGGCCGCCACGAGGGAGCCGGTCTTGTCCGCGATGACCGAGAGGTAGTGCTCGAGGTCGTCCTGGCCGTCGCTCGGTCCCACGGTCTCGTGCAGCTGGCCGAGGCAGAGCCGCTCGAAGGTGCGGGCCTGGATCCCGAGGGCCTCGCCGCCGAGTTCGGAGACCAGAATCGAGGCGCGGGCGAAGATGAGGTCGCCGGTCAGGATGGCGACGGAGTTGCCCCACACCTCGTGGGCGGTGGGCGCTCCACGCCGGTACGGCGCGGAATCCATGACGTCGTCGTGGTACAGCGTGGCGAGGTGCGTCAGCTCGACGACGACGGCCGCCTGGACCACCTTCGTGCGCGCCGGATTGCCGAGGTGGGAGGCGAGGATGGTGAGCAGGGGGCGGATGCGCTTCCCGCCGGCCTCGACGAGGTGGCGGCTGGTGGCGTCGGCGAGGGGATCGGAATTGGCGATCGCACCGCGCAGCTGCTTCTCGACCTCCGCGAGGCAGGACGAGACGGACGGCCCCAGCTCCGGGTCCTCGGCGATGAGGGCGAAGCCGGGAGGCAGACGCAGGGCATCGGCGTCGTCCGGGATGTCCGCGGTATCCAGCGCGCTGTTCAGACCCACGCTGGTCCACCCGGAGTTGAAGGATTGTGTCACGGTCTAAGACTAACCAAGTGGGGCGGCGCTTTGCGCACGCAGGTGGCCCGTCAGGGACGGCTGGTTGGAGGTGGGGGGCACGAGCGACTCGAGCAGGTGGATGACGCGATCCTCGAAGCCCCGACCGCCGGCGTCCGTCAGGTTCGCCAGCATGCGCACCACGAACCGCATGAGCACCGGTACGGGCATACCGGTCCGCAGGGCCAGGGACAGGATGGCGGGCTTGCCGATGAGCTGCGCGAAGATGCGGCCGAGCGTGAAGTGGCTGCCCCACTGCTCCCGCACGTACGGCGCGTACCCGGACAGGACCTGGTCCCGTCCGAGCGGCGAGGCGACGCCCTGCGCCCGCTCGATGAACTCGGCGGCATACCGTGCCGACTCCATCGCGTAGGAGATCCCCTCACCGTTAAAGGGTGACACCATGCCGCCGGCGTCGCCGAGGAGGAGCAGCCCGGGGCTGTAGTGCGGTGTGCGGTTGAAGCCCATCGGAAGGGCCGCTCCGCGGATCTCCCCCACCTGGTTCTCGGGACTGAAGCCCCACTCGGCAGGCATGCCCGCGGTCCAGTCGCGGAGCACCTGCTTGTAGTCGAGCTTGCCGAACTCCGCCGACGAGTTGAGGATGCCGAGGCCCACGTTGGAGGTCCCGTCGCCCACGCCGAAGACCCACCCGTACCCCGGCAGGGGCTTTCCGGTGGCGTCCGGCAGCTCGAGCCAGCCCTCCATCCAGTCGTCGTTCGTGCGGGGACTGGTGAAGTAGGTGCGCACGGCGACGCCGAGCGGCCGGTCGTCGCGCTTCTGCAGCCCGAGGCTGACGGCGGTGCGGGTGGAGTTGCCGTCCGCCGCGAGGACGACGTCGGCCGTGAAGGTGCGCGTCTCGCCGGTCTTGCGTCCGTCGGCGTCCAGGAGGTTGGCGGTCACCCCGGTGACGCGCCCGGCCTCGTCGCGCTGCGCCGAGGTCACCGAATGGCCCTCGAGGATCGTGGCGCCCGCGGACCGGGCGTGCTGCGCGAGGGCCTCGTCGAAGCCGAGGCGCGTGCGGACCAGGCCGTAGTCGGGGAAGTCGCTCAGCTCGGGCCAGGGCACCTCGACGGTCCGCTTGCCCGCGATGAGGCGCAGGCCCTTGTTGCGGCGCCACCCCTCGCTCTCGTCGTGCGGCAGGCCGAGGAGCTGCAGTTCCCGTGTGGCGCGGGGCGTCAGGCCGTCGCCGCATACCTTCTCGCGGGGGAACCAGGTCTTCTCGAGGACCGTGACCTCGATCCCGGCGCTCGCGAGGTAGTAGGCCGCGGTGGAACCGGCCGGGCCGGCACCGACGATGAGGACGGACACCTAGACGGCCGCCGAGATCCGGCGCAGGCGGACCTGCCCCGGCAGGAGCGGTTCCTCGCCCGGTGCCGCCGGCGCCTTGGTGGCGCGGTGGACGGCGACGATCCCGCCGTTGAGGTTGCGGTATTCGACGTCGTTCCAGCCGCTCTCGCCGATCCAGGCGGCGAGCTCGTCCTGGTTCGGCCAGGCGCGGATGGATTCCGCGAGGTAGACGTAGGCGTCGGGGTTCGAGCTGACCTTCCGCGCGATCGCCGGCAGCGCCCGCATCAGGTACTCGGTGTAGGTGGTGCGCCACAGCGCGACGGTGGGCGAGGAGAACTCGGCGATGACCAGCCGGCCGCCCGGCTTCGTGACCCGCAGCATCTCCGCGAGGGCCTTCTTCGGCTCGTTCACGTTGCGGAGCCCGAAGGAGATGGTGGACGCGTCGAAGGAGTTGTCCGCGAACGGCAGGTCGGTGGCGTCGCCGGCGACGAAGTCGATGTCCGGCCTCCGGCGCTTGCCGACCTTCAGCATGCCGAGCGAGAAGTCGCAGGCGACGACGTCGATCCCGGCGTCCGCGTACGGTTCGCTGGACGTGCCGGTACCGGCGGCGAGGTCGAGGACGCGCTGACCGGGTTCGGCGCCCACGGCATCCACGACGATCCGGCGCCAGCGGCGCGTCTGTCCCATCGAGAGGACGTCGTTGACGACGTCGTACTTGGGCGCCACGTCGTCGAACATGGCTGCTACTTCGTCAGGACGCTTCTCCAGCGATGCACGATTCACCTGCTCATTGTCTCAAACAAACACCCGGCGCCTAATCGGTACCGGACCATTGCGGCGCTGTCGGGGCGCACGTGCCCAAGCTCACGATGCCGCACGGATACGCCGCAGGACCGCGGAGTACGCTTGGAGCATCATGAGCACTCCGTCCCTCACCGCGCTGACGCCTGCGCCCGGACAGTCCCGCGGGCTCCGCAGCATCACGGTGGGACGCGCCGACATGGACCCCCAGTCGGGCCTCCTCGAGTACGTGGTCCGGAACGACGCCCACACCTGGATCCGGCGAGGTGGCGGGCTCGTGGGCTACGGCGAGACCGCGAGGTTCACCGTCACGGGCCCTGACCGCTTCACGCAGGCCCAGGAGTGGTGGCGACGCGAGCTCGCGGGCGCGGAGGTCGTGAACGAGCTCGGCGTCCCCGGGTCCGGCCTCATCGCGTTCGGGTCCTTCGCCTTCTCCAAGACCTCGCCGCACGAATCGCGCCTGATCGTCCCCGAGGTGGTGGTCGGCTGCAGCGAGGGCCGGAGCTGGCTGACGTTCATCACCGACGACGCCGAGGCCGCCCTGACCGCCGAGGCGGCCGAGGCCGCCCTCGCCGCCTACCTCGTCGAGCCCGACGCCGACCGCTCCCCCAGCCCCGGTGACAGGCTCGGCCCCGGCGTCCTCAGCGAGGAGCAGTACAAGCTCGCCGTCGCGGAGGGCGTGAAGCACGTGCAGTCCGGCGAACTGAGCAAGCTCGTCCTCGCACGCGACGTCGTCGCGGACCTCGAGACGCCCGTGGCCACCGCGCAGGTGCTGCGCGAACTCGCCGTCCGGTACGAGGACTGCTGGACCTACGCGGTCGACGGCCTGATCGGCTCGACGCCGGAGATGCTCATCAAGGTCGAGGACAACACCGCCCGGGCCCGCGTCCTCGCCGGCACCCTCGACCGTGCCAACGCTCCCGAGGGCGACCCCGACTACCCCACGCGGGTGCTGGCCGGGTCCGAGAAGCAGCTCCACGAGCACCAGATCGCGATCGACTCGCTCACCGAGACGCTCGAGCCCTTCACGAGTTCCATGACGTCGCACAGCGAACCGTTCGTCCTCCAGCTGCCGAACGTGTGGCACCTGGCGTCGGATGTCACGGCGCAGCTCGCCCCCGACGCCGCCGGCGAGATCCCGACGTCGCTGGCCCTCGTCCAGGCCCTCCACCCGACCGCCGCCGTCTGCGGCACCCCGACCACCGTCGCGGGTGCACTGATCCGCGAACTCGAGCACCTGCAGCGCGGCCCCTACGCCGGACCGGTGGGCTGGATCGACGCCGGCGGCAATGGCGAGTGGGGCATCGCCCTGCGTGGCGCGGTCGTCGAGACGCCGACGCGCGTGCGGCTCTACGCCGGCTGCGGCATCGTCGAGGGCTCGCAGCCCGAGGCGGAACTGGCGGAGACCTGGAGCAAGTTCCGGCCCATGATCCAGGCGCTCGGGCTGGCCCGCTGAGTCCTGCCCTTGGTTACCAATAAGCAATACCTGTAGCCTGTGATGCACATCTCTCTTTGCTCGTTAGAATCAGCAGGACCTTTTCCGCTCCATCCCGTCCGTTCAAGTGAGGTACCCATGCTTTCCAAGAAATCCGCAATGCTGGCCGCCCTGGCCGCCGGCGCCCTCGCGCTCAGCGCGTGTGGCGGAGGTTCCGACGACGCCGCGTCCGGCTCCGGAGAGGACAGTGGCCTGAATCTCGTCGCCGAAGGCTCGCTGACCGTCTGCTCGGACATCCCCTACCCGCCCTTCGAGTTCGAGGAGAACGGCGAGTACACCGGCTTCGACATGGACCTCATGAAGGAGATCGCCTCGGGCATGGACCTCGAGCTCGCCGTGCAGGACGTCGGCTTCGACGGACTGCAGAGCGGGGCCGTCCTCGCGGCGGGCCAGTGCGACATCGGCGCGAGCGCCGTCACCATCACGGAGGAGCGCAAGGCGAACCTCGCGTTCTCGGACCCGTACTACGACTCCCTGCAGTCGATCCTCGTCCCCGAGGGCTCGGACATCGCCTCGATCGAGGACCTCGCCGGCAAGCAGGTCGGCGTCCAGCAGGGCACCACGGGTGCGACCTACGCCGCCGAGAAGGCACCCGAGGCCGAGCTCGTCCAGTTCCCGTCCGACGCCGAGATGTACGCCGCGATCCAGGCGGGCAACGTCGACGCGCTCCTGCAGGACCTCCCGGTCAACCTCGGGCACACGGAGGAAGGCGCCTTCACCATCGCCGAGGAACTGCCCACCGACGAGCAGTACGGCTTCATCATGTCGAAGGAAGGCAGCGAGGAACTCGTCGCAGCCGTCAACGAGCAGCTGACGGCCCTGCGCGACAACGGCCGGTACCAGGAAATCTACGACTCCTACTTCGCGGAGTAGGACACCCCTACCCGAGCGGCGCCGGCAGTGCAGACTCCGGCGCCGCTCGGGCGCCACCTCCCGACGGAAGGTAATACCCCGCGTGAAACGATCGACACGCCGGCGCCTCACGCGAGGCGTCCTCTATGCGGTCTTCGCCGCCGCCGTCCTGTTCGTCGTCCTCTCGGCCGACTGGAGCAGGATCCAGACCAACTTCCTCAACGTCGAGGTCGCCCGGGACACGTTCCCCGAGATCGTCACGATCGCGGCGAAGAACACGGTCGTCTACACGGTGATCGCCTTCGTCGGCGGGATGCTGCTCGGCCTGCTCCTGGCGCTCATGAAGCTCTCGCCCGTCCTGCCCTACCGCTGGCTCGCGACCGCCTACATCGAGCTCTTCCGCGGCCTCCCGGCCCTGCTCGTGATCTTCGGCTTCGCCTATGCCGTCCCGATCGCCCTGCAGTGGCGCCCTCCGGGCGGCAATGCGGGCGCGGGCCTGATCGCCCTCATCATCGTCTCCTCCGCCTACATCGCGGAGACCATCCGAGCGGGCATCGAGGCGGTGCCCAAGGGGCAGGTCGAGGCCGCGCGCTCGCTCGGCATGAACTCCGCTTGGACCATGGTGACCGTCGTCCTCCCGCAGGCCTTCCGCATCATCACTCCCCCGCTGACCAACGAACTCGTGATCCTCATCAAGGACACGTCGCTGCTGTTCATCGCGGGCATGGCCATCGGCGACCGCGAACTGACCACGTTCTCGCGTGACGCCCTCACCAGCCAGGCGAACGCGACGCCGCTCGTGGTGGCCGCACTGATGTACCTCGTCATCACGCTGCCGCTGACCCAGCTGGTCGCGAAGCTCGAACGACACAACAAGAGAGGCCGGTGATTCCGGTGAGCCAGCCAGCATCGGGTGCCGCATCCCGCGGATCGGCCGCAGCCGTCCCCGCGATCGAGGTCCGGGCACTCTGCAAGACCTTCGGCAGCAACGAGGTGCTCAAGGGCATCGACTTCCACGTGGACCAGGGCGAGGTGGTCTGCGTGATCGGGCCCTCGGGCTCCGGCAAGTCCACGCTGCTGCGCTGCGTCAACCGCCTCGAGGAGCCCACCAGCGGCACCGTCATGGTGGAGGGCGTGGACATCACGGACAGCGAGACGGACCTGGACGACGTGCGGACGCGCATCGGCATGGTGTTCCAGCAGTTCAACCTGTTCCCGCACCTCACCGTCCTGAAGAACCTGACCCTCGCGCAGCAGCGGGCGAAGAAGCGGGGCAAGACCGAGGCCACGGAGATCGCCCGCAGGAACCTCGCCAAGGTGGGCCTCGCGGAGAAGGCGGACGCCTTCCCCTCGCAGCTCTCGGGCGGCCAGCAGCAGCGTGTCGCGATTGCACGCGCGCTCTCCATGGACCCGGACATGATGCTGTTCGACGAGCCGACCAGCGCGCTGGACCCCGAGCTCGTCGGCGACGTGCTCGAGGTCATGAAGCAGCTCGCCAAGGAGGGCATGACCATGATGGTGGTCACGCACGAGATGGGCTTCGCCCGGGAGGTCGGCGACCGCGTGGTGTTCATGGACGGCGGCGTCGTCGTCGAGCAGGGCAAGCCCGAGGACGTCCTCGGGAACCCGCAGCACGAGCGGACGAAGCTGTTCCTCTCGAAGGTGCTGTAGCTAGAGGAATCCGTCCGCCACCACATGGCGGATGCGCGCATGGAGGTCCCGGAGCGTCGCCCGCTCGGTCCGGACCTCGAGGATGGAGCGGCCCCGGATGGGCCGCTCCATCGCCGTATCCAGCTCGTTGAGCGTCGTCGCGCGCTCGTACCGCAGTCCGTAGGCGGCAGCGATCGCTGCGAGGTCCACGGTGTGCGGGGTGCCGAACAGCCGTTCGACGGCGGCGCCGTAGCGGGCAGTCGTCGATTCCGCACCGTGCTCGAGCAGGCCGAAGATCCCCCCGCCGCCGTCGTTGAGGACCACGATGTGCAGGTCCGGTTGCGGTTCACCGTCGCCGAGGAGGAGTCCGCCGACGTCATGCAGGAACGTCAGATCGCCCATGAGCACGCGCGTGGGGATGCCGGCGGCGAGCGCCACCCCGGTGGCGGTCGAGACGGTGCCGTCGATCCCCGCCAGCCCGCGGTTGGCGAAGACCTCGAGCGGGTGCCAGTCGGTGGCGGCGACGAGGTCCATGTCACGGATGGGGTTGGAGGAGCCGAGCACGAGGTTCCCGTCCGTGTGCTCCCACACCGCGTCGGCGAGGTGCAGGCCCGTGATGCGGGGTTCGCCGGCGAGCAGCGACTGGATCCCGGCCTCGGCCGTCGCCCCCGCCTCGCGCCACGAGCGCAGCCAGCCGTCGTCGCCGCGGCCCGCGAACTCCAGCAGCTCCGGGAGGTTGTCGATGATGCGCTCGGTGCGTCGGCCCTCCTCGAACCACGAGACGGGCGCGGGCAGGTACAGGGCGTGCTCGACATCGGGCCGTGCCAGCAGCGCGGTCACCGGACGGGACAGGGTGGGGCGGCCGAAGGTCACCACGCGTGTGATGGCCGGGCCGAGATGTTCGAGCAGGAGGCGGTACGGGGCGATCGCGCTGCTGCCGAAGCGGGCGTTCGACGACGGTTCCGCCAGCAGCGGCAGGTCCAGATGGGCAGCGAACACCGCGGCCAGTTCTCCCGCGCCGTGTCCCGCCACGACGACCGTGGTGCTCCCGGCGGCAGGCGTCGATGCCGCGGACGGATCCGGTGCGTCCGACGCGGACGCGGCGGGTGCGTCGCTGATCACGGCAGGCCGGTCCTCGAAGACCGCTGACTCGACGGGACGGCCGGCGCCGTCCGGTACCAGCGGATCACGGTAGGCCAGATTGAGGTGCACCGGTCCCGGCGGCTGCGTGGGCACGCCGTGCGCGGGCCCGCCGGTGGCGGCAGCGAGCGCCTCCCGGACCAGGACGGACGGGTCCTCGCCGGCGGGGACGTCGAGGCCCGCCCGGACGTGCACGCCGAACAGGCCCGGCTGCACCGTGGTCTGGTTGGCACCGGTCCCGCGCAGCTCGCCGGGCCGGTCGGCCGAGACCACCACGAGGGGCACCGCCGCGTGGTTCGCCTCCATCACGGCCGGCAGCAGCTCCCCCACCGCCGTGCCCGACGTCGTCACCACGGCCGCGGGGCGCTGCCCGCCGAGTGCGAGGCCCAGCGCGGTGAAGGCCGCCGACCGCTCGTCGATGCGGACGTGCAGCCGGACCAGGCCGGCGGCTCCCGCCTCCGCGAGGGCGTAGGCGAGGGGCGCGCTGCGGGAACCGGGAGCGACGACGACGTCGGTGACGCCGCCGGCGACGAGGGCCTGGACGGCCCGGGCAGCGGATGCGGCGGAATCGAGAGGGACCGGAGGGGATGCAGCTGGATCAGTCACGCATCCATCCTTCCATCCCCGGCACGCACCGGATCCCTCCCCCAGGACGGGATCCGGTACGTGCGATCAGCCCGGACCCCGGCCAGCTCGCGAGGCCGCTACGCCCGGTAGACCTGCACCACGGACGGCCGCGGGAGGGCGGCCTCGCCCCTGCCCGGCCGTGTACCTGCCGGTACGTAGTCGGGGAAGTAGGAGGTCTGGGCCGCCCAGTTCCCGTCCTCGCCGGGGTGCTGTACAGCGACGAACACGCTGCCGTCCTGGTCGTGGATCACCGGACCGCAGGTCTCGGCGTCCCGCGGCACCGCGAGGAACTGCTGCACGCGGCCCCGCTCGGCGCCCTCGAGGCCCACCTTGAACAGGCCGTCGTTGAAGCCCACCGTGCTGGGCTGGCCGTCGGTGGAGATCCACAGGTTGCCCTGGGAATCGAAGGCCACGTTGTCCGGGCAGGAGATGGGCGAGACCTTGTCCTTCGGGTAGCCCCCGAAGTAGGTGGTCGGGTTGCGGGCCGGATCGCCGCAGACCAGGAGCAGGTTCCACGTGAACCGGGTTCCGGACGCGTTGCCGCCCGCCTCCGACAGCTCGACGATGTGGCCGTCCCGGTTCTGCGTGCGGGGGTTGGCCTCGTCCGCGGGGGCGTTCGAGCCGACGCCGCGGTTGGTGTTGTTGGTGCAGGCGACATAGACCTTGCCCGTGGCCGGGTTGGGCTCCACGTCCTCGCAGCGGTCCATCTTCGTGGCGCCCATCCTGTCGGCGGCGAGGCGCGTGAAGACGGCGACCTCGGCGGCCGTCATGCCGGCAACGACGGACCGGTTGTCGATGAGCAGCGGAAGCCACTCGCCCACGCCGTCGAACGCGCCGTCGGAGGGCAGCGTGCCGGTGCCGTTGATCTCGGCCACGGAGTTGCCCTGGAAGCGCGCGACGTAGAGCGAGCCCTCGCTCAGCAGCGTCATGTTGGCCTTGCGCGCAGCGGCGCTCGTGCCGGGCTGGACCTTGTTCTTCGAGACGAACTTGTACAGGTAGTCGAAGCGCTCGTCGTCGCCCATGTACGCCACCACCCGGCCGTCCGAGGCGACGGTGACGTTGGCGCCCTCGTGCTTGAAGCGTCCGAGCGCGGAGTGCTTCTTGGGCGTGGAGGTCGGATCGAAGGGATCGACCTCGACGATGTAGCCGAAGCGGTGCTTCTCGTTCTCGTAGCCGGCGTTCCGCGTGTCGAAGCGCGGCTCGTCGATCTCCCAGCCCCGTGCGGTCGGGCGGTTCGTGATGCCGTAGCGGCGGTCACCGTCGCTGGTGCCGGTGGCCACGAAGTAGCCGTTGAAGTTCTCCTCGCCGGAGAGGATGGTGCCCCAGGGCGTGGTGCCGCCGGCGCAGTTGCCGAGGGTGCCGAGGATGCTGCGGCCCGCGGGGTCGTCCTTGGTCTTGAGCAGGTCGGAGCCTGCGGCGGGGCCTGTGACCTCGTACGGGGTGGTGGTCAGGTAGCGGCGGTTCAGCGGAGCGCCCTGGACGTAGGACCACGGCTTGTTCTTGTTCTTGCGCTCGAGCTCGACGACGGACAGTCCGTGCGCCGCCTTGCCGATGCCGCGGACCTCGGCGGCGGGCAGGGTCGGCGGAACCATGATGGTCTCGTTCGTGTACTCGTGGTTGGCGAAGAGCACCGCACGGCGCCCCTTGCTGCCCTCGACCTCGAGGATGTCCGTGTAGTCGCAGTTGTACCCGAACTGCAGCGCCTGCGCGGCGGCGGTCTGGTTCTCGGCGTCGAATGCAGGAGACGCGCTGAACAGCGGATCGCCCCAGCGGATGACCGGCTTCCAGCCGTAGCCCTGCGGCACCGTCATGTCGTCGACCAGGGCATCGACGGGCGCGATGGCGTCGAACGGCAGGTTGCTCTTGAGGTAGCCCTTGCCGGGCGGTGGCGCGGCCTGGGCCGAGCCTGCTCCGGTCTGCATACCGACGAGGAGCGTCAGCGCACCTGCGGCACCGGCACCGAGTGCGCTCCGGCGCGAGAACTCACTCGAGACGATGTCCCGGAAGTAGTTGTTGGCGGAGGTGTTGCAGACGGCGTCGGAACACGCATTGTCACACTTGAGTGCGCAGGTGACGGCACTGCGCTTCCCCTTGGTGTGGCCGAGCATGGGCAGCAGGCGGCGCGTGGTTTCAGTCATGGGTGGTACCTCTTCCAGGGGCGAACGGGTTCGCCTCCACCCTTCCGAGGACACCTGAACATCCATGGTGCGGGCCGATGAACGCCGGGTGAACGGCGATCGAACAGGCATCCCCCGCCCGGGTGGCTGCTCAGCCGGCCGGCAGGCCCATCTCCTGGAAGGCTCCGTCCAGATGCAGCGGGAGTGTCCGGCCCAGCTGCCGTTCCCGGGCGGCCTGCACGAAGGCGTCGAACAGCGCTGTCTCGGTGGGGCTCTGTTCGGGGTGCCACTGGACCCCGATGCAGAAACGGTTCTGCGGGAGTTCGATCGCCTCGATGACGCCGTCGTCGCTCCACGCCGCAGCCTGCAGGCCGAGCCCCAGCCGGTCCACGGCCTGGTGGTGGGAGACGGGCACCGCCTCGACGCGCGTGCCGCCCACCACCCGGGCGACGTGCGAACCGGGGCGGAGGTCCACGGGGATGGCGTTGAAGCGGTGGTCCCCCAGCTGGTACGTCCCCTCGCCCACGAGGTCGGGCAGGTGCTGGTGCAGTGAACCCCCGAGCGCCACGTTGAGCATCTGCTCGCCACGGCAGATCCCCAGCAGGGGCAGGTCGGTCCGGACCGCCTCCCGCACCACGGCGGAGTCCCACGCGTCACGCAGGAGGTGCGGACGATCGGTCTCGGCGTGCGGTTCGGCGCCGTAGCGTGCTGGATCGATGTCCCAGCCTCCGACCACGATCACGCCGTCGAGCCTCGGCAGCAGGTGCTCGAGCACACCGCCGTCGGTCCCCTGCGGAGGGAGCAGCACCGGGATGGCGCCGGCGGCGAGTACGGGCGCGAGATAGTTTTGGGGCAGGAATGCCGCCTCGATCGTTCCGCAACCCTCTGTCACGGCGGAATCGAGGTAGGACGTCAGCCCGACGACGGGGTGTGGCAGGGAGTCCGAAGTTGTCAAGGTTTTGTTCCTCTCACAAGACCATTGACGATCTAACCTAGCCCGCTCGTGTTGTGCCCGTATTTCCGCCGTGTGATTTTCGCGTGTCGTCCTGTCAGCCGCGGGATTCCCGCGATCCGTCGGCCAGGAGGGCGTAGGCCCGGTCCAGGCGTTCCAGCCACCACTGCCTCCTGTCGGGGGCGGCGGCGAACCTGTGCAGCTTCTCCTCGGAGACCTCGACCTCCCGTACCCCGATCCGCCCTAGGTGCGGCACCAGGGGGGCGTCGGTGACGTCACCGGCCATGAGCGACACCGTCGCGAGGCCGCAGGCATAGGGGAGGTCCGGCAGCGCGGCCGCCAGGGCCACGCCGGCCCGGATCCCGACGGAGGTGTCCAGGGCGGAACTGATGACGGCGGGCAGGCCCGCCCGTCCGATGATGTCGAGGGCACGCCGGACCCCGCCGAGCGGCGGGGCCTTGATGACCAGGATGTCAGCCGCGTCCTCGCGGGCGACGCGCAGCGGATCGTCCTGCCGGCGGACGCTCTCGTCGGCGGCCACCAGCACCCGGTGTCCGCGGCGGCGCAGTTCGAACCGCACGGTCCGCAGGCCTGCGATGTCCGGAACGGGCTGTTCCACGTACTGCAGGTCGAAGCGGGCCAGCGCGTCGAGCGCGGCCAGGGCTTCCCCGACGTCCCAGCCACCGTTGGCATCCACCTTGATCCCGACCTCCGGGAGGAGCCTGCGCACCTCCGCGACGCGGGCGACGTCGGCCGCGAGATCCTGCCCCTTCTCCGCGACCTTCACCTTGACGGCGTCCACCGCTCCGAAGCGGGAGAGCACGCCTTCCACGGCGTCCGGTCCGACCGCCGGCACCGTGGCATTGACCGGCACCGACGTCCGGAGGGGTTCGGGGAAGCCGTGCCAGGCCGCCTCGATCGCGGACGCGAGCCACGGGGCGGACTCGGCGTCGTCGTACTCGGGGAAAGGGCAGAACTCGCCCCATCCCGCCGGCCCCCGCACCAGGAGCGCCTCACGCTGGAGGACGCCCCGGAACTTCACCCGCATGGGCACCGAGACCACGCGCGCCGACCCGGCCACCTCCGCCGGACCGGGCAGCGGCAGGGGCGACGTCGGAGGCGTCGGCGGGGCAGGCGGTGGGGTAGGCGGAGGGGTGTGCACGACCTCAGGTTACGGGAGGTGCGGTCCCGGCCGGAGGTCACGGGACGGTTACGGGACTCGCAGGATCGTATGGAACGATTGGGTCGATGACGTCGCAGCGAACCTCTACCGGGCAGGCACGGGCAGCACGCTCACCCCTGCTGTTCGTGCTGGCCGCCGTGGCCTGCGCGAGCGCGCTGGGCTGGACCTACTGGGCGTTCGTGCGCACCACCACGGGCCAGTTCGCCGACGAGTCCGCGTGGCGCGAGGCCGGAGTCGCGGCGCCGGACACCCAGGGTCCCTTCCTGCGCTTCCTGGACACGCTCCCCACCATCTCCGTGATCGCCGCAGCCGCCGCCATCCTCTTCGTCGCCCTGAGGCGTCGGAGGTATGCGGCCGCGCTCATCGCCGTCGCCGTGATCCTGGCGTCGAACCTGACCACGCAGCTCCTGAAGAACGTCGTGTTCGACCGGCCGGACCGCGGCGTCGCGACGCTCGCCTTCAACTCATTACCGTCAGGGCATACGACGCTGGCGGCGTCCGCCGCCGCGGCCGTGTTCGTCATCGCGACACCGCGCTGGCGTCCCTTCGCCGCAGCGGCGGGCGGGTCGTACTCCGTCCTCGCCGGGGCGGCCACCTTCATCAACCTCTGGCACCGGCCCGCCGACGTGGTGGCGGCGCTCCTCGTCGTCGGGACCTGGACCCTGGTCGGCGGGCTGATCATCATGCGGACCGGCGACACCTGGAACAACTGGCAGGGGTTCGGCGCGCACTGGGGGTCGGCCCGCAGCTGGCTCGTGGCGTGCTGGGTGCTCGGGCTCGGGAGCCTCGCGCTGTCGGCGGCCCTGTACTTCTCCGTGCAGGCGATCGGGCCGGCACCCGAACCCGGCACGGCGAACGTACCCCTGTTCTTCTGGTGGGGGCTCGCCTGGATCGTCGGCGTCGGCTTCACGCTCTCGGCCGCCGCGGGATGGCTCTTCGCGGCGCAGGCCCGGGTGACGGCACAGCAGCAGGCGTAGCACCCCGCCGGCTCCTCCGCACCCCGTTTCCCTCCGCCACCGGACCGTTGATGCGCCGCCGCGACGGTGCGACGCTGGCCGGACCAGCGACGAAGGAGGCGGACGATGAAAGCCATGGTGTACCGCGGGCCCTACAAGATCCGCGTCGAAGAGAAGCCGATGCCGAGGATCGAGCACCCGAACGACGCCATCGTCCGGGTCACCACGGCTGCCATCTGCGGTTCCGACCTTCACCTCTACCACGGCATGATGCCGGACACCCGCGTGGGCACCACGTTCGGGCACGAGTTCATCGGCGTCGTCGAGGAGGTGGGGCCCTCCGTCCGGAACCTCACGCGCGGCGACCGCGTCATGGTCCCCTTCAACGTCTACTGCGGGTCGTGCTACTTCTGCGCGCGCGGCCTGTACTCGAACTGCCACAACGTGAACCCGAACGCGACGGCGGTGGGCGGCATCTACGGCTACTCGCACACCACCGGCGGGTACGACGGCGGCCAGGCGGAGTTCGTCCGCGTGCCCTTCGCCGACGTCGGACCCGCGATCATCCCCGACTGGCTGGACAGCGAGGACGCGGTGCTGCTCACCGACGCCCTGGCAACCGGGTACTTCGGCGCGCAGCTCGGGGACATCGTCGAGGGCGACACCGTGGTGGTGTTCGGCGCCGGCCCCGTGGGCCTGTACGCGGCGAAGTCTGCCTGGCTGATGGGAGCGGGGCGCGTGATCGTCGTCGACCACCTCGAGTACCGGCTCGAGAAGGCCCGCACGTTCGCGCACGCGGAGACCTACAATTTCGCCGAGTACGACGACATCGTGGTGGAGATGAAGAAGACCACCGACTACCTGGGCGCGGACGTCGTCATCGACGCCGTCGGGGCGGAGGCCGACGGCAACTTCCTCCAGCACGTCACCTCCTCGAAGTTCAAACTGCAGGCCGGTTCCCCCGTCGCCCTGAACTGGGCCATCGATGCGGTGCGCAAGGGTGGCACCGTGTCCGTCGTCGGAGCCTACGGGCCCCTGTTCAGCGCCGTGAAGTTCGGCGACGCCATGAACAAGGGGCTCACCCTGCGCATGAACCAGACGCCGGTGAAACGCCAGTGGCCGCGCCTGTTCGAGCACATCCAGAACGGCTACCTCAAGCCCAGCGACATCGTCACGCACCGGATACCCCTCGAGGACATCGCCGAGGGCTACCACATGTTCTCGGCGAAACTCGACAACTGCATCAAGACACTCGTCATCGCGAACCCCAGCTAGGAGATCACCGTGTCGTCATCCACGCCGTCCACGCCCTATGTCGCGAACAAGTCCAGGGACATCCCCACCCCCGAGGCACTGCGCGCCCGGATCCCCGGCTGGGGCGCGGACCTCGACCCGAAGGACCGACCGTCGTTCCCGCGGGAGGTGTTCGACCCGGCCGGGACCGGGGCGCACTGGGACTACCCCGAGGAGCAGCCGGGCGGAGAGGGCCGGGAGCGGTCGGTCGAGCACAGCCGGCTGACCCCGGCCTTCGGGACGAGCGCTCCCCTGAAGGGCGTCTCCGGCAGCATCCGGCGCTATGCCTACCGGTACAGCGAGGGCCGCGCCGCGCACTGGCTCCTGCTCCTGCTCGGTGACCGCGTGGACGCATGGGGTTCCCACGCGGCATCATTCGCCACGCTGCGTCCCGACAACCCCATCACGGAGACGGGCGTGCTGGCGGAGGGACGCCGGCACGGCCTCGCGTCCCGCTTCGGCACGGGACGCGCGGACACCAAGCATCAGTGGATGGATCCGATCATCGTCGGCGGCCCGTGGGTCGCCGCCTCGGCAGGCGTCGTCCTCGCCGCGCGTGCCATCGCCCGGCGCGGAAGGCGCTGACCGCCCGGAGCACCGCACGGGATGGTGAACGATGCTGCACACCGGGTCCATGGACATCGACAGGACGACCATCGACGACGAACTCGCCCGGGTGACGGATGTCTGGACGCCGCACGTGTCGATCGACCAGCAGCTCTCCCCGTCCAGCGCCCCGGCCTGGTGCCCCACCGCCGGGGTCAGACCCGGGAGGCCGGCTCCGCCGACCCCGGGGCGGCGCGCGGGATCCAGTACCAGAGGACCCCGGCACCGACGAAACCGAGGGCCGCCGTCACCCAGATCCCCGCCGAGAGCGTGGCCAGCGCCGTCACGAGGGAGAGCAGCGCCGGCCCGGCCATGGTGCCGGCGTCGGTGAGCAGGCGCCAGATCCCGAGGAACTGGGGACGGCCCGGTGTCGAGGACAGATCGGCTCCCAGCGTCATGACGATGCCGGACCCGATCCCGTTCCCGAAGCCGATGAGCAGGGCCACGAGCAGCAGGCCCACGGCATCCGCGGTGAGGGGCAGCAGGGTCAGGGCCGTCCCCATGATGAGCATGCACGGCACGGCGATCCACCGGCGGCCCTTGACGTCCATGACCTTGCCCGAGGGGTAGAAGATCAGCATGTCGATCGCGCCCGAGAGCCCGTAGATCAGTGCCGTCGCCGAGGCGTCGAGGCCGATGTTCTCCGCCCACAGGGGCAGCACCGCCTGGCGCGTGGCCCGCACTGCCGCGATGAGGAGCACCCCGATGCCGACCGTGACGAAGATCCGCCGGTGGCTGCGCATGACGGAGCGCACCGTCGGGGCCGGCGGCGGTGCCAGGGCGGCTCCGACCGCGTTCTGTGCAGGGAGCGGCCTCCGGGCCGGTGCGTCGAGTTCCGGGACACGCCAGCTGAGGGCGGCAGCGGCGAGGCTCGCCACTCCTCCCACCCAGTACGCGCCGTCCAGCCCGAGGGTACTCATGGCGAGGGCTGCGGCGAAGGGACCCACGAAGACCCCGATGCGGGTGACACCGCCGAGCGTCGAGAGCGCCCGCGCGCGGAAGTACGGCGGCACGGCCTCGGTCAGGTAGCTCTGCCGCGCGAGCCCGAACACTGCGCCGGCCATCCCGACCATGAAGACGGCAGCAGCGAACACCGGCAGGGTGGGTGCCGTGAGCGCGAGGAACATCGCCGCCGCGCACCACAGGGCGGCGCCCACCAGGGCCTTCCGCTCGCCGAAGCGCGTGGCGATCAGGGTTGCAGGGACGTTCGTGACCAGTGATCCGATGCCGGAGAGCGTGATGACCAGGGCGGCCGTCGCGAGGTCGGCGCCCAGCTGGCGAGCCGTCAGCGCGATGACGGGCAGGATCGCGCCCGTGGCCACCCCGTAGAGCAGCGAGGGGCCGTAGGCTCCCACGGCGATGGCGCGCAGGTCGAAGGTCTCCTCGGGCACCGTTCAACCCTAGTCCGCCCTTCCGGCGTCCGCGTGACTGCTCTGGACAGTGCCGGGCGGCTGGCATACGTTTCTCCTACCGCCGAACCGGCGTCCTTCCTCAGGCGGGAGTACCGCATGGCAATACCGACCTCAGGCTTCGCGGGCAGGCGGCGGACCAGGGACGTGAACCTCCCGCCGGGCCAGTACGCGACCGACAGCTTCCCCGTCATGTCCGCCGGCCCCACACCCCGCGTGCTCCGGGCGGACTGGACATTCCAGATCGCGGCCGGCCAGGGCCGGACGCACCAGTGGACGTGGGAACAGCTGCAGGCCCTGCCCCAGGAGGACGTCACCACGGACATCCACTGCGTGACCCACTGGTCGAAGTTCGGTACCGCCTGGCGCGGCGTCTCCCTCGACACGCTGTTCGAGGACGTCGAATCCGGGTCCGACCACACGATGGTGCACTCGTACGGCGGCTACACGACGAACATCCCGCTCGGGGACCTCCTCGACGGGAAGGCGTGGCTCGTCCACGAGTTCGACGGCGAGCCGCTCGCTGCCGCGCACGGCGGGCCGGCCCGGCTGCTCGTACCCCACCTCTACTTCTGGAAGAGCGCCAAGTGGGTCAGCGGCATCCGACTGATGGACCAGGACCTCCCGGGCTTCTGGGAGACCAACGGATATTCCATGTACGGGGACCCGTGGCGCGAGGATCGCTACTGGTGAGGCGGACGTGGCAAGCGGCAGAGGTCAGCGCCGCCCGGCCCGAGACGGCGACGGCGCGTACGCTGCGGCTCCGCTTCCCCGACGCGGTGACGGGTGTGCCGGGTCAGCACGTGGACCTGCGGCTCACTGCCGAGGACGGCTACCAGGCCGTGCGCTCGTACTCGGTAGCGGCGTGGGTGCCGCCCCACGAACTGGAGCTGACGGTCGAGGAGCTCGACGACGGGGAGGTCTCCCCCTACCTCGTCACCGAGTTGTCCGTGGGGGACCGGCTCGAGGTCCGCGGTCCCGTGGGCGGCTGGTTCACGTGGACCCCGGACCTCGGAGGCCCGCTGCAGCTCATCGCCGGAGGATCGGGCATCGTCCCCCTCATGGCGATGCTCCGATCCCATGCGGAGGCCCGCTCGGTGGTGCCGGCGCGCCTGCTGTATTCCGTCCGGGACCCCGGGAGCGTGTTCTACCGCGGTGAACTCACCGTCCTCGGACAGGAGGACACGCAGGTCACCATCGACGTCGCCTACACCCGTGCCGCGCCCGACGGCAGGCCCGTCGGGCGGCTCACGCGGGACGCCGTCACCGCCGCCTGCTTCCCGCCCGAGGACCATCCGGCCATCTACATCTGCGGCTCCACGGGATTCGTCGAGTCCGTCGCCTCGTGGCTCGTGGAGGACGGACACGACGCCGGCCGCATCCGCACCGAACGATACGGAGGATAGGGATGGACGACCAGCAGCAGCACTCCCCGGACCAGGACCACCTCGACGGCAATGCCCTCGCGGGCGCCCTCGAGCAGTTCGTCGCCGACCTCACGAGCGCCGACTGCACGTGCGACGGCTGCGGATCGTCCGCACCCCTGGCGACCGCCCTGCTCTACGCGCGGGCTCCGGGCATGGTGCTGAGGTGCCCCACCTGCACCGCGGTCCTCCTGTGCCTCACGGATCAGGGTGAGCGCCAGGTCCTGACGCTCGACGGCGTCCGCCATCTCGTCATCGCCCGACGCTGAGGACGGTTCGCTCAGTCCCCGCCGCCGTCTCCCCCACCGCTCCCGGAGTCGAGGAAGCCCGGCAGCTCGGCCTCCGGGTCTCCGTCCGGCACCGCGACGAAGGTCTGGACCGAGTCACCGGCGCGCAGGGCCGCGACATCCGCGTAGTCCGGGAGGCCGATGGCACCGGGGCGGGTCGAGGCCGGCATCCCGAGAGGGTCGAACGGCACCCCGGGAGGCATCTCGCCGGGTACCTGCACCGTCGCGTCGGTACCGGGTGCGAGGTCTCCCACCAGGGAGATCGTCAGGGCTGCCTCGTCGTCGATCGTTCCCACGGGATCCTCCTCCTGTCGGGCCGCCTGTGCGACCCTGTGGATCGATCGTCCCCGTTCCGGCGGTGGTGTCAAGGGGCATCGTGGAGGGTGGCCCTCGAGCCTGCCCGGCCGCGAGGACGGGTCACAGCTGATGGACGGGCCGCACCTGATGGACGGGCCGTGCGGGAGCCGTCGCCCGAGGCTGCACCTCAGGCGGCCAGCAGTCCGATCGACAGTCCCGCCCCCGCTGCAGCGAGCGCCGCCGCCGCGGTTCCCGCACCCGACAGCACCGCGGGCCAGACACGGCCGGCCTGGAGCAGCCGCACGGTCTCGTTGCTCGCCGTGCTGAAGGTGGTGTAGCCGCCGAGGAATCCCGTACCGCCCACGAGCGTCCACGCGGGCGGAAGGGCTGCTGCGAGGACGAGTCCGGTCAGGAGCCCGAGCAGGAAGGAGCCGCTGATGTTGACGGCCATGGTGCCGGCGGGGACGGTACTGCTGACGCGCGCGCGGAGGGCGCCGTCGAGCAGGAAGCGCGCCACCGAGCCCAGCCCGCCCGCGACGCCGAGCACCAGCACGAGTCCTCCGCTCACGGCGCCCCCCCCCGCGCGCCCGGTGGGCGGGTCCGGCTGCCCACGGCGATGCCCACTGCCGTCGCCGCCAGTCCCAGCAGGACGGACAGCACGAGGTAGGCGATGCCCTCGACGGCGCGGCCGGCGCCCACGAGGACCGCGGAATCGACGGCGAGCGCGCTGTACGTGGTGAAGCCGCCGAGGAAGCCCGTGCCGAGGAGGAGTCGGGCTGCCCGGCGGCCGCCCGTGTCCGGGCCCCGCCGGGCGAGCACTTCGAGGAGCAGCCCGAGGGCGAAGGCCCCCGTGAGGTTGATGAGGAGGACGGGGAGCGGAAGGCCCGCCGGTGCCGGCAGGGCCTCGGCGAGGCCGAAGCGCGCGAGGGTCCCCGCGGAACCGCCCAGGAAGACCAGGCCCAGGGCGGCGGGCCGGAGGTGCGGTGGCACCCTCCCCTCCGTCGGGCGTGCCGGGGACTCAGGCAACGTGGCGCGCGAGGAAGTCCAGGGCCAGGCTCCAGGCGTCCCCTGCCGGCCCGGGCCTGTAGGCGAAGCGGTTCGAGTCGTTGAAGAAGGCATGGCCCGCGTCGGGGTAGACCGTGGCGGTGAAGTCCACGCCTGCCTCCGCCATCGCTGATTCCAGCGCCGGCAACGCGGTGACGAGCCCGCCGTCGTCCTGCCCGTAGAAGGCCAGGACGGGAGCCTCGATGCGCGCCAGTTCCTCGGCGGAGAAGTCGGCGTGGCCGTAGAAGGGCACGCATGCCAGGAGCCTCGGCTCGTGGACGGCGAGCGAGAAGCTGTACGTACCGCCGAAGCAGAAGCCGGTGATCCCCACGCGTCCGGCCACCTCGGGGTCGTCGTGCAGGAACTCGAAGCAGGCCTGCACCCGCTGCGTCGTCAGCGCACCGAACCCGGGGTCCTGCAGCGGCGCCAGCAGTGCCCGCAGCTTCGGCTGGGCCCGGTTGCGAGCCTCCGCGTCCGGGCCGGCGATGGCCTCACCGATGCCGGCGGTGCTCTCCTCGGTGATGCCCTGGTCGGCGAGGAGGTCAGGGGCGACGACGACGTAGCCTTCCCGCGCGAAGCGGTCGGCGACGTCCCGGGTGTGGCCGACGAGCCCCCAGACCTCGTGGAGAAGGACCAGCCCGCCCCGCACCGGGCCGTCGGGGCGCGCCACGTAGGCGGAAATGCTGCCGGCGCCGGTGTCCGTGAGGATGTCCTGGAGGCTCATTCGCCTAGGCTTGCACGCTTCGTCAGGGTCCGCCAACCGCCTGCGCGGTTGTCGGCGATGATGGCCCGGAAGATCTCCCGCAGCGCGTCCTCGTCGAGGGGCCGGTCCTCGTACACCGCGACGGTCCGTCCCGTGGAGTTGGTGTGCCCGCCCGTGATGATGCCCTGGGGGTCGGGGGCGAGACCGCCGTCGTAGAGGAAGACATTGACGTGGTCCCTGGTGGCGAGCAGCGCGCAGACGTTGCCCTGCAGCACGAAGTACGGCTGGCGCGTGCGCTTGATCGTCTCCTCCACCTCCGGGTCCGCCTCGTGGACGAGTCGGCGGACCGTTCGGCAGATCTCCTGCTGCCAGGGCGGCAGAGCATCGATGTAGTCATCGATCCGGGGTTCGGGTGCCGGGGCCATGCGGACAGTGTGCCAGTGCGGCCCGCCGGCGGGAAGGGGCAGGCCGGAGCGACGGCCCCGGGCGGAGCCGCTGGCCACCACGCGGAGTCCACGCAGCGGTGGCGGTTCCTCGTCCCCGCCCTGCACTACAGTTGCCGGGTGCCACGACCTACGCTGCCGTCCGGAGGAGGCCTGCGGCTCCTCGAACCGTCGGACGCCGAGGCTCTCGCGCGGGCCTACCGGCAGAACCGGGAGCAGCTCGAGCCCTGGGAGCCGCTCCGCGACGACGCCTTCTTCACGGAGGAGGGCCAGGCGGAACGGATCGCCGGAATGCTCGGCGGCCTGGCTGCAGGGACCGACGTGCCCTGGGTCCTCACCGCCGGGGACGGGATCGCCGGCACGATCACCCTGTCGGGGATCGTGCGGGGACCCTTCCTCAACGCCCACGTCGGATACTGGGTGGACCGGCGGCTGCAGGGCCGCGGTCTCTGCTCGGCAGCCCTCGGGGAAGTGCTCCGCTACGCGCGCGACACCCTCGGACTGCACCGGGTCCAGGCGTCGGTCCTGCCGCACAACGCGCCGTCGATCGCCGTTTTGGAGAAGGCCGCGTTCACCGTCATCGGCCTGGCGCCGTCCTACCTGTGCATCGCCGGGGACTGGCAGGACCACACGCTGTACCAGCGCCTCCTGTACTGATCCGGGGACACAGGGAGTACTATCGGTGCCACCACAATCAGTCAACGACGACGGACGTGTGATGACCACCAGATTCTTCCTCCCTCTCGGCATCCTCAGCATCTCCCTCGGATTCTTCGCCCTGTTCGCGGGCGCCCGCGGCTATCCCCTCCTCCTGGTCGTCGCGGGCGGCATCGTGCTCGCGCGGCTGTGCTTCCGGCGGGTGCCCGCTCCCCGCGGGGACCCCGATGACGGGCGGGCCTCCCGGTTCTCGATGCCCCCCGTCGGCACCTGCCCGCCCGAGCGCCTGCGCGAGGCGCGCGATCTCGCGGCGCGGGTCCTCGAGGCGTCGGACACCACCGGCGCACACCGGCGGTGATGGCCCTCCGCCGGCCCGCGGACCCGAGCGCGCCCTCGGCCTGCCCTCCGCCCGGGTGTCCTGCCGGGTGCGCTCCGTGAGGCGGGTCCTGATCCTGGGCGGCACCGCGTGGCTCGGCAGGGAACTCGCCACCCGGCTCGTGCGCGGCGGGGACGACGTCACCTGCCTCGCCCGTGGCACCGCCGGCCCGCCTCCGCCCGGGGCCGCATTCGTCGCTGCGGACCGATCGGACGCGACGGCGTACGACGCCGTCCGGGGCTCGGACTGGGACGAGGTCATCGAGATCTCCTGGGACGTCGCGCACGTCACCGCGGCCCTCGATGCGCTCGGAGCACGGGCCGCCCACTGGACCCTGATCTCCTCCTGCTCCGTCTACGCCTCGAACGACGTCCCAGGTGCGGACGAATCCGCGCCGCTGGTCGAGCCGGGTGAGGGCGGCGGGGACGACTACGCGCAGGCGAAGGTGCTCTGCGAGCGGGCGTCGACGGCGGTGGTCGGTGACCGCCTGCTGATCGTCCGCGCCGGGCTGATCGCAGGACCCGGCGACGGGAGCGACCGGTTAGGCTACTGGGTCTCACGGTGCGCCCTGGCCCGGGACGGCGACGTGCTCGCGCCGACCCTCTCCGGCCGGTACGTGCAGGTCATCGACGTCCGTGACCTCGCCGCCTGGACCATCAGCGCCGGCCGGGCCGGCGCCACGGGACCGATCAACGCCGTGGGTGACGCGCACCCGTTCGAGGAGGTGCTCGCCCAGGCGCGCCCTGTCGCCGGTCACACCGGTGCCGTCGTCGAGGCGGCACCGGAATGGCTGGTGGAGCAGGGCGTCGCGTACTGGGCGGGGCCGCGATCCCTCCCGCTCTGGCTCCCCGAGGACTTCGGCGGCTTCAGCCGCCGCAGCAACGCCGCCTTCCGGGCCGCGGGCGGCGTCCTGCGGCCCCTCCGGGAGATCCTCGAGGACACGCTCGACGACGAGCGTGGACGCGGGCTCGGGCGTGAGCGCCGGTCGGGGTTGACCCGCGCGGAGGAGAGCGGACTGCTCGCCCGGCTCGGGGGCAGGACATCGGCCGGCCAGCCCGGCACTCGCGACCGGGTCGGAGGGGCAGGACCATGACCGGCAGGACCGCGAGGGCGGCAGCCCTGTGCGCGCTGGTGCTCGCCGCGACGTCCTGCACGGCGGAAGCGCTCCCCTGCACAGCGGTCGCAGCGCTCGGGGGGCTGTCCATCAGCGTCGAGGGAGGACCTGCAGCCGTCGGGGCGGGACTCGACCTGACGGCGTGCACCGAGGACGGCTGCACCACCACCGAGGTGGTGCTGACCCCCGGCTCGTCGAATGCCGGGGAGACGTGCAGCCCCGAGGCGAACTCGTGCAGCGTCTCCCCGACGCCGGACGGCACCCTCCAGGGGTTCGCCGAGCTCGACCTGCCCGAGCAGGAGGTCCGCGTCGACGTGGTCCTCCGGGGGACGGACGGGTCCACGAACGGCTCTACGACCACCGTCCTCCCGGCCAGGGTGTACCCGAACGGCGAGCAGTGCGGGGGCGACGCGGTGCAGGGTCATCTGGTGCTCGACGACGGCGGGCTCCGTCCCGGTCCGTGACCACCCGTCGGGGCCACCCGGGGAACGGCGCCGGTGCGGGTTCCGTTGAACCGGGTACATCCTCCACGGAAGGCTCTTCCCCTGCGCATCCTCCTGACCGGTATCGACGGGTCCGGCAAGAGCACGGCCGCCCGCGACCTCACCCACGCCATCACCGACCGGGGAGACCGTGCGGTGATGCTCAAGACCCCGGCCGGGCGCCGGACCATGGCGGCGTGGTGGTCGCGGCTGGGCCGGGCGCCGGGACCCCGCCTGCAGGACACGCTGGAGACCGTGGCCCGCGTGGCCAATGCCCTTCTCCACGAAGTACGACTCCTCCGCTTCGACGGCGTGGTCGTGCTCGATCGCGGACTCACCTGCCAGCTCGCGCTGCGGGAGGCACGCGGCCTGCCGCGCGGCGTGCTCCTGCCGTGGCTCGAGCGGATCCTCCCGGCGCCGGACGTCGTCGCGCATTTCGACCTGCCCGTCGACGTCGCGCTGCGTCGCGTCGCGGCGCGCGGCACCGACGTGGAGACACGCGCGGGGCTCGCGGCACTGCAGGCCGGCTACCGGAGGCTGCCCGGGTTCGGCTCCTTCACGCTCCTCGATGCCGACCGGCCGGCGGGGGACGTCCTCGACGACCTGCTGGCCCTCGTCCGCCGGGAGACCGCCGGGGCCAGGGCCTGAGACCCGGCCCGGTGCAGGACGGCGGCGCTACAGGGCCGTGATCGTCCAGCCCGTCGCGTGCTTCTCCCCGGGCTGGAGGACGACGAGGTCCTCGCCCGAGTTGAAGGCGTCGGGTGGGCAGGTCATGGGTTCGACGGCGAGGCCGAGGCGTGTGTTCTCGGGCTTCTTCGGGAGGTCCGCGGTGTGGATCTGCACCCAGGGGCAGCTCTGGTCCCACACCATGGCCGCGCCGGTGCCGGAGGCCGGATCGGTGACCCGGACCGTGGCCCGGCCGGCGGCGTCGTACGTGAGGCCGGTGAAGGCGTGGTCGATCCGGACGTCCCCGAGGACGCGCGCCGAACGGAAGTCGAAGGGCGTGCCGTCCACGGCTTCCTTGCCGACCGGCAGCAGGCGGTCGGGCGTGACGGTCAGGACCGTCGAGGCGGGGAGCTCGAGCACCCACTCGTCGAGCGGTGACGGACCGGCCACCAGGTACGGGTGGGGGCAGACACCGTACGGCGCTCGCCGGGATCCCGTGTTCAGGGCGGTGACGTCCGTCCGGAAGCCCTCCCGGTCGACACGGAAGCGTGCGTGCAGCGCGAGCGTGAAGGGGTATGCCTCCGTCGGCTCGATGGTGCAGCCCAGGGTCACGGTGGACGCGCTGTGCTCCACGAGGGTCCAGGGGATGTCGAAGACCAGTCCGTGCAGGGCGGCGCCGCGCTCGGGTTCGTTGACGTGCAGCTGGTGGTCGACGCCGTCGAACGAATAGCGGCCGTCCTCGATCCGGTTGGGCCACGGCGCCACGAAGGCGCCGCGGAAGCTCGGCATCTCCTCGTCGGCGCCGAAGCCGACCACGAGCGGCCGTCCCTCGTAGGTCAGTTCCCGGACGGCAGCACCGAGACCGAGGACGACGGCCGTGTAGCCGCCGCCCTCGATCCTGTATTCGGAAGGGCTCATGCGAGGGATACGGCCGTCCAGGACACGGGGGGCAGCGTGATGGTCACGGCACCGCCGTCGAGCTTCGCTGAGGTGTTGGTCTTCATGGTCACGCGCTCGGGCTCCTCGAGGGTGTTCTTGGCATATACGTCCGTATCGTACAGCGACTGCGCCTCCACACGGCTGAAGCCGTTCAGGGCGGCGATGTCGATGGTCACGGTCGTCTCCTCGGTCTGGGACCGGTTGACGAGGAAGACGGCGGTGGCCCCCGTCGTGTCGTCGTGCGTGGCCACTGCGTCCACCAGGGACACCGTGCCGTAGTCGCTGGTCTCGTACGTGCCGGCGTCGAGCTTGAGTTCGAGCACGGACCCCTGCGCGAGCTTCGAGGTGAGGGAGAACGGGAAGAACGTGGTCTGGCGCCAGGCGGGGCCGCCCGGCTCCGTCATGATCGGGGCGATCACGTTCACGAGCTGAGCCAGCGATGCCGAGGTGACGCGGTCCGCGTGCTTGAGCAGCGAGATCATCAGGTTGCCGAACACGACGGCGTCGGCCACCGAGTAGCAGTCCTCGAGCAGGCGCGGGGCCACGGGCCAGTTGTCGAGGCCTTCGATCTTGTCGACGTTCTCGAACCGGCTGATGTACCAGACGTTCCACTCGTCGAAGGAGATGTTGATGGTCTTCGAGCTGCCGCGGACGGCCTTCACGTGGTCGGCGGTCGCGACGACGGACTCGATGAAGGAGTCCATGTCGACGGCGGAGGCGAGGAAGGAACCGAGGTCCCCGTTCTTCTCCTCGTAGTAGGCGTGGCAGGAGATGTAGTCCACGACGTCGTAGGTGTGCGTGAGCACCACGCGCTCCCATTCGCCGAAGGTCGGCATGTGGGCGCTCGAGGAGCCGCAGGCCACGAGTTCGATGGACGGATCGAGCTGGCGCATGGCCCGGGCCGTGATGGCCGCGAGCTTGCCGTAGTCCTCGGCGGAGCGGTGGCCGAGCTGCCAGGGGCCGTCCATCTCGTTGCCCAGGCACCAGATCTTCACCCCGAACGGGTCGGGGCGGCCGTTCGCCATGCGCTGGTCGGCGAGTGCGGTGCCCTTCGGCAGGTTCGTGTACTCGAGGAGCTCGAGGGCCTCCGGGGTTCCGCGCGTCCCGAGGTTCACCGCGAGCATGAGGTCGCTGTCGACCTTCCGCAGCCAGGAGGAGAACTCGTGCATGCCCACCTGGTTGGTCTCCGTGGAGTGCCAGGCGAGGTCGAGGCGGGTGGGGCGCTCCTCGCGCGGTCCCACGCTGTCCTCCCAGCGGAAGCCCGAGACGAAGTTCCCGCCGGGGTAGCGGATGGTCGAGACGCCCATCTCCTTCACGAGTTCGATGACGTCCTGGCGGAAGCCCTCGTCGTCGGCGGTCGCATGGCCGGGCTCGTGGATTCCGTCGTAGACGTGGCGGCCGAGGTGTTCGACGAACCCGCCGAAGATGTTGCGGTTGATGCGCCCGACCGTGAAGGAGGGATCGAGTGTGAGGCGTGCGTTCTGCATCGAGCTGCTTTCTGTTCAGGGTGGCGTGCGGTGGGGCGGGGTGCGGGCTACTTGAGCGAGCCGAGCGACAACCCGCCCTGCCAGTACTTCTGGAGGGAGAGGAAGGCGATGATGAGCGGGATGATCGAGATGAAGGCGCCCGTGGTGATGAGGTTCCACAGGGCCTCGCCGCCGCTGCCGGCGTTGGACAGTGCCTGCCAGCCGTTCAGGCCCACGGTGACGGGGAGCAGCAGCGGGTCGCTGAGCACCGCCAGCGGCAGGAAGAAGTTGTTCCAGGTCCCGACGACGGACAGCAGGAGCACCGTGACGATGGCCGGACGCAGCAGCGGGAGCGCGATCTGGAAGAACGTGCGGATCTCGCCCGCGCCGTCGATCCGTGCGGCGTCGAGGAGCTCATCGGGTACCGCCTCCTGGGCGAAGACCCGCATGAGGTAGACACCGAAGGGGCTGAGCAGCGACGGCAGGATGACGGCCCAGATGGTGTTCACCAGGCCCACCGAGCTCAGGAGGACGAACGTCGGGATGACGAGCGCCGTCAGGGGCACCATGACCGCACCGAGCAGGATGCCGAAGAAGGCGGCCCGGCCGCGGAAGTTGTACTTGGCGAAGCCGTAGCCGGCGAGGACCGCCAGGACAGTGGCACCCACGCCGCCGGAGATGGCGTAGAGGAACGAGTTGCCGAGCCAGCGCCAGTAGATGCCGTCCTGCCGTTCGAACAGGCCCTGGAGGTTGCTGAAGAAGTGGAATCCGTCGTCGAACCAGAGCGGGCCGCCGGATCCGCCGAACAGGCCTGCCGTGTCCTTGGTGCTCGCGACCGTCAGCCACCAGAGGGGGGTGATGAAGTAGATGACGAGCATCAGCAGGAAGATGTGCGAGCCGATGCGCGGGCCGCCGTTGCGGGCCCGGTTGCGGGCTGCCGTGCCGCGTGTCTTCCGGCCGGCGTCCTGCTGCTGGGGGGTGTCTGTGACGAGTGCCATGGCTTATTTCAGTCCGCTCTGCTTGCGGGTCAGGAAGAGGAAGATGAAGGAGAAGACGAACACGACGATCCCGAGCGCGAACGAGATGGCGGAGGCGTAGTTGAACTGGCTGTAGGAGAAGGCCAGCGTGAACGCATACATGTTCGGTGTGTACGACACCGGGATGGCTCCCTGCGCCACCCCCCTCAGGACCTGCGGTTCGGTGAAGAACTGGAGGGTGCCGATCAGGGCGAAGATGACCACCATGACCAGCGACGACGAGATCATGGGGACCTTGATGCGCAGGGCGATCTGCCGGTCGGAGGCGCCGTCGAGCACCGCCGCCTCGTAGATCCCGGGGTCGATACCTCGGAGTGCCGCGTAGATGATGATCATGTAGTAGCCGGCCCACTGCCAGGTGACGATGTTCACGAGGCTGCCGAAGATGTTGTCCTGTGCCAGGAATTCCGGCGCGGCGAGTCCGAAGAGGCCGAAGATACTGCTGGCCGGACCGAACCGCGGGCTGTAGAGGAAGCCCCACATCAGGGCACCGATGACGACGGGGATCGCGTAGGGGATGAAGATCATCAGGCGGGAGAACTTCGAGGCCCAGGTGGCGAGGTTGTCGAGGACGAGGGCAGCGACGAGGGCCACGAGCATCTGGGCCGGGATCATGACCAGGGCGAACTTCGCCACTGTTCCGAGGCCCTCGAGGAAGATCGGGTCGGAGAACGCCTTGAGGTAGTTGTCTGCGCCGACGAACTTGTTGCCGGTCGCGAGGGTGCTGGTGAACAGGCTCATCCGGAACGCGAAGACCAGGGGCAGGATGAGGAAGGTCAGGAAGATGAGGGCGAAGGGCGCCACGAACAGCCATCCCCAGCGCTGCCTGCGCCGGTAGTTCCTGTCGGGACGGTGCTTGACCTGCTGGGGGGCCTCGGCGCGGTGGGACGACGTCGGCGCGGTGGTCGTAGCCATGAAATGTCTTTCCTCGGGCTGGCGGTTGTCACGGTGGATCGGTCCCCTCGGGAGCGGACCGGGCGGGGAGGTGCCCACGGTCTCCGTGGGCACCTCCCCGGACGGCTACTTCACGGTGAAGCCCTGCTCGGTCGCGTACTGCTCGAGCGCTGCCTGGAGGTCGTCGAGTGCCTGGCCGGCGTCCTTCTCGCCCTGCACCATCGCGTAGAGCTGCTCGGTGAGCTGGTCGTAGGCGTAGTTCTGGAACGGGCTGAAGGTCGCTCCCTCGTAGCCTGCAGCAGCATCGAGGAACACGTCCTTGTTGATCTGCTGTCCGCCGAAGAACTCGTACTCCTTGTCGGCGAATTCCGGGGAGTCGAGGACCGGTGCGTAGGACGGGAAGAGTGCTCCCTTGTCCACACCGAGGTTCATGCCCTCCTCGTTGCCGAAGATGCCCATGGCGACCTTCGCAGCGAGCTCCTTGTCCTTCGCCTGTTCCGTCACGGCGAAGGTGGAGCCGCCCCAGTTCACCTGGACGGGGTTGGCAGCGTCCCACTGCGGGAGCGGTGCCGCGCGCCAGACGGCGGTCGGATCGGCGTCGGACAGCCCCTGCAGGTAGCCGGGACCCCAGGCCGCGGCGAGGTAGACGGCGTAGGAGCCGTCGACGAGCTTGGTGTTGTAGTCGGCGGTGAAGGCGTCGTCGGTCGCGACGAGGCCGTCCTTCACGAGGCCGTCCCAGTACTCCAGGACCTTCTTGGCACCGTCGTCGTTGACGTTGATGCCGATCTCCTGCGGGTTCGCGGAGTCGTACTCGAACGGCACGGACCCTGCCTGGGCGAAGAGCGCCTGGTTGAAGGCGCGGCCGTTGGTCGGGAAGTCGCCGATGACCGCGTCGCTGCCGGATTCCTTCAGCTTCCGGGCCACTGCCTCGAACTCCTCCCACGTGGTGGGAACCGCGATGCCCGCGGCGTCGAAGAGGTCCTGGCGGTAGATCATGCCCATGGGTCCGCCGTCGACGGGGATGGCGTAGACGGCGTCGCCGCTGCTCGCGTCTTCCCAGGCGCCCTCGGCGTAGTCCGCCTTGACGTCGTCGGCGCCGAATTCGGTGAGGTCCACGAGCGCATCGCGGATGGTGAAGCTGGAGAGGACCTCCGATTCGAGCTGGATGACGTCGGGGGCACCGGAACCGGACTCGATGGAGGTGGAGAACTTCGTGTACTCGTCGTTGCCCTGGCCCGCGTTGGTCCAGCAGATCTGGACGTCGTCGTTGGCGTTGTTGAACTGGTCGACGACCTCGTTGAACGCGGGGTACCAGGCCCAGACGGTGACCTGGGGCGCCTCGGCGTTGACGATGGTGTTGGTGCAGGAGGCTTCCTCGGAGCCGCCGCCGCCGCTTCCGCTTCCTCCGGAGCAGCCGGTCAGTGCTACGGCAGTGGCGGCGACGATGCCGGCCGTTGCCAGGAACTTGGCTTTCATATCTCTTGCTTCCTCTCGCGGTGGGATTCCACCGTGGTCCGCCCCGAGGGGCGGCCGGTCCGGGTGCTGCAGGGAGGAGGATCACCGGGGCACAGGTGCTGCGCCCGCTCGAATCTTCCTTGATCCGGGTCCGCCGTCCTGCAGTCCACCTCCCTGGGAGGGGGCTTCCGCAAGTGTCGGTTCCGTGGTTTACATCGTTGTAGGTAAACGATGTAGAAAGAAGCATGCAGAGTGGGGACGGTACCTGTCAAGCATCCGGGGGGATATTTTCGATTGCTGCAGGAGCGTCAGGCGGGAAGCGCCGAGGACTCCCGTTCGATGACCTGGAACCGGGCCTCGAACTCCCGGGGCGGCGACTCTCCGTCCCGTCCGGAGATGCGCTCCTGCAGCACACGCACGGCCGTGTCCGCGATCTCGTCCCGGCCGGGGTCGATCGTGGAGAGGGTGGGCAGTGAATACCGACCCTCGTCGAGGTCGTCGAACCCCATGACGGCGACGTCGTCGGGAATCCTTCGGCCCGCCTCCTGCAGGACGCGCATCGCCCCGAGGGCCAGGGTGTCGTTCATGCCGAACACGGCGTCGAACGCGACGCCGGCCTCGAGCAGTTCCCGCATGGACCGGGCGCCGTTGGCCCGGTGCCAGAACGTCGTATAGGCCACGAGTTCGGGCTCGAACGCGATGCCCGCCTCCTCGAGGGCCTGCCGGTAGCCCTGCAGCCGGAGTCCCGCCGAGCCGATGACCTCGCCCTCGTGCGCACCGACGACGGCGATGCGGCGCCGCCCCTTGGAGAGCAGGTGCGCGGTCGCGGCCCGCGCCGACTCCACGTTGCTCATGGTGACGTGGTCGGTGGGGCCGCCGAAGATCCGCTCACCGAGGAGGACGAGCGGGAAGTTCACGTTCAGATGGTGGGCATCCTCGTTCGACATGCCGAGGGGGCTGAACAGCAGGCCGTCGGTCATCTGGAGCCGCGGGCTGGAAAGGATCTCGAGTTCGTGGGAGCGGTCCCCGCCCGTCTGCTCGATGAGGACCTTGAGTCCACGGCGCTCGGCAGCCTTGATGATCGAACCCGCGAGTTCGGCGAAGTAGCTCAGCGAGAGCTCCGGGACGGCGAGACCGATGACGCCGGTCCTGCCCGAGCGCAGGCTGCGCGCCGAGAGATTGGGGCTGTAGCCGAGCTCGGCGATGGCCTCCATGACCCGCTGCTTCGTGTCGGCGCGGATGTGCTGGTAGTCGTTGATGACATTGGAGACGGTCTTGATCGAGACACCGGCCGCCAGCGCAACGTCCTTCAGTGTGGCCGCCATGCCGCTCCCTCGATCCACCCGTGATGCCCTGTACGCCACGCGTGAGGTGAGTCTACAACGTTGTAGGATAGGCGGGCACCCTGTGCGGACGGAGTGCGCAGCACCTCTCCCATCGTCGCGACACCGGGCAGACAAGGACCACCATGATCGAGGAACAGGTACGGGACCGGCTCAACTGGGCGGGCAATTACGAGTACCGCGCCCGGACGATGGAGCACCCCACCTCCCTCGCGGAGCTGCAGCGTGCCGTGGCCGGAGCCGACCGCGTCAGGGCACTCGGCTCGCGCCACTCCTTCAACGACATCGCCGACACCCCGGGGACCCTCATCGCCCTGGACGTCCTCGATCCGGGGGTCGAGATCGACGCCGACGCGCTCACCGTCACGGTTGCGGCGGGCGTGCGCTACGGCGTCCTCGCGGAACACCTGCAGCGGCACGGCTTCGCGATCCACAACCTGGCCTCGCTCCCCCACATCTCGGTCGGCGGCGCCATCGCCACTGCCACCCACGGCTCCGGGAACGCCAACGGCAACCTCGCCACCGCCGTCGTCGGGCTCGAGCTCGTGACGGCGTCCGGCGACGTGCTCACCGTGGCCAAGGGTGACGCCGACTTCGACGGCATGGTGGTGGGCCTCGGTGCGCTCGGCGTCGTCCATCGCGTGACCCTGCGCATCGAACCGTCCTTCGACGTACGCCAGGACGTGTTCACCGAGGTGCCGTGGGACGCCGTCCTCGCGGACTACGACGCCGCGATCTCCTCCGCCTACAGCGTCAGCCTCTTCACGGACTGGTCCAGCGACACCATCGGGCAGGCCTGGCTCAAGACCAGGACGGACAGCGGTACACCGGTACCCGGGACGTTCTACGGGGGTGCGCCGGCGGACCGGGCATACCACCCGGTACCGGGCGTCGCCGCGGACCACTGCACGCAGCAGCTCGGCGTTCCCGGACCATGGTCGGACCGGCTCGCCCACTTCCGCCTCGCCTTCACACCCAGCAACGGCCAGGAACTGCAGACCGAGTACCTCGTGGGTCGCGAGCACGCCGTCGAGGCCATCGAGGCCATGCGTGCCCTCGCACCCAGGATCACGCCGCTGCTGCTGGTCTCGGAGGTGCGGTCGATGGCCGCGGACGAGCTCTGGATGAGCAACAACTACCAGCGGGACGGCATCGGCCTGCACTTCACGTGGAAGCCGCTGCAGCCGGAAGTCGAGGCGCTCCTGCCCGAGATCGAGGCCGCACTCGCACCGCTGTCGGTCCGCCCCCACTGGGGCAAGCTGTTCCTGGCCGGCGCGGACCAGCTCGCACCCGCCTATCCCCGGTTCGACGACTTCCGCAGGCTGGCCCTGCGCCTGGACCCCTCGGGTAAGTTCCGCAACGATTTCCTCGACCGGACGGTCTTCGGCACCTCCGCCTGAGGCCGCTCCGCGCGCCGTCGTGCGCGCGTGCCTAGTGCTTGCGCGCCAGCCACTTCCAGTGCGCCAGGGTCCGCAGGCGGATCAGCAGGGCCCGCGACTGCTCGGGGCCGTAGGGCAGGATCGGGATGGCCTTGGTCATGTCCACGGACGCCTCGTCCATGGCGAGGCGCGTCACGCGGACCGCGCTGCGCATCTTGTTCATCTGGGTGACCACCTCGGCCACGGAGACCGGCCGACCGTGCCCGGGCACGAACACGTCGTAGAGATCCTCCAGCGCCACCATCTTGCCGAGCGTCCGCACCCAATCCGTGGGGAAGGAATCCTCGAAGGCCGGGTCGCCGCCCTCCTCAACGAGGTCGCCGGTGAAGAGGACGTTGCCCGCGCCGACCAGGAGGTCGTGGTCGGTGTGGCCCCGGCCCAGGTGGAACAGCGTCACGGACACGCCGCCGAGGTCCAGGTCCGCGGGCTTGCCCTCGACGAGCCGATTGGCCGGCAGGAGATCGGTGGAGTCGCCGTCCGCCGCCCCCATCGCTGGCTCGACGGCGGCGACCAGCGCACGCTGCTCGTCCCCGTGCTCCGCCTGCACCGCGCTGCAGCGCGACGTCGCCCAGAACTCCTCGACACCCTGGGAGGCGAAGTAGCTGTTGCCGAAGAAGTGGTCAGCGTGGGCGTGGGTGTTCACCACGATCAGGGGCAGCGCGGTGACGTCCCGGATGTGCCGGAACACCTCCGCGGCGCCCAGGGGACCCGCACCGGTGTCGACGACGAGCGCCCGCTCCGTGCCGACGACGAGCCCCACGTTCAGTCCGAACCCGGCGGTGCGCAGCACGTGGATACCCTCTCCGAGTTCGCGCCAGGGGCTGCGGGTCTCGGTGCTGGGGACATCGGTGGTCATGGGATCCTCTCGGTGGCGGCAGGACTACCAGTCTAGGTCCGCGCCCGTCCTCCACCCGAGAGGCTCAGGCGCCGGAAAGGACGCCGGCGCTCAGGAGCCCGCGACCACGGCCTCGCGGGCCGGGCGGGGACGCTCGGGGATCCGGAAGAGCAGCAATGCGACATTGACCAGCGGACCGATGAGGAGGGCGAACGCCACCGTGCCGAGACCTACGGACCCTCCGAGCAGCCAGCCGAGCAGGAGGACCGTACCCTCGATCGCCGTGCGGACGAGCCAGATCGGCAGCCCGAACCGCTGGTGGATACCGGTCATGAGGCCGTCGCGGGGGCCGGGGCCGAGGCGCGCGCCGATGTACAGGCCGGTCGCCACGGCGAGGAGCACCAGCCCGCCCGTGAAGAGCAGGACCCTGGCCCACAGCGCGTTCGGCTCGTCCAGGAGCGCCAGTCCCACCTCGGCGCTCGGACCGACGAGCAGGACGTTGAGGATGGTGCCGACGCCGGGACGTTGCCGTAGCGGTATCCAGAGCACCAGCACGATCCCGCCGATGATGTTGGTCATGAAACCGAACGGGATGCCGGTCTGCAGGGAGCCGCCCTGGCTCAGGACGTCCCAGGGCGACACCCCGAGCGTTGCCCGGATCATCATGGCGAGCGAGAAGCCGTAGAGGAACAGGCCGAGGAGGAGCTGCAGCCCGCGCCGGGCGCCGAGGAACGTCATGGTCCCAGTAGAGCCTCTGATTGGCCGTACATCAAGATGCCAATTGTGGGATGGTGGCCCCATGATGGTTCTCCCCGCCCGCCGCCTCGCCGCCGAACTCGGTTCCTGGCGGACCGTCGGCCCCGCCTACGTCGCCCTGGCGGACCGTATCCGGCTGCTCACCCTCGACGGGCGGATCCCGCTCGGCACCCGGCTGCCGGCGGAGCGTGAACTCGCGGCGCAGCTCACCGTCAGCAGGACCCTGGTCGCGGCGGCCTACGCACGGCTGAGATCGGCCGGGTACCTCGAGAGCACGCGCGGCTCCGGAAGCGTCGTGACCATGCCGGGGCGCGGGGCTCCCCCGCAGGACGACGGCGGCGCCGCCGTCGTGCTCGACTTCAGCAAGGCGGCACTGCCGGCGGCACCGCAGGTCGGTGAGGCCGCGGCCAGGGCATCACGCGAGCTTCCCGCCTACCTCAACGGGAACGGTTACGACCCGCTCGGCCTGCCGCGGCTCCGGCAGGCCCTCGCGGACCGGTATTCCGCCCGCGGTCTGCCGACACGGCCGGGGCAGATCATGGTCACCCTCGGCGCCCAGCACGCCATCTCCCTGCTCGCGCGCACCCTGATGGGGCGGTCCGACACGGCGCTCGTGGAGGCACCCAGCTACCCGCACGCCTACGAGGCCCTGAAGTCGGCCGGGCGCCGCCTCGTCCCCGTCGCGGTCGATGCGCACCGGGGCTGGGACGAGGACGGCCTCGAGCAGGCCTTCCGACGGACCCGGCCCGCGCTGGCGTACGTCATGCCCGACTTCCACAACCCCACCGGCGCGGTCATGCCGGCCGCGCAGCGCGCGCGTCTGATGGCCGCCGCCACGCGGGAGGGGACGGTGGTGATCGCGGACGAGACGATGGCGGAGCTGACCATCGACGGCCGGTCCGAACTCCCCCTCGCGGCGCATGGTCCGGCCGTGCTGACCGGTTCGATGGGCAAGACCGTCTGGGGCGGACTGCGCATCGGCTGGATCCGCGGCGAGGAGGACCTGATCCAGCGGCTCGTGCAGTTCCGGTACGCATCCGACCTGGGCACCCCCATCCTCGAACAGCTCATGGCCCTCGAGATGCTCGGGACGTACGACGAGCTCCTCCGGTTCCGCGCGACGCAGCTCGCCGCGGGCCGCGGGCACCTCGAATCGCTGCTGGCCGATCGGCTGCCCGGGTGGGAGGTCCCCCACGTGGCGGGCGGCCTGTGCACGTGGGTGAACCTCGGCGCACCGGTCAGCTCGCAGCTCGCCCTGGCCGCCCGGGACCGGGGCCTGCTCCTCGGGGCCGGTCCACGCTTCGGCATCGGCGGGGTCTTCGAGCGCTTCCTCCGCGTCCCCTTCAGCTATCCCCTCGAGGACACCCGGCGCGCCGTGGACATCCTCGCCTCCGCCTGGCAGTCCCTGGATCCGGCGGTCCAGGTGCAGGACGACTTCGCCCCGGCCCTGGTGTAGGAGACCGGTCCCGCCGTCACGACGCCCGCTGTCGTCCCCCGAGATGGGCCGCGAGGTAGGGCGCGGTGATGCTCGTGCCCGGGTCGAGGGCGGCGAGATCCCTCGGAGTACCGGTGGCGACGATCCTCCCTCCGGCCGAGCCTCCGCCCGGGCCGAGGTCGATCACCCAGTCGGCGGCCGCCACGACGGCCATCGTGTGCTCCACGACGACCACTGTGTTGCCGGCGTCCACGAGCTTCCGCAGCTGGGCGAGGAGCAGGACGACGTCGGCCGGATGCAGCCCCGTGGTGGGTTCGTCGAGCAGGTAGAGCGTGTGGCCGCGCCGAGCACGCTGCAGTTCGGTGGCCAGCTTGATGCGCTGGGCCTCTCCGCCGGACAGCTCGGTGGCCGGCTGGCCCAGCCGCAGGTACCCGAGCCCGACCTCGCGGAGCGTGGCGAGGGAGCGGGCCGCGCCCGGGACGGCGCCGAGGAAGACCGCCGCGTCGTCGACCGTCATCCCGAGGACGTCGGCGATGCTGCGTCCGTCGAGGGTGACCGCCAGGGTCTCCTCGTTGTAGCGGGCACCGTGGCACGTGGGGCAGGGCCCGTAGCTGCCGGGCAGGAAGAGCAGCTCGACCGACACAAAGCCCTCGCCCTGGCAGGTCTCGCACCGGCCGCCCTGCACGTTGAAGGAGAACCGGCCTGCTCCGAAGCCCCTCGCCGTCGCCTCGGGCGTCGCCGCGAAAGCCTTCCGCACGGCGTCGAAAAGGCCCGTGTAGGTGGCCAGGTTGGAACGCGGTGTCCTGCCGATCGGCTTCTGGTTCACGCTGACCAGCCGGTCGATGGATTCCAGCCCCCGGATGTCCCCGACCGCGGTGGAGGCATCACCGGCGTCGTCGCCCGCCTCGCCGTCCGCCGGCGTGTCGTTGCGGACGTGCCGTCCGACCGCGTCGGCGAGGACCGCGCTCACCAGGGTGGACTTGCCGGAACCGGAGACACCGGTGACGGCCGTCAGGACGCCCACCGGGATGTCGGCGTCGAGCCCCGCCAGGTTGTGGCGGTGGATTCCCTCCAGCCGCAGCCAGGCCGAGGGCGTCCGTGGCTCGGCCTGCGCGGCGTCGGACGGTGCTGTCCCGGACAGGAACGGGGCCGTCAGTGATTCCGGGACATCCGCGAGCCCGTCGGCGGGACCGCTGTAGATGATGGTGCCGCCGCCCTCCCCGGCGAGCGGACCGACATCGACGATCCAGTCCGACCGCCGGACCACGTCCATGTTGTGCTCGACCACGAAGACGGTGTTCCCCGCGTCCTTCAGGGCTTCCAGCACGGCGAGGAGCGGCTCGACGTCGGCGGGGTGCAGTCCGGCCGACGGCTCGTCGAGCACGTAGACGACACCGAAGAGGCCGGACCGGAGCTGCGTGGCGATCCGCAGTCGCTGCATCTCGCCCGGGGAGAGGGTCGGCGTCGCCCGGCTGAGGCTGAGGTACCCTAGGCCAAGGTCGACCAGGACGTCCAGCCGCTGGACGAGGTCGCGACTGATGGTGGCGGACACCTCCGTGCCCTCCCCCGACGTGGAGGACCGGTGGGCGGCCGAGGGATGCTCGATCGTCGCCGCCGGCTCGAGGTGGGCGGCCAGATCGGCGAGCGGCAGGGCATTCGCGTCCGCGATCGTGAGTCCTCCGAACGTCACTGCGAGCGCTTCGGGACGCAGGCCGCTGCCCCCGCACAGCCCACAGGGCCCGGACACCATGAAGGGCAGGACGCGATCGCGCATCTGGGGGCTCTTGGAGTCGTGCAGCGTGTGCATGACGTAGCTCTTCGCACTCCAGAAGCGTCCCTTGTAGGGCTTCGCCACACGGTCACGCTGGGGCGTCACCTCGACGACGGGCTGCTCGTCGGTGAACAGGAGCCAGGTCCGCGCCGCCGCCGGCAGGTCCCGCCACGGCACGTCGATGTCGTGGCCGAGCTCACTGACGACGTCGCGGAGGTTCTTGCCCTGCCATGCACCGGGCCAGGCCGCGATCGCACCCTCACGGATGGACAGGGACGGGTCCGGGACGAGCGTCTGCTCCGTCACGTCGCGGGCGATGCCGAGCCCGTGGCAGCGGGGACAGGCTCCTGAGGCCGTGTTGGGTGAGAAGGCGTCCGACTCCAGCCGGCCTGCTGCGGCCGCCGGGTAAGTTCCGGCCCGTGAGTACAGCATGCGGAGGGAGTTCGAGATGGTGGTGAGGGTCCCCACGGTGGAGCGCACGCTCGGAGTGCCGCGGCGTTGCTGCAGGGCGACGGCGGGAGGAAGCCCGGTGATCGACCCGACGTGGGGGGTGTGCCCCTGCTGGATGAGCCTGCGCGCGTAGGGCGCGACGGATTCGAGGTAGCGGCGCTGCGCTTCCGCGTAGATGGTCCCGAACGCGAGCGAGGACTTCCCCGAGCCCGAGACGCCCGTGAAGGCGACGACGGCGTCCCGGGGGCAGTCGACGTCGATCCCGCGCAGGTTGTTCTCGCCGGCACCCCGCACCCGGACGAAGCCGTCCCGCGTGCTCGTCGTTCCGTCAGGGGCAGCATTCATAGACTCGATCACCAACTCCACCCTACGGTCGTCCGGGGACGCTGCGCGCCGGGGGACCCGCCGCCGACGGGCGGATCATAGGACGGCGGCCACCCGAGAGGAAGGCCGCTGCCCGGTATTCACGGCATCGACCCCGCGGGACCCGGCTCCTAGGGTGGAGTCATGGCTGACATCAATGAAGAGTTCCCGACGCTGGACGACCTCAACCCCGACAACGACGCCCTGCCTCGTCCGTCACGGGCGACGCACGGGAAGTCCGACGACCACGTGGACGACGACGCCCTGGCCCTGGCGACCGAGCGTGAGGAAGTGGCCCTGGGCCTGAAGGACTACGTCCCGGAGGATGTCCCGCCGGCCACGGATCCCCTGCCGGAGGAGTCCTCCCCCGAGGCAGACCTCGCCCAGCGCGGGCTGCTCGGGAACCCCGACGACGCCTGAGTCCGACCGCTACAGGTCGGCGAGCATCCCTCCCGGGTTCTCCAGGGCGTCCGCGACGAAGCGGAGGAACCCGCCCGCCGTACCGCCGTCGCACACCCGGTGGTCGAAGGCCAGCGTCAGCTCGCTCACCTTCCGCACGGCGAGAGCGCCGTCGACCACCCAGGGTCGGTCGATGATCCTGCCCATGCCGAGGATGGCCGACTCCGGATGGTTGATGATGGCCGCGCTGCCGTCGACGCCGAACACCCCGTAGTTGTTGAGGGTGAACGTGCCGGAGGACAGGTCCGTCGGCGTCGCCCTCCCCTCGCGGGCCAGGGTCGCGAGGCGGCGGATCTCGGCGTCGAGCTCGCGTGCCGACAGGGTGTCCGCCCGGCGGACGCTGGGAACCATGAGCCCCCGGTCCGTCTGCGCGGCGATGCCGAGGTTGACTCCGTCCACGCGCACCACTTCCTGCGAGCCGTCGTCCGCGGTTGCGATCCGGCTGTTCAGCTCCGGATACCGGGCGAGGCCTGCGACCACGAAGCGTGCCACGAAGGCCAGGATGCCCGGGACGGCATCGGGCGTGCGGCGCTTCATCGCCTCGCGCAGCTCGACGAGGGGCGTGACGTCGACGTCGACCCAGACGGTCGCCTCGGGGATCTCGCGCCGGCTGCGGGTCATCGCGTCCGCGATGGTGCGGCGTACTCCGCGCAGCGGGGTGCGCTCGAGGACGGTGAGCCCGGAGCGGGTATCGGGCGGGGAGGACGTCCGCCCGGGAGCGGCGTCGACGGCCGGCCCGGGCTCCGGGCTGCTGGGCGGTCCATCCGTTCGCGCCGCGATGGCCTGCTCGACGTCGCGGCGCAGGATGAGCCCTGCCTCCCCCGTTCCGCTGATGGCGTCGAGGCGCAGCCCACGGTCCCGGGCCAGCTTGCGGACCAGCGGGGACACGCAGATTGGAGCCCTGCCGCCGGCGGGTGCCGGGGATGGCACCGGTTCGGCCTGGACGGTCGTCGTCGTGGGGGCAGGTGGGGTTGCGGCAGCCCGGGCAACTGCCGCGGCTTGCTTGCGCGGACGCGTCCGCCCTCCGGCGAGACCGCCGGGGGTTCCGTAGCCGATCAGCACGTTCCCCGACCCGCCGGCATCCACGGGCGGAGCGTCGTTCCCGCTGGTGGCCGACGTCGGGACGCCCGCGTCCTCCCGCAGGGCGGCCGCGGCATCCGCGACGGCCTTCCCTCCGGCGGCGGCCGGATCGGGGACCGGCGTCTCGGAACCTTCCGGACGGACCGACAGGAAGGGCGCTCCGACGTCGAGCACCTCGCCCGGCCTGCCGTGCAGCACGGCCACGGTGCCGGCGAAGGGGGACGGGACCTCGACCACGGACTTGGCGGTCTCCACCTCGGCGACGGGCTGGTCGACGGCGACGGTATCGCCCTCCGCGACGAGCCAGGACACCAGCTCCGCCTCGGTCAGGCCCTCCCCGAGATCGGGGAGCGCGAAGACGAGGAGTTGCGGGCTGACGGTCTGTGCGCTCATGTCAGTCCTCCCACTGCAGGTCATCGACGGCGTCGAGGATGCGATCGACGCTCGGCAGGTAGAAGTGCTCGAGCTTCGGCGAGGGATACGGGATGTCGAACCCCGTGACCCGCAGCACGGGTGCGGCGAGCGAGTGGAAGCAGCGTTCCTGGACCCGCGCCACGATCTCCGAGGCCACGGACGCGAAGCCCGGGGCCTCGGCGACGACGACTGCCCGTCCGGTGCGGCGGACGCTCTCGCACACCGTCTCGTCGTCGAACGGGACGATCGAGCGGAGGTCGATGACCTCGATCGACCGGCCCTCCTCGGCGGCGGCCGCGGCGGCGGCGAGGGCCGTCGGGACGGACGGACCGTAGCTGATGAGGGTCGCATCGGTACCCTGGCGGGCGACGACGGCGCGGCCGATGCGCCGGGGTGCCTCCCCGTCGTCGAACGTCCGGCGGAGTTCGGCGAGGTCCACCTCCTCCTTGGACCAGTACAGCTTCTTCGGTTCGAGGAACACCACCGGGTCCGGGGAGGTGATGGCCTCCCGCAGCATCAGGTAGGCGTCGTGCACGGTCGCGGGGGCCAGGACGGTGAGGCCGGGTGTGTGGGCGTAGTAGGCCTCGGAGGAGTCGCAGTGGTGCTCGACGCCACCGATGCCGCCGGCGTACGGGATCCGGATGACGATGGGCAGGCGCACCTTCCCGCGGGTGCGGTTCGGCATCTTCGCGACGTGGCTGACCACCTGCTCGAACGCCGGGTAGGCGAACGCGTCGAACTGCATCTCGACGACCGGCTTCATGCCGTTCATCGCCATGCCGACGGCCATTCCCATGATGCCCGCCTCGGCGAGCGGCGTGTCGAAGCAGCGCTCCTCCCCGAATCTCGCCGTCAGGCCGTCGGTGATGCGGAAGACCCCGCCGAGGGTGCCCACGTCCTCGCCGAACATCAGCACCGCCGGATCCGCCTCCATGGCGTCCGCGAGGGCGGCATTGAGGGCCCTGGCGAAGGTCGAGGTGGTCCTGGCCGGTGGTGTGGGGACGGATCCGGCGACGTGTCCGGCGCGGTCCGCGGCGGGAGCCTCCGTGGTCTGCGTCATCGCTGGCCCCCCTGGTCCCCGGCGCCGTCGGCGGGCGCATCCGGCGCCGCGCCGCGCGCCAGTTCCTCACGCAACTGCTCGGCCTGCTCGCGCAGCTGCGATGTCTTCTCCGTGTAGACGTATTCGAAGAGCTCTGCCGGGTTCACCTCTACCTCCGTGTTGAGTCCCGTGCGGATGGCGGCGGCGATCGCGTTGGCCTGGTCGGCGAACGCCTGCTCGCCCTCGTCCGTGAGCAGGTTCAGTGCCCGCAGGTAGGTGCGCATCCGCAGGATCGGATCCCTGGGCACCCAGCGTTCCACGTCGTCGGCCGACCGGTAGCGCGTGGCGTCGTCGGCGTTGGTGTGGGCCTGCATGCGGTACGTGTGGGCCTCGATCAGGGAAGGACCACCGCCGTCGCGGGCGCGGTCGACGGCGGCGCCGAGCACCGCGAGCAGGGCGGCGAGATCGTTGCCGTCCACGCGCTCCCCCGGCATCCCGTAGCCGATGGCCTTGTGCGCGAGGGAGGGGGCCACCGTCTGGTTCTTGAGCGGCACGGAGATGGCGAACTCGTTGTTCTGGATGAAGAACACCACGGGGACGTGGAACACGGCGGCGAAGTTGAGGGCCTCGTGGAAGTCGCCCTCACTGGTGGCGCCGTCGCCGCACATCGCCAGGACCACGGTGGGCTCGCCGCGCAGCTTCGCCGCGTGGGCCACCCCGACGGCGTGCAGGAGCTGGGTGGCGAGTGGTGTCGCCTGCGTCGCGACGCGGTGCTCGTGCGGGTCGTACCCGCCGTGCCAGTCTCCGCGCAGCAGCGTGAGGACCTGAAGGGGATCCACTCCCCGCGTGATGACGGCGACGGTGTCGCGATAGGTGGGGAACAGCCAGTCCTCGGCCCCGAGGACGACGGCGGCCGCCACCTGGCAGGCCTCCTGTCCGTGGGAGGAGGGGTAGACGGCCATGCGCCCCTGGCGCACGAGGGCGTTCGCCTGGTCGTTGATGCGGCGGCCGGCGACGAGGCGCCCGAAGGCGCCGAGCAGCTGCTCACCGTCGGGCAGCGGGTACCTGTCGTCGTGGTTGTGCTGTCCGTCGGGGTCCACCAGCTGTACCGGCTCCGCCGAGGGCAGCAGCGCCCGGTCGGCTGCCGGTGCGGCACCGCCGTCGGACGCTCCCCCCAGCATGCTGCCGCGGCCACCATTCGTTGCCGTACTCATCCCGCCTCCATCATGTGCCGCTGCGGCGGCGCTCCTACCGTGCGCCGGGCGATAGCTCCGGCACTGGATGCTGTGTAGGTCAAGTATGGTCAGCAGCCACCTTTTGTATCCACGGGGTCCGCAAAGTGTGGATCATCACGGGCGAAAGAGGATATTCTGTGGACGAATAGGCGAGTGTGACCTGCATTACGCGAAGGAGCGTGGACACGTGGTGGATGGCCCCCTCGACGACGTCGACCGGAAGATCCTCGCCGAGCTGACCAGGGACGGCCGGCAGTCGGTCACCTCCGTCGCCGAGCGGGTGCACATCTCGCGGGCGCATGCGTACTCTCGCATCGCGAAGCTGACCGAGGACGGCGTCCTGACACGGTTCACGGCCATCATCGATCCCGCCAAGGCCGGCCTGCGGTCGTCCGCCTACGTCACCCTGAAGGTGCGGCAGCACTCCTGGCGCGAGCTCCGGGACATCCTCAGGAGCATCCCGGAGATCCACCACATCGCCCTGGTCGGAGGTGACTTCGACGTGATCCTGCTGGTGCGGGCGGAGGACAACGTCGGGTTGCGGCGCGTGATCTTCGACCAGCTGCAGTCGATGCCCGGGGTGCTCGACACCCAGACCTTCCTCGTCTTCGAGGACCTCGACACCCGCTGACCCCCCCCTTCCCCCGGTGCCCGTCCCCCGGGAACGACCCCGCCGGCCGGGCGGGATCGCACAGGGATCCCGCTGCGTGTCGTGCTGCCGCTCAGTGCGGGAGGTCGCCGCCGGGCACATCAGCGGTCCGACGCGTCGAGAAGTGGCGCCGGTAGGCGGTCGGGGTGGTCGAGAAGGTGGCCGCGAAGTTCTGTCGGAGGGTGACGGCGTTCCCGAAGCCGCAGGTCGCCGCGATCTGGTCCACGGACAGCTCCGTCGTCTCCAGGAGCCTCCGGGCGGCGTCGAGGCGGCGCGAACGGATCCAGGCCGACGGTGTCGTGCCGGTCGCCGTGCGGAACGCGCGGACGAAGGTGCGGCGGCTCATGTGCGCCTGGCCTGCGAGCCGGTCGATGGGAAGGGCCTCGCGGAGGTGCCCCAGGATCCATTCGAGGAGGTCCGCGATCGGATCGCCGGCCAGGCTCCGGGGAACCGGGTGCTCGATGTACTGGGCCTGGCCGCCCTCACGGTGCGGGGCGACGACGAGACTGCGGGCCACCCGGTTGGCGGCATCGGCCCCGAGCCGCTCGCGCACGAGGTGGAGACACGCGTCCAGACCGGATGCCGTGCCCGCCGAGGTCATGACGTCCCCGTGATCGATGTAGAGCACGGCCCGATCGAGGGTGATGTCCGGATGCCGTCCCGCCAGTGTGTCGAAGGCCTGCCAGTGCGTCACGGCGCGCCGGCCGGACAGCAGTCCTGCGTCCGCCACCGCGATGGCCCCGAGGCACAGTCCGAGGACCGGTGCGTTCCGTCCGTGGGATTCCTGCAGCACGGTGCGCAGGACCTCACTCACCCCGCGGCCGTCGTCGAACCAGGAAGGGACCACCACGATGTCCGCCTCGGCAGCGACGCCCGGCCCGGAGATGCCTGCCAGCCGGTAGCCCTCCGCCGTGAGTACCGAGCCGGGCTCGTCGGAGAACAGGACGGTCGTCCACTCGGCGAGGCCCTGGCGCGTGACTTCGTCGAACACCATCTGCGGCACGGCGAGATGGAACATCGTGACGCCGTCGAACGCGTACACCGCGATCCGCATGCGCACCTCCCCGATTGGCCCGAATTCATCGTAACCGGGCCTGCGTGCCACTCGCTCCGAACTGCCACCGGAGGAAGGATGGACTGCAGGTCCGTCAGCGACCGCAGACCAGCACCACCATGAGCCAGGAGAAACGTCCCCATGAGCACCCCTCGCCGCGCCCTCGTCCTCGTCGATGTCCAGCAGCAGTACTTCGCCGACCCCCTCGAGATCCAGTACCCCCCGCACCAGCAGTCGCTGCCGCGTATCGCGGCGGCCGTCGATGCCGCTGCCGACGCCGGGATCCCGGTCGCGGTCATCCAGCACACGGCCGGCGAAGGCGCTCCGGTCTTCGCCCCCGACACACCCGGCTTCGCCCTGCACCCCGAGATCGAGGGCCGGCGCACCGACGCGTGGAAGGGCGTGGTGAAGCAGTACGGCTCCGTCTACGCGGACACGGACCTCGCCGGCTGGTTGCGGGAGAACGACGTCGACACGGTCACCCTCGTCGGGTACATGACCAACAACTGCATCCTCGCCTCAGCTGTCGAAGCCGAAGCCCTCGGGCTCTCCACCGAGGTCCTCGCCGACGCGACCGGCGCCATCAACATCGCCAACGATGCCGGTTTCGCTGATGCGAAGACCGTCCACACGACACTGCTCGCGCTGCTGAACTCCAACTGGGCGGCCGTCGCCACGACCGAGGCGTGGACCACGGCCCTCGCCGCGCATCAGGCACTTCCGGGAAGTGACCTGGGCAGTTCCGCGACGGCTGGAACTGCGCGCACCGCCCGGTCCTGACGCGACGGGCCGACGGGAACGGACTATCGGCTGTGCTCTCCTGCGCCCTGCGTCCCTCGCTGCTCAGGCCGGCCTGCCGCGGCTGCCCCTGACGGAGGTGCGGAATGCAGCGAGAGCGGAGAATCCCGGCCATAGCCCTGTCCGATCGATGCGGGCGAGTGCGGCGGAGAACCCGGGCGATTGCGCGAGGTGCGACGGGAAATCGTAGCCAGGGTTGAGTTCGAGCAGGATCCGCAGGAGCAGGGCCCAGCGGCTGCTCTCGGCTGCCGCGTCGTAGAGGGCCGTCGGCGGCTCGTCGAACTCGATGGCCAGGTGATGGCTCTGATGATCGCGGATCCTCGTCACCATCGCGATCCACTGCACCAGGTCGGGGCCGAAGAGACCGGGAACCATGAGTCGTACGGGTTCGAGCAGTTCGCGAGCCCGATCCTGGTAGGTCATCTGGTTGAGGTGCCGCAGGGTCTCCCTGAAGACGGCGTGCGCCTTGTCCTCGTCGGGGAATCCTTCCGAGAGCAGTACCTCCACGCCTGCCTGTCGCGCCTGCCTCGCTGCACGCTCCACGGCGCGCTGGCCGACGCCCTCGAAGCGGACCCCCTCCAGGTACAGCCGACGATGAAGGCCTTCGAGTGCTGTTGCCAGGACCAAAGCGTCGAGCTGCCGGGGTCCCGTCGGGCCGGTGAGGAGGAACGGCACGGGATCGACGATGTGCGCGAGGGGTATCCAGGCGGCGAACACGGCCACGGAGAAATCCTGGACCGGCAGGAAGCTGCTGCGAGCGAGGGGAACGGGCTCGCTGCCTCGACTCCGAAGGACACACCAGCGGTTCCCGACACGCACCTCGGTGTGGGCCACTCCTGGAACGTCCTGGCCGCTCCACAGACCCAGGAGCTGGCTGCAGGAGTGCTGCACCTGATGACGCAGCCGCCGGAGTGGTGTCGCCCTGCCGGCGGAGAACTGGAGACCCGCCCGGTCGTCGGAACCCCATCCTTCGAGGACTCCCGGGATCGAGCCGGCGACCGGCTCCGAGGACTGTTCCCGCCGGAGGGCCGCACCCACCGGCAGAAGCCAGGTCCACCTGATGCCGGCAACGAGGTCGCGGTCACCGCGTACGTGTGCTCCAGCGAGGGACATGGAGCCGTGGAACGTCGGCCTCACCGATGACGGGGGCAAGGACGGAGCCTCCACGACGGCATCGAAGAGGGTGACGGGTCGGCCGTCCGCAAGAGAGCCGAGGATGTCCCGGGGTACGGGATCGGCGACGTCGTCCGGGTCTCCGCCGGGCGACACCCTGTCGGGCCCCGACCCGTCCGGTTGCTCGGGCCCGAGGATGGGGCCGTCGAGTTCGAGCACGAACGAGCCGTCCCGTTCGAAGCGCAGGACTCCGGGCACCAGATGGTCCAGGTCCAGTCCGAAGCGTCCGGTGAACTCGCTCATACGCCAGTATGCCCGCCGGTCCGCGGTACCACGAGTGCCGGAGGGGGATGGTGCGGGGCAAGCAGCCCGGGATTCCCCGTTCCGCGCCGCATCGGACCCGTACGGGCCCGGACCGGAGGTGTCTATCCGGTCAGTGGGGTGCGCTGGGACACCCAGATGGAGCCGACGAAGGTCAGGTACTCGTCATAGCAATCCCTCGTCACGTCATCGGCAGGGGGGCCGTCGCCGGTGAAGGAGGACTGGAAGCCCAACTGCTTGCCGTCCTGCTCGATAGGTCCGACGCCCCATCCCTTCTCCTGGACGCAAGCGCGGGTCGCGCCGACCGCGTCGCGGTACTCGGTAGCGGTTACCACCAGATCCTCCAGGATGGCCTTCTGGAACCCGCTGGCACTCTCCCGCATCTCGAGCTTCTCGTCCTCGGAGAAGGACGGGACGGTGCAGCCGGTCAGCAGGAGAGCGGCCCAGCCGACAGCGGCGACTCCCCATCTGTTCCCCATGGGAGCATCCTGCCCCATGGGGCGGGCAGCGTCCATCGTCGGCCCCGTGACGGGCAGCTCACCACGCGGTTCCGTGTACATCGCGGCGTCCTTCTGTCATCGTCGGTCGTGCATCGACCACCATCCGGCGGCCGCGCACGGCAAGCACCCCAGGAGATGACATGTCCCTCGTCCGCGTGCACAACTTCTCGGTCTCCCTCGACGGCTTCGGCACCGGTGAGGGCCAGCGGCTCGACGCACCCTTCGGTCACGCAGATTCACGGTTGATGGAGTGGGCGGTCGAGACGCGCACCTTCCGCGACATGGGCATCCACGGAGAATCAAAGGGGTCCCTCGGTGTCGACGACGCGTTCGCCGGCGCGTGGCGGCCCGGGATCGGCGTGGAGATCATGGGCCGCAACAAATTCGGCCCGCACCGCGGCCCCTGGGAGGACGAGGAATGGAAGGGCTGGTGGGGTGATGACCCCGTCTTCCACACCCCTGTCGTCGTCCTGACCCATCACCCCCGGCCGGCACTCGAGATGGACGGCGGGACGACCTTCTTCTTCGTCGACGCCGATCCCGTCTCGGCGCTCGAGCAGGCCCGCGCCCTGGCCGGTGACCTCGACGTCCGGATCGGCGGGGGTGTCAGCACGGTCCGGCAGTTCCTCGAGGCCGATCTGATCGACCACCTGCACATCGTCCTCGTCCCGATCGTCCTGGGGCGGGGCGAGCGGCTCTGGGACTCGCTCGAAGGACTCGAACAGCGCTTCGACATCGAAGCGACCCCTTCCCCGCAGGGGGTCGTGCACCTGGTCTTCACCCGGCGTCCGGCCCGCTAGGACCGCGTCGGACGGAGCGTCAAACCGTCGTTCCAGCGCATCCCGACCGGGCGGGACCCTTCCGCTCCGCCCGGTCGGGACATGCTCGCACGGGTCGGGCCGCCCGCCCTGCTGGTGCTGGCCGACTGGATGACCGTCCACGTCGTGCGGCTGAGGAGTCGCAGCGGACACGTCCTGCTCTACCCGCCCGCCTGGGCGGCGGTTGCGGAAAGGTCCGCGGGGCGGCGGACGCCACGGCCTCGCCCACGCACGGTCGGCTGGCCAATGTCGGCGGACACCGCCTGCGCCCGGACTGCGCCGGCTCGGGCAGCCCGACTGCGCCGGCTCGGGCAGCCCGACGGTCGTCCTCGAGCCGGGTGCGGGCGGAACGGCAGCCGAAGTGGAACGGACAGCGTCGTCCATGGCACGCGACACCCGGGCCTTCCGGCGTCAGGCTCCGAAGCGCGGCGCCCGCTTCTCCCGGAATGCCTCCAGGCCCTCGCGGTAGTCGTCGGAGGCGCCGAGGACGCCCTGCACATCGTTCTCGCCGCTGATGGCCTGCCACAGCCCGAGGCGCTCGTCACGGATCCGGCCGACCAACTGCTTGGAGGCGACGAGGGCCTGCAGCGGTCCGCGGGCGGCACGGGCGGCCTTCGTCCGCGTCAGCTCGAGCAGGTCGGCCGCCGGTACCGCACGGCTGAAGAGCCCGCCGGCCACGGCCTCGGCGCCGGTCAGGAGATCCCCCGTGTACATGAGGTCGAGGGCGCGGTGCGGACCGAGCCGCTCCGTGAACAGCCAGTGCCCGCCCGAGTCGAGGGCGAGGCCGAGGTTGGCGAACGGGGACCCGATCTTCGCGTTCTCCGCGACGTAGACGACGTCCGTGGCGATCAGCAGACCCAGCCCGACCCCGAGGCACGCACCGTGGGCGGCAGCGAACGTCGGAGCGGGGAACTCCGCCATCTTCCGCAGCAGCGGCGTCAGGGCGGCGTCGAGGAAGCCATGGGCGTCGTCGGTCCCGGGTTCGATGGAGCCGAGATCCCGGCCTGCGCAGAAGGCGCGCCCCTCACCCCGCAGGACGAGGGCCCGGACCGTGCCGTCTCGGACCCCGGCAGCGGCGTCGTCGTAGGCGGCCGAGAGGTCGGCGAGCGCCGACTCGTCGACGGCGTTGAGCCGGTAGGGGGCGTCGAGGACGATCTCCGCGACGCCGTCCGCGACGGCGAGCCGGATCATGCCGGCGCCGGTCCCGGCCGGCGTCGTGGTCGGTGATGCAGGCATGGTTCCTCCTAGGCGTCGTAGTCGACGGAGACGGAATCGCTGGTCGGGTGTGCCTGGCAGGTGAGGACGAACCCGTTCGCCACCTCGTCGGGTTCGAGGGCGTAGTTCTCCTCCATCTCCACCGTCCCCTCGACGACCTTGGCGCGGCAGGTCCCGCAGACCCCGCCCGCACAGGCGAACGGCACGTCGGGCCGCACGCGCAGCGCCGCGTTGAGGATGGACTCGCGCGCGTGCGTGGGGCTCTGGACACTCCCCTTCAGCCCGTCGAGGTTGAAGGAGATGCTGTAGTTCTGGCCGGCGTCGGCGGGGGCCACGGGGCGTCCGATGCTCCCCTCGGGCCGGGTGGGCTCGCCCGTGGTGAACAGTTCGAAGCGCACCCTGTCCGCCGGCACGCCGCGCTCCGCGAGCGAGTCGCGGCACAGCTGCACGAGTTCGAACGGGCCGCAGAGGAACCACTCGTCGACGCGCTCGGCAGCAAGGACGGTGCCGAGCAGTCTCTCCAGCTTCTCCGCGTCGATCCTGCCCGTGAGCAGCGGCGAGATGCGCTGTTCACGGGACAGGACGTGGTGCAGTGCGAAGCGCGAGGGGTAGCGGTCCTTCAGGTCAGCCAGTTCCTCGAGGAACATGACGTCCATCGCGGCCCGGTTCGCGTAGATGAGATCGAACCGGACGTGCGGACCGGTGGCCAGCATGGACCGGGCGATCGAGAGCACCGGGGTGATGCCCGACCCCGCGGCGACGGCTACGAGCGAGACGGCCGCCTGGCCCGGCGTGGTGCGCGGCGTGAACTGTCCGAGCGGACTCATGACCTCCAGAGTGTCCCCCGCCTTCAGGGACTCGTTCACCCAGGTGGAGAAGATCCCGCCGAGATCGCGCTTCACTGCGACGCGGAGCTCCCCGGGGCGCGGGTCGGCGCAGATCGAGTAGCTGCGGCGCACCTCCTTCGGTTCGCCGTCGACGTCGAGCGTCGCGCGAAGGGCCACGTACTGGCCCGGCAGGTAGTCGTAGCGGTCCTGCAGTTCTTCCGGGACGTCGAGCGTGACCTCGACGGCGTCCTCCGTCAGGCGGCGGACCTCCCGCACGGTCAGGCTGGAGAAGGCGCTGCGCCGCTTCGTCGAGGGGGCGAGGACAACGGCCATCAGTGCACCTTGAAGTAGTCGAAGGGTTCCCTGCAGTCGTTGCAGACGTACAGGGCCTTGCAGGACGTGGAGCCGAAGCGCGTCATCTCGCGCGTGTTCAACGAGGAGCACTGGGGGCACTTGACGCTCAGGCCGATCCGCACGGGACCGGCTGCCGCCGTGCCCGTCGGGGGCGCGATACCGTACTCCGCGAGCTTGGCCTTGCCGCCGTCGCTCATCCAGTCCGTGGTCCAGGCGGGCGCGAGGACTAGGCGGACCGCGACGTCGTCGTACCCGGACGCGCGGAGCGCCGTGGTCACGTCGTCGCGGATGGCATCCATCGCCGGGCAGCCCGAATAGGTGGGCGTGATGGTGACGACGGCCTGCCCCGTCTCCGTGACGTGCGCGTCCCTCAGCACACCCAGGTCCTCGATGGTGAGGACGGGGATCTCCGGGTCGCAGATGGTGGCCGCGATGTCCCAGACGGCGGCATCGGCAGCGGTTCGGCGCAGGTCCGCCAGCGCTACCACGACGCACCAAGATGCTCGCGGGCCAGCACCTGCATCTCGGCGAGGATGTACCCGAGGTGCTCGCTGTGGCGTCCCGACCGGCCGCCACCGACGGCACCGGGGACGGCGGGGCGCTCGAGGTCCGCCTCGTCGAGGACCGCCTGGATCGCCGCGTCGAAGGGCGCACGGAGGGTGCTCGGGCGGACCCCCGCGCCGTCGATCTCATCGATCAGGGGGTGGTCGGCGAACAGTTCGTCCACGTAGGGCCAGGTGAGCTTGAGGCCGGCGATCATCCTGCGGCGCGACTCGTCGGTACCGAGCGCGAGGCGCACGACCCACTGGATGCTGTGGTCGCGGTGGTAGTCGACCTCCTTGACGGCCTTCGCGGCGATCGCGGCGATCGTCGTGTCGGTCGAGTCCACGAGGCGGGAGTAGAGCTCCCACTGGTAGAGCGAGACGACGAGCTGCCGGGCGATCGTGCGGGCGAAGTCCCCGTTGGGCTGCTCGACCAGGTGCACGGAGCGGAACTCGGGCTCCCGCCGGAAGTACGCGAGGTCGTCCTCGGTCCTGTCCCACGCCCGTCCGGCATAGGTGAGGAAGGACCGGGCGTGGCCGATCTGGTCCAGTGCGATGTTGGCGAGGGCCACGTCCTCCTCGAGCTCCGGTGCCCGGGAGATCCACCAGCCGAGCCGCTGGGCCAGGATCAGCGCGTCGTCGCCCAGCCCGAGCGCGTACTGCCCGACGGCGTCGCCGGGTTTGGTGTCCAGGAGCGCGATGTCCTCGGGCCGCAGTGCGTTGCCCGGCGTGATGCGCGTGGCACTGGCGTTCGCCTCGCTCACAGGTGCTTCACTCCCTCGCTCTTGGTGTAGTACGTGGCGTGGCGGTAGTCCTTGCCCTGCGGTGACTCGAAGAAACGGTCCTTCGCATCGGGATCGCTGGTGATGATGGACGACGCCGGGACCACCCACAGGCTGACGCCCTCGTTGCGGCGCGTGTAGAGGTCACGGGCGTTGCGGACGGCCATCTCGGCGTCGGGGGCGTGCAGCGACCCCGCGTGGACATGCGAGAGGCCCCGGGACGAACGGACGAACACCTCCCACAGCGGCCAGGCGGCGCGTGTCTCCTGCGGGCCCGACGCCGGTGCCTTCGCGCCGTCGTCGCCCGTCGTCGATCCGCCGGTCATCTAGGCCGCCTTCCCGTGCTTCAGGGCCTGCTTCTGCGCGTAAGCCGCTGCGGCCTCGCGGACCCAGGCGCCTTCCTCGTGGGCCTCGCGGCGCCGCTCCATGCGCTGCGCGTTGCAGGGCCCACGGCCGGCGAGGACCTCCTTGAACTCGTTCCAGTCGAGGGGTCCGTGGTGCCAGCGCCCCGTCTCCTCGTCGTAGCGCACGTCCTTGTCCGGCAGCTCGAGCCCGAGGACCTTGATCTGCTCGACCATCATGCCCACGAAGCGCGAGCGCAGCTCGTCGTTGGAGAAGCGCTTGATGTTCCACTCCATCGACTTCTGCGAGTTGGGCGAATCCTCGTCGGGGGGCCCGAACATCATGAGTGAGGGCGCATACCAGCGGTCGACGGCGTCCTGCGCCATCGCCCGCTGGGCGGGGGTCCCGTTGGCGAGCTCGAGGAGGATCTCGAACCCCTGCCGCTGGTGGAACGACTCCTCCTTGCAGATGCGCACCATCGCCCGGCCGTACGGGCCGTAGGACGCCCGGCACAGCGGGACCTGGTTGCAGATGGCGGCTCCGTCGACGAGCCACCCGATCGCGCCGATGTCGGCCCAGGTGAGGACGGGGTAGTTGAAGATGCTCGAGTACCGGGCCTTGCCGGCGATGAGATCCTCGGTCATCTGGTCCCGGGGCGTCCCCAGGGTCTCGGCGGCCGAGTAGAGGTAGAGGCCGTGACCCGCCTCGTCCTGGACCTTCGCCATCAGCACGGCCTTGCGCTTGAGCGACGGTGCGCGCGTGATCCAGTTCGCCTCCGGCTGCATGCCGATGATCTCGGAGTGCGCGTGCTGAGAGATCTGGCGGGTGAGCGACTTGCGGTAGTCGGCCGGCATCCAGTCACGCGGCTCGATGCGTGAGTCCTGCGCGATGAGGTCGTTGAACAGCCTCTCGCCCTCGACGTCGTGGTCCGTGTGCGTTCCTGCATTCATCGCTGTAGCCGTCATCGTGCCTACCTCGCTCATCTGGACCGCCCGGCTTATTTACCGACCGTTCGTTCAGTATAGGGAGGTCGGCGAGGGGCAGTCAACGGAACCGGGGGTCCGCGAACGGCAGATCGGCCTCCACCAGGAAGGCGCGCAGCCACGCGAGCGCACTCGCTTCGGAGGTGAAGTACCGGGTGGGATGGATGGCCCTGCACGCGCCCGCGGCCAGCACCTCGTCCATGGGCCCGTCGCCCAGGAGGGCGGCCGCCACGACGAGGGACTCGGCATTGAAGACGGCGCGCGCACCGGGGGGAAGGGCGACGATGTTCGTCATGTCGACGAGGATCGCGTAGGGGCGTCCACGGGAGAGGCGGCGGCTGGCGGCGAGGACGGAGTACGCGTCCTCGGGTGTGATGCACGCTCGCTCGATCCACTCCAGGTGCTGCAGGTCGTCCGAGACCAGCGCCACCGTGGCTTTGCCGCCTGCCGCCATCAGGCTCTCCATGGTTCTCCCTCGGGCGACGCAGACCGCCCGGGGCTCCCCTCGACGTCGGGGTAGCCTGTCGCGAACGCGCCGCCGATGAGCCGAAAATACCACCGGCCCGCTCTCTGCGTAAGGGCGGCGCCGAGGCGGGACCCGGGATTCAGCCGACGTGTGCGAGGGACGGGGCCCGGTCGGCGCCGGCGACGTCGAGGATCGCGCGGAGTGCGACGGCGACGTCCGCATCCCTGGTGCCCCCGGTCGACTGCGCGTGCAGCCATGCCGCCAGGCGCTTCTCGCCCGCCGACCTCGGCGCCGCCAGGGACGGCAGGCGCCCCTCCTCCTCGAGGAATCCAGCGATGCTCGCGATCTTCAGCCAGGCCACGCCGCCCTTGGTCGGCCCGCCCTGCGTCGGGGACGCCAGGAGCCCGGCGGCACGCAGCTGCTCCGTGCGGTCAGCGGAAAGCCGACCCGCATGCGCCGATCTGCGCTGCTCGTCGAGCCAGAGCGCGAGCCGATGCTCGCCGGGGACCGCGGCACGGACAGCGGGTTCCCGGCCCTCGAGGGCCAGGAAGGTTGCGAGCGCTCGCAGTCGGAGTTCCCAGGATGTGGTCGGCACGGAGGCGCCCTCTCGGAGGCGGGTCAGGATGTCGTGGTAAGCATACGCATTATTAGACAAACTAGTGATTCTTGGTGCGCTGCGGCAGGTCCGGGGGCGCGGGACCGACCGAACGGTCGTGTAAAAATGGCGGTATGACTGTCGCCGGGCCCACTCCGATCCCCACCCGTCGCGGGCGGCCGGGCTACGACCAGCAGTCGGTCCTGGCGGTCGCCGTCGCCGCATTCAACCGCCACGGGTACGAGGCGACGTCGATGGGGATGCTGGCCGAGGAACTCGGCATCAGCAAGTCAGCCATCTACCACCACGTGCCGTCGAAGGGCGATCTCCTGCGGCTGGCCCTGGACCATGCCCTGGGCGGTCTCGAGTCGGTTCTCGAGGATGCGCGGGCGAGTGCGGGCCCGGCGGACGAGCGCCTGGAGTTCGTCCTGCGCGGGACCATCGCCGTCCTCACCGAGCGGCTGCCCTTCGTGACCCTCCTGCTGCGGCTGCGCGGCAACACGGACGTGGAGCGGGATGCCCTCGACCGGCGCCGGACCTTCGACCGCACGGTGGCGGGCCTGGTCGACGCCGCCCGCCACGAGGGATCCATCCGGGGCGACATCGACCCACGGACCACCACGCGCCTCATCTTCGGGACCATCAACTCGATCGTCGAATGGTACAGGCCGGGCGGTCCCCTCTCGGCGGACAAACTGGCCGACGACGTCATCGTCATGGTGTTCGACGGGCTGCACCGGCGCTGACCTGCTGCGCCCTGGCTGCTACCTGCTCCTTCCTGCTCCACGCTGTTGCCTGCTGCTTCCTGCTACACGCTGCTGCCTGTTCGCAGCGCTGCTGCCCGCTCCTTCCTGCTACACGCTGCTGCCTGCACGTTCCTCCCACCGACGGGCTCCGTTCGGTGGGCGTTCCCGAACATGCCCACCGATCCACCCCGATCAGTGGGCACACGTGTCGTCCACATAGACCCGCACCACGAGAGCCGCACCCAACCGCGGCGTCATGCTGCTGCCATGGACGTCGTCGCGCTACTGGCCCGATCAGGCGGAGTCGCGCGAGCACGCGATCTCCTGGCAGCGGGCGCCTCCCCCGCCCTCCTCACCAGGGCGGTGCGGAACGGCGTCGTGCTCCGGGTCGCCCGTGGCGTCTACGCCCTGCCGGACCACGACGCCGGAGCGCGGACGGCGCTGTCCCTGGGCAGCGAGCTGGGATGCATCAGCGCCGCGCAGCTCCGGGGGCTATGGGTGCTTCGTCCACCCCGCATGCTGCATGTCACAACCGACTCCGGGCATGGGATCGACAGTGACCGGGTGCGGGTCCATCGTGCTGCCCGTCCCGTCTCCGACCTCACGGTGTGCCTGCAGGTGATGCGCTGCCTCCCCGAACTCGATGCCCTGTGCATCGTCGAGTCCGCCGTGGTCCGCGGCTCGGTGTCGCTCGAGGACCTGCGGGGCAGGCCCTGGGGCGCAGATCCGGCTCCGTTCGCCGGATCGTGGGATCGGTGGACCCGCACGCCGAGTCGATCCTGGAGGCGGTCGCCCGGTACCACCTCCTCAGGGCCGGCTTCCAGATCTCGTCGCAGGTGCACATCCCGGGGGTGGGCCGCCTCGATCTCGTCGTCGACGGCGTTCTCGGCATCGAGGCCGATGACGGCAGCACCACAGCGACCGGCGGGAGTTCGAGGAGGACCGCCGCCGGTGGAACATCCTCACCACCCGGGGAGTCCCTGTCCTCCGCGTGACCCGGAGCCTGCTCTTCGATGCTCCCGGGCCGTTCATCCAGCTCGTACGGGCCACCCTCGCGACACGTTCCTCCCACTGATGGGGGCCGTTCGGTGGGAATGCCCGACCATGCCCGCCGACTCGCCCTGATCAGTGGGAGGAACCCGCCGTCAGCCCGGCCGGACGGGCCCACCCGCCGCTACTTCTGCACGAGGGTCAGGACGTCGTAGGTCGCCACGATCTCGTCGTCCTGGTTCTGCAGGACGGCGTCCCAGGCCACCTCGCCGTACTCGTCCGTCTCGCGCGGCGTGATGCGCTTCGCGGTCAGGGTCACACGGATCGAGTCGCCCGCGGCGACGGGCGTGATGAACCGGAGGTTCTCCAGCCCGTAGTTGGCGAGGACGGGCCCCGGAGCGGGGTCGACGAACAGGCCCGCACCCCAGGACAGCAGCAGGTAGCCGTGCGCCACGATCCCGGGGAAGAAGGGATTGGCGGCCGCCGCTTCCTCGTTCGTGTGGGCGTAGAACGTGTCACCCGTCGTCTCGGCGAACGCGGTGATGTCCGCCAGCGTCACCTCGCGGAGCTCCGAGCGCACGGCGTCGCCGATCCGCAGCACCGCGAGGTCCTTGCGGAACGGGTGGACGTCGTCGAACCGGTGGTCCGCGCCCGTGTGCCACTCCCCCGTGATGGCGGTGAGCATGTTCGGAGATCCCTGCACCGCCGTGCGCTGCATGTGGTGCAGGACCGAGCGCATGCCGCCGAGTTCCTCGCCGCCGCCCGCCCGTCCCGGGCCGCCGTGCACGAGATGCGGCACGGGCGAGCCGTGCCCGGTGGACGTCCGGGCGTCCTCGCGGTTGAGGATCAGCACGCGACCGTGGTGCGCTGCGATCCCCATCACCAGCTCCTGGGCCACCGCCGGATCGTTGGTGCACACGGTCGCTACGAGGGATCCCGAGCCGAGGGCCGCCAGGTGCACGGCGTGGGACAGATCGGCGTAGCCGATGACGGACGCGACCGGCCCGAACGCCTCGACGGAGTGGAGGGCACCTGCCTCCACGTCCTCCCAGGTGAGGAGCAGGGGCTCCATGAACGCGCCGCCCGGAACCGTGCCCCGGGTGTTGTCGGCACGCAGCACCTCCGGCGCGTCGAGCGATCCGAACGCGACGGCCCCACCGGAGGCCAGCAGTTCCCGCACCGAGCCGTGCACGCCCTCGAGCTGCTCGAGCGAGGCGAGCGCTCCCATGGTGACCCCTTCGGCGCGCGGGTCGCCGAGCGTGACCCGCGACCGGATGCGATCGCCCGCCGCGCGGACGACGTCGTCGACGAGGGCCTCGGGCACGATGGACCGACGGATACTGGTGCATTTCTGGCCGGCCTTGACGGTCATCTCGGTGACCAGCGATTTCACGAAGGCATCGAACTCGGGGGTGCCGGGAACGGCGTCGGGGCCGAGGATGGCCGCATTCAGCGAGTCCGTCTCGCACGTGAACCGCACGCCGCCGCGGGCCACCGAGGGGTGGGACTTCAGGTGGTTCGCGGTGGACGCCGAACCGGTGAAGGACACGAGGTCGCGATAGTCGAGGTGGTCGAGGATGTCGCGGGCGGGCCCGGAGACGAGCTGCAGGGAGCCCTCGGGGAGGATCGCCGAGCCGATGATCAGCTTCACGACGGCCGCCGCGAGGAAGCCCGTGGGCGTGGCGGGCTTCACGATGGTCGGCACACCGGCGAGGAACGCGGGAGCGAGCTTCTCGAGCATGCCCCACACCGGGAAGTTGAAGGCGTTGATCTGGACGGCGACGCCCGGTATGCGCGTGTGGATGTGCGTCCCGAGGAACGAGCCGTCCTTGGACAGCACCTCGGGCGGGCCGTCGACGATGACGTGGGAGTTCGGCAGCTCCCGGCGGCCCTTGGACCCGAAGGTGAACAGGACGCCGATGCCGCCGTCGATGTCCACCATGGAATCGACCTTCGTGGCTCCGGTCTTCGCGGACAGCTCGTAGAGCGGCTCGCGGTGCGCATTGAGGTGCTGCGCGAGCTCCTTGAGCTTCAGTGCGCGCTCGTGGAAGGTGAGGCGGCCCAGGGCCGCCTGCCCCGTGGTCCGCGCGAACCGGACGGCGGCCGCGGTGTCGATGCCGGCCGTGCTGACGACGGCGAGTTCCTCGCCCGTGCTGGCATCACGGACCACCGTGCCGTCGCCCTCCGCTGCCGAGCGGTCGGGGGTCCACCAGGCGTCCTCGAGGAAGCTGGGGACGACGTCGATCTGTACTCGTTCCGGGGCGGTTGTCATGGTCCGCTCGCCTTTCACTCGTGCTGCTGGAACGCCGGGCGCGTGCCGGCCTGTTCCTGTGGGGTCGGGTCCTGCCGGGTCGGGGGGACGGGCGGCGGCGGGGCGTCGTCCCAGTCGAAGAAGCCCTGGCCGCTCTTGCGTCCGAGCCGGCCCTGCGCCACCTTCTCGCGCAGGATCGCGGGTGGGGCGAAGCGTGGACCGAGCGTGGATTCGAGGTACTCCGCGATGCCGAGGCGCACGTCCAGTCCCACGATGTCGGTGGTGCGGAGCGGACCCACGGGGTGCCTGTAGCCGAGGACCATCGCCGCATCGATGTCCTCCGCCGTCGCCACGCCCTCCTCGAGCATCCGCATGGCCTCGAGGGCGATGGCGACACCGAGCCGCGAGCTCGCGAACCCCGGGGTGTCACGCACGACGACGGGCGTCTTGCCGAGCGCGTCCACCCAGGACCGCGCGGCCGCTTCGAGCGCCGCTGACGTCCCCGCTCCGAGGACCACCTCGATCAGGGTCGACGCCGGGACCGGGTTGAAGAAGTGGAGTCCGCAGAACCGCTCGGGCCGCTGCAGCACGGCCGCGAGCGCGTCCACGGACAGGGACGAGGTGTTCGTCGCGAGCCAGGCGGCGCCGTCGAGCACGTCCTCGACCGCCCGCAACGCCTGCCGCTTCAGGCCGAGGTCCTCCGGGACCGCCTCGACGACGAGCGAGCAGGGCGCGAAGGCGGCGTAGTCGGTGGAGACGGCGATCCGTGCGGACAGCCGGTCGAGGTCCTCCGTCGTCGTCCCGCGCTCCACGCTGCGCGCGAGGGCGTGCGTCACGCGCCCGAGCCCGGCCGATGCGGCCTCCTCGTCGCGCTCGACGACGACGACGTCGGACCCGGCGAGGCAGAAGGCGTGCGCGATGCCCGCGCCCATCCGCCCGCCACCGAGTACGCCGACACGGGTGGGGAATCCGCTCATGAGCCCTTCTTCCGGTCCAGGAACCGCTGCATGCGGTCGAACTTCGCCTCGGATTCGAACAGGACGGCCTGCGCCAGCTGGTCGATCAGGGGATGGGCCTCCCGTGGGGCATGGAACACGCTCTTGGTGATCCGCACGGCCAGCGGGTCCTGCCGGCCGATCCGGTCCGCGAGGTCGTGTGCGGCCGGCAGGAGGTCCTCCGGGGCGTGGATCGCGGTGATGAGCCGCGCGTCGAGCGCCTCCTCGGCGGTCAGGATGCGACCGGCCAGGAGGATCTCCAGTGCGAGGGGCTCCCCCACGAGCTCCCTGAGGCGCCAGGTCGCGCCGGCAGCCGGGAGGATGCCGAGGCCCGTCTCCGGATTGCCGATCCTCAGGCGGGGCGTGCCGAGCCGGAAGTCGGCGGCGAAGGCGAGTTCCGCTCCGCCGCCGAGGGCGTAGCCGTCGAGGGCGGCGATGACGGGCATGGGGAGGGCGGCGATCCGCGCGAAGAGCGTCGAGTTGATCCCTGCGAGGGCGTCGTCGCGCCGCCGCTCCCGCAGCTCGGCGATGTCGGCGCCCGACGCGAAGACGCCGTCGGACCCCAGGAGGATGAGCGTGCGCGGGGCGCGCTCGAGGTCACTGCAGACGGTGTGGAGTTCGTCGACCATCTGCCGGTCGATCGCATTGCGGACCTCGGGCCGGTGCAGTTCGACGACGAGCCGCGCCTCCCCCTCGGTGACCCGGAGAGCGGCGGGCATCAGACGGCCTCCACGAGCAGGGCCGTGCCCTGCCCCACGCCGACGCACATCGTCGCGAGGCCGAGGCGCCGCGCGGGGCCGGACAGTTCGCGCTCGAGCCGGCCCAGCAGCGTGACCGCGATCCGGGCGCCCGACGAGCCGAGCGGGTGGCCGAGGGCGATCGCGCCGCCGTCGCGGTTGACGATCTCCTCGTCGAGGCCGAGGCGGCGGATGCAGGCGAGCGACTGCGTGGCGAACGCCTCGTTGAGTTCGACGGCGCCGAGGTCGGCGACGGACAGGCCCGTGCGCTCGAGCACCCTGTGCGTGGCCGGGACCGGCCCGATCCCCATGATCTCCGGCGGGACGCCCGCGGACGCGCCCTCGAGGATACGCGCGCGCGGCGTCAGGCCGTAGCGCTCCACGGCCGCTTCGGAGGCGACGACGACGGCGGAGGCGCCGTCGTTGAGCGAACTCGAGTTCCCGGCCGTGACGATGCCGTCCGGCCGGACGACGGGTCGCAGCTTCGCGAGGACTTCGAGGGTGGTGTCCTCGCGGGGCCCCTCGTCGGTGTCCATGGAGAACGAGGTCCTGCCGCGGTTGACCTGGACGGGCACGATCTCGTCGTCGAACCGTCCCGCCTGCATGGCGGCGAGGGCGCGCTGGTGGGAGCGCAGGGCGAACGCATCGGCGTCGTCGCGCGTGATGCGGTCCAGGGCCGCGAGTTCCTCCGCCGTCTCGGGCATCGAGTAGGTGGCCTTGTCCCGTGCGGCGAGCAACGGGTTCGTGAAGCGCCAGCCGATCGAGGTGTCGAAGACGGCGCCGGGCCGGGCGAAGGCCTTGTCCGGCTTCTCCATCACCCAGGGGGCGCGGCTCATGGATTCGACGCCTCCGGCGACGACGACGTCCGCCGCCCCGGCCCGGACCATGTGGGATGCCATGATGATGGCCGAGAGGCCGGAGGCGCAGAGCCTGTTGACGGTGATACCGGGAACGCTGTCGGGGTAGCCGGCGAGCAGCGAGGCCAGGCGTGCCACGTTGCGGTTCTCCTCCCCGGCGCCGTTGGCGTTGCCGAGGATCACCTCGTCCACGGTGGCGGGGTCGACGCCGGCGCGCTGCACGACGGCGGAGAGGACGAGGGCCGCGAGGTCGTCCGGGCGGACGCCGGAGAGGGCTCCGCCGTACCGGCCGACGGGAGTGCGGACACCGCCCACCAGGAAAGCCTCGGCCATGGTCGTCTCCCTCGTCGTCGTGGTCCTGCCGGCGAATTACCGAACGTTCGTTCTGTAAAAGCCTGCTCCAGAATTGCACGCCCGTCCGGCCGGGTCAACCGGCCGCTCCCGGAAGCGCCGGCGCGGCACCCGAAGGGGCTGCGGAGGAATGGTGGAGGGCTCCCGGGGGGTCGGTGGGGCCCTGGCGGCAGTGGCGCCGGTGGCAAGATGGGAACCATGACCGCTGATGCCACCGCACTCGTCGTCCCCGTCCCGCCCCCGGCCAGCAAGGTGCCCCATGTGCGCACGCACCATGGCGACACCTTCGTCGACTCCTACGAGTGGATGCGCGACAAGGAGAGCCCCGAGCTGATCGACTACCTCCAGCGCGAGAACCGGTACGCGGAGGCCGTCACGCGCCACCAGGAACCGCTCCGCGAGGCCATCTTCGGCGAGATCAAGGAACGCACGCAGGAGACCGACCTCTCCGTCCCCGCCCGCAAGAAGGGGTGGTGGTACTACTCGCGCACCGAGGAGGGGAAGCAGTACGGCATCCAGTGCCGCGTGGCCGCGGAGGACACCGGGGATCTCGGCCGCGACTGGACGCCGCCCGAGGTGGTTCCCGGCCGGCCCGTCGAGGGCGAACAGATCCTCCTCGACGGCAACGAACTCGCCGAGGGCAAGCCCTTCTTCTCCCTCGGCGGCCTGTCCGTCACGGAGGACGGCACGCTGCTCGCGTACAGCGAGGACAACGCGGGTGACGAGCGCTTCACACTGCGCATCAAGGACCTCGGAACGGGCGAGCTCCTCCCCGACGAGGTGCCGGACGTCTTCTACGGACTGTCCTTCGCCCCCGACGGGACGCGCGTCTACTACACCGTCGTCGACGACTCCTGGCGCCCCTACCAGGTGCGGGTGCACACCCTGGGCACGCCGGTCGAGGAGGACGCCGTCGTCTACCAGGAGGACGACGTCGCGATGTGGACCGGCTTCGAGGTGTCGGCCGACCGCACGCAGCTCCTCATCAGCATCGGGTGTTCCGAGTACAGCGAGTACCGTGTCCTGGACCTCGCGGATCCCGGGGCCGGACTCACCACGCTGGTCCCCCGCGACGAGCGCATCCTGTACGACGCCGAGCCGGTCACCATCGCGGGCGTGCCGCACTACCTGCTGACCCACGACCGCGACGCGAAGAACTCCATGGTGAGCCTCGTGGCGGCGTCCGAATTCGCCAGGCCGCTCGCCGACCAGGAGTGGACGACGGTGCTCGCCCACGACGGCGCCGTGCGCGTCAACGGCCTCACGGTCACCCGCACGCACGTGGTGCTGTCGGTGCGGAAGGACACGATCGAACGGGTGCAGGTCCTCCCCCTCGCCGGCCTGGGGACGCCGGACCAGGGGCAGCCGACGGAACCGGACTTCGACGAGGAGCTGTTCACGAGCAACCTCGCCAACGCCGAGTTCGACTCCCCGATCATCCGGCTGTCCTACGCCTCCTACCTCACGCCGCCGCGCGTGTACGACTACGTCCTCGAGGACGGTACGCTGGCACTCCGCAAGGAGACGGAGGTGCGCGGCGGCTACGACCCCGCCTCCTACGTCGCGGAGCGCCAGTGGGCGCCGGCCGCGGACGGCACCCTGATCCCGCTCTCGGTCGTCCGCCGTGCGGAACTGTCCCCGGACGGCACGAACCCCGCCGTCATCTACGCCTACGGCAGCTACGAGGCGAGCATGGACCCTGCGTTCTCGATCGCCAGGCTGTCGCTGCTGGATCGGGGCATCATCTACGTCACCGCGCACATCCGCGGCGGCGGCGAGATGGGTCGCAGCTGGTACGACCAGGGCAAGAAGCTCGCGAAGAAGAACACCTTCACCGATTTCGTGGACGCCACCACGTACCTCGCCGACTCGGGCTGGGTGGACGCCGGCCGCATCGCGGCCATGGGCGGATCGGCGGGCGGGCTGCTCATGGGCGCCGTCGCGAACCTCGCACCCGAGAAGTACCGGGCCATCGTCGCGCAGGTGCCGTTCGTCGACGCCCTGACCACGATCCTCGATCCCGAGCTGCCCCTCTCGGCGCTCGAGTGGGAGGAGTGGGGGAACCCCATCACCGATGCGGAGGTGTACCGCTACATGAAGGAGTACACGCCCTACGAGAACGTCCGCCCCGTGGCCTATCCGCGCATCGCGGCGGTCACCAGCTTCAACGACACCCGGGTGCTCTACGTCGAGCCCGCCAAGTGGGTGGCGCAGCTCCGCGAGACGACGACCGGCAGCGAGCCGATCGTCCTCAAGACCGAGATGGACGGTGGCCACGGTGGAGCGAGCGGACGCTACTCCCGCTGGCGCGACGTGGCCTGGGACTACGCGTTCGCCGCGGACGCGGTGGGCGCCACCGCGGTGCTGGCGCGCTCCACCAGCTCCGTGGTGTAGATGACGGGCTCCGGGTGCGAGCCCGGGGCCTCGATCTCCTCGAGCAGCATGGTGCCGGCCTTCACGGCCATCCGGACCATGGGCTGGGTGATGGTGGTCAGGGGTGTCGGCGCGGTCTCCGCCACGGCATGGTTGTCGTAGCCGACCAGCGCGATGTCCCCCGGGACCGTCCTGCCCGCCGCCTGGACGACGTCGAGCACGCCGAGCGCCATGAGGTCCGAGGCCGCGAAGATCCCGTCGATCTCGGGGTGCTCGGCGAGCAGCCGGCGAGCCGCGGCCGCGCCGCCGTCCGTGGTGAAGTCCGCGTGGACCACGGGACCGTCGGGAAGCCCTGCATCGGCGAGACCGGCTCGCCAGCCGCGGAGGCGGTCGACGGCGGCGGTCATGTCCGCGGGGCCGGCGACCGTGGCGAGGCGCCGTCGCCCGATACCCGCGAGGTGCTGGGCGGCCAGGCGCCCGCCCCCGACGTTGTCGGTATCCACATAGGTGACGTCGAACGCCATGTCCCACGGCCGTCCGATGAAGATGGTGGGAAGGCCGGTCTCGGCCAGCGATCTGGCCCAGGAATCGGCCTTGTGGTGCGAGACCACGATGGCGCCGTCGACGTGCCCGCCCCGCAGGTAGCGCAGGGTGCGGGACGAGTCGTCCTCGGTCCGCGACATCAGCAGCACCAGTTGGACGTCGGTCTCCCGGAGGGCCTCCGTGATGCCGGTGATGACGACGGCGAAGAAGGGATCCATCATGACGCGGACGTCCGGCTCGGGGATCACCAGGGCGATCGAGGAGGTCCGGCGGGTCACCAGGCTGCGAGCCGCACGGTTCGGGATGTACCCGAGGGCGACGACGGCCCGGTCCACGGCCGCCTGCGCCTCGGGGCTGACCCGATCGCCGCCGTTGATGGCCCGGGACGCCGTGGACCGCGACACCCCGGCCGCCACGGCGAGGTCCTCGAGCGTGGGGCTCGGGCGGGCCGTGGTCGGGCGCAGCGACCGGGGCGGCGACGTGTTCATCACCTCGACAATACGGCACCGGCCTTCTCGGCGTCCGGCGACGACGGGCGCTCCGGCAGCTGGTTCGAAGCCGCGAGCCGCGCGTACCAGAGGGCACTCGCCTTCGGCGTCCGTTCCTGGGTCTCGTAGTCCACGCGCACCAGACCGAACCGCTGGTGGTACCCCCAGGCCCACTCGAAGTTGTCCATGAGCGACCAGGCGAGGTAGCCGCGCAGGTCGACGCCGTCGTCGATCGCGTCCTTCATGGCGCGGACGTGGACATCGAAGAACGCGAGGCGATCCTGGTCGTCCACGAAGCCGGACCCGTCCGCGGTGTCGTCGTACGCCGCGCCGTTCTCGGTGATGTAGAGGGGGATGCCCGCGGGCCCGGTGTACTCGTCCTGCAGCCGGTTGAGCAGGCGGCGGAGGCCCTCGGGCTGAACCTCCCAGTCCATCGCGGTGACCGGCAGGCCGCGCGGGACGGAGCGCACGCCGTGCGCGGCGACGTAGGGCGAGGAGACCGGGCGTTCGAGGGGGGCATGGCCCTCCTGGGGCGCGGCCTCGTCCGACGGCGTCTTCGTCACGGCCTCGCCGTGGTAGTAGTTCACGCCCAGGACGTCGATCGGCGTTGCGATGATCGCGAGGTCGCCGTCCCGGATCGCATCCGTCAGGCCGAGGTGCTCGACGTCCCGGAGGAGGTCCTCCGGGTACTCGCCGCGCAGCACGGGATCGACGAAGATGCGGTTGAACTGCCCGTCGATCCGGCGCGCGGCGTCGCGGTCCGCCTCGCTGGAGGGATCGAGCGGATCGGCAACCGTGAAGTTGAGCGTGATGCCGAGCGTCGCGTCCGCGTCGCGTCGGCGGAGCTCCTGCGTCGCGAGTCCGTGCCCGAGGAGCAGGTGATGGGCAGCGGCGAGGGCTGCCGTGGGCTCCTGCCGTCCGGGTGCGTGCACGCCGGCTGCGTAGCCGAGGAACGCCGCGCACCAGGGCTCGTTGAGGGTGGTCCAGATGCGGACGCGGTCACCGAGCGCCTCGTGCATGACTGCCGCGTACTCCGCGAACCGGTAGGCCGTCTCCCGGTTCGTCCAGCCGCCCTCGTCCTCGAGTGCCTGCGGCAGGTCCCAGTGGTACAGGGTGAGCCATGGCTTGATGCCGGCTTCGATGAGCTGGTCCACGAGGGTGGAGTAGAAGCGGATGCCCTCGATGTTCGGGGTCACCCCGTCCGGCATGCAGCGCGACCACGAGGTCGAGAAGCGGTAGGCCTGCAGGTTGAGGCTCTTCATCAGTGCGACGTCGTCGGCCGACCGGTGGTAGTGGTCGCAGGCCACGTCGCCGTTGTGTGCATCCGCCACGGCTCCGGGGACACGGGTGAAGGTGTCCCAGATGGAGGGCCCCCTGCCGCCTTCCCGGGCGGCGCCCTCGATCTGGTAGGCGGCTGTCGCCGCTCCCCAGAGGAAACCCTCGGGGAAGGTGATGTCGGTGCTGCTCATCCTTTGACTGCTCCTTGCATGATTCCTGAAACGAGTTGACGTCCCGCCACGGCGAAGAGGAGCAGGAGCGGGATGGTGGAGAGCACCGCTCCGGCGAGCACGATCGAGTAATCGACGAAGTGCGCGGCCTGGAGCAGCTGCAGCGCCACCGGGAGGGTGGGGTTGGACGGATCCAGCACGATGAACGGCCAGAAGAAGTTCGTCCAGGTGGCGACGAACGTGAACAGCGCGAGCATCGCCGCAGCCGGTCGGGCCGCGGGGAGACCAACGTACCAAAAGGCCTGGATCATGGAGGCACCGTCGATCCGGACGGCCTCGATGAGCTCGTCCGGCAGGGCATCCCGCAGGTACTGGGTCATCCAGAAGACGCCGAACGCCGTCACGATGCCGGGCACGATGACGGCCCAGAGCGAGCCGGTCCAGCCGAGCTTCGCCATCACGATGAACAGCGGCACCACGCCGAGCTGGGTGGGCACCGCCATCGTGGCGATCACGAACACCAGCAGGCCCTTGCTGCCCCGGAAGCGGAGCTTGGCGAAGGCGAAGCCGGCGAGGGTGGAGAACAGCACCACGGATGCCGCCGTGACGGTGGAGACGATGATGCTGTTGCTGAGCGCCTTCCAGAACGGGATGCTGTCCAGGACCGATGCCGCGTTGGCCAGGAAGTTGCCGCCCGGGATCATCGGCACGCCCTTGCTGATGACGGAGCTGTCATGGCTGCCGACCAGGAAGGACCACCAGAGCGGGAACACCGAGCCGAGGATGACCGCGCCGAGGAACCCGTAGGTGAGGAACCCGGGACGGCGCATGGTTCCGCCGGGTGCACCCCGGCGTCGCGCGCCGAGGCCCCGCTGGGCGGCGCGGGCCGCGCCCTTCCCTGCGGTCTGCTCGATCATGGGGATGGAGCTCATCGTCGGCCTCCCTGGTTCGCGATGCGGCGGGTGATGAGGAAGTTGGCCATCGCGATCACGACGATGATCAGGAACAGGAGCCAGGCGACCGCCGAGGCCCTGCCGAAGTTGCGCTGGCCCCAGCCGAGCTCCCAGATGTACATCGTCAGCGTCTGCCATTGCCGGTCCGCCCCGCCGAGACCCGCCTGGTCGAAGACCCGGGCCTCGTCGAAGATCTGCAGTCCGCCGATGGTGGCGGTGATGACCACGAAGATGATGGTGGGGCGCAGCATCGGCACGGTGACGGAGAAGAACTGCCGGAGGCGTCCGGCGCCGTCGATGGTCGCCGCCTCGTAGACGTCCCGGGGGATGGCCTGCATGGCGGCGAGGAAGATCAGCGCGTTGTACCCGGTCCACCGGAAGTTCACCATGGTCGCGATCGCCGCGTGGCTGGCGAGTGAATCGGAGTGCCAGCGGACCGGGTCCAGCCCTATCCCCGTCAACAGCTCGTTGAACAGGCCTGCCTGGTCAGCGAAGAGGTTGTTGAAGATCAACCCTACGGCCACGGGGGCCACCACGAAGGGGACGAGGACGCCCATCCGCCAGAACGTCCTGGCCCGCAGGTTGGCGTCGAGCACCGCGGCGATGGCGATGGCAAGGACGACCTGCGGGACGGACGAGAGGAGGAAGATGCTGAACGTATTGCCTACCGCGTTCCAGAAGAACGGCTGCGCGAGCACGAACTCGTAGTTCTCCAGTGCCGTGAAATCGCCCTGGCCCCCGATGAGGTTCCAGCTGTGGAGCGAGACCCATGCCGTGTAGAGCAGGGGGAACAGGCCCGTGATGGCGAAGAGCAGGAAGAACGGTGAGATGTAGAGATACGGAGACAGCTTGACGTCCCACTTCGACACCTTCTGGGAGAAGGCCAGGCGCTTCACGCGAGTCTCGCGTGAGGTCCGCCGATTCGTGTTGGGAGGTGGGGATTGGACCCGGTCCGTGACGGCCATCGGCTACAGAGCGCCCACAGCGGTGGTGAACTTCTCCCAGGAGGAGGCGGGGTCATCGGTCTCGTCGACGTCGACACGGGTCAGGGCCTGCTGCATCGCATCGTTGATGGCGAAGTACTTGGGGCCCTTGAACGGCGTGACCTCGACGGCGGTGGCCCGATTGGCGAGAATCTGGCCGGTGGGTGCGTCGTTGAAGAACGGATCGACCTGTCCCTGCAGCTCCTCGCTCTCGAGCGCCTCGACCTGGCTGGGGAACGTGCCCTTCGACTCGAAGGCCTTGATCTGCTGCTCCGGGGCGGTCAGCCACTCGGCGAGCTTCTTCGCCTCGGCCTGGTTCTCGCCCTGGGTGGGGACGGTCAGGTAGGAGCCGCCCCAGTTGCCGCCGCCGCCGGGGAAGACATCGGCGATGTCCCAGCCCTCGACGCCCTCGGCGTTGCCCTCGATGACTCCGAGCATCCAGCCCGGGCAGAGCTTCGTGGCGAACGCGTCGGACTGGAAGCTCGCCACCCAGTCGTCCTCCCACTGCGTGAGGTGCGCGGAGAGCCCGTCCGTGACGGACGCCTGAAGGACCTGCTCGTAGATGTCCTTGACCTCGGGGTTCTCGGTGGCGATCACCGTGCCGTCGTTGTCCTCGTAGGCGTTCTGGACCTGGTTGATCATGCCCTGGTAGGTGGCGCCGGCGGAATCGAACCACGCGACGCCGTCGCTGGAGGCCACGAATTCCTTACCGGCGTCGAAGTAGTCCTGCCAGGAGCCGTCGAGCAACGCGGCGACGGACTCGCGATCGCTGGGCAGCCCGGCCTTCTCGAACAGGTCGGCCCGGTAGCACACGCCCTGGGGGCCGGCGTCGGTGCCGTACCCGATGAGCTGTCCGTCCTCCGTGGTGGCGGCTTCCGTCTTCCAGTCGAGCCAGCGGCCCTCGACGGCCGGGTCGGTGAGGTCGGCGAACTGGTCGGGGAACTCGAGCAGCTCGGGCAGCCAGTCGACCTCGATGCCTTCGATGTCGGACAGCCCGGACCCTGCGGCCAGACGGGTGGTGAGATTGTCGCGGGCCTCGTTGGAGGTGGCGGCCTTCTTGTGATTGATCGTGACGTTCGGGTTGAGCTGCTCGTACTCCTCGAAGAGCTCCTCGTAGCCGAATTCGTTGAACGTCCCGACGGAGAGGGTGACGTCGTCCGTACCGGTCTCGCCCTCGACTCCGGCGTTGTCCGAACCGCCGGATCCACAGGCGGTGAGGGCCAGGGCGAGGCATGCCGCCGTAGCGGAAAGTGCGGTGATGCGTGCTCTGCTGTGCACGGTTGACTCCTTTGTCAGCTTGATTCCGCCGCCGGTTGCAGCGGACTCGGGTGAGCATCCCTGGCGGACGCAGTGTCCGGACGGGTTCGGGCCGGGGCCGATCCTGTCGGCGGCCTCCGGTGGGTTGGCGGCGGCGGGTTGCGGGAGCACCCGGAGCCCGCCGCCGACGCGGGATGATGATGTCGGCGGGATCGCCGTCCTCCGGCAGATCAGTTCCGGTGGGAGCGCTCTCACGACGTGCCACTCATCCTGACTGTGACGTACGGCACTGTCAAGTGGGAGCGCTTCCACCATCACGGGATGGGAAAAAGCTGGACTATCGCCGCAGGTCAGACGCCGATCACGGTATCGGACGTGACCCTACTGTTATGTGGCGGCGGTACCGGCGGACGTGCCGCCGCTAGAGTTGCGCTCACCCGGTACCCGACCACGAGGAGTTCACAGGCGATGAGCCAGGAGTCTTTCCCCCCATGGACCATCACGCTCGGCGAGCTCGACGAGAAGATGGGTGTCGTGATTTTGGAGCAGTCGGCGGAGCGCGTCGTCGCGACGATGCCGGTGGAGGGCAACCGCCAGTCCTTCGGCCTCCTTCACGGAGGGGCGTCGCTCGCGGTCGGAGAAGCCGTGGGCTCCTGGGCGGCGGTCATCCATGCCTCCACCCTCGGGAAGACTGCTGTGGGGGTGGACGTCTCCGCGACGCACCACCGCGGCGCCCGCGAGGGAACGGTGACGATCACCGCCACGCCGATCCAGCTCGGCCGCACCCTGACCACGCACGAGGTGCTGCTGACCGACGACGCCGGGCAGCGGCTCTGCACCCTCCGCATCACCAATCTGCTCCTGGACAAGCCGCATTCCGCGAGTACCGTTAGGCCATGACCTCCGCCACGCGTGCCCGCAGGACCCGTTCCACCCGATTCGTCGCCCTCGCTCTCGTGGCGTCCGCGGCGCTGGTCGGCGGGGCCGCCGGCCCCGCCGCAGCCGCACCCAAGGCACCCCTGTCGTATGTTGCCCTCGGTGACTCCTACGCGTCCGGATTCGGTGCCGGCTCGTACGTCAACGGCTGCGGCCAGTCGCCACTCGGACTGCCCGGGATCCTCGACGGGAAGAAGCAGGTCGACCTGGTCGCCGATGCCACCTGCGCCGGAGCGAAGGTCGTCACGGAACCGGGCGGCGCCGTCGACCTCCCGGAGCAGGTGGCGGGCACGACCGCCGCCCGAGCACTGTCGGCGGACACCGACCTCGTGACCATCTCGGCAGGCGGCAACGACGCTGGCTTCGGGGAGGTCGCAGGGGTGTGTGCAACCCAGTCCCCCGCGATCTGCGCACAGTTCATCGCGGCCAAGAACGCCGCCGCGCTCCCCGTGCTCGACCGCACCCTCGATGCCCTGTACGACTCCATCGACGCGGCGGCCCCGAATGCCACGGTGGTCGTGACCGGCTACCCCCACCTGTTCTCCCCCGAGTTCGGGACCCCGGTCATCCCGATCGCCTCGCAGACCGCGTTCAACGCGGGCACCGATGCCCTCAACGCCGTGATCCGCACCCAGGCCGAGACGCACGGCTTCACCTTCGTCGACCTGGTCCCGAAGTTCGAGGGCCACGGGCTCGGCTCCACGGACCCCTGGATCACCTTCCGGGCAGGAGCCTCCGACAACCTGCACCCCACCGCGGAGGGCTACAAGTCCGGGTACTACCCCGCGGTACGCAGTGCCGTGAACTTCTCCCAACTGCAGCGCTAGGGGCTCCGTCCGCCGGGCCCGCGGGGGTCCGGCGGAGTCACCAGGACGGCCGCCGACGTCGACCGCACACCCCTCGTGCACGTCCGGCACGCTCCCCCGACACCTTCCGCCGGCCCGCCCCTTCAGAAACAGGGCTGGTGGGCCTACCCTGTCGCCATGCCCTTCTCCATCCAGATCTCGATCGACTGCGCGGACCCGCACGCCCAGGCGGACTGGTGGGCGGAGACCCCCGACTGGGTCGTCGAACCCACCGACGAAGCGTTCCTCGACCGGATGATCGCGGAGGGCTTCGCCAGCGAGACGGACGTGATCGTCCACAGCGGCAAGCGGGTCTGGAAGGACGGAACGGCGATCTGCCGGGCCGACGACGTCGGCCGGGCCGGCCGGGAGCGCATCCTGTTCCAGCCGGTCCCCGAACCCAAGGTCGCCAAGAACAGGGTGCACCTGGACATCAACCTCGGCGGCGCCGACAGGGACGAGCAGCGGACCCGGCTCGAGGCGCGGGGTGCCCGCTACCTGGCACGGCACTCCCAGGGACCGCACGCCTGGTACGTCATGCTCGACCCCGAGGACAACGAGTTCTGTATCGCCTGACGCCCCCGTACGACGCCGGGGGCGGGACGGGTCGGCGCCGTTCCGCCGCTAGACTCGACGGGTGACTTCAGAGCTGCCCGCCAAGGTATCCGACATCTTCGACCCGACCCGATGGCGGGTCGTGGCGGGTTTCGAGGACTTCGCGGACATGACCTACCACCGCCAGGTGGAGCGCGACGCCGACGGCGCCGTGGTGCGCGACCTCCCGACCGTACGCATCGCCTTCGACCGTCCCGAGGTCCGCAATGCGTTCCGCCCGGGTACCGTCGACGAGCTGTACCGCGCCCTCGACCACGCCCGCATGACGCCCGACGTCGCGACCGTGCTGCTGACCGGCAATGGTCCCAGCCCCCGCGACGGCGGCCACTCCTTCTGCTCGGGAGGCGACCAGCGCATCCGGGGCCGTGACGGATACCGGTACGCGGAAGGCGAGACCGGGGAGACGATCGATCCTGCCCGTGCAGGGCGCCTCCACATCCTCGAGGTGCAACGGCTCATCCGGACCATGCCCAAGGTCGTCGTCGCCGTCGTCAACGGCTGGGCGGCGGGCGGTGGCCACAGCCTGCACGTCGTGGCGGACCTGACCATCGCCTCGGCGCAGCACGGCCGGTTCAAGCAGACCGATGCGACCGTCGGCAGCTTCGATGCGGGATACGGGTCGGCCCTCCTGGCCCGGCAGATCGGGCAGAAGAGGGCACGTGAGATCTTCTTCCTGGCGCGTGAGTATTCCGCGCAGGACATGGTGGAGATGGGCGCGGTGAACGAGGCCGTGGACCACGAGGAACTCGAGGTGGCGGCGCTGGCCTACGCGGCGGACATCGCCCGGCAGAGCCCGCAGGCGATCCGCATGCTGAAGTTCGCCTTCAACCTTGCCGACGACGGACTCGCGGGCCAGCAGGTCTTCGCCGGCGAGGCGACACGCCTGGCCTACATGACCGACGAGGCGGTGGAGGGGAGGGATGCCTTCCTCGAGAAGCGTGCGCCGGACTGGTCCTCGTTCCCCTACTACTTCTAGGAGCCACGTGGAACTCCTTCCCGTGCACACCCCCGAGGGCTTCGACCCGCTGGGACTGCTGAAACCCCTCGCCGCCGCACTCTCGGGCGAGGGACCCGCCGTCGCGCCCCATGTACTGCCGGGCCAGGTCTTCGACGGCACCCTGCCGAACGACGAGATCGCTGCCGTCATCAGCACGTCGGGATCGACGGGGACACCCAAGCAGACGATGCTCAGCGTCGACGCGCTCGCTGCCTCGGCGATGGGCACCGCGTTCGCGCTGAAGGCCGAGGGCCAGTGGCTGCTCACCCTCCCCGTGCACTACGTGGCCGGGTTCCAGGTCCTCGTCCGCTCCCTGTACGCAGGCACCCAGCCCTGGGTCATGGACACCTCCGCCGGCTTCACCGCAGAGTCCTTCACCGATGCGGCCGCCGAGCTGACGGACCGCGTCCGGTTCACCTCGCTGGTCCCCACGCAGCTCCACCGCCTGCTGGCCGATCCGTCGCCGGAGACGCTGAGGCTCCTGCGCCGCTTCGATGCCATCCTGCTCGGCGGGGCGCCCGCCGGGGCCTCCCTGCGGTCCCTCGCGCGCAGCCAGGATCTGAAGATCGTCGAGACCTACGGCATGAGCGAGACCTGCGGCGGCTGTGTCTACGACGGGACCCCGCTCGATGGCGTCGAGCTCCGCTCCGTGGACGGGCGTCTACGCATCGGCGGGGCGGTCCTCGCCGACGGTTACCTCGATGCGCCCGCCCTCACCGAGGAGAAGTTCGTGTTCAACTCGGGGCGGCGCTGGTTCGTCACGGACGACGCCGGGGACGTGGCACTCGACGGCGCCGTCACCGTGCACGGACGGCTCGACGACGTCATCATCACGGGTGGGCTGAAGGTCTCCGCCATGAAGGTGTCGGACGTCATCCAGGCCCTGCCCGGCGTCGAGCAAGCAATCGTGCTCGGTATCCGGAGCGAGGAATGGGGCGCTGCCGTCGCGGCCGCGATCGTGGGCGATGTCGACGCCGAGGTGATCCGCCAGGCTGTCCACGTCGAACTCGGGGCACACGCCGTCCCCAAGTCCATCGTCACGCTCGACGCCTTCCCCCTGCTGCCCGGCGGCAAGCCGGACCGCCGCACCGTCCGCTCGCTCCTCGAACGCGCCTGAGCGTCCGAGGACACCAGAAGCACCACCGACCCGACCAGAAGGAAACCTCCCGTGGCGACTGCCGCTCAATGGCTTGAAGGAGCCCGTCCCCGCACCCTCCCCATGGCCCTCGCACCGGTGATCATCGGCAGCGCGGCCGCGTTCGGCCTCGGATCCTTCAAGCCGCTCAACGCAGTGCTCGCCGCCTTCGTGTCCGTGCTGCTGCAGGTGGGCGTGAACTACGCGAACGACTACTCCGACGGCATCCGCGGGACCGACGACGAGCGGGTGGGTCCGCTCCGCCTGACCGGATCGGGGGTGGCCCAGCCCCGCCAGGTGAAGCACGCCGCCTTCGCGTGCTTCGGCCTTGCCATGCTGGCCGGGCTGGCGCTGGTGATCCTGGCCCAGGCCTGGATCCTCCTCCTGGTCGGGGTGGGCTGCATCGCGGCCGCCTGGGGATACACGGGAGGGAAGAACCCCTACGGGTACCTCGGCCTCGGTGATCTGTTCGTCTTCGTCTTCTTCGGGCTGGTCGCCACCCTCGGCACCACCTTCACCCAGGCGGACCAGCTCAGCGCCGCCGCCTGGATCGGTGCGGTGAGTACCGGCCTGATCGCCATGGCGCTCCTGATGGCCAACAACGTCCGCGACATCCCGACGGACAGCGTGGTGGGCAAGAGGACCCTCGCCGTGCGACTCGGTGATCCGGCCGCCCGCATCAGCTACGTCATGATGCTCGCGGCGGCGGTCCTGCTGCCCCTGTTCCTCAGCTACGACTACCCGTGGGTGCTGCTGGTGCTGCTGCTGATCCCGGCGTGCCTCCAGCCGAGCTGGTTGATGCTCACGGGCAAGAAGCGCGGGAGCCTGATCCCGGTGCTGAAGCAGACGGGCCTGATCAACCTGGCGTTCAGCCTCCTCTTCACGGCAGGCATCGTCGTCACGACGGTCCTCGCCTAGGCGGAGCCGGCCGGACTGCCTGAAGGGTGCCGGCGGGACCGCCCGAGGGTGCCGGCGGGGTGCCGGCGGGCCGCCTTCGGCAGCGTTGCCGTGCGGCTGTCGTCCCCCGGGACCGACGCTATGTCCCGCGTCGGCCGGCGCCCCGAGACGGTCTGTCAGGCAGCGGTGCCGCGCGGCTTCCGGTCCGCATTGACCGGGGTGTTGGGATCCAGTGCGTCCTCGGCCGCTGCGTCGTCGAGCTCGACCGCGGACCGCACGGGCGGCGCGCCGGGCGTGAAACGCCGCTGCAGGGTGGCGGCGGCGGCGTCCCGGAGGGTGCGGAAGAACAGGTACGTCACGCACCAGGCGAGGATCGCGGCCACCACCGCCGACAGGAACAATCCGAGGCCCAGCAGCACGCACGCCACGTAGAACACGACGATCAGCAGCAGGCGCAGGGCGGTGAATTTGAGGAAGGCCACGCTCCAAGTTTACTCGCCTACAATTGGCGCATGCCCCGCCTCCTGCTCATCGCCGCGATCCTGGGGGTCGCCGTCGTCATCTATGCACTGATCGACTGCGTCATGAGCCGAAAACACGAGGTGCGGAGCATCTCGAAGACGGCGTGGTTCGTGACCATCCTCATCCTGCCGCTCATCGGGGCCGGGATGTGGTTCCTGTTCGGACGTCCTCGCAGCGAGGGTCCCTCCGGTCCGCGGCGTCCGGCTCCCCGCACGCCCACCGCGCCGGACGACGATCCGGCCTTCCTCCAGAATCTCGAAGCGCAGCGCCGCCAGCGCGCCCGCGAGCAGGAGCGCCGCCGCCGCGAGCAGGAGCAGAAGGAACGCGAGGCCAAGGCCGGCGAGGCCGGCCGGGACACTCCCCCGAAGGACGACAAGCACGACGGCGAAGGCAACGACGACGCCGGGTCCGGTTCCGCGGGAGCCCACCACCCCTGACACCCGGCGTCCGCCTGCCAGGCCCCTGCGGCGCTGCCGAATGCCCTGGCACCCACGGGTCGCGGGCGGCCGCTGGGCAGGTCCGACACGTCGCGCGGCAGCGAGGACCATCCCATGCGCCCGATCCCGTGGCACCCACTGATCGCGAACGACCGGTGGGCATGGTCGATCATGTCCGCGGATCGGACCTCATCAGGGGGCGGAAGCCGAAGCCGCCCTTCGGGCAGGACCGACGGCGCGACCGACGGACACCCCGGCTGCACGCCATGCTCCCTGCTTGTACCCCCGCCGGAGGGGGCGCTCCCGGACACGCGAGAGCCCCGCGGCATCCACCGCGGGGCTCTCCCGTTCCGATCGGCCGACACGCGGCCCGCGCCTACACTCCCGAGTAGCTGTGGAGCCCCGAGAAATAGATGTTCACGATCGTGAAGTTGAAGACGATGCAGAGGTACCCGACGATCGACAGCCAGGCAGCACGCGTGCCCGTCCAGCCACGCGTGGCACGGGCGTGGAGGTAGCCGGCGTAGACGGTCCAGATCACGAACGTCCAGACCTCCTTGGTGTCCCAGCCCCAGTAGCGGCCCCATGCCTGCTCGGCCCAGATGGCGCCCGCCATGAGGGTGAAGGTCCAGCCGACGAACGCCACGGCATTGAGCCGGTAGGACAGGTTCTCGAGGCTCAGCGCCGAGGGTACGAGGCGGAGGAACCGCGCGGTGTCCGCCTTGCCGGCGAGGAGTTTGGCCTCGCGGGAGGTCTGCAGGAGCTGCAGCACGGACATGGCGAACGTGATGGTGAACAGCGCCGAGGACGCCACGGCGATGGAGACGTGCACGATCAGCCAGTAGCTCTGCAGGGCGGGGATCAGGCGGGCCACCGGCGTGGGGAAGCCCACGGTGGCGGCGCAGAGCATGATGACCACGAGTCCCACCACGAAGGAACCGACGAACCGCAGATCCTTGCGGGTGAGCGTGATGAGGAAGATGGCGGCGACGAGGAAGGCACCCGTGGTGCAGAACTCGTACATGTTGCCCCAGGGGACACGGTGCGCGGCGATCGCCCGGGTGAGGACGGCGGCGCCGTGGACGACGGCGGCCAGCACCGTCAGCGAGACGGCGATGCGCGCTGAGCGGCGCCGGGGCCCCGACCCGTAGTCCATCGAGGCGTCCGCCGTCGCCGGCGATCCTGCCGCTGCCGCGATCGAACTCCCGCCTCGTGCGCCCACGCCCGCGAGGGACCGGGCCGACGCCGCCTGCTCGTCCGCGAGCCGCGTCTCGAGGCTGCCGATCGTGGAGCTCGACTTCACGAGGTCGAGCACGAAGAAGACCAGGGCCACCACGTAGGCGATCGAGGCCAGCAGCATGAAGAGCTCACTGACCTGCCCGAGCTCGGCATTGACTGGTGGTGTCATGACTTGTCCTTTGCGTTGGTGTGCGACTGCCCCGTGCCGGCCGGTGCGGCGTCCTGATGACTATGGTCCCCCGCGCTGCCGGTGGGGACCAAGAAGCGATCCGCCAGCAGCTTCTCGACGGCTGCGCCTTCCGCCGGCAGGCGGTGGTCCTCCCCGCGGGCCAGCAGCCCGTACTCGACCATGAGGCGCCCGTCCGGGTGCTCGCCGGTGCGCACCCAGAGCCTGCGGCGCCCGATGAACAGGGACGCCGAGAGTCCGAGCAGCGCGAGTGTCGAGAAGACCAGTGCGCCCAGCTCGCCGGGATCGTGGTGGATGTCGAGGGCGACATAGCGCTTGAGCCCGTCGAAGGTGACGGAACCCTTGCCCTCGGGCAGGTCGTACGTCTGTCCGACGCCGAGCACGATCCCGCCGTCGTCGTTGTTGCGGCTGTTGAGCTCGGTGAGGTTCTCGGTGTCCAGCACGTAGACGTTCTCGGGCGTCCCGTCGTCGAGCCCGAGGTCCCCGTAGTAGGAGTTCAGGTTCAGCTGCGGGTTGAAGGGGTCCGGGTCCCGAGAGAAGGAGACCCCCTTCTCGTCCACGAAGGCTGTGGGCAGGAAGAACCCGACGAAGCCGAGCTGGTCCGGCTTCGCGTCCGGGGCCTTGATGACGATCAGCGAGGTGTAGAGGCCGTCGGACGGGACCGAGACGACGGGGCCCTGCTGGGCGATGTTCCCCTCGCCGTCGCGCACGGTGACGACGGGCGCGTAGCCGTTGCCGACCAGGTAGACGTTGGTGCCGCCGATGGTGATCGGCGCGTTGACCTTGAGGACCTGCTGCGCCTCGTCCTCGCCCAGTCCGTCCTGCGTGGTGACGTTCGCCGTGAAGTCGAGCGGCTGGCCGTAGTGGCTCTCCTGCTCGCGGTCGAAGCGCACGTCGAACGAGTCGAGCCGGATCGAGTACGGCTCCAGCTGGTCGTCGGAGAAGTTGGAGCCCGGGCTGAAGCTGTCGTAGCCGATCAGGGTGTTCACGAAACTGTCGCCCTCGACGATCACCTTCTGGCCGTTGTAGCCGAAGAGCCCGCCGACGGCGACCGACACCAGGACGCCGATGAGCGAGGTGTGGAAGACGAGGTTGCCGAGCTCCTTGGCGAGGCCGCGTTCGGCGCCGACGGAGGGGCGGTCGGTCCCGGCATCGCGCACGTCGACGCGGTAGCCGCGCTTCCGCAGGACCGCGGCGGCCTGCTCGGCGGCGGACGACGGCGTAAGGCCGGCATCGCGCGCCCGGTCGGCAGGAACCTCGAGCGTGCCGTACACGGGCAGGCGGGAGAGCCTCTTGGGCGTGCGCGGCGGTGTGGAGCGCACGGCTCGAAGATGCGCGATCGCCCGGGGCACCACGCAGCCGATGAGCGAGATGAAGAGCAGGAGGTAGATCGCCGAGAACCAGACGGACGAGTAGACGTCGAACAGCTGGAACCAGTCCAGCACGGGCCCGGTGTCCGGGTTGTCCTGGATGTACTGCGTGACGACGGCGGGGTTCGCCGGGCGCTGGGGGAACAGCGAGCCGGGAACGGCCGCCACGGCGAGCAGGAGCAGCAGGAACAACGCCGTGCGCATGCTGGTCAGCTGCGTCCACGCCCACCGCAGGGTGCCGAAGACGCCGAGTGAGGGCAGGACGACGTCGGCCCTGGCGCCCCGGGCGCCTGCCGTGTCCCTCGTATCCTGCGAGACGTCCTGCTTCACTGTGCCCTTTCCGAATGATGTCGATTGTTCGCGTGCGTGTCCGGCGGATGCCACCGGTAATCAGATCGGCAGGACCACGTTGCCGATCAGGAGGTCCTGCAGCTGCGTGATCCAGAAGTTCCAGATGCCGGTCACCATGAGGACACCCACGAGCACCAGGAGCCCGCCCCCGGCCCGCTGCAGCAGGAGCCGGTGCTTCCGGAAGAACGCGAGGGCCCCCATGCCGCGGCGTACGCCGAGTGCGATCAGCAGGAACGGAAGGCCCAGGCCCAGGCAGTAGACGAACGTGAGGACCGCGCCCTTGAGTGCCGTCGCGTCGTTCCCGGAGATCGCCAGGAGTTGGACCGCACCGAGCGTGGGGCCGATGCACGGCGCCCAGCCGAGCCCGAAGGTCACACCCAGCAGGGGTGCCCCCAGGAGGCCGGCGGGTACCTTCGCATGGACGCGGCTCTCGCGCTGGAACCAGGAGAGACCGCCCATGAATACGACGCCCAGCAGGATCACGACGACGCCGAACACCTGGATGAGCCACCCCTGGGACACCCTCAGGAAGGCGCCCAACTGCCCGAACAGGGTCCCGTAGGCCATGAAGACGACCGAGAAGCCGAGCACGAAGAGCCCGATTCCGGCCAGCATCCGTCCCCTCTTCTGCTTCTCGAGGTCGACGCCGGTCAGGCCCGTGACGTACCCGAGGTACCCGGGGACCAGCGGCAGGACGCAGGGGGAGGCGAAGGACACCAGACCGGCCAGGAGCGCGACCGGCAGGGCGAGGAGCATGGAGCCGTTGAGCACGGCGTCGGCGAAGGCGTTCCCCGCGGCGAGGGGAACGTGTCCGGCCGTGGCCACCGTCATGGACGGGACGCGGCGGGCGCGCTACTCGGCGAGGGCATCATGGATCAGGGCCTTGAGGGTACCGCGGTCGGCCAGTCCGAGGATCCGGGCGGACACCCGCCCCTCCCGGTCGAGGACGATCGTCGTGGGGACGGCCTGCGGCGGGACGTACTGGGTCATGCCGAGCAGCACTCCCCCGTCCTTGTCATCGAAGCTCGCGTAGGGGATGCCGAAGCTGCGCTCGAACGCCTCTGCGGTGGCCTGCTCGTCGCGGATGTTGACGCCGTAGAACGCTGCGCCCTGCGGCGCGTACTCGTCGTGGAGCGAGACGAGGTCCGCAGCCTCCTCCCGGCAGGGTGCGCAGGCGGCGTACCAGAAGTTGAGCACGGTGACCTGGCCGTCCCAGTCGGCGCTCGAGACGTCCGTCCCGTCGAACAGGGTGCCGGAGACCTCGACGGGCTCACCGCGGTCCGCGGCCGCGTACTCCGTGACGGAGCCGTCCCCTGCGATGTAGTTCTTGCCGTCGCCGGCCGCGGCCTGCTGTGCGAGCGGGTCCTCGGCGGCACAGGAGGTGACCACCAGGGAAACCGGCAGCACGACGGCGAGCGCCATGCCCAGTTCGAGCAGGAGGCGGCGCTTCGGGGGACGGGCGGTTGGTGTCACAGCTTCTTCCGATGATTTCTACGACGTGTAGTAATTCTATTACGCCCCGGGGACATTCGCCGCACCGGGCAGCAGGTCGGCGCAGGGCTCGGCGTAGCGCACGCGGCGGACGGAGTCCCCCTCGAAGTCGAGCGACGTGACGGACGTGAGGGTGCACTCGCGCTGGCGCGGGTCGTGCCAGAGCCGGCGATGCTCGGCGGCGAGCCGTGTCACCCAGATGGGCAGCTGGTGGCTGACGAGGATCGCCTCGGCGGGACGGTCCGCCCCTCCGCCCTCCGCGAGTTCGAGGGCGCGGCGGCGGGCGTCGTGCACCCCGAGCATCACCCGCGCCGCCTGCTCGGCGTAGGGCTCCCCCCAGGACGGCCGGAACGGATTGACGAGCAGGGGCCAGTACCTCGGCTGGCGGAGCCTGCTCTTGATCCTCGACATCCCCTCGAAGCGGTTCTCGGCCTCGATGATGCGCTCATCCGTGGCGATCTCCAGGCCCAGCGCCTCGGCGAGGGGGCGCGCGGTCTCCTGGGCCCGCGTCAGGGGGGAGGCCACGAGGTGGACGATGTCGGCACCCTCGTCGCGGCGCTGCTCGAAGTGACCCGCCACCTGCAGGGCCATCTGGCGGCCCAGTTCGGAGAGGTGGAACTCCGGAAGCCTCCCGTAGAGGACGCCCTCGGGGTTATGGACCTCACCGTGGCGCACCAGGTGGACGGTTGCTCGCTGCATGGGTCCAGTTTCCCGCATGTCCCCGCGCGACGGCCAATCGGGGCGCAGTGGACAGCGCTACATTTACTTGAACATTCCACCGATCTGTGGAATAAAACATGCATACGCATGCTTCTATCCACTGTAAGCGTCGCCACCACCACTTCTCAGGAGTTCATCATGACTGTCCCCTCAGGCCTCACCTCCGGCACCTGGTCCTTCGATCCCGCCCACAGCGAGGTCGGATTCAGCGTCCGCCACGCCGGTATCAGCAAGGTCCGCGGCTCGTTCAAGGACGTCGATGCGTCCCTCACCGTCGGATCCTCCCTCGAGGATTCCAGCATCACGGCGACCATCAGGACCGCGTCGTTCACCTCTGGCGACGAGAACCGCGACGGGCACGTCAAGGGCGCCGACTTCTTCGACGTCGAGCAGTTCCCCGAGATGACCTTCGTCTCCACCTCCCACACCGGCTCCGGCGAGACCTACGAGATCCACGGAGACCTCACCATTCGCGGGATCACCAAGGCGGTCGTCCTCGACGCCGAGTTCAACGGCGTGGCCGTGGACCCCTTCGGCGCGACCCGCGCAGGCGTCTCCGCCTCCACCACCATCTCCCGCAAGGACTTCGGCCTGACCTGGAACGCAGCACTCGAAGCGGGCGGCGTCCTCGTCGGCGACAAGGTGACCATCACCATCGAAGCCGCCTTCGTGGCTCCCGCCGTCGTCACGGTCTAGTCCCGCATCCCGGCCGCCGGGCCGGCCGGCAGCACGCTCACGGCCGACGTCGTCCCCTGGACGGCGTCGGCCGTTGCCGTCGGCCCCTGTCCGCGGCCGCGGCCGACGAACTAGGCTGACGATGACCGCATCCACGAAAGGCACGTCCATGGGGGCTCCGGCGGGTGGATGGACATTCGAACCGCAACGGAGGACGCAGCGATGAGCACGCCACAGGACGATCCGAACGGGCAGGGCAACAGGCAGGGCGAGGGACAGCCGTGGAGCGCACCCGGCACAGGCGGTACCGGCCAGGGCGGACACGTCCGGCCCGGCGCCTACGGACAGGGCGACGGTGGGGGCCGGTACGACTACCAGTCGGCGCAGCCCTCCAGCTACGCCTACCCGACGCCCCCCGCCGGGGGATCCGGCCCGGCGGACAGGGGTCCCGCACCCACGGAGGTCCAGCGGGCGTACTACCTCATCCTGGCGGCGGGCATCCTCTACCTCGTGGCGTCCGTCGTCTCGGGCCTGACCACCCCCGTGCCGGATGCTCCGGGAGCATCCATCGGCGTGGGCCTGGGGATCGTCTTCGCGGCCCTCTTCACCGCCGTGTACATCGTGCTGGCCGTCTTCATCAGGAAGGGCCACAACTGGGCGAGGATCACTGCGACCGTGCTGGCAGGGCTCAACGTCCTGTCCGTCCTCAGCAGTTTCCTCCTCCTCCCGCTCGTGGGCCAGGCTGCAGAGGCGACCGGCCAGGCCGCGGTCCAGCCCTCAGGCCTCTCGCTCGCCCTGAGCGTGATCGTCATGCTCCTCGGCGTGGCCGGCGTCGTCCTGACCTACGCGAAGCCCGCGCGGCCCTACTTCGCACCGAGGAAGCTCGGCTACTGAGCGGGACCTCCGCAGCGTTACCTACTGGGCGCGGGAGATCGGATCGAGGTCCGTCTCCTGCGCCCGCTGCGCGTGATAGGCGAGGATCTGCAGTTCGGTGGACATGTCCACCTTCCGCAGCTGCACGTGCGGCGGCACCTGGAGCACCACCGGCGCGAAGCTGAGGATGCTGGAGATCCCAGCGTCCACCAGGCGGTCGCACAGCTCCTGCGCCACCGCTCCCGGCACGGACAGGACCGCCATGTTGGTGCGGGTCCGCTCCAGCACGGCCTCGAGGTCGTCGACGGCGCTCACGCGGAGGTAGCCGACCTCGGACCCGACGACGAGCTGGTCGGCGTCGAAGATCGCGACGATCTCGAAGCCGCGCGAGACGAAGCCGGAGTAGCCCGCCAGCGCGCGGCCGAGGTTGCCGGCGCCGATGATCGCCACGCGCCAGTCCAGCGTCAGCCCGAGGGCGATCGAGATCTGCCGGTTCAGGTACTGCACCTCGTACCCGACCCCCCGGGTGCCGTACGACCCCAGGTAGGAGAGGTCCTTGCGCAGCATGGGCGAATTGACCCCGGCAGCATCCGCGAGCTCCTCGGAGGACACGCGTTCGATCCCCTCGGCGAGCAGCGAGTTGAGGGCCCGCAGATAGATGGTCAGGCGGGCCACCGAGGCGGGCGGGATATGGCGTGAGGAATCACCCACGGGGTGGAGGCCTGGCATGTCCGGCGTTGTCACTGTCATCGGCTCCGTTGCTAGCACCACCGCGAGCGGGCGGTGGTTCCTGGTCCCCCGGCGTCGTCGGGGCGGAAGTAGAACCACTGTATGCCGACGACGCGGGGCCTCCAAGCCGGACCGGCACGCCCTGACAGCACCCGGAGGGCCTAGGACAGCAGCCTGCGCAGCCTCGCCTCGTCGATCGACCAGAAGTCACGCTGCACCCCACCGATGAACAGGACGGGGAGTTCCTCGGCGAACTGCTGCCCGAGTGCCGGGGCATCGGTCACGGACAGTTCCCGCCAGCCGATCCCGAGGTCCCTGGTCACACGGTCCACCACTGCGCGCGCGTCCTCGCAGAGGTGGCAGTCCGGGCGGGTGAGGAGCACGACGCCGCTTCCCGGCGCGTCAGCGGTCGATTCCATGCCTCCACCGTACTGGCGGGGGCAGGCCCGCGGAGCGAAGAACTAGACTCGGAGCATGCCGGACGCCATCCAGGGCACGCAGCCCTCCCCAGAGCCTCCGGCGCCGCCTCCGGGCGAGGCCGCGTTCTTCGACGTCGACAACACCCTCATGCGGGGCGCGAGCCTGTTCCACGTAGCGCGCAAGATGTACCAGCGGAAGGCGTTCACGCTCCGTTTCGCGGCTGGACTGGCCTGGAAGCAGCTGCGCTTCATCATGCGCGGCGAGACGATGACCGACGTGGATGCGGTGCGCGAGGCCGCCCTCGCCTTCGCGATCGGGATCGCCCACGAGGACATCCTGGCCCTCGGTGAGGAGGTCTACGACGAGATGATCGCCTCGAAGATCTGGCCCGGCGCCCGCGCCCTCGCTGAACAGCACCTCTCCTCGAACCGGCAGGTCTGGCTCGTGACCGGCACGCCCGTGGAGGTCGCCGCCGTCATCTCCAGCCGGCTCGGCCTGACCGGCGCGCTCGGGACGGTGGCCGAGGTCATCGACGGGCTCTACACCGGACGGCTGGTGGGCGACTTCCTGCACGGCTCGGCGAAGGCCGCTGCCGCCCTGGCGGTCGCCGAGCGGGAGCACCTCGACCTCGCACGGTGCTGGGGCTACAGCGACTCGTACAACGACATCCCGCTGCTCACCGCTGTCGGCCACCCCGTCGCGATCAACCCGGACAGGAAGCTGCGCCGTCATGCACGCGCCAACAACTGGCCCGTCTACGACTTCCGCAGCGGTCGGCGTGCGGCCACCTTCGGCCTCAGCGCCGCCACGCTCGTCGGGTCCGTCTACGGCCTGTGGCGCGGCTTCTCACGCTTCCGGGGCCGCTGACGCCGCGGCCCGGCTCTGCCTTCTGCGCGATCCGCAGGGCCGGGGAACGACGACGGCCCGGATCCGACGCCTCGAGGGCGGGGATCCGGGCCGGTCTGCACACCCCGGCTCGTGGCCGGGCGCCTGCCTACTTCTTGTTGCGGCGCTGGTGACGGGTCTTGCGAAGCAGCTTGCGGTGCTTCTTCTTCGCCATACGCTTGCGGCGCTTCTTGATAACTGAACCCATAGAGTCCTCACAAACTTGTTCTGTTGCCAGGGCGGCATCAGGCTCGTAGCCGGAAGGCCGTCCCTGGTCATGACGTCGGCACCTGCCGTCTGGCAGTCGCCCGGATGATGCAATAAATCGAGCGGGCCTAGGCCCGCCCAAAACGCTCCTTAACAGGGTACATCCGTTTGAACAACGGACTGGACGCGCGGACCCGCCCTCAGGCGCTCTCGGACTGGCCCTCGACCTGCGCGGCGAGGAGGAAGGCCTCGACCGCCGATTCGGGGACGCGGTACGAGCGGCCGAACTGCACCGCAGGGAGGTCACCGGCGTGGACGAGCCGATACACCGTCATCTTCGAGACACGCATGAGCTCGGCCACTTCCGCGACCGTCAGGAACTGCACATCCGAGAAGTTGTTCCCGTCTGCCATCTCACCACTTTTCCTTTGCACGAAGGCTGTTGTTCACCCTGAGACCGGCATCGGGGAGGACACCCCTGGAGGGACTCTCCGGCGTGTCGTCCTGAGCTGTCTGGATTTTCGCCTAAGGAACAACTCTAGTGGCTCCTGTGACCAAAGTGAAAGGACTGTGCGTCACCCAGGCGTCCGTCGTGGGGAGGCCCTACGATTCGCGACGCCGCCGCAGCTGCGACAACAGATCCGCCGCACGCTCGGCCGCGCGTCCCATGGTCCTCCCGATGGGCGGCCGGACGGCCTCGACCCCGGTCGGAGGCTGCGGGGCGGCGAGCACCGCTGCAGCCAGCACCCCGGTCTCGGCGATCTCCGCGGCCCCGGCAGCGCCGACATCCGCATCTGTCGCTGCTTCCGGCGTCGCGTCGGCCGGTGCCTCCCCGGCCGGTTCCCCGAGGGCCGTACCTGCCTGCGTCGCGGACGCCTCGAAGTCGGCGAGCCAGTTCCGCACGTGGTCGAGCGGCGCCGGATCCAGCGAGTAGTACCGCTTCTGGCCCTGCGCCCTCATGGTGACCAGTCCCGCTTCCCGCAGGACCTTCAGGTGCTTCGACACCGTCGGCTGGCTCACCTGCAGCTCGACAACGAGCTCCCCCACCGCTTTGTCGCCGTCCCGCAGGTTCTTGAGGATCTGCCTGCGTGTTCCTTCGGCGATGACAGCGAAAACATCATCGATACCCATCCGCCTACCCTAGCGATATATACGCCGCCGGGCATCCTGCGACCCGACGCATCAGTCGAACCAGGGATCCAATCCGTGCAGCGGGAACACGGCCTTGCGCGTCGCCATCACCGTGCGGTCCAGGTCATCATCGGGGTCGTAGCCGACCTCCCAGGAACGCCACCACGTATCCGCACCGTCCCCCATCAGGCGGGGTGCATCGATCCCGTGCCGCTCGAGGACGTACTCGCGCCAGGCTGCGGGTACCTCGCTGCCCGGACCCAGTGCGGCGCCCGCCGCGACCGCGACGAGCAGCGTCCAGGCGCGGGGCACCACGCTCGCGAGTGCGTACCCACCCCCGCCGGTGGCGATCCACCGCCCGCCGCACAGGCGGTCCGCCAGATCCCGCACGGCGACCATCATCGCGTGCTGGGCGTCCACGCTCACCCGGAGGTTCGTCAGGGGATCCTCACGGTGGGAGTCGCAGCCGTGCTGGCTGACGATCACGTCGGGCGCGAAGGCCCCGGCGAGCTGCGGCACGACGGCGTGGAAGGCCCGCAGGACGGCGGCATCGCCCGCGACGGTCGGCAGGGCCACATTGACGGCGTAGCCCTCGGCGCCGGGCCCTCCCGTCTCGTTGGCGAAGCCCGTGCCCGGGAAGAGGCTCATGCCCGTCTCGTGGAGGGAGATCGTCATGACGCGGCGGTCGTCCCAGAAGATGCTCTGCGTCCCGTCCCCGTGGTGGGCGTCGACGTCGATATAGAGGACGCGCTGCGCGCCGCGGTCGAGCAGCCGCTGGACGGAGGCGGCGGCGTCGTTGTAGATGCAGAAGCCGCTGGCCCGCGAGCGCGCTGCATGGTGCATGCCGCCGCCGAAGTTGACCGCCCGCACGGTTGTGCCCTGCAGGATGGCATCGGCGGCACCGAGCGAACCGCCGGCCAGACGGGCACTGGCCTCGTGCATCCCGGCGAAGGCGGGATTGTCCTCCGTGCCGAGTCCGTGCGCGGCGTCGGATCTGTCCGGATTGCTGCTGACGAGCCGGACGGCGCTGATGTAGTCGGGGCTGTGGACGCAGGCGAGGTCCTCGTCCGATGCCACGAAGGGCCGCGTGACCGTCACTCCCCGGTGGTCGAGCAGGCCGCAGTCCCGCGTGAGGCGGGCCGTCAGGTGCAGCCTCTCGGGATTCATGGGGTGCAGGCCACCGAAGTCGTAGGCCAGCATCGAATCGTCCCAGACGACCTGGAGGGGTACCGCTGGCCCGGAGTGCGTAGACATCCCTGCAAGGCTACGCGATGGCGGATATTCCGACGATGCCCGCGGGTGAGATGCTTTACTACTGCAGGAAGACAACAAGGGGCGGTCACCGTGCCGCTTCGGCGGGAGGACCGGCAGACGGGGCAGAGCGGGCGTCAATGCTAAGTCAACAGCCGCGGTGGCTGAAGGACGATCAGAACGGATACTTCAGGCTGCTGGCCTCGATCCGTGACTTCGTCGACTCCTTCGCCAACAGCTCTCCCGCGCGGCTCGCCCTGTTCATCTTCAGCGGCGTCATCCTGCTGTTCACCGCGCTCCTGAGCCTGCCGATCGCGACCACCAGCGGCGAGGTCACGGTCCTGCACGACGCCTTCTTCACCGCGGTGTCCGCCGTCTGCGTCACCGGGCTCACGGTCGTCTCCACGGCCACCCACTGGTCCTTCTTCGGGCAGCTGGTGATCCTGCTCGGCATCTTCATCGGCGGACTGGGCACCCTCACGCTCGCATCCCTGCTCGCGCTCATCGTGAGCAAGCGGCTCGGCGTCCGCGGCAAGCTGCTGGCCCAGGAGGCGCTGAACAACGCCAGCCGCCTGGGGGAGATCGGCACGCTCCTGCGGATCGTCATCGTCACCTCCGTGGTCATCGAGATCGTGCTCGCCGTCGTCCTCATCCCCCGCTTCATGATCCTCGGCGAACCGTGGTGGCAGGCGCTGTGGCACGGGATCTTCTACTCGATCTCCGCCTTCAACAATGCGGGATTCACACCGCACAGCGACGGACTGGTGCCCTACGAGACGGACCTCTGGATCCTGACACCGCTCATGGTCGGCGTGTTCCTCGGCAGTCTCGGGTTCCCCGTGGTCATGGTGCTCGTCCAGGTGCGCCACCGGTTCAGCAAGTGGACGCTCCACGCCAAGCTCACCGTGTCCGTGTCGCTGATCCTCCTCGTCGCGGGGACGTTCGGCTGGGGCTTCCTCGAGTGGGAGAACGACCGCACGATCTCCGGACTCAGCGTGGTCGACAAGAGTATCCACGCCCTGTTCGCCTCCGTGATGACACGCTCCGGCGGGTTCAACCTCGTGGACCAGAACGACATGAACACGACGACGATGCTCCTCACGGACGCGCTCATGTTCGCGGGCGGCGGGTCCGCGTCCACGGCCGGCGGCATCAAGGTCACCACGATCGCGGTCATGTTCCTCGCGATCGTCGCCGAGGCGCGGGGCGACGCCGACGTCCGCGCCTGGGGCCGCACCATCCCGCACGGTGCCATGCGCGTCGCGATCTCGGTCATCTTCATGGGTGCGACGCTCGTCCTCGTCGGCAGCGGCCTGATCCTCGCGCTCTCCGACGAGCCGCTCGACAAGGTGGTCTTCGAGGTCATCTCGGCCTTCGCGACCGTGGGCCTCAGCACCAACCTCAGCGCCGAACTGCCCCCTGCGGGCAAGTACGTCCTGTCCGCCCTGATGTTCGCCGGGCGCATGGGCACCATCACGCTCGCCTCAGCCCTGGCGCTGAGGCAACGCAGCACGCTGTACCGCTACCCCGACGAGAGGCCGATCATTGGCTGAAAGACCCGCCCACAACGCACCCGTCCTCGTGATCGGCCTCGGCCGCTTCGGTGCGGCCACCGCCGAGCAGCTGGTCCGGCAGGGCCGTGAGGTGCTCGCCATCGAGCGCGATCCGCAGCTGGTGCAGAAGTTTGCGAGCATCCTCACGCACGTCGTCGAGGCCGACGCCACGAACATCGACTCCCTCCGCCAGCTCGGCGCGCAGGAGTTCTCCGCCGCCGTCGTCGGCGTCGGGACCTCGATCGAGTCGAGCGTGCTCATCACGGCGAACCTCGTGGACCTCGGGATCGACCATCTCTGGGTCAAGGCGATCACGCCCTCGCACGGCAAGATCCTCAAGCGCATCGGCGCGAACCACGTGATCTATCCCGAGGCCGACGCCGGGCAGCGCGCCGCGCACCTGGTCGGCGGTCGCATGCTGGACTTCATCGAGTTCGACGACGGCTTCGCGATCGTGAAGATGTACCCGCCGAAGGAGACCCAGGGGTTCACCCTCGCCGAGTCCTCCGTGCGTTCCAAGTACGGCGTCACGGTCGTCGGGGTGAAGTCCCCGGGCGAGGACTTCACCTACGCCCGGCCCGACACGAAGGTGTCCGGCCGGGACATGCTGATCGTCTCGGGCCACGTGGATCTGCTCGAGCGCTTTGCCGGCCGTCCCTAGCATGCGGCGGGGGCCCGGTTCCCCGCAGCCGGACCCCGCTACCCCGGCCCGCGTCCGCCCCGCGTTCCGGCCGGCGGCCGCATCGGCGCTCGGGGGTGCCCTCGTGCTCGCCGTCGTCGTCGCTGCCGCGCAGATCCACGGACTCGACCTCTCCGTCTACCGGGAGGGCGCGCTCGCGCTGCTCGGCCGGGCGGGCGACAAGGACCTGTACGACGACGCCCTCGTGCAGACCGACACGCGCGGCCTGCCCTTCACCTATCCCCCGTTCGCCGCGATCCTGTTCGTGCCCCTCGCGCTCGTGCCGCAGTCCGTGGCCCTCGGCATCGTCACCGCGCTGTCCTGCGGCTGCCTGGCAGGCGTCGCGGCCCTCGTGGTGCGGTACCTGCGCTCGGCCCGCCCCGCAGGCGCGACGGCGCCGCGGCACACCGCCGTCGCCGTGCTCGCGACGATGCTCGTCCTCGGCCTCAGCGGACCCTGGCGGGAAGGCCTCGGCTTCGGGCAGGTGAACGCCCTCCTGATGGTCCTGGTCCTCGCCGACCTGCTGCGCTCCACGCGGTTGCCCTCCGGCGTCCTCGTCGGGATCGCCGCGGGCATCAAGCTGACCCCGCTCGCGTTCGGGCTGGTCTACCTGGCCCGGAGGGACTGGCGTTCCCTCGCCTGGCTGGCGGCGTCCTTCGGCTCCACCGTCGCCCTCGGGTGGGTCCTCGCCCCCCGCGAGTCCGCGGTCTTCTGGCTGGATGCACTGTTCGACGCCTCCCGCGTGGGGGCGACGGCCGACCTCTACAACGTGTCGCTCAATTCGATCGTGGCCCAGTCCGGCCTGCCCGGATCCCTTCAGCGGCCCGTGTGGGCGCTGGCGTCCCTCGCAGTGATCGCCCTCGGGTATCTGGCGATCCGGCGGGCGGACGACGACGGCGACACCGTCCGGGCGATCGCCGCCAACGCCGTCGTGATGCTCGCGATCTCACCGATCTCCTGGTTCCACCACTGGGTCTGGATCGCGCTGGTCTTCCCCGCCGCCTACCTGTCCGCCCGGGAGGAGGGCGCGCGGCGCACAGCCGTCCGGGTGCTGCTGGCCGCTCTCGTGCCCGTCATGATGTTCTCCTCCATCACCGTGACCCTCACCCTCACGGGGGCCGTGTCGGGCGAGGGGCCACTGCCCCTGCGGCTCTTCACGGCACTCGGCGTGGTCCTGCCGGTGGCGCTGCTGGGGCTTTGGGCGCTGCGGCCGGTCAGGCGGACGGCGGCCCTGCCAGCTCACGGGTGATCGCCGCCGCGCGGGCGGTGGCGGACTGCGCGCCGGCGGTCACGATGTGCGCCAGTCCGAGCTTGTCGAAGGTCTCGATGGCGCTCTGCGTCGTCCCGTTGGGGCTGGTCACGGCCCGTCGCAGCGCCGTGGCGTCGGCGCCCTCCTCCGCCAGCATGAACCCGGCTCCGGCGACCGTCTCGCGGGCGATCAGCTCGGCCAGCCCGGGGTCCAGGCCGAGTTCCTCGCCCGCGGCCGCCATGGCTTCCGCGAGGTAGAACGCGTACGCCGGTCCCGAGCCGCTGACGGCCGACAGCGCGTCGACCTGAGCCTCCGGGATCTCGACGACCGTACCGGCCGGCCGCAGGAGTTCCCGCGCCTGCGCCATGAGCTCCGGCCCCGCCGAGGTGCCGGCCGAGATGGACAGCACGCCCCGTCCGAGGCGCGACGGCGTGTTGGGCATGGACCGGATGACGGGCTGCCCCGCGGGCAGCGCCGCCTCGATCATCGCGATGGACACCGCGGCGGCGACGCTCAGGACGACGGCGGTCGGCTCGAGCGCGGGCGAGACCTCACGGGCGAGGGGGACGATGCCGACCGGCTTCACGCCCAGGACGACGACGTCCGCGTTGCGGACCGCGGCGACGTTCGCGCCGTCGTCCTCGGCGGTGGCGAGGGCCTCGATCCCGTGGCGCCGGCGCAGCTCCGCCGCACGCTCGGCGCGCCGCACGGTGGCGGTGACCAGAGCGGGGTCCAGCCCGGCGGCGAGCAGCCCGGCGAGGATGGATTCGTTCATCGAACCGCAGCCGAGGAAGGCGATGCGCTGCGTTGCTTGCGGAGTCATGGCCCCATCCTGCCACGAGGGCTACCAGCCTTCTCCCAGCATCCTCGTCGTCGCGGCACAAGTTGGGGGCCTAGTGTTCCAACTACCTCATAAGGGTGCGAGTGATGGGGACCGGAATTCCTGATCCGGTCCGGCGTCGGTGGCAACAGATGATTCCCCCAGCATCTGGACCGTCCACCGGCGCCATTCCTCGTTCAACGGCCCGAGCGACCGGCCGGGCGGCCGGGACGTCGGCGCCGCTCAGTGGCGCAGGTGCGATCGCGCGAAGCGGAGGGTCTCGGCGAGCCATTCCTCGCGCTCCCCCGCGCCCCGTGCCCGGCGCGTGCTGACCTCGACGGCCACCACGCCGTCCCACGCCGCCCCTGCGAGGTGTTCGAGTGCTTCGGCGCACCGCTGTTGCCCCTGCCCCGGGAGGAGATGCTCGTCCTTCCCGTTGGGCGTTCCGTCGGTCAGGTGCACGTGGGCGAGCCGGTCGCCCAGCGCCCGCATCTCCTCATAGGAGTCCATCCCGGCGATGGCGGCGTGGGAGAAGTCCCAGGTGATGCGCTCGTACGGCTCGGGCACCGGGTTCCAGTGCGGCAGGTAGGCTTTCGCCTCACGGCCGCGGACCTTCCACGGATACATGTTCTCGACGGCGATCTCGACGCCGTACTCGGCTGCGACGCGCGCGATACCCTCGGGGAACTCCTCGGCGTACCCCGTCTGCCAGCGGAACGGCGGATGCGTCACGACCGTCCTGGCCCCCACCTCGGCGGCCATCGCTGCCGAGAGTTCGATCTTCGTCCACGCCTTCCCCCAGACCTGCTGCGTCAGCAGCAGGGTGGGTGCATGGATGGCGAGGATCGGCATCTCGTACCGTTCGCTCAGGACGTTGAGCTGGTCGGGGCTCTGACTCACCGAGTTGTTGGTGACCATGACCTCGACCCCGTCGTAACCGAGGTCCTGGGCGAGCGCGAACGCGTCATGAACGGCGAGCGGATAGACGGAGGCACTGGACAGCGCGACCGGGATCGCGGGCAGGCCGTGGGCCGGGTGCGCCACCTCAGGCTCCCCTGGACAGGGGCGTGCGCCGCATCGAGTCGAGCTGGGAGTGCCCCACCCCGGCACCGGGCAGCGGTTCGTCGGCGTCGAACATCTTGGCGTCGAACCGCCTCAGCAGGAGTCCCTCCCGTAGCGCCCACGGGCAGATGTCCATGGAGGGGACATTGAACAGTTCCAGGGCGCACTCCGCCACGAGTGCTCCCGCGAGGACCTGCGGCGCACGGAGTTCCGAGACGCCGTCCAGGCTGGTGCGGTCCCTGGCGCTCATCGCGGCCAGCCGCTTCGTCCACAGGGTGAGGTCCTCGAGGCGCAGCTCGCGCCGGACGAAGGGACCTGCGGCCGACGGAGCGGCACCCGTGATGCGTGCCAGTGACCGGAAGGTCTTCGAGGTGCCGGCCACGAGGTGCGGCGTACCGAGATGGGCGAACTGCGGCACTGCCTCGCGGAGGGTCGCCCGGATGTAGCGGCGCAGTTCCTTGACGCTCCTCGCCGACGGCGGGTCGCCCTGGAGCCAGTCACGCGTGAGCCTGCCTGCGCCGAGCGGTACGGACAGGGCGACCTCGGGCAGCTCGTCCGTGCCCATTGCCAGCTCGAAGGATCCGCCGCCGATGTCCAGGTTGAGGATCGACTCCGCCCCCCAGCCGTACCAGCGGCGGACGGCCTGGAAGGTCACTGCTGCCTCCTGGTCGCCGGACAGCTCCTGCAGGTCGACGCCGGTCTCCTCGCGGACCCTCGCGAGCACCTCGCTGCCGTTCCCCGCCTCACGGATGGCCGAGGTGCAGAAGGCGAGGAAGTCCTCGGCGTCGTGCCCCGTCGCGAACTCCCGTGCCTCGCGGACGAAACCCACCAGCTCGTCCTGTCCCTGCCGGGAGATGCAGCCGTCCTCGTCGAGGTAGGCCACGAGCTGCAGGGGCTTCTTGTGGGAGGCGAAGGGCACCGGCCGACCACCGGGGTGGGCATCCACGAGCAGCAGATGGACCGTGTTCGACCCTATGTCCAGCACACCTAGCCGCATTGTTCCCGCGCTCCCAGCTCTCCCGCTATCGTCTGTGTTCCCGCCCCGCGCTCTCAGGCTACTTGCCCGCCGCGACCTTGCGCTTCGCGGGCGCCCTGCGGGTTGTCTTCTTCGGCGCCGGTCCCTTCGCACGCTTGTCGGCGAGCATCTCGATCGCCTGCTCCCGCGTCAGCTCCTCGATGGCCATCGAGCCCGGGACGGTGATGTTCGTGACGCCGTCGGTGATGTAGGGGCCGAAGCGGCCGTCCTTCACCACGATGGGCTTCTCGCTCACCGGATCGTCGCCGAACTCGGCCAGCGGCGGGGTGACCGTCCGCCCGCCCCGCTGCTTGGGCTGCTTGTAGATCTCCAGCGCCTGCTCGAGGGTGATCGTGAAGATCTCCTCCTCCGACCCGATGGACCGGGAATCGCTGCCCTTCTTCAGGTACGGGCCGAACCGGCCGTTCTGCACCGTGATCTCCTTGCCGTCCTCGTCCGTCCCGAGGACACGCGGCAGATTCATCAGCTTGAGGGCGTCCTCGAGCGTCACCGTGTCCACAGCCATGGACTTGAAGAGCGAACCCGTGCGGGGCTTGACCTTCGCAGGCTTCTTCGGCGGCTTCGGCTTGCCGTTCTTGTAGTACTCGACCGGCTGGCTCGCGAGCTCCTCCGCCGTGACCTCGGGGATCAGCTCGATGACGTACGGCCCGTAGCGCCCGTCGCGGGCCACGATCGTGCGCCCGGTCTCCGGGTCGGTGCCGAGGACGCGTTCCTGCGACGTCGGCGCCTCCATCAGTTCGATCGCCTTCTCGGCCGTCAGCTCGTCCGGTGCGAGGTCCTCGGGCACGTTGGCGCGCTGGGGCTCGGTCCCCTCGGGCGCATCCTCCGGAAGGGGCTTCTCGAGATACGGGCCGAACTTGCCCACCCGCAGGGTGATGCCCTCGGCGATCTCCACCGAGTTGATCCGGCGCGCGTCGATCTCGCCGAGCTCGTTGACGATCGTGTGCAGGCCCGTGTCCTTGCGGTCACCGTAGTAGAAGTGGTTGAGCCACTCCACGCGCCCGGCCTCGCCCCGCGAGATGCGGTCGAGGTCCTCCTCGAGCTCCGCCGTGAAGTCGTAGTCGACGTAGTCGTTGAAGTGCTCCTCGAGCAGGCGCACCACAGAGAACGCGATCCAGCTCGGCACGAGGGCCTGGCCGCGGGTCCGCACGTAGCCGCGGTCCATGATGGTGGACATCGTCGCGGCGTACGTGGACGGGCGGCCGATCCCCCGCTCGTCCAGCACCTTGACCAGCGAGGCCTCGGTGTAGCGCGGCGGCGGGGACGTCTCGTGGCCGATGGCCTCGATCGCCGTCGCACCGAGGGCGTCGCCCGTGGCGACGTTGGGCAGACGCGTGCCCTGGGCGTCGTCGTCGGAGCCGTCCTCGTTGCGGTCGGCGTCGCGGCCCTCCTCGTAGGCGGCGAGGAAGCCGCGGAACGTGATGACGGTGCCGGAGGCGGCGAATTCGGCGTCCCGGCCGTCGGCGCTCGTCGCGCCGAGGCGGAGCGAGGCCGTCGAGCCCTTGGCGTCCGCCATCTGCGAGGCCACGGTCCGCTTCCAGATCAGCTCGTACAGGCGGAATTCGTCACCGCGCAGGGACTGGGCGACCTGCGCGGGGGTGCGGAACGAGTCTCCCGCGGGACGGATGGCCTCGTGCGCCTCCTGGGCGTTCTTGGCCTTCCCCTTGTAGACGCGGCGCGACTCGGGGACGTACTCGGGACCGTACAGCTCGGAGGCCTGCCGGCGGGCGGCGTTGATGGCCTGGTCCGAGAGCGCCGACGAGTCGGTACGCATGTAGGTGATGTAGCCGTTCTCGTACAGCCGCTGCGCCACCTGCATGGTGACCTTCGAGCTGAAACGCAGCTTGCGGGCCGCCTCCTGCTGCAGGGTCGACGTCGTGAACGGTGCCGCGGGACGGCGCGTGTACGGCTTCGTCTCGACGGAGCGCACGGTGAAGGCGGCGCTCTCCAGCCCGGCGGCGAGGGACCGTGCCGCCTCCTCGTCGAGCCGGACCGCGTTGGTGCCCTTCAGCTCGCCGCGGTCGGTGAAGTCCTTGCCGGTCGCGATCCGGCCGCCGTCGACGGCGACGAGCTTGGCCGGGAAGGTGCTGCCCTTCGCCGAGTCCTCGGGGGTGAACGTGCCGGTGAGGTCCCAGTACGAGGCGGTCCGGAACGCCATCCGCTCGCGCTCGCGCTCCACGACGAGCCGAGTCGCCACGGACTGCACGCGCCCGGCGGACAGGCCGCGGGCCACCTTGCGCCACAGCACGGGGGAGATCTCGTAGCCGTACAGTCGGTCGAGGATGCGCCGGGTCTCCTGGGCGTCGACCATGGGGATGTCGACGTCGCGCAGCTCGCCCATGGCGCGCGTCACGGCTTCCTTGGTGATCTCGCCGAACGTCAGGCGGTAGACGGGGACCTTCGGCTTGAGGACCTGCAGCAGGTGCCACGCGATGGCCTCGCCCTCGCGGTCGTTATCGGTCGCGAGATAGAGCTCGTCGGCGTCCTTCAGGGCGGCCTTGAGCTCGGCGACCGTCTTCCGCTTCTCCGGGGAGACGACGTAGTACGGCTCGAAATCCTTGTCGAGGTCCACGGCGAACTTGCCCACCGAGGACTTCTTGAGTTCGGCAGGGAGGTCGGAGGGCTGCGGGAGATCCCGGATGTGCCCCATGGACGCCGCGACCTGGAAACCCTCGCCGAGATAGCCCGAAATGCTCTTGATCTTGCTGGGGGACTCTACGATGACGAGCTTCTTGCCGTGCTTCTTGTCCGTGGCCTTGGTCGGCACATCTCTCCTATATATACGGGTGCGATGCCGCGGCAGGTGCGTGGGTGTCCGGTCCGGATCCCGCTGCTCGGCCTCACCTCACAGTATGCGTCATGCGTACCTGCACAAGGGTAACCGCTGGTTTCAGGGGGCCGGAATCAGGAAGCCCTCGCGGACGAGCTGCTCGACATCGACCAGCAGCTCCGCTGTGAACGCCGCGTCGGGCCGGTCCAGGAGCATCGCGAGCGCACCCGCGATCTGGCCCGCGGTGAGATCGCCGTCGCATGCGGACACGAATCCGGCGAGCTCGGTGCTCAGCAGCGTGGTGCGCCGCAGCCCCGCTCCCTGCCGCAGCAGGATGACGCCGGGATGTTCCGCTCCGGGCCGTGCATGACGTTCCTCGGTGACGTCGTCCGCCACCAGCAGGAACTCGTCGGCGATCCCGATGCCCGACGCCGCCTGCTCCGTGTGGGCGGCGAGCCAGTCGTTCCGGCCGATCGCGGCGGCCAGGTGGGGTCCCACGGGCTGTTCGATCTCGTGGGTGATCTCCTCCAGCGTGACCCGGACGAGGTCGTTGGGGTTGCCGGGCCGACGCAGCCATACGGAGCCGAAGCCGATCCCCTCGACATCCCGCGACGCGAAGTCCGCGAGGTAGTCCGCGAAGCTCTCGAGGTATGCCTCCCGGTCGCGGTTCTCCGCGGCGTCCCGCAGCCACGTCTCGGCGTACTGCACGGGTGTCAGCTGTTCGCGCTGGATGACCCAGGCGTCGACGCCGGGCGGGACGAACCCACGGACCCGCCGGTCCCACGCGTTCCCCTCCGGGATCTCCCAGTTGCCGAGCAGCTGGGCGGCACCACCGGGTGCGAGTACTCCCGGCAGCGTCCCGACGAGGTCCTCGACGATGGCGTCCCCGGCGAGTCCGCCGTCGCGGTAGGTGTAGGCCTCCCCGGACCTCCCGGTGCGCGGGGTGATGACGAAGGGCGGGTTGGAGACCACGAGATCGAACCGCTCCCCCTCGACCGGTTCGAGCAGGCTGCCCCTGCGGAGGCTGACGCGGTCCCCCAGCCGCTGCGGGTCGATCTCCAGAGCCCGGGCGTTCAGGAGGAGATTGAACCGGGCGAACCCGAGCGCGCGGTCGGAGATGTCGGTCGCGGTCACGTGGCGGGCATGCGACAGCAGGTGGAAGGCCTGGATCCCGCACCCCGTCCCCAGGTCGAGAGCCCGCTCCACGGACGTCCGCATGACGGTCTGGGCGAGGGTCAGGGACGCGCCGCCGATGCCTAGGACGTGGTCGTGGCGGAGGGGCCCCGGGCGCTGCTCCGATCCGAGGTCACTCGCCACCCACAGGCCACCTCCTGTATCGGAGCCGTAGGGCCGGAGCTCGACGGCGGCGTGCCGGCTCCGTCCTGCCGACGGGTCGGCGGCAGTGCGCGTCGCAGCTTCTGGCCCGTCGGCCGTTGTGACCTGCCGTTCCTCGTGCGACGTCGGCCCGCCGTCCGCACCGGGCTCGATGAGCCTCAGCTGTTCGAGCCCGGGCACGCCGAGGCGCGGGAACGCGGCCCGCAGATCCTCGTGGCCCACGGCTTCCCCGAGGAGCCACAGGAGGACCGGCACGGCCCGCGCGCCGGCCGAGCCGGAGAGGTGGCGCCTGCATTCGAGGAGCGCGGGGGCGAGCTGACCCCGGCCGAGGGCCGCGTAGGCCGGGGCTCCGAGGAGTTCCCCGACACCGTCGACCGTGTAGGCGAGGTCCGTCAGGTCCTCGGCGAGTGCCTCGAGCGCCGGGAGGTCCCGGCTCGAGGGTGCGGTGGGGACGTCGTCGTCGAAGTCCCGCCGGCCGGTCGGACGCGCGGCCGGCATCACGCGGCGCCCGCGGCCGTCGCCTCGGCTTCGTCGGACTCGCACCCCTGGGGGCACCGCAGTGTCGCCGGGTCGGCCGCGCATGCCGAGCAGTAGAGCGTGAGATTCCGGCAGGACGCGTTGGAGCAGTTCTCGAATGTGTTCGAGGGCGTCTGGCACCGCACGCACTTGCCGATCGTGACGGCGTCATCGCTGAATTCCAGGTGCATGCGCTTGTCGAAGACGTAGAGGGAGCCCTCCCACAGCCCGGCGTCGCGGTACTTCTCGCCGTAGCGGACGATGCCGCCGTCGAGCTGGTAGACCTCCTGGAAGCCGCGATTGACCATGAGGCTGGACAGCACCTCGCAGCGGATGCCGCCGGTGCAGTAGGTGACGACGGGCTTGTCCTTGAGATCGTCGTACTTGCCCGAGTCGAGTTCGCGGACGAAGTCGTGCGTGGTGCGCACATCGGGGACCACGGCCCCCTTGAAGCGTCCGATCTGCGCCTCGAGGGCGTTCCGGCCGTCGAAGAAGACGACCTCCTCGCCCTCGGCCCGCTTTGCATCGACCAGAGCGTGCAGTTCCTCCGGCGCCAGGTGGGTGCCCCCGCCCACCACTCCGTTCGCGTCGACCTCGAGTTCCCCGGGCGCCCCGAACGACACGATCTCGTCCCGGACCTTCACGCTCAGCCGCGGGAAGTCGTCCGCGCCGCCGTCGGACCACTTGATCTCCATGCCCTTGAACGCGGGGTACTCGCGTGTGGTCTTCACGTACTGCTTCACCGCGCCGATCTCGCCACCCACCGTGCCGTTGATCCCGTCCTTGGAGATGAGGATCCGTCCGCGCAGCCCCCACTTCTCGCAGAGAGCGCGCTGCCACAGGCGGATCGCCTCGGGGTCGGGCAGTGGTGCAAAGGCGTAATAAAGGGCAATACGATTCATCGACACGGCTTAAAGCGTACTTTGCGTCTCAATACGGTCACCTCGGCGCCCGTCCCTGGTGATTCGAAGTCGTCGAGAACTATGGTTCAGCACATGGGTGCACACGCAGACGCCGAACTCCTCCAGACGTGGATCACCGGCTGGTCCGCCTGCCGGGGCTACGAGCCTCACAGGGACGCACGGAGCACCTCCGTGCTGCTCACGGACCAACAGGACCAGACCGAGCACTTCCTGTTCGAACCGACGACCGGGCTGTTCCTCGAACTCGCCGCCGAGACCCGGGACGATCCGACGCGCGTGCTGACCGTCGTCACCAACAGGATGCAGGAGCTCATCGATGCTGCAGCCCCCCTGCGCATGCGGGTCACCGACCGCCAGCAGTCCCTGATGAGCGTCGACATGGACGGCCAGGACGTCGAGGACCCCCGGCCCCCCGGGGACGACTTCACCCTCGAGCGCGAGCACAGCGGCGCCTGCCGCCGTGTGACGGTGCGCGCCGACGGGGAACTGGCGGCCCACGGCTCGGTGTCGGTGGTGGCCGAGCACGCGGTCTACGACCGCATCGTCACCGAGGACGGCTACCGGCGACGGGGACTGGGCAGCTTCGTCATGCGCGCCCTGACGGCCGGCGTCCTCGAGGACGACGTCACGTCCGGTCTGCTCATGGCCTCCGCGGACGGCCGGGCGCTGTACGAGTTCCTGGGGTGGCGCCACCTCGCCGATGTGTTCGTCATCAGAGGATAACGGCGGTTTCCGCTCTCCTCCCGGAGACCCGGTGGGAGAATTGCAGGGTGGCTGCGCAGAATCCCCTCCTTCCCCTCCTCGGAGGGGGGCCCGACCCTGAGCAGCTGCTGCATGTCCGCGAGATCCCCGCGCGCGAGGCCGAGCACGAACCGTGGCCCGAATGGGTGCACCCCGACGTCGTCGATGCCTTCGCCGCCCGCGGCGTGAGCGAACCGTGGCGTCACCAGGTGGAGGGCGCCACCTCGGCCCACGACGGGGAGCACACGATCATTGCAACGGGCACCGCGTCCGGGAAGTCGCTCTGCTATCAGCTGCCCGTCCTCGACGAGATCCACCGCAGCGAACTGCTGGACCGCGCGACGCTCGCCCCCACCGGCTCGGTGGCCCTCTACCTCGCTCCGACGAAGGCCCTGGCCGCTGACCAGCTCGCCGCCATCAACGCGCTGGGACTCCCCACGGTCCGGGCGGAGACGTACGACGGCGACACCGAGTCGGGTGCGCGGCGGTGGATCCGCGACCACGCGAACATGGTGCTGGCGAACCCGGACATGCTCCACTACGGGATCCTGCCCAACCACACGTGGTGGGCCCGGTTCTTCCGCCGCCTCAAGTACGTCATCATCGACGAGGCGCACAGCTACCGTGGCGTCTTCGGCTCGCATGTCGCGAACCTCCTGCGACGCCTACGGCGCGTCTGCGCGAGCTACGGGGCGGATCCGGTGTTCATCGGGGCGTCCGCCACGTCGGCCGAGCCCGCCGCCTCCTTCGCCCGGCTGATCGGCGCTCCGGCCCGGGCCGTGGACCGGGACAGCTCTCCGCACGGCTCCACCACCGTCGCCTTCTGGGAGCCGGAGCTCACGGGAATGAAGGGTGAGAACGGCGCGGCGACGCGACGGACGGTGATCGCCGAGACCTCCGACCTGCTCGCCAACCTCGTGTCCTCCCATGTGCGGACCATCGCCTTCATCAAATCGCGGCGGGGCGCGGAGAGTATCGCGCAGACCTCCCGGCGGATGCTCGAGGACGTCCATCCGAGCCTCCCCCACCGCATCGCCGCCTACCGCTCCGGATACTTGCCCGAGGAGCGCAGGGCCCTCGAGGCAGCCCTGCGCAGCGGTGAGCTGCTCGGTGTCGCGAGCACCTCGGCGCTGGAGCTCGGCATCGACATCTCCGGTCTCGACGCCGTGCTCGTGGCCGGCTGGCCCGGCACCCGGGCCTCGCTGATGCAGCAGATCGGCCGTGCCGGCCGCTCCGGGCAGGACGCCATCGCCGCATTCGTGGCCAGCGACGACCCCCTGGACACGTACCTGGTGCACCACCCCGAGGCCGTCTTCGACCTCGCCGTCGAAGCCACCGTCTTCGATCCCTCCAATCCGTATGTGCTGGGGCCGCACCTGTGCGCCGCAGCCGCGGAGCTCCCGCTGACAGACGCCGACCTCGTCCTGTTCGGCGCGACGTCGGAGGAACTGCTCGGCACCCTGTGCGACCAGGGCTTCCTGCGGCGCCGTCCCGCCGGATGGTTCTGGACCCATCCCCAGAGTGCCGCCTCGATGGTGAACCTGCGCGCCGACGGAGGTGGGCCGATCAACATCGTCGAGGCGGAATCGGGCGCACTCCTCGGAACCATGGATTCGCCGCAGAGCCACTACCAGGCGCACCCCGGGGCGGTGTACGTCCATCAGGGGCGGACCTACGTGGTGCAGGAACTCAACGAGCAGGACCACTGCGCCGTCGTCGCACGGGCCCATCCCGACTACTACACGCAGGCACGGGACGTCACTCAGATCGAGGTGATCGGCCGGGACGTCAGCCGGCTCTGGGGTGGGGTCCTCGCCAACTTCGGCGACGTGAAGGTGACGACCCAGGTGGTGTCCTTCCAGCGCAAGGCCTTCTCCTCCAACGAGATCCTCGGTGAGGAACCGCTCGAACTCGAGGCACGGGATCTCTTCACGAAGAGCGTGTGGTTCGAGATCAGTCCGGAGTTGCTGGAGGCGGAGGGCATCCTCGCGGAGGAGCTCCCCGGGGCGCTCCATGCAGCGGAGCATGCGGCGATCGGCCTGCTGCCGCTCGTCGCGTCCAGCGACCGCTGGGACATCGGCGGAGTGTCCACCGCGCTGCACGCCGATACCGGGATGCCCACCATCTTCGTGTACGACGGCCACCCCGGCGGCGCCGGCTTCGCCGAGCGGGGCTACGAGGCCGCGCGCACCTGGTTGTCCGCGACCCGTGACGCGATCGAGGCCTGCGAGTGTGAGTCGGGGTGCCCCTCCTGCGTCCAGTCGCCGAAGTGCGGCAACCGGAACAATCCGCTCAGCAAGGGTGGTGCCGTAGCGGTCCTCTCGCTCATCCTGAACCAGGCCGGTGCCGCTCCCGGTGCCGGTCCGGCCCGCGTATCGGACCCCGGCCACAATGCGGCTCCGGCCACCAGCGGCGCATCGATCTCAGCGTCGACCTCCCCGAGGTCCGCGTCTGCGGCGTCCGATCTGGAGGATCAGCGGACGGACGCCGGGTAGTCCCCGGGTGACGCTCACGGAGGCGGCCCGGCCCGGGCTGCGCCGAGGGCGTCGGGAAGCGGGCCGGCGACGCCGACCGAGACCCGGACCAGCGCGGTTCCGGGGCCCGCCCCGCCGATCATGCAGTCCTGCACCCTGGCCCCGTGGTGTCCAGCGACGCTCGAGGCGGCCGCGCAGGGGTCTCCGGTGGCGAGTCCTCGCGCGATGTCCGCGGCCGCGAGTGCCGCTAGGTCTGCCGCGGTCGCCGCTTTCGATGCAGCGGATGCCGCCTGGAGCACCAGGACTGCTGCTGCGATCAGGAGGACTGCCACCAGGGCGAGGCCCGCCATCAGCAGCGTCCCGGCCCCACTCTCGGCATCGCGGCTCCGCCCTGCGCCGGCGGCCGCCCCACTCCTATCCACCGTGTTCCTCCTTCCCCGAAGCAGTGGCCGTGAGTTCGATCCCCATCAGGTTCACGACGGGTCCCTCGACCTGTGCCGTCACCTCGACGGTGGTCCATCCCGAGTCTGTCGCCACCCGCACCCTCGCGGTGGGCCCGGCGAGACGCTGCACCGTCTGCTGGACTGTTCCGCTGCTTTCGCCCCGCATCGCCTCGCGTGCTCCGGCACGTGCGGCCTCCTCCAGCCGTAGCTGGACGGTGCCGACATGGGCGGTCCCGAGCAGCAGCGCGAGGAGGACGACCAGGGCGGGAAGCACGACGGCGACCTCCGCCGTGACCGAGCCGCGCTGACCGCCGTCGGAGGTCCTGGCGTTCTCGTGGCGCAGACCCTTCCGACGAGCACTCGGCCTTCCAGGAGCCCCATCCGAGGGGTCCGGTGCGCGCTGGTGCTGCAGGCCATGCGGCTCGTGCGGCTCATGCGGGTTTCGCGGTGTGCGCGGGTCGCCTGGCTCGTCGGTACCGCTCATCAGGTGACATCCACGATGACACTCGTCCGGTGGTCCTGCGGGGTCGCGCCCCGGCCCGCCCCGGCCGGTCACCATCAGCCGAAGTTCAGGGCCGACGTGATCAGGGACATGAGCAGTCCCTTGATCTCGCCGCTCGACAGGACGGCGACGAGGAGTGCCGCGAAAGCGACGGCCGCGAGCGTCGCAATGGCGTATTCGGCGGTCGCCATCCCGGCTTCCTGACCTGTCGCCGGGTCCTTCCGACGGCGGCTGATCCGCTCGTTCGACCGCCGGCGTCGAGCCTCCGCCCGACGGCTCATCCGGTCGACCGGCATCGGAGCCGGTGCGACGGCCCCGTGCCTGCCGCCCTCCGGCTTCTCCCGCTCGGCGTCGCCCACCGGGTGAAGCGGCGCCGATGGTGCCGCCTGCGAGAGCCCGGACGGCGCAGGACGCACCGGGCTGCCGCAGCCTGCTGCACCGTCCGGAGCGACGACGGCGCTTCGGAACGCCGACCCTTGCACTGCCTCGAGCTGGGTCTCCTCTGACATGGACTGTCCTTTCCTCGACGAGGGACACAGGTCCCGCGTGCTCTCCGCGACGATCGCCGCAGGACCAACTCTCGTCACCAGCCGGTACTCACTCGACGACAGGACGGGCTAAGTGGATAACCCCTGTGCCCGAGGTGCCGCGGTCATCCTGCCCCGGAGCGCATCTCCCCGGAACCGCGGAACAAACGGTCCGACCGGCGCAGCGGAATGCACGGGAACGTGCGGCCCGACCGACTCAGCGGGATGAACGGGTCGAACGGCCCGACCGACTCAGCGGAATGCACGGGACGAGTGAACTGACCGGCGCAGCGGGACTCACGGTCGGATCCTGCAGCGGGACGCACTCGCACACGCTCCGCGGAGCGCCGGCACTCACGTCAGAGGGAAGGCAGGAGCCCCAGGACGACAGGCACGACGCCGAGGCAGATGAAGGCCGGCAGGGAGCACAGGCCGAGGGGCAGGACGAGCTGCACGCCCAGGGCTGCTGCCTTCCTGTCGATCTCACGGTTGTACCGTCGCCGCAGCTGCGCCGCATGGGCGTGGAGGAGCGCCGCCGAGGGCGCGCCCGTCGATGTGGCGAAGCGCAGACCGAGCCGGACGTCCTCCACGGTGCGGTCCTGATCGCGGACGGACCGCCTCCGGCCGGCATGGCGCAGGAAACCCGGGGGCGGCGTGTCCGCCCGGCTCCCCGCCCCGGCTTCCCAGGCCGCCTCCCACGACGCACCGAGGAGCCGTGCCGTGTGCACGCGGACCAGGTGCGAGCGGATACCGGGCTCGCAGGATTCGGCGACCAGCGACAGCGCATGCTCCACCGATGCTCCGGCGGACAACAGCGCTGCCAGCAGGTCGAGGAGCAACGGACCGTCGCGGATCCCGCCGTCCTGTTCCACGCCCCGTCGCTCCGTGCGGGCCGGACGGAGCCGCCCCGACGACACCGTCATCACGGAGGACGCCGCCGCCAGCAGGGCGAACACCAGGAGACCGGGCATCACGGTGATCCCCCACCCGCCCGCTGCACCAGCCACCGGGACCACATCCGCGATGCGATCATCAGGACGGCGCCGGCGACCAGCGCGAGGCGCCCCGGCGGTGACGCGGTGAGGACCTCCAGCGGGTTGGTGCCCAGTGCGAAACCGAGGACCAGGCCGACGGCCGGCAACCAGGAGAGGAGCACCACCGTCGCCCGCGGACCCGCCAGCGCCGTATCCCTGGCGGACAGCCCATCGAGGTGCGCGTCCAGTTGTGCGGCGTAGTGCTCGAGGATCCCGGCCAAGGGCGCACCGCTGCGCCCCGCCACCTCGAAGCACCCCGCGAGGTCGATCCACAGCCGGTCGATGTGCGCGGCGGACGATGACACCCCGGCACCATTGCTGCGATGTGCAGCCCCTTGGCGGAGGGCGTCGGGAACACCGAGGCCGAGGTCCGCGGCACGCCGTGCTGTGGCGATCATCGGGCGCACGGCGGCCGCGAAGGTACTGCTCCCGTCGGCGTAGACGGCCTCGATATCCGCCCAGAGGACGTGTGGAGGCCGCCCTGCCCTGAGGAGCCCGGCCAGTTGGTGCACGAACAACGGGAGCTCGTGGAGGTCGACTGCCGGACGCCGGGACCTCCAGAGCCGGTCGGGCCGGGAGACCCCTGCTTCCACGGGCGTGCTGCCGGTCCGAGCGGGACGTGTCGTGGTACCCGGCGCCCGTCTGCCGCTCCGGCCCGTGGTCGGCAGCACGAGGACGGTGCCGGCCAGCGCCAGGAGGATTGCCACGACGACTCCGGTCATGGCCCGTCCCCGCTCCGTCCCACCCGCAGGGCGAAGTCGTCCCATCCCGAGGCTCGTCGGCATTGCCCGCCGGTGTCGACGAGGACCGGCCGCACCAGGAGGCCGCTACCCGGGCCGAGTTCCAGGAGCCCGATGCTCTCCACCCGGCGGCCACGCACGTCGCGCACGACGTGCACCACCACGTCGAGTGCGCTCGCTGCCTGCAGGGCGAGGGCTTCGGGCGACAGGCCGGCGAGCGCTGCGAGCGCCGCCAAACGGGCCGGGACGGCGTCGGCGGAATTGGCGTGGACCGTTCCCCCACCACCGTCGTGCCCCGTGTTCATCGCGGCCAGCAACTCCCGGACCTCGGCGCCCCGGCACTCCCCCACGACCAGCCGGTCCGGTCGCATGCGCAGGGCCTGCCGCACGAGCTCGGTGAGGTCCAGGACGCCGGCACCCTCCAGGTTGCCGTGACGGGACTGGAGCCCGACGGTGTGCGGGTGTGCAGGGTCGAGCTCTGCGGCGTCCTCGACCAGCACCACACGCTCCCGCGGCCCGGCCAGCCCGAGGAGCGTCGAGAGGAGGGTGGTCTTTCCCGTCCCCGTCGCACCGCTGATGAGGAAGTTGAGGCGGCGGCGCATCATCAGGGTCAGTGCCTCCGCCATCATGGGCGCCACGGTCCCGCGGTCGACGAGTTCCGGGAGCGAGAACTGCAGCGGTCTCCTGATCCTGATGGACAGCAGCGTTCCCGTCGTCGAGATGGGCGGGAGCACCGCATGGATCCGGAGCCCGTCCAGCCGCACGTCGACGGCAGGATTGCCGTCGTCCAGGCGCCGCCCACCCGCGGCGACGAGGCGCACGGCGAGCGCTCGTACCTCCGAATCGCCGGCGAAGACGGAACCCACCCGCTGCAGTCCCGCCGCGCCGTCCACCCACACGTCCGAGGGCCCGTTGACGAGGATGTCGGTCGTGGATTCCTGGGTGAGGAGGTGCTCGAGCGGTCCGAGTCCCTTGAGTTCCGCACGAACCCGGTCGAGGGCCGATAGGGTACCTTCCGATCCGAGAAGCCTGCCGCTCGACCCCACGGCGTCGGCGAGGGCCGCCCCGGTCGCCTGCACGTCCCCGGCGAGAACGGCCCGCCGCACCGACTCCACCATCGACGCGGCACCCGGGTCCCTGTCGCGTGCCCCGTCGGCGACCGGCCGGGGTGGTGCACCCCGGTGGAGGGTGCCGGCCCCGGGACCGGCGCGTAGCTCGCGCCGGGTCGGCTGCCTCTGGGGGTCGGGCTCCTTCATGCGGCCGCGTCCCCCTCGGCAGCGACGGACTCGACGATCCTGCGTGCCTTCCTGGGCAGGGCGAAGTCGAACATCCTGCCGCTCGCCTCAGCAGTGGCGGCCCCCCGGACGAAGGGGAGGTACGGGAGCGGACCCGGGCGTCCCGCCAGTTCGGCGACCGCCCAGGCATCGAGGCCGTCGAGGACCGGCCCACGTAGCACCATGGTCACCGGGACGGACCCGCACTCCTGGAGGACGGCGGCCGCTGCGGCGACGCCGCGAGGCCTCGATGGCACGAGGAGGACCAGGCGGTCGCATGCAGACGCGAGGGCCCGGTCACCTGTCCCGGTGCTGCCGAGGTCGATGAAGCTGGTGTCGAACGCGCCGCGCGCGGCTTCCATGACAGCTCCCGCCGGCCCCGTCGCGTCCCCTCGCCCGACGCCGGGCGGGCCGGGTCGCGTGCCGTGCGACAGCACGGAGAGGCCGCCGACGGAGGGCAAGGCGGCGGCGAGTTGCTCGGCACCGAGCGTCCCGCGGATCTCCTCGAGGTCGTGCCACCGCACGCCGGGGTGCTCCTCGATGCCGAGGGCACGATCGAGGCCGCCGCCGAGGGGATGCGCGTCCACCAGCAGCACGGACCTACCCTGGTCCGCGGTGCGTCGGGCACACCAGAAGGCGAAGGTACTCACGCCGCAGCCGCCGGCGGTACCGACGAAGCCGACCACCGCGCCGGTGGCGGCAGGGTTGACCCGCCGTCCGAGGTGTTCGGCGAGCCAGCCCGCACCCTGCGGCAGGATCACGACGCGCGACGAGGCGAGGGCCGCAGCGCTTCCCCAGGCCCGTTGCTCGTCGTCGGCGGTCCCCACGACGATGACCTCGCGCTGCCCGTGCACTCCCGCCGCGGCCTGGTCCACCGCGACGAGCAGCACCAGCGGGTCGTGCGTGAGTGCTTCGGCGAGGGTGGGGACGAACAGGCCCGCGATCCCGGCGGCAGCACATGCGCGCGCCACCTGATCCAGGACGAACTGCGTCCCTCCGGCGAGGACCACGGGCTGCCGCCGTTCCGTCCGCGTCCGCGTCTGCCGAGTCATGCGGCAAGCCTCGCTGCACCGGGTGGGCGTCACCGCAGGGGTCACCCCTATGTGGACAAGGACCAGGATTGAAGGAATGACAGCGCAACCGCCGACAATATGCTCATGTACATAGCCGTGGCGTCCCTGCCGTCGGGTCGCGGTGGCGACGCCGCCGTGGCGTTGCAGCGCCTCGATGCGGAGGGCGGGTCCGTCGGTGAGCCGGACGTGCTCGACCGCGACGGGCTCGGCGACGCCGTCGCCCGCCTGGAGGTCGAGCGCCCGCGCTGGGTGTGGAGCAGCACACGGGACTGGTATCCCGCCCTCCTGACCGCGGGCGTCGCCGTGGACCGATGCTGGGACCTCGCACTGACCCGGGACATCCTGGCCTACTCGGCGTCCTGCCGGCCCTCCCCCTACATCGATTCGCTGAGATCGGCGGCCCCGAAGGACGACGGCACGGAGCCTCCCCGGCTCCTGATGCCACCCCCTCCGCCGCCGAACCAGCGCTCGCTGTTCGACGAGCCGCGGGAGCCCTCCGGTCCGTCCCCGGAGGAGGTCCTCGGGACGTTCCGTGACCAGCTCGCCGCCGTCTCCGATGCCATGGAGCCGGCACGCCTCACCCTGCTGGTCGCCGCCGAGTCCGCGGGCTCGCTCATCGCCGCCGAGATGGAACACTGGGGACTCCCGTGGCGCAGGGACGTGCATGAGGAGCTGCTCGAACGGACGTTGGGGCCACGGCCCGCGGAGGGTGCGCGGCCGAACGAACTCGAGCGGCTCGCCGGGGTGCTGCGTGCCGAGCTGGGTAGCCCTGCGCTCAATCCGGACTCCCCGCAGGAGGTCCTGCGGGCCCTGCACCGCGCCGGGATCGAGGTGAGGACCACGCGCTCGTGGGAACTCGAGCAGCAGCAGCACCCCGCCATCGAACCGCTCCTGGCCTACAAGAAACTGTCGCGGCTCCTGACGGCGAACGGCTGGAACTGGCTCGACACCTGGGTCCACGCAGGACGCTTCAGGCCGGAGTACGTCGTGGGCGGCGTCGTCTCCGGCCGGTGGGCGTCCCGGGGCGGCGGTGCGCTTCAGATCCCTCGGCAGGTGCGCGACGCCGTCCGGCCCGACGAGGGTCATGTCTTCCTGGTCGCCGACGCGGCGCAGCTGGAGCCCCGGGTGCTGGCGGCGCTCGGACAGGACTCGGCGCTGGCCGCAGCGGCGCGCGGCAGGGACCTCTACCAGGGCATCGCCGAACAGGGATTCGGCGGTGATCGTGCGAAGGCGAAGCTCGCGATGCTCGGCGCGATGTACGGTGCGACGAGCGGTGAGTCCGGGCGGCTCATGCCGCAGTTGACCCGCGCCTACCCGCGCGCCATCGGCGTCGTCGAGGCGGCGGCGAGGGCGGGGGAAGCCGGGGAGGGTGTCTCGAGCTACCTCGGCCGTGGCTGCCCGCCCGCCTCGGAGGAATGGCGCGCGAGGCAACGGACGACGACGGCGGAGGAGCAGCGCCGCGCGGACGCGGCGGCGCGGGCCCGGGGCCGCTTCACGCGCAATTTCGTGGTGCAGGCCTCGGCCGCGGAGTGGGCCCTGTGCTGGCTGGCGGAGATCCGGCGGCGGTTGACCGCGAGCAGCATCCCGCAGCCGCGGGGCCGCATCGCCTTCTTCCTGCACGACGAGGTGGTCCTGCATGTCCCGGTGGAGCAGGCCGCCGAGGCGGAGGCCCTCCTCGGCGACGCTGCGCGGGCGGCGACGCGGCTGATCTTCGGTGCCATCCCGATCGAATTCTCCATCACCACGGTCACCGTGACGTCCTACGCGGACGCCAAGTAGTCCGCACGGCCTCCGGTCACGCTTCCGTGCGACGCCCGGCGATCGCGGTCCGGGCCAGGGCACTTCACAGGGGTGCGGGGATCTCCTGCGACCGGTCCCACGGCTCCGTCCAGCCGAGACCGTCGAACACCGCATCCAGCAGCATCGCCGTGAATCCCCAGATCACCGCTTCGGGCGCCAGGAACGCGGGTGTCCGGCTGACGAATCCGTCGCGCCGGACGACTGCCGTCCGGCGGCGCGACGGGTCGAGGAGGGTCTCCACGGGACACCGGAAGACCAGTTCGGACTCGGCGGTGTCCACGACACGGATCGGCGACTGCTCGGCCCACCAGCCGAGCACCGGCGTGACCATGAAATTGCTGACGGGGAGTCCCACGTCGGGCAGGGTGCCCAGGACCTCGATGCCCCGAGGGTCAGCCCCCGTCTCCTCCTCTGCCTCGCGCAGGGCTGCCGCGCCCTCGTCCGCGTCCCCGGCGTCGATCGCGCCGCCGGGGAACGCCACCTGGCCCGGATGGTTGGAGAGCGAACTGGCCCGCATCACGAACAGGACGTCGAGTTCGTTGCGCCCGAGATCCCTGCCGGGTCGTCCGGACCGGCCCCCGTCCCGGGCTCCGAAGAGGATCAGCACGGCAGCGCGACGGCTCCTGGTGGGATCGAAGGTCGCGAACTGCCAGCCGTGCGGCTGCAGCAGCGTGGCTCCGGGCCGGTCCATCTCCCTGACCCATCGAGTCAGCTCGTCGTACGCCGTCACCGCCGCATCCGCCGGATCCCCTCCCGGCACGAGCCGGGTCCTAGGCACCCAGGCCGTGCCCGGCCTCGCGGAGCTCTGCACGGGTCCGGCCGGCCCGCATCTGGTCCAGCAGCTCCTCCCGGCCCGGCGCGAGTTCGTACTTGAGCAGCTTGGCCGCCTTCATGGGGTCCGTCTCGCCCTCCCCGTAGGACGGGCACAGGGCCGCGACGGGGCAGACCCCGCACGCCGGCTTCTTGGCATGGCAGATCCGCCGGCCGTGGAAGACGACGTGGTGGGAGAGCATCGTCCAGTCCTTGCGGTCGAACAGCGCGGCGACGTCGAGTTCCACCTTCACGGGGTCCTCCGACGTCGTCCAGCGGAACCTGCGCGACAGCCGCCCGAAGTGCGTGTCCACGGTGATGCCGGGCACACCGAACGCATTGCCGAGGACCACGTTCGCGGTCTTGCGCCCCACCCCGGGCAGGGTCACGAGGTCCTCGAGCGTGCCGGGCACCTCGCCGTCGAATTCGTCGACGAGCCGCCGGGAGAGCGCAAGGAGGCTGTTGGCCTTCGCGCGGTAGAACCCGGTGGGGCGGATGATCTCCTGCAGCTCGAGCTCCTCGGCCTCGGACATGGTCCGCGCGTCGGGGTACCGCTCGAAGAGGGCGGGGGTGGTGAGGTTGACCCTCACATCGGTGGTCTGCGCGGACAGCACGGTCGCCACCAGCAGTTCGAACGCGTTCCGGAAGTCGAGCTCCGCGACCGCGTAGGGGTAGGTCTCACCGAGGATCCTGTTGATCCGGCGGGCGCGGCGCTTGAGGGCGACGGGTGATTCCTCCTCGATCTTCGCTTTCCTGCCTGCCACGCGCGGATCTCCTCTCGGTGGTGCTGCTCGAGCCACCGGCCACGACCGGCAGGGGCGGAATGCGTCAGTCGCGGGGAGCGCGTTCGATGTTGCGCAGGTCCCGCAGGATACCGACCGATCCCGTGCGCTTGTCCTGGACCAGGAACTCGCTCCCGCGATCCTCGATGCCGACTTCCCAGTCGCCCGGCTGGAGCGTGAAGACCTCACGGCCGGTCTGTTCGTCGACGACGGGACGCGGCGAGCCGACCGCGAACCAGAACGCCTCGACGACGGGTTCCTCCTCCGCGAAGCGCGTTGCGGTGATGGGCTCCTGGTGGCTCCGTTCCTCCGCGGTCTCCGCTGCAGAGGACCCCGGGAGGTCGTCGCGGACGACGTCGTGGACCCGCGTCGCATCCGCGGCGGGCGTCGTGGTCTGCGACGGGACGGCCTCGGAGGCGTTCAGATCCGAGGAATCGGAGGTCCGCGTGCCCGCATCCTCCGGAGTGGCCTCCGAACCGCGGCCGACGGCGGAGGACCCCGACGGTTCGGCCGTCGTCGTACCGGTGACCGGGTCGTTGTGCGTCGGCGTGCCCTGCGACGCTCCCCGCTCCATCCCGGACTGGCCCGATGCGGCGGCACCGGCACCGACGGCGCCTGCCCCGCCCGCACCGTACAGGCCCGCGCCGTTCTGCAGCACTGCGGCAGCGGCAGGATTGACTCCCGCCGTGCCGGGACCGGAGGTCGTCGGGGCCTGCCGGGTCTTCGCTCCGGCCTCGGGCTTGGGCTGCTTGGGCTGCTTCGGGCGGGGGCGGGCTGCGGTGATCGGACGGGCCGCAGCGGGCGCAGGCACCTCCGGCCGCTCCGCGAAGTCGTTCCGGAAGACCGGGAGGAAAGGAGCGGTGACGGTCGCGGCCAGCATGGCGAGGGACCCGATCAGCGCGAGCAGGGGTCCGGGGTGGAAGTCGGTCACGGTCTGGAGGAAGAAGTAGGTGGCGGCCAGGACGGCGGTGACCGAGGCGAACTGGTCGACGGAGAGGGATCCGACACGGAGTCCCGCACTTCCCAGGCGTCGTCCGGCCAGGAGGGCGAGTGCGATCACGGGCAGCAGGATGCCGATGCCGATGAAGAAGAGCGGGCCGCTGTTCCAGAAGTTCGCGTAGCGCACCATGCCGTCGATGAACGGCAGCAGCGTCCCGATGAACACGAGCGCAACGCCTCCGCCGAAGACGGCCTCACGCAGGGTGAACGGACCGAGCACGGCCTCGCTCGGCCCAATGGCGCCGGCCTGCCGGGTCGCCGTCGTGCCGGACGGACCGTCCGTGCCGGAGGCTTTCCCTGCCGCCTGCGCGCCCGTGTCCCGTGCGTCGGTTCGGGATGCCGTCGCCTCCTGGCCGGAGGCGAGTCGCCCCTCGGTTGCTTCCGTCATCTCAAACTCCCGTTTCTAGCGCTGGTCACCGGCTGGCATCGGCCGCCGGCATCACTTACCTCCTTCCACCCTAGCCATCGGCCCGCGCCTTCTCCACCGCAGGAGATGCCGAGCCGACCGCCGCTCACCGCACAATCGCCGCATCTCGGCTAGGTCCTGTGACGCCGGGCACACACCGGCGGGGAGAACTCGATAGTGTTCCACTGGAGCACGTTGCGGTGCGGCGAGCCGTCGCGGCACCCTGCGTCCTGTCCGTCATTGAACACGTCACAAAGGGGTAGAACATGACCGCCGAACGACAAGGCGATGCCTTCGAGAACCTGCTGCACGAGGAACGGCGCTTCCCGCCCAGCGACGCGTTCGCCGCGAACGCCGTCGCCCAGCCGTCCCTCTACGACGAGGCACGCGAGCAGGGCACGGAGTTCTGGGCCCGCCAGGCGCGGGAGCTCCTCACCTGGGACCGAGACTTCACCGAGACGCTCGACTGGTCGGACGCGCCCTTCGCGAAGTGGTTCGTGGGCGGCACGGTCAACGCCGCCTACAACGCCCTCGACCGCCATGTCGAAGCCGGCCTCGGCGACCGCGTCGCCATCCACTTCGAGGGCGAGCCCGGTGATACACGCACCATCACGTACGCGGAACTGACCCGGGAGGTGAAGAAGGCGGCGAACGCCTTCGAGTCGCTCGGCGTGGCGAAGGGCGACCGCGTCGCCGTCTACCTGCCCATGATCCCCGAGGCGGTCGTCACGATGCTCGCCTGTGCGCGGATCGGCGCCGTCCACTCCGTCGTCTTCGGTGGTTTCTCGGCGGACGCCCTCCGCAGCCGCATCGACGACGCCGAGGCCAAGCTCGTGGTCACCTCCGACGGCACCTACCGCCGTGGCAAGCCGAGCCCCCTCAAGCCGGCGGTCGACGGGGCCCTCGAGAAGGAGGGCCACACGGTCACGAGCGTGGTCGTGGTCCGCCGCAACAACGAACCGGTCGAGTGGACCGAGGGACGCGACACCTGGTGGCACGACGTCGTCGACGGCGCCCCGGAGGAACACGTCGCCGTCGCGCACGACTCGGAGCACCCGCTGTTCATCCTGTACACCTCGGGGACCACGGGGAAGCCGAAGGGCATCCTGCACACGACCGGCGGTTACCTCGCCCAGACCGCGTTCACCCATCGGAACACCTTCGACCTGCGGCCCGAGACCGATGTGTTCTGGTGCACGGCGGACATCGGCTGGGTCACCGGTCACAGCTACGTCACCTACGCGCCCCTCGTGAACGGCGCCACCCAGCTGATGTACGAGGGGACGCCGGACACCCCGCACCAGGGCCGCTGGTGGGAACTGATCGAGAAGTACAGGGTGTCCATCCTCTACACGGCACCGACGGCCATCCGCACGTTCATGAAGTGGGGCCGCGACATCCCGCAGAAGTACGACCTCTCGTCGATCCGCGTGCTCGGCTCCGTCGGGGAGCCGATCAACCCCGAGGCGTGGATGTGGTACCGGGAGGTGATCGGCGGCGGACAGGCGCCGATCGTGGATACGTGGTGGCAGACGGAGACCGGCGCGCACATGATCGCGCCGATGCCCGGGGTGACCGCGACCAAGCCGGGCTCCGCGCAGGTCGCCGTACCGGGCATCGCCGTCGACGTCGTCGACGAGATGGGGGTGTCGGTGCCGGACGGTTCCGGCGGCTACCTGGTGATCCGCGAGCCGTGGCCCGCCATGCTGCGTGGCATCTGGGGCGACCCGCAGAGGTTCAAGGACACCTACTGGTCCCGCTTCGACGACATGTACTTCGCCGGGGACGGCGCCAAGAAGGACAGCGACGGGGACATCTGGCTCCTCGGCCGGGTCGACGACGTCATGAACATCTCCGGCCACCGCCTGTCCACCACCGAGATCGAATCGGCGCTGGTGAGCCACCCGTCCGTCGCGGAGGCCGCCGTCGTCGGTGCCAGTGACGAGACGACGGGCGAGGCCGTGGTCGCCTTCGTCATCCTCCGTGGCTCGGCGAAGGACGACGACGACATCGTCACCACCCTGCGCAACCACGTGGGCAAGGAGATCGGACCGATCGCCAAGCCGCGGAACATCCTGGTGGTGCCCGAACTGCCGAAGACCCGCAGCGGGAAGATCATGCGGCGCCTGCTCAAGGACGTCGCCGAAGGCCGCGAGGTGGGCGACGCCACGACGCTGTCCGACCCCACGATCATGCAGCAGATCGCCGTCTCGCTCCGGAAGTAGCGCCCGACCCGGGACGCAGAGAGGCCCCCGCGCGTGCGGGGGCCTCTCTGCGTCCAGCTGGAACGGATCAGCCGATCGTGGCGTCGACCGTGACCTCGATGTTGCCGCGCGTGGCGTTCGAGTAGGGGCACACCTGGTGGGCCTGCTCGACGAGTGCGTCCGCCGTCTCCTGGTCCACGCCGCCGATCTCGGCGTGCAGGGCGACGGCGAGCTGGAACGCGCCGCCGTCGACCGCGTCGATGCTCACCTCGGCGGTGACCGCCGTGTCGCTGATCCTGGCCTTGCTGCGGCCGGCGACGAGCTTCAGTGCGCTGTGGAAGCAGGCTGCGTAGCCGAGGGCGAAGAGCTGCTCGGGGTTCGTGGCGCCACCGGCGCCGCCCATCTCCTTCGGGACCGCCAGGTCGACGACGAGCTGCCCGTCGTCTGTGTGTGCCTTGCCGTTGCGTCCGTCGCCCGTGGCGGTGGCGACTGCGGTGTAGAGAGCACTCATGTGGGGAGATCCTTCCGTCGTGGGGGCCGGACTGGCCCCCGCTCCTTCAGGTAGACTAACTAGTAACTCCACCCGACCCAAATCCACCCTCTCACGGGAGCATCCATGAACGCCCAGCCCTCCGTCCGGGAACGCATCCTCGCGTCCGCGACACGACTGTTCGACGCCGACAGCATCCGCTCGGTCAGTGCGGACAAGGTGATCGCCGACGCCGGGACCACGAAGGTCACCTTCTACCGGCATTTCGGGTCCAAGGAGCACCTCGTGGTGGCCTACCTCGAGAACCAGCTGGAGCAGTTGCGGACCGCCGTCGACAGGGAGCGTGCTGCGGGCCCGGATGCCTGCAGCGTCCTGCTCGCCCTGGCCGCCGCCAACGGCAGTGCAGCCTGCCGGCCGGGATTCCGCGGATGCACCTTCATCAATGCGGCCGCCGAGTACCCGGCAGCCGACAACGTGGTCCGCGCCGCCGTCGAGCGGTACCGGGCGTGGTTGCACTCCGTCGTCACGGAGCTGCTGTCCGAGCTCGGGGTGGAGCAGCCCGGGATCGTCGCGGACCAGCTCATCATGCTGCGTGACGGCGCCATGGTGCAGGGCTACCTGGGCGACCCGACGGCGATCACGGAGTCGCTCATCACCACGGGGCGTGCCATCATCACCGCCGGTGCCGGTTCGGCCCTGCCCACCTGAGCAGCCCGGCGGCTCCGAGCAGCGCCGCAGCGGCCGCGCTGCGGACGGACGACCTGCCCGGGATGTGACGTTCGTCCGAAAAGATGGCCCGTACGCCGGAGCGAGAGGATGATTTCAGCGTGTCCACTACCGTGCAGCAGCCCCCCGTATCGAATCCGCGCATGGCCCGCCGCGTCGCCGGAGCCTCCTTCGTCGGAACAGCCCTCGAGTCCTACGACTTCTACGTGTTCGGCACCGCCGCCGCGCTCGTCTTCAACACCGTCTTCTTCACCGAGCAGGATCCGCTCGCCGGGACCCTCTCGGCATTCCTGGTCTTCGCGATGGGATTCGTGGCACGCCCCCTCGGCGCGATCCTCTTCGGGCACCTCGGTGACCGGATCGGCCGCAAGCGCACCCTGATCTGGACCATCACCCTGATGGGGCTGGCCACCGGCACCGTCGGGCTGCTGCCCGACTACAGCACCATCGGCGTGTGGGCACCGATCATCCTGACCGTGCTGCGCCTGCTGCAGGGCCTCTCGCTCGGCGGGGAGTGGGGCGGCTCGATCCTCATCGCCACCGAGCACGCCGAGCCCCGCAAGCGCGCGCTCTACGCCTCGATCCCCCAGCTCGGGTCCCCCGTCGGCACCATGCTGATCTCCGCCATCTTCCTCGTCCTCGCCGTCGTCGCCCCGGACGTCATGACGACCTGGGGCTGGCGCATCCCGTTCCTGCTCGCCTTCCCGTTCCTCGCCGTCGCGATCTACCTCCGGCTCGCCATCGACGAGACGCCCGTCTTCCGGGAGACGAGCCGGCAGCATGCCCTCCCCCGCGTCCCCTTCCTCGAGGTCCTGAAGTCCCAGCCCACCGCGATCGTGATCGCCATCGCCTCCGCGGTCCTGGGTATCGGCTCCTACTTCCTCATGGTCACCTACACCCAGGCCTACGGCACCGAGACCCTCGGGCTGTCCCAGGCGACGGTCCTGAACGCAGCCCTCGTGGGGTCGATCCTCCAGCTCGTCACCATCCCGGCCTTCGGCTACCTGGCGATGCGCATCGGCTCCGCGAAGGTGGTCGCCGGCGGGGCGCTCGGGACCGCGCTGATCGCCTTCCCGCTGTACTGGACCATCAGCATCGCGACGGAACCCCTGTACATCGCCGCGATCATCCTCGGCGGGATCCTGCCGACCGCCAGCTGGGCAGCCCTGGGCGGCCTGATGGCGGACATCTTCCGGCCGGCGACGGCGTTCACTGCCCTGTCCTTCGCCTACAGCATCGCCGCGATCGTCGCAGGCTTCGCCCCGTCGATCACCCAGCAGTTCGGCATCGCGACGGGCGGTGCCTGGTGGCACCCGGGCGTCGTCCTCGCCGCCATGAGCCTCGTGACGGTGGCCGGCGCGGTGGGCGCGGTGCGGTTGCGCTCCCGCCTCGCGGATCCTCCGGCCGGTGCCGGGCGTGCGGCATAGTTAGGGCATGACCCCGGCACGCACCCCCCGCATCCTCGTGATCAACGGCCCGAACCTGAACCTGCTCGGCACCAGGGAGCCGGCCGTGTACGGGACGGCGACGCTCGACGACGTCGTCCGCCTCGCGTCGGATGCCGCACGGGAGCGCGGCTGCACCACGACGGCGATGCAGTCCAACCACGAGGGCGAGATCATCGACGCCATCCACGCCGCACGCACGACGGCGGACGGGATCGTCATCAACGCCGGCGCCTACACGCACACGTCGATCGCCATCCGGGACGCCCTCGCCGGGGTGGGCCTCCCGGTCGTCGAGGTGCACATCAGCAATGTGCACCGGCGCGAGGAGTTCCGGCACCATTCCTTCCTCTCGGGCGTCGCGGATGCCGTGATCGTCGGTGCGGGCGTCGACGGCTACCGCCTGGCGGTGGACCACCTCGCGACCCGGCTCACCGCTGCGACCGACGGCGCCGCATCGTTCCCGAAAAGTTAGCCCGGGCACCGTCGCGTGGACGGCGACGGCCCCGGACATAGGGCACGATGGTGCTATGACGGACATCACTCCCGCCGGAAGCGCGGCCGACCAGCCAGAGAACCTCGACGCACCCCTGCTCGAGGTGCGGAACCTGGCGGTGAGCTTCCGGACCACCCACGGCGAGGTCCAGGCGGTCGAGGACGCGAGTTTCACGCTCAAGCGCGGCAGCGCCCTCGCGATCGTCGGAGAGTCGGGCTCGGGCAAGTCGACGACGGCGATGGCCTGCATCGGCCTCCTGCCCGGCAACGGCCGGGTCACCTCCGGCAGCATCCTGTTCGAGGGCCAGGACCTGGTGGCTCTGCCGGAAGCGAGGATGCGCTCCATCCGCGGCAGGGCGATCGGCCTCGTACCGCAGGACCCGATGTCCAACCTGAACCCGGTGACGAAGATCGGCACGCAGGTCGCCGAAACACTCCTCGTCCACGGCATGGCGACCAAGAAGAACGTCAGGCAGCGCGTCATCGAGGTACTGACGTCCGCCGGCCTGCCCGACGCCGGCGAGCGCGCCAAGCAGTACCCGCACGAGTTCTCGGGTGGCATGCGGCAGCGGGCCCTGATCGCGATCGGCCTCGCCTGCCAGCCCCGCCTGCTCATCGCCGACGAGCCGACGTCGGCCCTGGACGTCACCGTGCAGCGCACCATCCTCGACCAGATCGAGACGATGACCGAACAGCTCGGCACGTCGGTCCTCCTCATCACGCACGACCTCGGGCTGGCCGCCGAGCGTGCCTCGCAGCTCGTGGTGATGCATCGCGGCCGTGTGGTCGAGACCGGACCGGCCGAGCAGCTGCTCAACGATCCGCAGCACCCCTACACGCAGTCCCTCGTCCGGGCGGCCCCGAGCGTCGCCGCCGTCCGCCTGCGCCCCGGCGCCTTCACGGCGGACGCCGCGAGCCGGCTCAAGCTGGCCGAGGCCGTCTTCGCGGAGCACGAGGCAGGACACGACGGCGGGGTTCCCACCGACCACGGTTCCGACCACCTTTCCGCGACGAGTGATGGACATGCCCAGGACGCACCCCGCGCTGCCGCCGGAGCGCATGCTGCGACGTCGTCCTCGGACCGTCCGGCCGCACCCGGGATCGACGCGGCTCCCGCCGGCCCCGCAGCTCCCCCGAACATCGTCGAGATCCGTGACCTCACGAAGATCTACAAGCGCCGCGGCAGCAAGGAGGACTTCTACGCGGCGAAGAACGTCACGCTCGATGTCCCGCGCGGGCAGACCGTCGCGATCGTCGGGGAATCGGGCTCGGGCAAGACCACGACGGCGCGCATGCTCCTCAAGCTGATCGAGCCGACCTCGGGGACCATGACGTTCGACGGCATGGACGTGGCCACCCTCGACAAGGCGCAGCTCAACGACTTCCGCCAGCGCGTGCAGCCGATCTTCCAGGACCCCTACTCCTCGCTGAACCCGATGTTCACGATCGAGCGCATCGTCGAGGAACCCCTCAACGCGTACAAGCGCGGGTCCCGGAAGGAGCGGGCGGCACGTGTCCGCGAACTGATGGACCAGGTCTCCCTCCCGCAGAACGCCCTGCGGCGCTACCCGGCGGAGCTCTCCGGCGGGCAGCGGCAGCGTGTGGCGATCGCACGGGCCCTCGCCCTGCAGCCCGAGCTGATCGTCTGCGACGAGCCCGTCTCCGCGCTCGACGTCCTGGTGCAGGCACAGATCCTGAAACTCCTCGGCGAACTGCAGTCCGAACTGGGCCTCAGCTACCTCTTCATCTCCCACGACCTCGCCGTCGTCCGCCTCATCTCGGACTACGTGTGCGTGATGAAGGACGGCGAGCTCGTGGAGGCCGCCAGCTCCGAAGAGGTCTTCCAGAACCCCCGCCACCCCTACACCCGGAGGCTGCTTGCCTCCATCCCGGGCAACGAGCTCAACATCGACGAGGACCTGGCCTCCTAGAGCCGTCACCAGCCGATGCGGTCGAAGGCCTCCCGGAGCTTGCGGCCGCGCAGCGGGTTGAGGGACTCCACCCAGGAGATGCGCCCGCCGAGGTGTGCGCGGAAGTCGGCCTGGCCGCGTCGCTGCGACTCCGGACCGTGGACGAGGCAGTTGTACAGGGTCGCCTTGAGGGCGTCGTAGTCGGCCCGTGCCACGTTCGGATGCGCATTGACGACGACGCCCGTCACGGTCTGCCGTGTCGCCGCGCTGCGGACGCGGGTCTTGTGCCTGTTCACCTCGTGGCCCTCGGCCGCGACGATGCGCTCGGCACCCCGGAGAAAGGCGTCCGCCCGGCGGGCGAGGCCGGCCGGGCCGCTGAAGGCGAGGTCGTCCGCGTAGCGCGTGTACGTGCCACCGGCTGCCTCCGCCCAGCCCGCCAGCCGGGAATCGAGCCGCCGCACCGCGAGGTTGGCGAGGGCGGGTGAGGACGGCGCGCCCTGCGGGAGGTGTGCGGCACGCAGGGCCCGGGCGAGTGCGAAGCGCTCCTCCGGAGTGCCGCCGCCGGGCATGGCCCGCAGGACAGCCTCGGGGACGGAGTGGGTGCAGAGTCCGGTGAGTACGTGCGCGGTGGCCTCGGGGCAGCCCGCCTGCCGCAGCACACCGAAGATCCGGCCCGGTGACACGTGCGCGAAGAAGGAGACGAGGTCCAGGGAGATGACGACGTCCATCCCGGCATGCAGGGCCGCACCCGTCCTCGCGCTGCGTCCCGGGACGAACCCGTGGGCGGCGGGGTGCAGGGGGATCGGGGCGAGGACGAGACCGAGCACCCGGCGCTGCACGGTGCGCAGGCGGATCCCGGGGACCTCCAGGAGCCGCGGGACACGTCCCGGGCGCGAACGCCACTCGTAGCGGTAGTGGCGGAGTGCCTGGCTCGGTGCGCGCCGGTTCCAGGACCGGGTGTCGGCGAACCAGTCGAGCTCGCCCGGTGTCAGCCTGAGCTCCCGCGCGAGCCGACCCAGGTCCCCGGCGCCCGGTGCTGCCGGCGCCCCCGTCCCGAGGTCCACGCGGGATGGGCGGTGCCCCTCCTCCGGGGCGCCTGCGGTCAGGTACCGGGCCGGGGTGATCGGAACGCCCCTCGCGGCCGCTCGCCCGATCGCGTCCGTGAAGACCGGCTGGGCGCGGATCCAGCGGGCGAGCTCACGCGGAGCGCCGTCGGGCCGCCGCGGGTAGCCGGCGAGCACGGCGCGGACGAGCGGCCCCAACCAGCGCCGCCGGCTCCCGAGGACGGCGGCACCGGCGTCCAGGAGGTCCTCGCGCTGCCAGGCGGGCGCGGTCAGGAATGCCCCCGCGAGGAGGAACGCGAGTCCCGGACCGCCGGGCGCAGGCGTCCGTGCGAGCGTCCTGGCCGCCGCCGTCCCACGGCTGGCCCGGTCCGGGCCGCCCCGGGCAGGGAAGGATCCGCCGTCGTCCGGCAGGGATTCGGTGTCGTCCATGGCTCCCCCTCCGCCTGGGCGTCGCCGCACCGGTGTGCGACAGCGCGACGGATCCCGGCCGACCTGTCCTTCTGTTCGGGCGCTGAGCTGCGCGGAGCGCAGTCAGGCGCCTGAGGCGCCCTGTGCTGGTCGGTCTGCGTGCCCCGGGGTGACCCCGGAGAGGAACGCGCACTGCGTACGTGTTCCGCCTCGGCCGGGATCCGTCGGATGCCACCCTAGCAAGCGCCACGAACCGTCATGGCCTGTACCAGCGCGGGTAGGGCGCATAGATTGGCCGCACACGACGAGGCGGAGGAGCAGCATGAGCGACCAGGTGATCACGGGAACGACGACGGCGTCGGGTTGGCCGGCGCTACGCGTCGCGGACTGGCAGGACACGCAGGCGACACTGCACATGTGGCTCCAGGTGGTCGGCAAGATCCGCATGGCGCACGCCCCGCTGGTCAACCACTGGTGGCAGGTGCCGCTCTACGTGACGCCGCGCGGGCTCGGCACCTCCGCCGTCCCCTACGGGGACGGGATGTTCGACATCGAGGCCGACGTCGTGGCGCACCGCCTGGTGGTGCGCAGCAGTTCCGGCGGGGACCGCAGCGTGCCGCTCGAGCCGCAGTCGGTGGCGGAGTTCCACGCACGGACCATGGCGGCACTGGCCGAGCTCGGCATCGACGCACCGATCCGGGCCGTGCCCACGGAGGTGGATCCCGCCGTACCCTTCGCCGAGGACCACCACCACGCGTCCTACGACGCAGCGGCGGTGAACGCGTTCTGGCGGCAGCTCATCCAGGCGGAACGGGTCCTCACGCGCTTCCGCGCCGAGTTCCTCGGCAAGGTGAGCCCCGTGCACTTCTTCTGGGGTGCCATGGACCTTGCCTGCACGCGCTTCACCGGACGTCCTGCCCCCATCCATCCGGGCGGTGCGCCGAACTGCGCCGACTGGGTCATGCAGGAGGGCTACTCGCACGAGCTCTCCAGCTGCGGGTTCTGGCCCGGCGGCGGCGAGGAGGGCGCCTTCTACTCCTATGCCTACCCCGAGCCCGAGGGGTACCGCGATGCCGTCATCGACGTCGACGGCGCCTACTACAGCACCGAGTTCCGCCAGTTCCTGCTGCCCTACGAGGCCGTGCGCACCAGCGAGGACCCGGATGCCACGCTGCTGCGGTTCCTGCGGGCCACCTACCGGGCCGCGGCGGCCACAGGTGGGTGGGACCCCGACCTGCTCATCGACCCGCACCGACTGGACCGGCACGCCCGCTAGGAGGGCCTTTGGCCCGCCTGCCCCGGAACCGGCAGCGGCCACCGCCCCGAGGGGTGATGGCCGCTGATGCACCGGGAAGCGGTCGCTACTTCCTCCGGGTCTTCGGATCGAGGGCCTCGCGCAGCGATTCCCCCAGAAGGGTGAAGCCCAGTGCCGTGATGGCGATGCATGCACCGGGCAGGAAGGCGAGCTGCGGAGCTACCGCGAGTTCCGCCTGGGCGTAGGTGAGCATGCGCCCCCACTCGGCGGCCTGGGGCAGGCCGCCACCGAGGCCCAGGAACGACAGCGCCGCCGCGTCGATCACGGCCGTCGCGAGCGTGAGCGTCGCCTGCACGATCACCGGTCCCATGCTGTTCGGCAGGAGGTGGCTCATGGTGATGGTCCGGCGGCTGAGCCCGAGGGTCTGGGCCGCCAGGATGTAGTCCGCCCCCCGCTGCGACAGCATGGAGGACCGCAGGAGCCTCGCGAAGATCGGGATCTGCGAGACGCCGATCGCGATCATGATGGCGTAGGAACTCTGGCCGAGCACCGCGGCGATGCTGACGGCGAGCAGCAGGTTGGGGACGGACAGCAGGATGTCCACGAAGCGCATGATGACGTTGTCCACCCAGCCACCGAGCCCGCCGGCCAGGACGCCGAGCAGCATGCCGCCCGCCAGGCCGAGCGCCGTCGAGACGACACCGATCAGCAGTGACGCCTGGGCGCCCCAGATGAGCTTGCTGAGCACGTCCCCGCCGAACCGGTCGAGGCCCAGCGGGAAGCCGTCGATCTCACCGGGACCGGGGATGGTGGTGGGCGTGATGGAGGTGCGACCCGGCAGCTCGTCGCCGCCGTACGGCGCCAGGATGGGCGCGAGGACGGCCACGAGCAGGAAGAGGCCGATGATGACGGCACCGACGATCGCCTGCGGGTTCCTGCGCAGGCGGAGGAAGGCGTCCTTCCACAGGCCGGTGCCCCGACCGGTGTCGATGGCGGGATCGTTCGGGGCCGCTGAACCGCCGGCGGCGGGAGGCAGGATGGTACTCATTGCACACGCACCCTCGGGTCGATGACGGAGTAGGACAGGTCGACGATCAGGTTGATCAGGGCGTACAGGATCGCGATGAAGATGATGAAGCCCTGAAGCACGGGGTAGTCCAGGCCGAAGATCGCGTCGCGCAGGAACCGGCCGATGCCGTTGAAGGCGAAGACCGTCTCCGTCAGGACCGCCCCCGAGATGAGCAGGCCCAACTGCAGGCCGATGGTCGTCACGACGGGGAGCATGGCGTTCCGCAGGATGAAGCTGCCGCGGATGGTGCGTTCCATCAGGCCCTTGGCGCGGGCCGTGCGGACGTAGTCCGCGTTCTGCACCTCGAGGACCGAGGCGCGCGTGATGCGGACGATGATCGCCAGCGGGATGGTCCCGAGGGCCAGCCCCGGCAGGATGAGGTGCAGGAACGCGTCCCACGCGGCGTCGTACTCGCCCGTGAGCAGTCCGTCGAGCACGTAGAACTGTGTGTAGTGCGTCGCGTCGATGCGCGGGTCCTGCCGGCCGTCGGGCGGCAGCAGGGACCACTGGATGGCGAACAGGTACTTGAGGATGAAGGCCAGGAAGAAGACGGGCACGGTGATGCCGATGAGGCTCAGGACCACGGAGCTGTGGTCGAGGAACCGGCCGTAGTACCGCGCGGCCAGGTAGCCGAGCGGGACACCGACGCCGATCGCGAAGATGAGTGCGATGACGGTGAGTTCGAGCGTCGCGGGGAAGCGGGTGGCGAACTCCTCGAGCACCGGGCGCCCGGTGTTGATGGAGACGCCGAAGTCGCCCCGGAGCAGCCTGCCCATGTAAGTGAGGTACTGGGTGAGCAGGGGGCGGTCGAAGCCGTACAGCTCGTTGACGCGGGCGATGGCCTCGGGCGTCGCCTTCTCGCCGAGCAGGGCGGTGGCCGGACCGCCGGGGAGGCTGCGTACCCACAGGAACAGGAGGATGGACAGTCCGAACAGGGTGGGTACGAGCAGGGCTAGCCGCTTACCGATGACGCGTAACACTCAGGATCCTTCCGGGTGGACCGGCTTCAGCCGGACAGGGGTAGTACAGCAGTGTGGAGCCGGCCCCGACACCGGGACCGGCTCCACACGGGTACTGCTGCTACTCGCTCAGCTCGATGTCGGTGAAGACCTCGTCATTGACGGGGCTCGCCGGGTAGGAGGTGACGCGGGGCGCGAAGGCCAGCGAGGGAGCGGGGTGGGCGAGCGGGATGGCCGGGTTGAACTCGGCGATCTGCTCGTTGATCTCCTTGTACATCTCCGTCTGCTGGTCGCGGTCGCTGGTGCCACGGGCTTCGTCGAGGGCCGCGAACAGCTCGGGGTTGTCGAAGCCGAATTCCAGCTTCTCCTGGCCGAAGAAGACGCCGATGAAGTTGTCGGTGTCGTTGTAGTCGCCGGTCCACCCCAGCAGGTGCAGGCCGTGGTCCGGGGTGCCCTGGACCTGGTTCAGGTAGTCGGGCGACCAGGCGGCGGGCGCCGGGTTGACCGTGATGCCGACCTCGCTCAGCTGTGCCTGCAGGTTGGTGAAGACCTGCTCGGGCGTGGGCATGTACGGGCGGGAGACGTTCGTCGGGTAGTTGAAGGTGACGTCGAAGCCGTCGGGGAAGCCGGCCTCGGCCAGGAGTTCCTTCGCACGCTCGGGATCGTAGTCGTACGTCGTGACGTCCTCGTTGTAGCCGTCGACGACCTCGGGGATGAACTGGGTGGCGACCTTCGTTCCCTCGGGCAGCGTCTGCGAGACGAGGGCATCCTTGTCGATCGCGTGGGCGATGGCCTCGCGGACCTTCGGATCCTTCAGCTCGGGGACGGCCTGGTTCATGCCCAGGTAGAGGATGGTGAACGGATCGCGCGGCGTGATGTTGTAGCCGGCGTCCTTGAGCGACTGCGTGTCGGCGGGAGCCACGAGGTCGTAGCCGTCGATGTCACCGGCCTCGAGTGCCTGGCGGCGTGCCTGGGGGTCGTCGATGATGCGGAAGATCGTCTTGGTGATCTGGCCCTTCTCGCCCCAGTAGTCGTCGAAGATCGAGATCTCGAGCTGCTGTCCGACGTCCCAGGAGTCGAACTTGAACGGCCCGGTTCCCACGGGGTGGCCGAGGGCGTACTCGCTCAGCGAGGGAGCCTCCGCGGTGCCGCCGATCTCGTCGGCGGTGAACTCCTCGAGAGCGGTCGGGCTCTGCATGGCGAAGGCCGGCAGCGACAGCGCGGCGATGAATCCGGCGAACGGCTTGGCCAGGTTGACGGTGACTTCATTGTCCCCGTTGGCCTCGCAGGACTCGTAGACGGCGTTCTCGGGGCTGTCCGCGAACCCGCGGAACAGGGAACCGTAGTAGTACGACGTCGTCTCGGCCTGCTGGATGCCGGTCCAGTTGTACCAGCGGTCGAAGTTGAAGCACACGGCTTCCGCGTTGAAGGGCGTGCCGTCGTGGAAGGTGACGCCTTCCTTGAGCTGGAACACCGTGGACAGGCCGTCCTCGGCCGTCTCCCAGGACTCAGCGAGCAGCGGAGCGGGGTCGGCGGTGCCCGGCTCGACGCCGACCAGGCCCTCGAAGATCTGGCGGCTGACGCGGAAGGACTCGCCATCGCTGGCGAAGGCGGGATCGAGCGACTTGGGATCGGAGGACGCGGCGAAGACGAAGGTGGAGTCGACGGCGGCCTCGCCCTCGGTGCCGGTGTTCTCCTCGCGCTGGCTCTGGACGCAGCCGGTCAGGAGGAGTGCGGCGATGGAGAATCCTGCGGTGAGCGCAGCGCGTTTCCTCGCGAAACCTGCGCCGCGCACGGATGTGCCTCGGTTGGACATGTGTTGCTCCCTGGTGAACGAGTGATTCCTACCGGATGTGACCGGTATCCATGGGGACCACAGCGGCGAACGCGCTGATCCGTGTGACGAGCCTAACTTCCGGCGGGGCCGCCGGCGGCATTTCGGGAGCATCGGTGGTTACGATTTGGCATCGCGTGCGACGGACCGGACCGGCGATACCCGCGCGAAACGTGCCTGAAACCGGAGGACCGATGGCTGGAACAGATACTGCAACATCCGTGCGTTATCGCAGCTTCGCGGAGGTCGAGACGCGGGGCTACTCGCCGCTGTACGACGCGTGGTGCATGGGCGTCAGCGGCGACGGCGAACTCCTCGCCCTGCTGGACACGCTCCCTCCGGCACGCCGCCAGCCCGTCCTGTTCCTCGGAGCAGCGCGATTCGTCGGCGTCCCGCTCGGGGACTACGCCGCCTTCCGGTCCTTCGTGCTCGATTCCTGGGACGCCATCCGCTCCGTGATGGAGACGCGTGCCACCCAGACCAACGAGGCCGGCAGGTGCGCTGTCCTGCTGCCGTCCCTGGCGGCGATCAGCGCCGACGAGGGCAGGCCGCTCGCTCTGGTCGAGGTCGGCGCCTCCGCCGGAGCCTGCCTGTACCCCGACCGCTACGCCTACTCCTACTCCCCCGGGCCCTCCCTGCAGCCGCCCGGCGGGTCCCCGGTACCGCCGCTGGACTGCACGGTGGCAGGCCCCGTGCCCGTGCCGTCGTCGCTGCCCGAGGTCGTCTGGCGGGCGGGGATCGACCTGAATCCGCTCGATGCGGGGGACGACGACGACGTCCGCTGGCTCGAGGCACTCGTCTGGCCGGAGCACCGCTTCCGTGCCGAACGCCTCCGCGCGGCCCTCGGCGTCGTCCGGGCGGAACCGCCGCTGCTCATCCGCGGGGACCTGAACGAGCAGATCCTGCCGCTCGTCGCCCGTGCACCGTCGGACGCCGTCGTCGTCGTGTTCCACAGCGCCGTGCTCGCCTACCTCGACCGGGCGGGGCGGGACCGCTTCCGGGACACGATGATGCGGCTCGCCGCGCACCGGGAGCGTCCGGTGCACTGGCTGTCGCACGAGGGCTACGGCACACTCGCCGGTGTGCCCGACGCGATGGAGAAGGCGCCCGGTGAGGAGGACGGACGGTTCGTGCTGCAGCACAACGGCGTCACGATCGCGCGCACCGGACCGCACGGGCAGTCCATCGAGTGGCTGTAGCCCGGAGGGACGTCGTCAGCGCAGGCGCAGGCGCACCGCGTGCCGCGCCATGCGTGCCACCAGATGCGCGCCCGTGTCACGAGGGCTGACGTAGCAGCGCGGCAGGGTGAACCGGTCACCCGGGTCGTAGTCGCCGATCACGCAGCCGTGGTCGTAGCCGGCGGCACGGACGGCATCCGCGGCGGCGTCGTCGAACTCGCCGTAGGGATAGCAGAAACTCACGACGTCGGCCTGCAGGATGTCCTGCAGGACCGTCCTGCTGCCGCCGATCTCCGCGGCCAGGGACTCCGCATCGGCCCCGGGCAGGTGGGGGTGGGTCATGGTGTGGCTGCCGACCTCGTGGCCGGCGGCGGCGACGGTGCGCAGACGGTCGGCATCCATCAGGCCGAGCCGCGGGCCGTCGTCCCACTCGTTGCCGCCACCGAGGCGACCGGCCACCGCATAGAGGGTGCTGGTCATCCCGTGCCGCTGGAGGATCGGGAGGGCGTGCTCCAGGTAGTCGGTGTAGCCGTCGTCGAAGGTGAGCCCGACAAGGCCGCGCGCCTCCCCCCGGTCCGCCGCCCTCAGCAGCTCCGACAGGGACACTCCCCGCAGGCCCGACCGCCGCAGCAACCGCAGGTGCCGGTCCAGCCGGTCCGGGTGCACCCGCAGCCGGTACGGATCCGGCTGGTCCGACGGGCTGATGGAGTGGTACATGAACACCGGTGGGGTCTTCGTGCGCGCCGGCCCGGTGCGGGCACCCCGTTCGCTGGCCATACCGGTTCCCCCCTGGTCGAAGAGCGACGTGTGGCTGTCAGCGTATCAGCGGGCCTGGTCGGCCCTCGTGCACTGTCCTGCGGAGACGGCGTCCTGCAGTCCCTCGGCGCTCTCGACGATGGGACGCAGTTCCGCGAGCGAGAGCGCATAGCCGACGGGCGCGTCGGCGGTGGACTTCGCGAAGACCACGCCGGTGACCCGGCCCTGCAGGTCGAGCAGCGGACCTCCCGAGTTCCCCTGCTGGACGTTCGCGGCGAGGCTGTACACCTGCAGGGGCCGGGGATTCGCGCCGTAGATGTCGTTCACCAGGACGGGGGTGAGTCCCTGGATGCTCGCGGGCTGGATCCGGTACGGGCCACCCGCCGGGTAGCCCGCGAAGGCCGCCGTCGTCCCGTTGGCCAGGTCGTCGCCGAGCGGCAGCGCGGCGGCATCGAGGCCGTCGACGGCGATCACGGCGATGTCGCGGGCCGTGTCGAGCTGCACCACCCGACCGGGCAGCGCTCCCGCGCCCGGGACCTCGACGACGGGCTCGTCCACCCCGGCGACGACATGCGCGTTCGTGACCACCCGGTCGGGCGCGACGACGAAACCCGATCCGGTCTGGTTCTGGCCGCACTGGAAGGCCGTACCGGTGATCCGGACCACCGAACCGGCGGCCGCAGCGAGCTCGGGAGTATCGACGGACGCATCGGGCACATCCGCCGGGGTCACGGGCCCGACGCTCTCCAGGATGGTGGGGATCCCGTCGTCGACCGCGATGGTCCGCAGCTGCGCCAGCCACGAGCGCACCGGCCCCGGCGTCGCCGTGTCGATGCCGCGGATCACCTGGGAGGACGCCAGCTGCTGGGACAGGAACGGGACGCCGAGCGTCCCGACGCTGAAGGCCAGCATCGACAGGACCAGTGCGGCGACGACCACGTTCACGACGCCCCCGAGGAGGCGGTCGACGATCCGCAGCGGCGGGAAGTCGGACCAGCGGCGGATCGAGGCGCCGAGCGCGGAGCCGACGGCCTGGCCCACGATGATGAGGACGATCACGGTGGCGATGACCGCGATCAGGCGCCAGGGGTTGTCCGGCACCCAGGCGCTGACGAGGGGCACTGCGAAGAAGGCGGCCACCGCGCCTGCGACGAATCCGGCGATGCCGCCGAGCGTGACGAGGAACCCGTTCCGGAGCCCCGTCACCAGGTAACCGAGGAGGACCAGCACCAGGACGACGTCGAGGAGGGTGAACCCGGCGAGGCTGAAGTCCGGCACGTATATTCTCCCCTGGCTATGGTGGACGGAGGGCTACGTTCCTCACGACGCTCCGAGCGATTCTAGCGGCGCAGCATGGGAGGACCGTGGGAACCGGGGTGCTCCAGCCGGAATACGGGTCACCGGAGCGTGTATCAGTCGTCACATCCGCTTCGGTACGGCAAGATGGAGGGCGGAGGACAGCGCGGACCGCCGCATGGACGACGTACAAGAGACGCATCAGGAGAATCAATGGATATCGAGGTACTGCGCAGGGCGCCCCTCTTCGCTTCGCTGGGGGACGACGTCTTCGCCGCACTCACGGACGAGCTGATCGAGGTGGACCTCCCCCGCGGTTCGTCGGTGTTCCGCGAGGGCGACCAGGGCGACCAGCTGTACTTCATCGTCTCCGGCAAGATCAAGCTCGGCCGCACCGCCCAGGACGGCCGGGAGAACCTCCTCGCGATCCTCGGTCCGGGCGAGCTGTTCGGCGAGATGGCCCTCTTCGATCCGAGCCCGCGCACCGCGACGGCCACGGCCGTCTCGGAGACGCGCCTCGCCGGCCTGAAGAACGAGAACCTCCGTACGCTGCTCGAGACCCGTCCCGAGGTCTCGGCCCAGCTCCTGCAGGCCCTTGCGCGCCGCCTCCGCCGCACCAACGAATCGCTCGCGGACCTCGTGTTCTCCGACGTCCCCGGTCGTGTGGCCAAGGCCCTGCTCGACCTGGCGGACCGCTTCGGCCGCCCGGCGACCGACGGCATCCTCGTCGCGCACGAACTCACGCAGGAGGAACTGGCACAGCTCGTCGGGGCGTCGCGCGAGACCGTCAACAAGGCCCTGGCGGAGTTCGTCCAGCGCGGTTGGCTCCGCCTCGAGGCGCGCGCCGTCGTCATCCTGGACATCCAGCGCCTGCGCCAGCGCAGCCGCTGATCACCTCTCCGCACGGAAAAGGCTCCGCACGACGAAGGCACCTGCCCACGGGCAGGTGCCTTCGTCGTGCATCGGACGGGCGGTCAGCGCCCGCGCTGGACGGACCCGCCCTCGCTGAGCTTCGGGCACTCGACCTGCAGCATGAGGTCGCCGTCGTGTTCGGCGAGCTGCGGGTGGTAGATCTTCACCGGGCGCTTGTGCGACAGGTAGGCGATGCAGCCGCGGGAGGAACCGATCTTCTCGAGGATGATCTCCACCGCGGGCACCGCTAGTTCACTGAGCGTGCGGTTCACCGTGTTGGGCTGGCCCACCTCGTCGCCGAGCCTCGTGGTGTCGCGGTCCGCGACCTCCTGCGCGGCCCAGCGCCACTGGCCCCAGACGCCTTTGCTCGCGAGGATGCTCGGCTCCTGGTTCACCGGCTGGGCCGCCGCGAAGTAGTGGGTGTCGAAGCGACGGTGCGCGAAGTCCGGAGTCAGCCAGTGCGAGAGCGGCTTGATGAGGTCGGTGCGCACGCCCAGTCCCCGTCGGGTGAGGATCTCCGAGAAGCGGCACTCGCCCTCGTTGATCGCCTCGCGCGCCTTCATCCACTCCTTGGCCTGCGTACCCTCCACCAGCGACGAGGCATCGGGTCCGGCGAGCAGCACCCCGGTCTCCTCGAACAGTTCACGGATGGCGCACAGCACGTGCCGGCGGGCCATCCGGTGGTCGTCGACGCCGAGGGTCTTCGCCCACATCGAGGGTGGAGGGCCGAACCACGGGAGGTCGTCGTCGTCGGACTCCTCGATGCTCCCGCCCGGGAACCCGATGACGCCCAGGGGCGACTGCCCGCGACGATAGGAGAGGTAGGTCTCCGTACCGATCGCGCTGTCGCGCAGGAGGACCACCGACGACGCCGGCCGGGCCTTCAGGGGCGTGCGCTCCCCGTGCTCGATCCAGCTCTCCGCCGCGGTGCGCTGGTCCGGATGGACGGGGAAGAGCCGGGTGCTGAGACGGTCCACGGCCTAGACGAACTCCGCGATGACCTCGACCTCGACGGGCGAGTCGAGAGGGAGGACGGCCACGCCGACGGCGGACCGGGCGTGGACGCCTGCGTCTCCGAGGACTGCTCCGAGCAGCTCCGAGGCGCCGTTGATGACGCCGGGCTGGCCGGTGAAGGACGGATCGGACGCCACGAATCCCACGACCTTGACGATCCGCGTGATGCGGTCCAGGTCGCCGATCTGGCTCTTGATGGCGGCCAGGGCGTTGACCGCGCAGGTGGCGGCGAGGGAGGCCGCGGTCTCCGCGTCGACGCCGTCAGCAGCACCGACCTTGCCCGAAGCTGTAAGTTTGCCCCCAATAAAGGGCAGCTGGCCGGAGGTGTACACATGGCTGCCCGTGACGACGGCGGGGACGTAGGTGGCCACGGGCGGGACCACGTCGGGAAGGGCGATCCCGAGGTCCGCCAGGCGCGCCTCCACCGCCGAAACCGCGGTATTTCCAGCGGACACTGCTAGCTCTTCTCCCTCTTGAGGTACGCCACGAGACCGTTTCCGTCGGGTCCGGGAACCACCTGCACGAGCTCCCATCCGTCATCGCCCCACTGGTCGAGGATCTGCTTCGTTGCGTGGATGATGAGCGGAATCGTAGAGTACTCCCATTTCTTCATGAGGAAAGCCTAGCGCGTGCTTGTAAACTGGAATAATGGCTGCGCGCAAATCACCCCTGTTCGACACGGCAACCACCCTCGGCAAGATCATTGCATTCCTCGGGATCAGTGCGCTCGCCGGTGTGCTCGCCGCGGGCCTCCTGGTGCCCGTGGCCGCTGCCGCAGGAACGGGGGCTTCCGCGTCCATCCAGTTCTTCGAGGAACTGCCGGCCGAGCTCGAGCGCGAGGCGCTCGCTCAGCCGACGAAGATCGTGGCCTCCGACGGGTCCCTGATCGCGACCCTGTACGAGGAGAACCGCCAGCCGGTCACGCTCGACCAGGTCTCGCCGACCATGCAGGACGCGCTGGTCGCGATCGAGGACTACCGGTACTACGAGCACGGCGGCGTCGACCTCGAGGGCATCCTGGGTGCGATCGCCAGCAACGTCTCGAACGGCACCTCCCGTGGCGCGTCGACCATCACGCAGCAGTTCGTCAACAACGTCCTGATCGACACCGCCCGCCAGAACGGTGGAGCCATCACGCTGAGCGGCGGCGGGAAGACCGTGGGCGACAAGCTGCGCGAGATGAAGCTCGCCATCGCCGTCGAGAAGGAGCTCAGCAAGGACGAGATCCTCGAGGGCTACCTCAACATCGTGCCGTTCAGCGGCACCACCTACGGCGTGCAGGCGGCGTCGCGATACTTCTTCAACGTGGACGCCAAGGACCTCAACATCCAGCAGAGTGCGATGCTGGCCGGCCTCGTCAACGGTCCGAGCGCGTACAGCCCCGAGTCCAACCCCGAGGGTGCGCTGCAGCGCCGGAACCTCGTCATCGACGCCATGCTCACCCGCGGGAAGATCACGCAGGAGGAACACGACGCGGCCATCGCCACGGACCTCGGCCTCGCCATCTCCCCGACCCTCAGCGGATGCGTCGGCGCAGCGCAGGCTCCGTACTTCTGCGACTACGTCACGCACCTGATCCTCAATGATCCCGCCTACGGCGACACGGAGGATGCCCGCCGGAAGGTCCTGTACCGCTCGGGCCTGACCATCAAGACCACGCTGGACCCCCGCGTGCAGAACGCCGCGCAGACCGCCGTGACCGAGACCGCGAACCCCGACACCACGGACGGCAAGGTGGGGCACACCATGCTGAGCCTGGATCCGAAGACCGGCAACATCCTGTCGATGGCGCAGAACACCCGCTACAACCCCGAGGCGGCCCAGGGCAACACGGTGCTCAACTTCAACGTCGACCAGTTCGACGGCGGGGACCCGAGCAAGAGCCTGGGCGGCGGCGGCGGCTTCCAGCCCGGTTCGACCTACAAGCCCTTCACGGTCGCGGCCTGGGTCGAGAACGGCAAGAGCCTCAACCAGGTCCTCGACGGCACCAAGAAGACCTACCGCCAGTTCGACAAGTGGAAGGCGAGCTGCGCGCAGGGCGGGGAGTTCCTGATCCAGGAGGAGGACGGCTACACGCCGCAGAACTACGGCGACATCAACTACCGGTTCACCACCGTGCTGGACGGTCTCGCCCAGTCGCTGAACACCATCACCATGGCGAGCGCCAAGCAGCTGGACCTGTGCCGCATCCGGGACATCGGCTACGACCTCGGCGTGCACCAGGCGAAGAGCTCCGAGGGTGAGGAGGTCCCGTTCGGCTTCGGGCCGTCCTCGCTCATCGGTGGTGGCGGTGAGGCCGCGCCCATGTCCATGGCCAAGGCCTACTCCGGCTTCGCCAACGAAGGCGTGGTCTGCGATCCCCGTGCCCTCACCGAGGTGACGGCCATCGACGGGACGAGCTACCCCGTCCCCGCCGTGTCCTGCGAACGCAAGATCGCCGCGGACGTGGCGCGTGGCGTGAACTACGCGACGCAGCGCGTCATGACCAACGGCTCCGGGCAGCTCCTGGAGTACGGGGACATCCCCATGGCGGGCAAGACCGGCACCAACGATGCGCGTTCGCAGACCTGGTTCATGGGCTACAACTCCGGAATGGTGACCGCGAGCTGGGTCGGCAACTGGCAGGGCGAGGGAGACACCAGTTCGCTCGGCGGACTCGAGATCGGCGGGCAGGTGTACCCGGAGATCGACGGCTCGCTCATCGCGGCCCCGTCCTGGGCGCGTTTCATGCAGCAGATCCCCGGCCTGTACGTGGGGGCGCCGTTCGCCAACCCGCCCGCCGGGATGATCAGTGGCCAGCGCTCGACGAACCCCGGCCGGAACTCGGGCAACAACAACGGCACCAACAACGGTGGCACTGGCACTGGCGGTACCACCGGTGGTACCACTGGAGGACAAGCGGGCAACAGCGGCAACGGAGGCAACGGCTAGCGTGGAATCGACTCAGACAACCCGGAGCGGGGCACCGCTCGGCTGGATGGCAGGCCTCACCCTGACCGCCGCGGCCGCAACCCTCGCCTACGCCTCGGCTGTCGAGCGCACGCTGTACCAGCTCCGGGAGGAGACGGTACCCATCCTGCCGCCGGGCGCCGCTCCCCTGCGGGTCCTCCATCTCTCGGACATCCACATGGTGCCCGGCCAGAAGTCGAAGGCCGACTGGCTGCACAGCCTCGCCGGCCTGAATCCCGATCTCGTGGTCAACACGGGCGACAACCTCAGTTCCAAGAAGGCCGTCGGCCCGCTGCTCGAGGCGCTCGAGCCCCTCCTGAAGGTCCCGGGCGTGTTCGTACCCGGATCCAACGACTACTACGCGCCGGTCCTCAAGAACCCGCTGCGGTACTTCGCGGGACCGTCGATCCCTCCGAAGAAGTCGAAGGCGCAGGATCTGCCCTGGGCCGACATGTTCAGCGCCTTCGGTGCAGCCGGCTGGGTGGACCTCACCAACAGGTCCCAGTCCGTCGGCTTCGGGAACCTGCGGATCGACTTCACGGGGGTCGACGATCCACACCTCGACCGGGACAGGTACGCGCCCTACCCCCCGGGCAGCAGCACCTCGGCGGACGCTCCCCACATCCGGGTGGCCGTCGCTCACTCGCCCTACCAGCGCGTCCTGGACTACTTCACCGCCGGCGGCGCCGATCTCATGCTGGCCGGCCACACGCACGGCGGGCAGGTGTGCATCCCGGGCTACGGGGCGCTCGTCAGCAACTGTGATCTGCCCACCTGGCGTGCCCGCGGTCTCACCCAGTGGGACTCCGACGGCCGCACCGTGCCACTGAACGTGTCGGCCGGCATCGGGACCTCACGCTTCGCTCCGGTCCGCTTCGCCTGCAAGCCGGAAGCCGTGCTGCTGACGCTGACTCCCCGGACGGCCCGCTAGCCCCGGCATCCTGCCGGCTTCTTCCCGACGTGTGAGCTGGGTTACAGCCCTCCTGGCCTAGGATGGTTGCTGAAGGACACCAACAAGCACCGATCACCGAAGAGTTGGCATGACGAACCAGAACACACTGTGGGAATCGCTCGGACGGCTCTATCCGCACGTCCGGCCCATCATCCCCCGGCTGCTCCTCGGCCTGCTCTGCGCCCTCGGGGCGAGCGTCATGGCGCTCGCCATCCCCCAGGTGCTGCGCGTCCTCATCAATGACGCGCTGGCGGAGGGAGGATCGGCCCGGACCGTCTGGATCGCCTCCGGCGTCGTCCTGCTCCTCGGCGTCCTCGAAGCCACGTTCGTCGCGTTGCGCCGGCAGTTCGTCATCGCCCCGGCGACGACGGTCGAGACGAACATGCGGACGTCCTTCTACCGCCACCTGCAGGACCTGACGATCGAGTTCCACGACCGGTGGGGCAGCGGGCAGCTGCTCTCCCGCGCGATGAGCGACCTCAACCTGATGCGTCGGTGGATGGCCTTCGGCCTCATCATGCTGGTGGTCACCTCCCTGACCGTGGTCATGGGCGTGGTCGTCATGTTCCTGACCAGCTGGGCCCTGGCACTGATCTTCGTCGCAGCCGCCGTGCCGCTCATGGTGTACGGCTACCGCTTCCGCACCTCCTACAGCCGCGTCTCCCGCAAGAGCCAGGACCAGGCCGGGGACCTCGCCACGACGGTCGAGGAATCCGTCCACGGCATCCGCGTCCTCAAGGCCTTCGGGCGCAGCCGTGAAGCGCTGGAGGACTTCGAGGAGCAGGCCGAGGAGCTGCGCCGCACGGAGATCTTCAAGGCGAGATCGCTCGCCAACTTCTCCATGGTGGTCACCCTGCTGCCCGAGCTCGCCCTCGGCGCCTCCCTGGTGGTGGGCGTGACGCTGGCCGCGAGCGGCGACGTGTCCATCGGCGCGCTCGTCGCCTTCTTCGCGACGGCGGCCGCCGTGGCCGGACCCGTCGAGTTCATAGGTCCGCTGCTCGCCATGACCTTCACGGCCAAGACGGCGATCGACCGGCACTACGAGGTCATGGAGTCCGAGAACACCATCACCGATCCCGCCGAGCCGGTACACCTCGAGGCGCCGCGGGGGGACGTGGTGTTCGACGCCGTCCACTTCCGCTACCCCGACGCGCAGGACGGCACCGGTGATGTCCTGGACGGCATCGACCTGACGCTGCGGGCCGGGGAGACGATGGCACTGGTCGGCGTCACGGGCTGCGGGAAGAGCACCCTCCTCCAGCTCGTCCCCCGGCTCTACGACGTCACGGGCGGCAGTATCAGCATCGACGGTGTCGACCTCCGCGAGCTCACCCTCGCCGAGCTGCGTACCCTCGTGGCGGTGGCCTTCGAGGACACGACGCTCTTCTCGAACTCCGTCCGCGACAACGTCCTGATGGGCTCCGACACTACGGGCACGGAGGCCGACAGCGTGCTCGCCGAGGCACTCGAGGTCGCCCAGGCGCAGTTCGCCTACGACCTGCCCGAGGGGCTCGACACCCTCATCGGCGAGGAGGGCCTCAGCCTGTCCGGCGGCCAGCGCCAGCGGATCGCCCTCGCCCGGGCCATCGCGGCCCGGCCCACCGTGCTGGTGCTCGACGATCCGCTCTCGGCACTCGACGTCGCCACGGAGGAACGCGTCGAGGAGGGGCTGCGCGCCGTCCTCGGCTCCACCACGACGCTCATCGTGGCGCACCGGCCGTCGACGGTCGCGCTGGCGGACCGCGTGGCCCTGCTGCAGGACGGGCGCATCACCGACGTCGGCACCCACTCGGAGCTCCTCGCGCGCAGCGACCACTACCGCTACGTCATCGCAAGCCTCGACGACGAGGAGATCGCACAGCTCGGACGGTCGGTCCTGTCCGACCACGACGACGAGGAGGCACTGGCATGAGCCGCACCACGACGACCCCCGGGGGCGATCCGCCCAGGGACGGGAAGGGCGCCACCTCCGCCGGAGTCCTCAACGAGGACGACGTCCTCCTCGACCGCGCGCAGAGCAGATCGGTCCGCTCGAGGTCCTTCCGGCTGCTCGGGTCCCTGATCCGGCCGAACCGACGCCAGTTCGTCTGGACCGTGCTGCTCGTGGTCATCTCGCAGGCCGCCCGGGTGGCCGGCCCGGCCATCATCGCCTTCGGCATCGACCGGGCGCTGCCGGCCCTGATCGACGGCGACCCGCTCCTGCTCTGGGTCGCCGGCGGCACCTACCTGCTGGCCGCCGTCCTCGCCTCCGTCCTCACGGCCGGCTACGTCCGGGCCACCGCACAGCTCAGCCAGGCCATGCTGCTGGACCTCCGAGTGCGCGTGTTCCGCCACACCCAGCGACTGAGCCTCGAGTTCCACGAGAAGTACACGTCGGGACGCATCATCTCGCGGCAGACCTCCGATCTCGAGGCGCTGCGCGAACTGCTCGACTCGGGCGTGAGCTCCCTCGCCTCGGGCGCCATCTTCATGCTGTTCACCGCGGCCACCATCTTCGCCCTCGACTGGCGGACGGGCCTCCTGATCCTGGCGGCCGCCGTCCCCATGTTCCTCCTGGCCCGCTGGTACCAGAAACACTCCCAGATCGCGTACCGGGAGTCCCGCGTGGTCTCGGCGAAGCTGATCGTCCACTTCATCGAGACCATGACCGGCATCCGCGCCGTCAAGGCCTTCCGCCGCGAAGCGGTCAACGGGAGGCGCTACGACGAACTGGCCGAGGATTACCGCAGGGTCACCGTCCGGTCCATCAACCTCAACGGCGTCTTCCAGCCCGGACTCGTGCTGATCGGCAATGTGACGGTCGCCGTCGTGCTGGTGTTCGGTGGTTTCCGGGTGCTCGGCGGCACCCTCGAGGTGGGCGCCCTGCTCGCCCTGCTGCTCTACAGCAAGCGGTTCTTCCAGCCGGTGGACCAGATGGCCATGTTCTACAACTCCTTCCAGTCGGCCGCCGCGGCGCTCGAGAAGGTCTCCGGCCTGCTCGAGGAGGTACCGACCGTCCGCCCGCCGAAGAACCCGGTGGCGCTCCCGCATCCGCGCGGTGCGATCGACTTCCGGAAGGTCGCGTTCCGGTACGGGACCGGACCCGTGGTGCTGCCCACCATGGACCTGTCCATCCGCGCCGGACAGACGGTCGCGCTCGTCGGACAGACGGGTGCGGGCAAGTCCACGCTGGCGAAGCTCATCGCCCGCTTCTACGACGTGTCCGAGGGCGAACTCACGCTCGACGGCGTGGACCTGCGGGACCTCGCGCCGAAGGACCTGCGGCGAGCCGTCGTCATGGTGACGCAGGAGGCGTTCCTCTTCAGCGGCTCGGTGGCGGACAACATCGCCCTCGGCAAGCCCGAGGCCACGCGGGAGGAGATCGTCGCGGCGGCCCGGGCCGTGGGCGCGGAGGACTTCATCCTCGAACTCCCCGAGGGCTTCGACACCGATGTCAACAAGCGCGGCGGCCGCGTGTCCGCGGGCCAGCGCCAGCTCATCAGCTTCGCCCGGGCGTTCCTCGCGGATCCCGCGGTCCTCATCCTCGACGAGGCGACGTCCTCGCTGGACATCCCCAGCGAGCGACTGGTGCAGGAGGGCCTGCAGAAGCTCCTCGGCAACCGGACGGCGCTGATCATCGCGCATCGCCTGTCCACCGTGGCGATCGCCGACCGCGTGCTCGTGGTGCACGACGGCCGTGTCGTGGAGGACGGGACTCCCGCGGAACTCATCGGCGGTACGGGCCGGTTCGCGACCCTGCACGCGGCCTGGAAGGACTCGCTCGTCTGAGGAGCCGGCCGCGGCTGCGGTCCCGGTTTTCCTCGCCGCGCATCCTCGGCTATTCTTGGACAGTTGCTGTTCGGGAGGTTCCCGCCTTCCGTCCGCGACACCGGGGTGTGGCGCAGCTTGGTAGCGCGCGTCGTTCGGGACGACGAGGTCGCAGGTTCAAATCCTGTCACCCCGACCGTAGTCACCACAGAAGGGCCCGTCGGCGGAAGCCGGCGGGCCCTTCTCGTCGTGGTCCCGGTTCAGCGTGCGCCGACCGTCACGACCTCGTACCCGTCGGGATCCACTGCCCCGAACTTCGCGTTGGCGAGCGCCAGGGTGCTGCCGAAGAGCGCCACCGTGGTGGGGACGTCGAACAGCGGACTCGTGATGACCTCCTCGACCTCGCCGGCGGAGAGGTCCTTCGCCAGGTCGATCCTGCTGACCTGGTTGATCCGGTTCTGGACGGCGTAGACGGTGTCGCCCTTCGCGAGGATGCCGTCGACGTTCGGCAGCGGTGCTGTCGTGATGACGGCGCTGGCCCCGGTCTCCGGGTCCACGGTGTAGATCGCCTGGTTGGCCGAGTGCGCCACGATCAGCGTCCTGCCGCGGTCCACCGAGGTGATCCCGTTGAGGTTGAAGGCCGGTGCCGGTGCGACCTCCGCTGCCGGCCCGCTGAGCTGCAGGGTGCGCGGCTCTCCGAGCGCTCCCTTCTTCCCGACCGGGAGGAAGTAGAGTTCGGCGCTGCGCGAGTTCGTGAAGTAGGCGCCGTCCTTCGTGAGTGTGACGTCGTTGATGAACGCGCTGCCCGTGGTCAGCTCGACGTCGGCCACCGTGGCTCCGGTCCGCGTGTCGTAGACGTACGCATGGCCGGTTCCGCCACCCGCGACGAACAGCAGGTCGTTCCTCACATCCGCCTTCAGGCCGACGGCCGCCCTGCCCTCCGGCGCGTCGATGAACAGTTCCGCCGTTCCGCGGCGGATGTCGCCGCGGAAGATGTCCCCGAGGCCGAGGTCGCCCGCGTAGAACGTGGATCCCCTGCCCGCCGCGATCCCCTCGGCCGACGACGCGCCGGGCAACGGGATGCTGAGGCCCTGCTGCCTGTGCGACGCGCTCTGCGACGACGGTCCGGGCGACGGCGGTGCAGCGACGGCCCCCGCGGCCGGCAGCAGGAGAGCGCCGATGGCGAGGACGGCGGCGGCGGCGCGTACGGTGCCCCGCCGGGAGGCCGACGGATGGGATGTGGTCCTGGTGGTGGTTCTCACTCTGTGCTCCTCGTTGGTCCGGCGCTGGAGCGGCCCTCCACGGGTTCCGCACAGCGCTGTGTCGGAAGGGATCGTCGATCATCGTGAACTGCGGCCGGGCCCCGGTGCCGGCCTGAACTGAACGGGCCGTAACCATAACGCTCCGGTTGCGACCATCGTCCCCGGATCGCCCGGTGAAGGACCGCCCGGCCTGTCTCCCGGTACTCTGGTCTACCAGTGCGGAGCCGCCGGAGCCCGTCACCGCGGTGCACGTCGCACCGCCGTTCGAAGGGAAGTGGCGTGCACGAGGCACACCCGGAGTACGCGGCCGCGGCATCGCCGGCCGGTAGCACCGTCCAGGAGGCGGACGCCCTGTGAACCGGGACCGGATCGTCGGCCTCGGTGCGATCACCGCCACCTCCCTGCTGTGGGGGACCACGGGAACCGCAGCGACCTTCGCCCCCTCGGCCGGCCCGTTGGCGATCGGCGCAGCGGCACTGGGCATCGGCGGACTGCTGCAGGCCCTGATCGCCGTCCCGGCGCTGGCGGCGGCCCGCGCCGCGCTGCGGGCGAACCTCCCCGCCGTCCTCCTCGGCGCTGTCGCCGTCGGGATCTATCCCCTCGCGTTCTACAGCTCCATGCACCATGCCGGCGTCGCGGTCGGCTCCGTGGTGTCCCTCGCCTCGGCGCCCCTGGCCTCGGGAGTCCTCGAACGGCTCATCGACCGCCACCCTTTGAGCAGGTGGTGGATGCTCGCCGCCGGTCTCGGCGTGCTGGGCAGCGTCCTGCTGTGTCTGTCGAAGGTGCAGGGCCCCGCCGCCGACGCTTCATCGACCATCCTCGGCACGGGCCTCGGCCTGGTGGCAGGGGCCACCTATGCCACGTACTCGTGGGCCGTCCACCGCCTCATGGCCCGGCGGATCAGCCGGGCAGCCTCGATGGGTTCGGTGTTCGGCGGCGGCGGTCTGCTCCTGATGCCGGTCCTCCTCATCACGGGAGCCCCGCTCGTCGCCACCCGCGAAGCGTTCCTGGTCGCCGCCTACATGGCGCTCGTGCCCATGTTCCTCGGCTACCTGCTGTTCGGCTTCGGCCTCGCACGGGTCTCGGCGAGCACCGCGACCACGGTCACCCTCACGGAACCCGCGGTCGCCGCGATCCTCGCCGTGGTCGTCGTCGGGGAACGCCTCCCGGCCCTGGGCTGGACGGGCCTGGGCATCATCGGCGCAGCGCTGCTCGTCCTCGCCGTGGCCCCGACGAATGCGACGGCACCCGGGGACACGCGGTCGGCGACGACGCCGCCCGATCCGTCCCCGGTGCCCGGGGACACGCGGTCGCCGACGACGCCGGTCGGTCCCGCCCCTGCGCGCGAGGCGCCGACGGGGAGCCGTCCGGCGCGGCGCTGAGCCCCGGGCGGAGCGGACGCGTCAGGCGAAGGTGCGGCCGGTCAGGCGTTCGTAGGCCTCGATGTACCGGGTGCGCGTGCGCTCGACGACGTCGTCGGGCAGGGCCGGTGGTGTGGACCGCCTGTCCCAGCCCGAGGCGTCCGAGGTCAGCCAGTCGCGCACGAACTGCTTGTCGAAGGACGGCTGCGTCTGCCCCGGCGCGTAGAGGGCGGCGTCCCAGAACCGCGAGGAGTCGGGCGTCAGCACCTCGTCGCCCAGCGTGATGCGGCCCGTCGCCGGATCGAGGCCGAACTCCACCTTGGTGTCCGCGAGGATGATCCCGCGCTCCCGGGCGATCGCCTCCGCGCGGGTGTAGATGTCGAGCGTGAGCGACCGCAGTTCCGCGGCGGCGTCGTCGCCCACGGTCATGACCACGGCGTCGTAGGTGATGTTCTCGTCGTGCTCGCCCACCTCGGCCTTGGCGGACGGCGTGAAGAGCGCCGGTTCGAGGCGTGATCCGTCCACGAGCCCGGCGGGCAGCGGCAGGGAGCAGACGGTCCGTGACTCCCGGTACTCGAGCAGTCCGCTCCCGGTCAGGTAGCCGCGTGCGATGCACTCGATCGGGTACATGGCGAGTTTCCGGCAGATCATGGCACGCCCCTCGACGGCCGCGGGGACGCCGCCTGCCACGTCGGAGGCGAGCACGTGGTTGGGGATCCCGGCGAGGCGTTCGAACCACCACAGGCTGAGCTGCGTCAGGACGCGTCCCTTGTCCGGGATCTCGGAGGACAGGACGTGGTCGTAGGCGCTGATGCGGTCGCTCGCGACCACGAGGACCACGTCGTCGCGTCCGTCCTCCGGTTCGTAGAGGTCCCGGACCTTGCCGGAGTAGACGTGCCGCCAGCCCGGGAGCTCGACGTGTGCCGGGGCGAAGGTGCTCATGCCGGTGCCGCCGCGGGTCCCGTGACGGTGACTTCGGAGCGGGAGGCCCTGAGCGCGATGTCCGTGCGGAACTGGCCGCCCTCGAGTTCGATCAGCGAGAGGCTGTCGTAGGCGGTGGTCCGCGCGTCCGCCAGCGAATCCCCGAGCCCGACGACGGCGAGCACGCGGCCGCCGGCGCTGACCACCTTGCCGTCGCGGAGCGCCGTGCCGGCATGCAGCACGTGCGCTCCGTCGACCTTCGCGGCCTTCCTGAGGCCGCGGACACGGCGACCGGTCGCGGGAGCATCGGGGTAGTTTTCGGACGCGAGCACGACCGCGACGGCGGTCCTGGGCGACCACTTGAGCTGGTCCACCTGGTCGAGGGTTCCCTTCGCGGCAGCGAGCAGCACCCCCCCGAGCGGTGTGGACAGCCGGGCGAGCACCGCCTGCGTCTCGGGGTCGCCGAACCGTGCGTTGAACTCGATGACGCGCATGCCGCGCGAGGTGAGGGCGAGGCCGACGTAGAGGACGCCCGCGAAGGGCGTGCCGCGGTGTGCCATCTCGTCGATCACGGGTTGCGCCACGCGGGACACGACCTCGTCCACGAGGCCGGCGGGAACCCATTCGAGCGGCGAGTAGGCGCCCATGCCACCGGTGTTCGGACCCCGGTCGCCGTCGGCGATGCGCTTGAAGTCCTGCGCCGGTGCGAGCGGGACCACGGTGCGCCCGTCGGACAGGACGAACAGGGAGACCTCGGGCCCGTCGAGGTACTCCTCGACGACCACGGTGCCGCCGGCCCGGAAGCACGCCGAGGCGTGGGCGCGGGCCTCGTCGAGGTCGTCCGTGACGACGACGCCCTTGCCCGCGGCGAGTCCGTCGTCCTTCACCACATAGGGAGCCCCGAAGGTGCAGAGCGCCTCGTTCGCCTCCTCGTCCGTGGCGGCGACCCGTGCCATCGCCGTCGGAACCCCTGCGGACGCCATGACCTGCTTGGCGAACGCCTTGGACGCCTCGAGCTGGGCAGCAGCCTTCGTGGGCCCGAAAACGGGGATCCCGGCGTCGAGCAGGGCGTCGGCGACGCCGGCGGCGAGCGGGGCCTCGGGGCCGATCACCACGAGGTCCGAACCGAGCCGTCGGGCCAGGTCCGTCACGACGGCGGGATCGTTCGCGTCGATGTCGTGGGTCGGCACGTCCGCCGCGATACCGGCATTGCCGGGGGCCGCATGCACCTCGCCGACGAACGGGTCGGCCAGCAAGGCCCGGACGATGGCATGTTCGCGGCCTCCGGGGCCCAGCACAAGTACCTTCACAGTAGGACAGCGTACTGGAGGGGCCCGCGCCCTCCCAGCGTGCGGGCCCTGTTACGCGGGGCCCTACCCATACCCTTCGCGGCCTTCTCCGAATACTTCGCATGAGCAACTCGACCGTGCCCCGCCGCGGCATCGCCCTCCTCGCCGCCCTCGCCGGGATCATCGCCGCCGGCGTGGTGCTCGGTGCCGCCGAACTCGCCGGCGCCTTCTTCCGGGCCAGTGCCACCCCCGTCATCGCGATGGGCTCCACCTTCATCGACTTCACCCCGCCGTGGCTGAAGGACTTCGCGATCGCCACCTTCGGCACCCATGACAAGCTGGCGCTGCTCGTTGGCATGGCTGTCACCATCGCGATCCTGGCAGCCGTCCTCGGCGTGGTCGCCTACCGGCGCTGGGCACTCGGTGCCGCCGGGGTGATCCTCATGGGCGCGATCATCGTGGCGTGCGTCCTCACACGTGCCGGCGCCTCCCTTCCCGACGCCGTCCCCTCGGTGGTCGGCACCGTCGCGGGGCTGCTCGCCCTGCGCCTGCTCATCGCCCGTCTCCGCCACGCCGCCGTCGTCCCCGCCGCCGATTCCGGGACACCCGCTCCTGCGGGGATCACGGGAACCGGCTCCCCCATCGACACGACGGACGGCGTCGTCCACCCGTCCGGCGGCCGGTCGGCAGCCACGGCCGCGAAGCCCGGCGGTACCACCTCCCGCCGCGGCTTCTTCGCCGCCGCCGGGGCCACCGCCGTGATCGCTGCGGCCGCCGCCGGCGGTGGGCGGCTGCTGTCCGGAGCGCGCAACAACATCGCCGCCCTCCGCGACAGCCTGCAGTTCCCGGCGCCCGCCAGCCCCGCGCCGGTCCTCCCCGCCGGCGTGCAGTCCCCCGTCCCGGGCGTGACACCGTTCGTCACCCCGAACGGAGACTTCTACCGCATCGACACCGCGCTCAGCGTCCCGCAGCTCACCACGGACGACTGGGTGCTCCGCGTGCACGGCATGGTCGAGGAGGAGTTCGAGCTGTCCTTCCAGGATCTCCTCGACGCGGACCTGATCGAACGCCACATCACCCTGACCTGCGTGTCCAATCCCGTGGGCGGCTACCTCGCCGGCACCGCGAAGTGGCTGGGCTACCCCCTGCGGGAGGTACTGGCGCGTGCCAGGCCGCTCGACGGCGCCGACATGGTCCTGTCCACCAGTTCGGACGGCTTCAGTGCCTCCACCCCCCTGCCCGTCCTGCAGGACGACCGCGACGCCATCCTCGCCGTCGCCATGAACGGTGAGCCGCTGCCGGTGGAGCACGGATTCCCCGTCCGCATGGTGGTCCCCGGGCTCTACGGCTACGTGTCCGCCACCAAGTGGGTGGTGGACCTGGAGGTCACCCGCTTCGCCGACAGGACCGCCTACTGGACGGACCGCGGCTGGTCCGAGGAAGGCCCCATCAAGACGATGGCCCGCGTGGAGGTGCCGCAGTCCTTCGCATCGGTGGATGCCGGCACGGTCATGATCGGCGGTGTGGCCTGGTCGCAGCAGCGGGGGATCACCGCGGTGGAGGTCTCCGTGGACGGCGGCGACTGGGAAGCCGTGGATCTCGCGGCCGAGGCATCCGTGGACACGTGGCGGCAATGGTCGTACGGCGTTGATCTCGAGCCCGGACTCCACACCGTACGGGCTCGGGCCACCGACGCCGCCGACGGCCTCCAGACCGACCAGCGCGCGGACACCGTGCCGAACGGCGCCTCGGGCTGGCAGTCGGTGCAGTTCACGGTCAAGTAGGCCTCCGATGCACGGAAGGCTCCGGGGCCCGCACCCACCGGATGACCGTCCCCTGCGGTGGGCGCAGTCGTACCGGGACGACGGCCCCTGATGGGGAATACTGGGACCATGCCCTCCACCTTCACCACGGCTGACGCCGTCGACTTCGCCGTCCTCGAACGCAACGGCTTCATCGAATCCCGCCACGTCGGTGCAGCCGTCGTCCTCGCGGCGGACGGTTCCGTGGTCACCGGACTCGGCGACATCGACAGCCCGGTCTTCCCCCGCTCGACGCTCAAGCCGTTCCAGGCGCTCGCCAGCATGAAGGCGGGCGTACCGCTGCGCGGCCCCCAGGTGGCCCTCGCCGCCGCGAGCCACGTCGCGAGCAACGAGCACATGGACGTGGTGCGCACCATGCTCGACGCCGCGGGCGTCACCGAGGACGACCTCCAGTGCCCCGAGGACTGGCCGCAGGACGAGGAGGCCCGCAACGACCTCGTGCGCAGCGGCAAGGGCAAGCAGCGCATCGCCTTCAACTGCTCGGGGAAGCACGCCGCCTTCCTGTGGGCCTGCACCGAGAACGGCTGGGACACGGCCACCTACCTCGAGCCCACGCACCCGCTCCAGCGCTCCGTGGCGTCGGTCATCGAGGAGTACACTGAGGAGTCCGTGGCGGCATGGGGCATCGACGGCTGCGGCGCCCCCGTCGCCGCGGTGTCGCTGAAGGGGCTCGCCCGCGGCATCGGCAGGATCGCGAAGGCGCCGTCGGACAAGCACGCCGACGCGCGTGCGGCGACGATCGCCACGGCGATGCTCGACTACCCGTGGGCCGTGCACGGCAACGGCATGGAGAACTCGGTGGTCATGGAGGACCTCGGCGTCCTCGCCAAGAGCGGGGCCGAGGGTGTCCTCGTCCTCGGCGCGCGGAACGGTGCATCCCTGGCCCTGAAGGTCCTCGACGGCAATGCCCGTGCGGCGACCCTCGTCGGCCTGACGCTGTTCGCCGCATCGGGGGCGATCGACGCCGAGAAGGTCGGCGCGGTCCTCGAGAAGGTCGTCCCACCGGTCCTCGGCGGCGGACGTCCGGTCGGCAGCATGCGGCTCGCCGCCCCGGTCCTGGCCCTGCTCGACTAGGGCCCGCCCGACCATGGCGCGACGACGCATCTCCGCAGAGGACGGCCACCGGGCCCTCATACGCGTGGCCGAGGGCTCGGCCGGCCGACCCGAACTCGCGACCGCCGTCCGGTTCACGCTGGAGGAGCTCGCCGGACTGGCGCCCGGCAACAGCGTCGAGGTCCGTGTGCCGCCCTTCGGCGTCACGCAGTGCGTCGAAGGGCCGCGCCACACCCGCGGCACCCCGCCCAACGTCGTCGAGACGGACGCCGCCACTTGGCTCGCCCTCGTCACGGGAACGACGACCTGGCCCGAGGCCCTCGCCGCGGGCAAGGTCGCGGCGTCGGGCCAGCGCGCCGACCTCGGTGCCTGGCTCCCCCTCTTCGGACGCCGCACATGAGCATGGACGGCACGGACACGACGGCGTCCACCGCGAGGGACGTGCCTCCCCGTGCCGGGGACCGCCCGGGTGCCCGGCGCAAGAACCTCGTCGCGGCACTCCGGAGCCGGCCCGCCGGGGCGTGGGCGACCGGCCTCGCGGCCACCCTCCTCTACACCCTCTTCTCCGTCACGCAGTGGTACCGGCTGGACTCACCGTCCTGGGACCTCGGGATCTTCACGCAGCTCGCGAAGGCCTACGCAGCGCCCGGCGCCCCGATCGTCCCGATCAAGGGCGAGGACTTCAACCTGCTGGGCGACCATTTCCATCCGCTGCTCGTACTGCTCGGACCGGCCTACGCCCTCGCGCCGTCGGGCCTCACCCTCCTGGTCGTGCAGGGCCTGCTGTTCGGCCTGTCCGTGGCGGTGGTGGCGCGGACGGGGATGACGCTGCTCGGGCGCGCCGCGGGGATCGGGGTGGGGATCGCCTACGCCCTGTCCTGGGGCCTGCAGTCCGCGGTGGCGGCGCAGTTCCACGAGATAGCGTTCGCCGTCCCCCTCCTCGCGCTCAGCCTCGAGGCGGTGCTGCTGCGCCGCGTGCTGCCCGCCGTGGTGTGGGGCGGGCTCCTCGTCTTCGTCAAGGAGGATCTGGGGCTCACCGTCATCGCCCTGGGACTGGTCCTCGCATGGCGCCTCCGCACCATCGCCGGACTGTGGCTCTCCCTGTGGGGGGCCGTGTGGCTCATCGTCTCGGTACGCGTGATCCTCCCGGCACTCAACACCTCCGGCCAGTACGACTACTCGGACCGCATCGACGTGGGTGGCATGATCGCGGACCCCGCCGGCGCCGTCGTCGACCTCGTCTCCGGGACCGCGAAACACGAGACGCTGCTGCTGCTCCTGCTCGCCGGTGGTGTCCTGTTCCTCCGTTCCTCGCTCAGCCTCGTCCTGCTGCCGACGATCCTGTGGCGGTTCGCCTCCGGCCAGGAGGGGTACTGGGGGCCGGAGTGGCACTACAGCGCGGTCCTGATGCCCGTGCTCTTCCTCGCACTGGTGGACGGCGTGCGGACCCTGCGGAGGCACCGCCGCACCTGGGTGCGCACCACCGCCCTGGTCGGCGTCCCCGCCGCGGTGCTGGCCTGCCTGGTCCTGCTGCCGGGCCAGAAGTTCGCCGCCCTCGCAGAACCGGAGACCTACCGACCGTCGGACCGCTGGGACGCGGCCCACCGCATGATGGACCTCATCCCCGCTGGGTCCAGCGTGGAGAGCGGGGTGGTGCTGATGGCCTACCTCGTCCCCGAGACCCGGGTGTACTGGCTCGGCAACCCCAATCCGGCGCCGGACTACCTCGTCGTCGACGCGGAGGACTGGAGCTGGGGCCCTGTCCGGCCGAGCGACGCGGAGGCCCATGCGGAGCAGCGCTTCCCCGGGACCGACTACACCCTGGTGTTCGACGAGGCGGGCTACCAGCTCGTCGAGCTGGGACGCTGATGCCCGGTAGCCTTAAACCATGACCGCCGAGCAGCCCCCGCCGAACAGCACCCCCGAGCAGCCCGATACGCGCGGCGCGGTGCCTGCGGACGGGCAGCCGGCGCCCGCCGACCGGGAGGGCACGCAGGAGCCCGTCACGGCTGTCCCCGCACCCGATGCCCCGGCCGTCCGGGAGGTGACCGTCCGGAGAGCCCCGAAATTCATCCCCTTCATGGCCATCGGGGCGATCCTCGGCTTCCTCGCGGCACTCGTGGTCGCCTACACCGGGCCCGCCGATCCCACCCTCACGCGCGAGTCCGTCCTCGGCTTCTTCACCGTGGCGTTCGCCCTGCCGGGACTGCTCCTCGCGGCCCTGGTGGTGCTCGTCGTCGACCGTCGCAGCGTCCGGCGCGCCGAGCGCGCCCGCGCCGAGCGCACGTACGACGACGATTCCGCCTAGGCCTCCCGACGGCGCCCCCACCGCTCCTGATCGGATGCGGCGGTTCGGCTAACGGTGCCTCCCGACCTGACGACAGTAGGGGTGGGGGCAATCGATCAGGCTGGTCCGCGGGCCGCGGAAGAGGGAGTTTTTCATGAAGGCATTCGCATGTGGAGATGTCGTACCGGGGTGTGAAGCCCGCTGGGTCTGCAGTTCCGAGGATGAGATCCTCGCCCGCGTCGGCGAGCACGCCGCCGCCGTCCACGGACTGACGGATCTCGCACCCGAGCTCGTCGGGGCCGTGCGCACCCGCATCGTCGCCGCCTGACGCCGCCGGCCCCGATGCACGCCCTCGGGCAGGACCAGGCTTCCCGCGAGGCCACCGAGCTGGACGCCGCATGCCGCGGCGAGGGCATCTCCTCGGCGTACCAGCCCATCATCGACACCGTCCGCGGCTCGGTGGTCGGCTACGAAGCCCTCGTGCGTTTTCCCGGGTACGAGGAGAAGAACCCCGAGGCATGGTTCGCCCGGGCACGCCGGGAGGGCCGGGACGCCGAACTCGAGGCGGCAGCCCTGCGCAGCGCCTTCGCGCACCGCGCGGGCCTGCCGGGCAACTGCTTCCTCACCGTCAACGTGTCGCCCCACCTGCTGCCCTCCCCCGTGGTCCGGGACGTCTGGGCGGAGCAGGGCAACCTGGGCGGCGTGATCGTTGAGCTCACGGAACAGACTCCCATCGACTCGTACCTGCAGCTGGAACCCCATCTGGACGCGCTGCGGTCCGCGGGCGCCCTGATCGCGGTCGACGACGCCGGGTCGGGGTACGCGGGCCTGCAGCACCTCCTCGCGCTCCGACCCGCCATGATCAAGGTGGACCGGGAACTGGTCCGCGGGATCGACACGGACGAGGCCAAGCGCGCCCTGATCGAGATGCTCGGGCTCTTCGCGGGAAGGGTCGATGCGTGGCTCCTCGCGGAGGGCATCGAAAGGGTCGAGGAACTCGACGCCCTGGCCGCCCTCGGGGTACCCCTCGTCCAGGGGTACCTGCTGGGCCGTCCGGCACCCCCGTGGTCCACCCTCGACGTCGATCTGGCGCTGCGGCTGTCCGCCTCCCCGCGCTCGACGTCGTCGCAGACCGTGCGCGGCGTCGTCGAGCCCGCCGCCACGGCCCCGTCCCCGGCGCAGGCCGCAGCACTGTTCGCAGCGAACCCGTTCCTCGCCGACGTCGTGCTCCTCGACGGCCGCCGGCCCGTCGCCGTCCTGCCCGAGGAGGCGGCGCGGCTCGGTGTCGTCACGGCCGGGCTGGTCGTCAACGTGGACACCCCCATCGGCGAGGCGCTGTCCCGCGCCATCACCCGGGACAGCGGTGCCCGCTTCGCTCCCCTCCTCGTCACGGACAACGCGGGCCGCTTCGTGGGCCTCGCACGGATGGAGCGGCTGATCGGAAGGATCGCGGGTACGCCGCACGTCCCGGCCGTGTGACGGGCGTCGTCGCGGCCGCGCGTCCCGGGCCAGCGGCCCGACGCCGCCCATCGCGCGGCCGCCATTGCCTGCCGTGAGAGAATGGGCGCATGGTGCGCGGCGACGGACAACTCTCCCACGATCTTCTCCCCGGCGAAAAAGGACCCCAGGACGCCTGCGGCGTCTTCGGGGTCTGGGCGCCCGGTGAGGAAGTAGCCAAGCTCACCTACTACGGGCTGTACGCGCTGCAGCACCGGGGCCAGGAATCCGCCGGTATCGCGACGAGCGACGGCCAGCGGATCAACGTCTACAAGGACATGGGCCTCGTGTCCCAGGTCTTCGACGAGGCGACGCTCAACACCCTGACCGGCCACATCGCCGTCGGGCACTGCCGCTACTCCACCACCGGGTCATCCCACTGGGCCAACGCGCAGCCCACGCTCGGCGCCACCGCTGCCGGCACGGTCGCCCTCGCGCACAACGGCAACCTCACGAACTCCGCCGAGCTGTACCAGATGGTCCTCGACCGCCACGGCAAGCCCCGCGCCGGCGAACTCGCGCAGGGCAACACCACCGACACCGCCCTCGTGACCGCGCTGCTCGCCGGGAACGACGGCCGCTCGCTGGAGCAGACGGCCATGGACCTGCTGCCGAGCATCCGCGGCGCATTCTGCTTCGTCTTCATGGACGAAGGAACCCTGTACGCGGCGCGCGACGCCTACGGTGTCCGTCCCCTCGTCCTCGGCCGCCTCGAGCGCGGCTGGGTGGTCGCCTCGGAGCAGGCGGCCCTCGCGACCGTCGGCGCGAGCTACATCCGCGAGATCGAGCCCGGCGAGTTCATCGCCATCGACGAGGACGGGGTGCGCAGCAGCCGCTTCGCCGCCCCGACCGCCGCGGGCTGCGTGTTCGAATACGTCTACCTCGCGCGGCCCGACGCCGCGATCGCCGGCCGCTCCGTGTACGAGTCCCGCGTGGAGATGGGCCGGCAGCTCGCCCGCGAGAACTCCGCCGCCGCGGACATCGTCATCCCGGTCCCCGAGTCCGGCACCCCGGCCGCCGTGGGCTTCGCGGAGGAGTCCGGCATCCCCTTCGCCCACGGCTTCGTGAAGAACGCCTACGTGGGCCGCACGTTCATCCAGCCCAGCCAGACCCTGCGCCAGCTCGGCATCCGGCTCAAGCTCAACGCCCTCGAGTCGGTCATCCGGGGCAAGCGCATCATCGTCGTCGACGACTCGATCGTGCGCGGCAACACCCAGCGCGCCGTCGTCCGCATGCTGCGCGAGGCGGGCGCGGCCGAGGTCCACGTGAAGATCTCCTCGCCGCCCGTGCGCTGGCCCTGCTTCTACGGGATCGACTTCGCCTCCCGAGCGGAGCTCATCGCCAACGGCGCCGCGATCGACGAGATCAGCAAGTCCATCGGCGCGGACAGCCTCGCGTACATCTCCGAGGACGGCATGATCGACGCGACGCAGCAGCCCCGTGAGCGCCTCTGCACGGCATGCTTCACCGGCACGTACCCGATCGAACTGCCCGACGACGACCGCCTGGGCAAGAACCTGCTCGAGCGCACCAACCCCGCCGACAAGTCCGGGGCCACGGGATGCGATCCCGGACCGGACGCAGAGTTCGAAGCCGTACTGACCGACGAAGACAAGAAAGAGCGGGTATGAGCGCGTCCAACCCCATCACGTACGCCAGCGCAGGAGTGGACGTCGAAGCGGGTGACCGCGCCGTCGAGCTCATGAAGGACGCCGTGCGGGCGACGCACGGCGAGCAGGTTCTCGGCGGGGTGGGCGGTTTCGCCGGGCTCTTCGACGTGTCCCGCCTCCTCACCTACACGCGGCCGCTGCTCGCGACGTCCACCGACGGCGTGGGCACCAAGGTGGCCATCGCGCAGGCCATGGACATCCACGACACCATCGGGTTCGACCTGGTGGGCATGGTGGTCGACGACATCGTGGTGGTCGGCGCGGAGCCGCTCTTCATGACCGACTACATCGCGTGCGGGAAGGTGGTCCCCGAGCGCATCGCGGACATCGTGCGCGGCATCGCGGCCGGCTGCTCGGCCGCCGGCACGGCCCTCGTGGGCGGCGAGACCGCCGAACACCCAGGCCTGCTCGGTGAGCACGAGTACGACGTGGCGGGCGCCGCGACCGGCGTGGTCGAGGCCGATCGGGTCCTCGGTCCCGAGCGCGTCCGCGAGGGCGACGTCGTGATCGGCATGGCGTCCTCGGGCCTGCACTCGAACGGGTACTCGCTGGTGCGGCGCGTCATCAACCAGGCCGGCTGGGCGCTGGACCGCCAGGTCTCCGAGCTCGGGCGGACGCTCGGCGAGGAGCTGCTCGAGCCCACCCGGATCTACGCGGCCGACTGCCTGGCGCTGGCCCGGAACGACGGCGCGCAGGTCCACGGCTTCAGTCATGTCACCGGCGGCGGGCTCGCGGCGAACCTCGCCCGCGTGCTGCCCCGCGGGCTGGAAGCAACGGTGGACCGCTCCACGTGGGAACTGCCCCCGGTCTTCACGCTCGTCGCGCAGCTCGGTTCCGTCCCGCTGCCGGATCTCGAGCGCACCCTCAACCTCGGGGTCGGGATGGTCGCGATCGTCGGGGCCGAGGGCGCGGACGCCGCCCTCGCCCAGCTCACCGCGGCAGGTGTCCCCTCCTGGATCATGGGCAGCGTGCAGGTGGCCGGGAACGGGAGCACCGACGGGCCGGACTACGTCCAGGGCGCCAAGGGCGTGGACGGCGGCTCGGTGCGGCTGCTCGGCGCCTACGCCTGACCCGGAACGTCCACAGCACCGCTGCCGGAGCACGGCAGGTCCGGATCCTCCTCCTGATCGAGCCCGGACAGTGGGCATGTTCGAACATGCCCACCGGACGACGGCGAACGGGAGGAGCGAGCCACCCCGCCGAGCACGCCCAGCATCGGACTCCACGACGAAGCCCCTGCCCTCCGGAGAGGACAGGGGCTTCGTCGTGGTCGGTGCAGGCCGGTCAGTGCTTGCCCGCCTGCTTGCGGGTCACGACGACGTCGAACGAGCTGATCCGGGTGTTGCCGGCCTCGTCCGTCGCCGTGCACGTGACCGTCGTGGTACCGACGGGGAACCGGCCGCCCGGTGCGGGGAGGCACGTGATCGGCACGACGCCGTCGAGCGTGTCGATGGCCGACGGCGAGACGTAGCTGACCTTGGCGCCGCTGGCCCCGTTGGAGACGGCGGTGATGTCCGACTGGTCGGCGATCCGCGGCGGCAGCACATCGGCGGGCCGGGCGGGCAGCCTGGACGGATCCACGATGCCCCAGTAGGCCGGCGTGACCTGCAGCTCGTCGTCGAAGGGCAGCGGCTGCTCCCAGGGTCGGGCCATGGGCCAGGTCCGCAGCCAGGTGCGGGCATTGCTGATCCCCCAGAAGGTCACTGAGTCCACGGACGCGTTGTGCTCGCGCAGCATCGCGAAGAGGTCGCGGTAGTAGTAGCCGACCTCCGCTGCGGCGTCCGCGTCGTCCTCGAACGCCGGGCTGTACGGATCCGCCGGAGCGCCACTGACATCGGCGCCCTGGTTCTCCGTGGAGGCGTTGACGTCGAGTTCCGTGATGGCCTGCAGGAGCGCGGGGTCCAGCGCCTCGACGGCCTCGATGGAGTCCTCGAGCCACTGCACGGGCCGGGCGACGTCCACGTGGGCCTGGTGGCCCACGCCGTCGATCGGCACGGCCCGGGCCTTCAGCGCACGGATCAGGTCGAGGTAGTCGGCCCGCTTCTCCGGCATCTCCGTGTTGTAGTCGTTGATGAACAGGGCCGCCTCGGGGAAGTAGCGGTCCGCCAGGCGGAAGGCCTCGTCCACGAAGCCCTCGCCGAGGACCTGGAACCAGCGGCTGTCGCGCATGTCGTGCGGGTTCCCCGTGTCGCCGTCCGCGATGACCTCGTTGACCACGTCCCAGGCCCAGATGGGGCTGTCCCCCTCGGGGTAGCGGGCGTCGATGTGGTCGGCGATGCCCTTGATGTGCGCTTCCATGCGGGCCTTGAGCAACGCCTGGTCGGCGGGGCTGTCGGTGAGGTCGCGAGTGCCGTCCTTGAAGAACCACGCCGGGGTCTGCGAGTGCCAGGCGAGGACGTGTCCGTAGACCTGCACATTGTTGGCATCCGCGAAGTCCAGCAACTGGTCCAGCTGCGTGAAGGCGAACTGGCCCTCGACCGGCTGGACGCTCTCCGGCTTGCCCGCGTTCTCCGGTGTGAAGGCGTTGAAGTGCTTCCGCACGAGGTCGGCGGCCGTTCCCACGGTCTCCCGGGCATCGATGGCGACACCGACGTGCTCGATGCCGTCCGCGCCGAGCACGTCCTTCAGTCCGGGGACGTCCGACTGGATGGGCTTCTCGACGATCGGGGCGAGGCTGAAGTCATCCAGCAGGAAGTCCGTCCCCACCGGTCCCTCGACGTACACCTGGGCCTTGTCCGCGGCCGCACCGAGCGTGTAGGTGCCCTTGAGCTGGACCCAGCCGTCGGCCGTCACGGAGGCACTGGCGCCGGCGACGCCGTCGTACGCGCTTCCGCCGCCGTTGTCACGCTGCACGGACACCTTGAGCGAGGCCGGGGCCTCGCCGGGAGCGAGCGTCGCCCACACCGATACCTGCACGGCGGTCCCGACGGGCAGGCCCGCCGTGACGTCGAGCGCGGCACCGTGCCAGGGCTGGGTGCGGTTCGTGACGAGCAGGCTGCCGGTGCCGGTGCGGGCATCGCTGCTCGTGGCGACGGAGACGCCGTCGCCCCGGGCCGTCCAGCCGTCGGTGCCGGTCTCGAAGCCGGAGGTGACCTCGACGGGTGCCGCTCCCGCGCCGCCCTGCGGCAGGGTGAAGGTCCATCCCTCGGCGAGCTTCTCGCTCACCACCGTCGTGACGGCCCGGACCGTGTTGGAGCGGTCGCCGCCGCCGTCGTGGGCGAGGACCACGGCGCCGGGGGTGAAGGCCGCGCGGAGGTTGGCGGTCAGGGTCGCCTCGCTGAGGTCGTTGCCGTCCCAGTCGAAGATGACGTTGCCGAGGCCGAGCGGCTGCATGCCGAGCGCCGCGGCCACTTCCCCGGTGGCACCCCAGCTGCCGTTCGGTGCACGGAAGTAGGGCACCTGCAGGGACGGATCACCGACGGCGGCCCGGATGATGCGCAGGTTCTCCTTCAGGTCGGTCTCGACCTGGGTCTGCGACCAGGAGCTCATGTCCGCGTAGGACGTGCCGTGGTTGCAGAGCGTGTGGCCGTCGGCGACGATCTGCCGCAGCAGGTCGTCGCCACCGGGAGCCTGGACGTTCTGCCCGATGATGCAGAACGTCGCGGTGATGCCCTTGTCCCGCAGGAAGTCGAGGATCGCTGCGGTCTCACCCGGGTTCGGCCCGTCGTCGAACGTCAGGGCGACGGTGTTCCCGGTGCCCCGCGCCGCGGCGAGGGGGGTGCTCGTGGGGTTCGCTGCGCCTCCCGGCACGAAGGACGCGTCGGGGGTGGGTTGCCAGGCTCCGCCGTCGGCGGGCCCGGCCGTCCCGGTGATCACGACGTCGTCCACGAGGTAGTCGTAGGGTGCACCCAGGTCTCCCGTTCCGAGGTAGGCCCGCAGCGTCGCCGGGTCGGCTCCTGCCGGGGCGTTGAAGGTGCCGGTCACCGTGGTCCAGGCATCCGCGGACACCGTGGTGTTGCCCACCCAGCTGTAGGCGGGTTCCACGACGAAGCGCGCCGACGTCGTCGTTCCTGCCGGCGCCGAGAGTTTCACCTGCGCGGAGAACGTGTAGGTCCCGCCGGCCTGCAGGAGGTCGGCCGGCGTCTTGATGCCGTCGTAGTCGTTGACCCGGCCCTTCACCAGCAGGGCCTTGTCGCCGTCGGCGTCGACGACCGACAGCGTGGGCCCGCCGTTCTGCGCCAGCGGACTGAAGCTGCCGTCCTCGAAATCCTCGTTCAGCAGCACCGACGGTTCGTCCGCCTGGGCGGCCGGCAGCGTCAGCACGCCGGCTCCCGTGATCAGGCCGAATGCCGTGGCGCCTGCGATCAGACGTCCTTGTCTCATGGTTCTCCTTGATGGTGTGGCCCGCCCGTGGAGGGGCGGGCCACCGACTGCTGGGGGTGGTCGTGCTGGTTGTCGTGCTGGTTGTCGTGCTGGTGCTGCCTAGCGGTTACCGCGCCCCGGGGACGCCTGCTCGAGGCTCTCCTGCAGTGCGTAGTAGGCCGGCTTGCGGGTGAAGTCGTTCCACATGACGGTCGCCTCCCCCTCACCGGAGAAGAACACCGGCACCCAGGAGTACTTGTCGGTGAAGCCCCAGATCGTGAAGGAGTTGCACTCCTCCACGGCGATGCAGGCGTCGAGTGCCCGCTGGTAGTAGCTCGCCTGCTTCTCGAGCTGCGCCGCGGTGGGCTGGGTCCCCGCTGCGACGTCCATCCGGACGTCGATCTCGGTGATCGCGGTCTCCAGCCCAAGGTCGTCGAAGCGCTGGAGGTTGGTCCGGAGATCGCCCGGGAAGCCGTAGCGCGTGCTCAGGTGCCCCTGGATGGCGAAGCCGTCCACGGGGACGCCCTGGGCCTGCAGCCGCGGGATGAGCTCGAGGTAGGCGTTGCTCTTCGCGTTGACGCTCTCCACGCCGTAGTCGTTGAAGAAGAGCTTCGCCTTCGGATCCGCCTCGTGGGCCCAGCGGAACGCGTCGGCGATGATCTCCGGGCCGAGTTCGCGGATCCAGATGTTGTCCGTGGTGCGCAGGGTGCCGTTGTCGTTGAAGATCTCGTTGGCCACGTCCCACTGCTGGATCTTGCCGGCGTACCGCCCGACGACGGTCTGGATGTGGTCCTTGAGGATGGCGCGCAGCTCCTCCTTGGAGAAATCGCCCTCCTCCAGCCAGGCGGGATTCTGGCTGTGCCAGAACAGGGTGTGGCCGCGGACCACCTGCTTGTTCTCCTGCGCGAACTCGACGATGGCGTCCATCTCGGCGAAGCGGTAGGTGTCGCGCTCGGGGTGCACGAACTCCCACTTGAGCTGGTTCTCGGGCGACACGGAGCTGAACTCGGCGGCGAGGTGCTGCAGGTACTCCCGGTCGTTGGGGAATGGGGCCGGATAGGGCTGGGTCTCGTGGTGGCCGCCGCCTGCGACGGCGGTGCCGATCTTGAGATCGTTCGGGGCGACCCAGCGGAGGGTGTCCTGCTTCTCGATCCCGGGCGGACGGGGGGCCTGGTGCTGTGCTGCGAGCGCGGGTGCGGCGGTGGGAAGGATCATTGCCGAAGCGAGGACTGCGGCAGCGAGTGAGTGGTGGACCTTCATGAGCTCTCCTTTGAGGTACCTGAGGTGCGGTTGTCCGAAACTTTCTTCGGAACTTTTCCGGAACTTTCCGGAAATGCCGTTGCTGTAGGTTAGGAACACCGCGCAGGAGAGGTCAAGGGCGGAAGCGAAAACAGTTCCGGGAGACCTCGACGTTGCTCCAGGCGCCCCGAGGAGGATTTGTGCACGACAACACCCAACCCGCCGTGACGATCTCGGCGATCGCCTCGGCCGCCGGAGTCTCGGTCCCCACGGTGTCGCGCGTCCTCAACGGCCGGTCCGACGTCGCTCCCGCGACGCGGGAACGCGTGGAGGCTCTGCTCCGCGACTACGGGTACCGCCGCCGCGGCACGGCCCCGTCAGCCCCCTCCGGGCTGGTGGACCTCGTCTTCAACGACCTCGACAGCCCCTGGGCGGTGGAGATCATCCGCGGCGTCGAGGAGGCCCTGAACACCGAGGGCATGTCCGTGGTGGTGTCCGCCATCCACCGGCGGGGCAGCGCCGACTCGACGCGCAAGTGGCTCGACACCCTCGGAGCCAGGACCAGCGACGGCGCCATCCTGGTCACGACGGACCTCGACTCGTTCCTGCACGCCGAGCTGCAGCGGCTCAACGTCCCGGTGGTGGTCGTCGATCCCGCCGGCGTGCCGGATCTCGAGGTGCCGACGATCGGGGCGACCAATTGGACCGGTGCGGTCACCGCAACGGAACATCTCACCCAGCAGAACCACCGCCGCATCGGGTTCGTCGCCGGACGCCCGGGGCTGTGGTGCAGCCGTGCGCGCCTCGACGGCTACCGGGCCGGGCTCGACGCCGCGGGCATCGCCTTCGATCCCGCCCTCGTGATCAGTGGGGACTTCGACTACGCCTCGGGGTTCGCGGCAGGGATGGAACTCCTCGGGCGCGCCGACCGGCCCACCGCGGTCTTCGCGGCCAGTGACCAGATGGCCCTCGGCGTGTACGAGGCGGCCCGTCAGCAGGGACTGCGCATTCCTGACGACCTCAGCGTCATCGGCTTCGACGACCTGCCCGAGGCGGGGTGGGCGTCCCCTCCGTTGACGACGGTCCGGCAGCCGCTCTCGGAGATGGGGGCGCTCGCGGCCCGCACCCTCGTGCGGCTGATCGCCGGCGACGCCGTCGACAGTCCACGGATCGAGCTGTCCACCCGGCTGGTCACCCGGGCGAGCGTGGGAGCACTCGGCGCCTGACGCGTGTCCAGCATCCCTGGCATGGGCACCGGCTCGTGATCCGGGCTTGACTCTGGCGGTAAACCTAATATGTTTGTAACGGCAACATATTAGTCACACACACTTCCTGGAGCACTCAATGGCGATCGAGCCCACCCGCGACGACAAATTCTCCTTCGGACTCTGGACGGTGGGCTGGGAAGCCCAGGACCAGTTCGGATCCGCGACCCGTGCACCCCTCGACGTCGTCGAGGCGGTCAACCGCCTGAGCGACCTCGGCGCGTACGGCATCACCTTCCACGACGACGACCTCTTCCCCTTCGGATCCTCCCCGGCGGACCGCCAGCGCGAGATCGACCGCCTGAAGGGCGCACTGAAGTCCACCGGGCTGATCGTGCCCATGGTCACCACCAACCTCTTCAGCCACCCGGTCTTCAAGGACGGCGGCTTCACGAGCAACGACCGCGGCGTGCGCCGGTTCGCCCTGCGCAAGGTGCTGGACAACATCGACCTCGCGGCAGAGCTCGGCGCGAAGACGTTCGTCATGTGGGGCGGACGCGAAGGCAGCGAGTACGACGCCGCCAAGGACATCCGCGGCGCCCTCGAGCGCTACCGCGAGGCCGTCAACCTGCTCGGCGACTACGTCACCGACAAGGGATACGACATCCGCTTCGCGATCGAGCCCAAGCCCAACGAACCCCGCGGCGACATCCTCCTGCCGACCCTCGGTCACGCGATGGCGTTCATCGAGACGCTGGAGCGCCCCGAACTCGTGGGCATCAACCCGGAGACGGGCCACGAGCAGATGGCCGGGCTGAACTTCACCCACGGCATCGCGCAGGCCCTCTACCAGGGCAAGCTGTTCCACATCGACCTCAACGGCCAGCGCAGCATCAAGTTCGACCAGGACCTCGTGTTCGGGCACGGCGACCTGCAGAACGCCTTCTCGCTCGTGGACCTGCTGGAGAACGGCGGCCCCGCGGGCGGTCCGTCCTACGACGGCCCCCGCCACTTCGACTACAAGCCGAGCCGCACCGAGGACATGGACGGCGTCTGGGACTCGGCCGCAGCGAACATGCAGACGTACCTGCTGCTCAAGGAGCGTGCCGCGGCCTTCCGCGCGGACCCCGAGGTCCAGGCCGCACTGGAAGCATCCCGCGTCTCCGAGATCAACGTGCCCACGCTCAACGAGGGCGAGGGCTACGACGCGCTCCGCGCGGACCGCGCGTCCTACGAGGAGTTCGACACGGACGCCTACTTCAACGGCAAGGGCTTCGGCTTCGTGAAGCTGCAGCAGCTCTTCATCGAGCACCTGCTCGGCGCCCGCTGATCCATGGCCCTCGTTGCCGGCGTCGACTCGTCGACGCAGAGTTGCAAGGTCGTCGTCGTCGACACCGGGACGGGCGCGGAAGTCCGGACCGGCCGTGCCCTCCACCCGGAGGGCACGGAGGTCGACCCCGGCGCCTGGTGGAAGGCCCTGCTGTCAGCGCTCGACGCCGCTGACGGACTCGGCGACGACGTCGACGGGCTCGCCGTCGCGGGCCAGCAGCACGGAATGGTGCTGCTGGACCGCGAGGGGCGGGTCCTCCGCGACGCCCTGCTCTGGAACGACACCCGGTCCGCCGGTGCCGCCCGGGACCTGATCGGTGAACTGGGCGTCGACGGCCTCGTGGAGCGGACGGGCTCCGCCCCCGTGGCGTCCTTCACCAGCACCAAGGTGCGCTGGGTGCGCGACGCCGAACCGGACGTCGTCCCGGCCATCGCGGCCGTGGCGCTGCCGCACGACTGGCTGACGTGGCGCCTGCGCGGCTTCGGGCCCGAGGGGGATGCCCCGCTCGGGCCGGTGCTGGAGGAACTCGTCACGGACCGCTCCGATGCGAGCGGCACGGGCTACTGGAACCCTGCCACGAACGCGTACGACCTCGCCCTCTTCGAGGACATCCTCGGCCGCCCGGCGCGTGAAGCCGGACAGCCGGAGGGCGAGCCGGACCAGGTCGTGCTCCCCCGGGTCCTCCCTGCGGAGTCCTCCGCAGGGACCGTGCATCCCTCGTTCCTGTCGGGAGACCGCCGGATCGTCCTGGGATCCGGTGCCGGCGACAATGCGGGTGCCGCCCTCGGACTGGGCGCGGAGGAGGGGGACGTCGTCGTGTCCCTCGGGACGAGCGGTACGGTCTTCGCCGTCGCCCCGCAGGCGGTGGCCGACCGCTCCGGAACGGTGGCGGGGTTCGCCGATGCCAGCGGACTGTTCCTGCCGCTGGTGGCGACCCTCAACGCCGCCCGCGTGCTGTCATCGGTGGCCGGCATCCTCGGCGTGGACCACGACGGCTTCGCCGACCTGGCCCGCGATGCAGCCCCGGGGTCGGACGGTGTGGTCCTGGTGCCCTACTTCGAGGGTGAGCGCACGCCCAACCTGCCGACGGCGAAGGCCAGCTTCCACAACCTCAGCATCGCCTCCTCGACGCGCGCCAACATCGCCCGTGCGGCGATCGAGGGCATGCTGTGCGGACTGGCCGACGCCCTCGACGCGGTGCGGGCCGCCGGTGTCACGCCGCGCCACCTGCTGCTGATCGGCGGGGCCGCACAGAACGCGGCGGTCCAGGAGGTCGCCGCCCAGGTGTTCGACCTGCCCGTGCGCATCCCCGCTCCGGGCGAGTACGTCGCGCGGGGGGCCGCCGTACAGGCCGCGTGGGTCCTGGCCGGCTCCCGGCCGCAGTGGTCGGTGGAGACGCTCGAGGATCGCGCGTCCGACCACCGGCCCGTCATCCGGACGCAGTACCGGGCCGCGGTGGCGTCCGTGGCGTTCTAGCCGGTCCCGCACCCACGACGAGAGGCACCACCCCGCGGGGTGGTGCCTCTCGTCGTCGTGGGTGGTGCGGCGTCGCCCGGTCAGAGGCCTGCCTGGTGGTCGATGCCCACCTGGTCCACCTTGCGGTGGAAGCGCATCCCGGCCTTGCCCCCGAGGATCGCGCCGAGAAGGGGCACGAGGATCGCTATGGCCAGTCCGATGAGTCCGCCGGCCGTCAGGGCACTGCCGTCGACGGGGATGTTGGGCTGGCCCTGCACCTGCGCGAGGACGTTGAACTGGCTGCCCGCGACGGCGGCGAGGATCGCCAGGACGATCGCGACGACGATGCCCCACAGCCAGACGGCGACGCCCTGCTTGACGCCGTCGAAGCGTGCCATGCGACCGGCGACGTACCCGCCGCAGTAGTAGGCGACGAACAGGATGACGGCCAGGACGATACCGCTGGCGATGCCGATGGTCTGGGCGTTCTCCTGTGCCTGGTCGGCGGCGTCGGACGCGGTGCCCGTGTTGGCCGCTCCGATGCCGACGCCGATCGCCGTCGCCAGCGCACTGAGGATGACGGTGAGGCCGATCGCCGTCAGCCACCCGAAGAACGCCGACCCCCACTTGATGCCGCCGAACCGCTCCTTCTCCGCGGCGACGACGTCGTTGCGCCGGCTCCTCGGGGTGCTCGCGCCTGATGTGTCGTCTCGTGCCATGATGCTGGTGCCTCCTCGGTAGGGATGGTTGATCCTGCCGGGTCCGGACTGCGGGAGGCTCCGTAACCGGAAGATCAGTCTGCTTACTACCGTGACGCGCGGGGGCTCCGCGCGCAAGCACGTTCTTCTGCACGGCGTGCATCTTCCGGCGTGCATCCCCGGCATGCATCTTCCGGCGTGCAGGGACGGTCCCTGCAGGGATCCCGGCTCCCCGAGGCAGCTGCCGACAGGGAATGCACCAGCCACGGCCGCGGACGGTCCCGACCGGGTGGTCCCGGGAACGACGCAACCCGCCCCCTGCTGAGCGGGGACGGGTTGCGACGGGTTCCGACGGCCTGCGGGCGGGTGCTAGACGGCGTGCACCCGCACGTCGCAGTGGAGCCGCCGGGTGTGGTCCACGCGCCGCACCTCGCCCGTGAGGGTGAGGGGCACGGTCGCCCGGATGTCACTGCTCGATGCGCCGAGGCGCAGCTCCAGCTCCCCGGGTTCGACGATGCGCTGCCCGTCCCGCCCCGTGAAGGAGGTGACGTCGGCGGGCACGGTGAACGCGACCCTCGCGGAGGACCCCGCCGCCAGGGAGACGCGCGCGTACCCGATGAGACGCTGGACCGGGCGGACGACGGATGCCACCGGGTCGTGCAGGTAGAGCTGCACCACCTCGACGCCGTCGCGCTCCCCCGCGTTGGTCACCGTCACGTGCACGGCGACCTCGCCGTCGGTCGGTGCCGTTCCCGCCGTCGCTCCCGCGCCCTGCCACTGGAACTCGGTGTAGCCGAGTCCGTGGCCGAAGGCGAAGGCCGCTGTCGGATCGATGTTCGAGACGCCGTTCGACTGCGCCAGCGGTGCGGCCAGGTAGGTGGACGGCTGGGCGCCCGGCGTCCCGGGGATGCTGACGGGCAGTCGCCCGGCGGGGTTGATCCGTCCGCTGAGGACGCCGGCCACGGCGGCCGCACCCTCCTCGCCGGGGAAGAACCCCTGGACGATCGCGGCGGCGTCGGTGATCGCGGACCCGAGGGCGTACGGGCGGCCGGTCAGCAGCACGACGACGACGGGCTTGCCGGTGGCGAGCAGTTCGTCGAGGAGCTGCTGCTGCACGCCCGGGAGGGCCAGTGATTCGGCGTCGCATCCCTCGCCGCTGGTGCCGCGCCCGAAGAGCCCCGCCCGGTCACCGAGGACCGCGACGACGACGTCGGCTCCGCCGGCGACCGCGAGGGCCTCGTCGAACCCGGTGGTCGCGGAGCCGTCGATCGTGCACCCGGCCGCGATCGTGATGTCGCTCGCGCCGAACTCGCGCTGGAGTGCTTCGGCGACCGTCGGGATGGCGAGGCCGATCTCAACGTCGGGGTGCTGCTCGCCGACGTGCGCGGGGAAGGAGTAGCAGCCGAGGAACGCGCGGTGCGTGTCCGCGTTGGGGCCGATGAGGGCGATGCGCGGCGCGGCGGCGAGCGGCAGGATCCCGCTGTTCCTGACGAGGACGATGGACTGCTCCGCGAGTTCGCGGGCGATGTCCCGGTTGCCCGGGGAATCGAGGTCGACGACGGGTGTCCCGGCGTCGGCCCGTTCGAGGGCCGGTGGGATCGGCGACCACTCGGGGTCCAGCAGGCCCAGGTCCAGCTTCTGCCGGAGGACGCGCCGGAGCGCGCGGTCGACGAGCCCTTCGTCCAGCCGCCCGCCGTCGATCTCGGCGAGGAGGTGCTCGCCGAAGGTGTGCACGGTCGGCAGTTCGACGTCGACCCCTGCGGTCAGCGCCGCGGCCGCCGCCTCACCGAGGGTCGCGGCCACGCGGTGCAGCTCCTTGAGGAAGGCGATGCCGAAGTAGTCGGCCACCACGGTGCCGTCGAAGCCCCAGGTGTCCCGCAGGAGCGCGGTGAGGAGCGAGGCGTCCGCTGCCGTCGGTACGCCGTCGATGTCGGTGTAGGCGTGCATGACCGACCGGACGCCGGATTCCCGGATCGCCATCTCGAACGGCGGCAGGAGGACGTCCGCCCGCTCGCGTTCCCCGATGGAGACGGGCGCGAGGTTGCGGCCGGCCTTCGACGCCGAGTAGCCGACGAAGTGCTTGAGCGTGGCGACGATCCCACCGCGCTCGAGTCCCTGCACGTATGCCGTCGCGATGGTCCCGATCAGGTACGGATCCTCGCCGATGGTCTCCTCCACGCGGCCCCAGCGGGCGTCGCGCACGACGTCGAGCACCGGGGCGAGCCCCTGGTGGACGCCGACGGAGCGGAGGTCCGCGCCGATGGCCGAGGACATGGTCCGGACGAGGTCGGGGTTGAAGGTGGCGCCCCAGGCGAGGGGGACCGGGTAGGCCGTGGCCTTCCACGCCGCGAACCCGGCGAGGCATTCCTCGTGGACGAGGGCGGGGATGCCGAAGCGGTTCGCCGCCGTGATGCGCTCCTGGGTGCGCTGCAGCGACAGGGCTCCGAGTCCCGGTTCCACGGGGGCGGTGCCGAAGGGGCGGGTGAGCTGGCCGAGTCCGTGCGGCAGGAGTTCGTCGAGGTCCACGGCCTCGTTCATCTCGTGCTGGTGGGGGGCCACCTCGCCGCCCTCGGTGTTGGCGCCGACCCAGACGCCGACCAGCTGGGCGACCTTCTCGCGCGGCGTCATCGCCTGGATGAGGGTCTCCACCCGGTCCTCGGGTGCGGCGGCGGTGTCCCGCCAGGGGGCGTCGTTCAGTGTTGTCTCAGTCATGGTTACTTTCCGCCAGCGCCCATGAGGCCCTGGACAAGCGCGCGGCGCGCGAACAGGTAGACGAGCAGGACGGGCACCATCGACAGGGTGACCGCGGCGAGCAGGCCCGGGATGTTGATGCCGTACTGCGTCTGGAAGTTGAAGAGGCCGAGGGTCACCACGCGGGTGCTCTCGGACTGCGTGAGGATGAGAGGGAAGAGGAATCCGTTCCACGCCTGGAGGGCGGAGAAGACGGCGATCGTGGAGATGCCACCCTTGGACAGCGGCAGGACCAGCCGGAAGAAGGCCCGCGCCGGGCTCGCTCCGTCCATGGCCATGGCCTCGTACAGCTCCCCCGTGATGTCGCGCATGGTGCCGCTGAGGATCAGCGTGCAGATGGGCAGCGCGAAGGCCGCGGTGGGCAGGATGACGCCGATCAGGTTGTCGTACAGGCCGACGGTGTTGATCAGGTAGAACACGGGCACGATCACGGCCTGCGCCGGGATCGCGAGGCCCAGCAGGAAGAAGCGGAACACGAACGACGCCGCCCGGCTCTGGCTGCGCACGATCGCATAGCTGAGCGGGGGCACGAGCAGGAGCACGATCACGACGACTCCGACCGTCACGACGACGGTGTTGAGGAAGTATCGGCCGAAGCCGCTCGTGATCGCATCGACGTAGTTCTGCAGCGTGAAGCTCGTGGGGAAGGACAGCGGGCCGTTGTCCCCGAACTCCTCACGCGTCTGGAAGGTACCCGACAGCATCACGTACAGCGGGATCGCGACGATCAGCAGCCAGACGAAGGAGCCGATGCCGGCGAAGTAGTTGGGGCGGGTCTTCATCAGAGTCCTTCCAGCGAGCTGTTCATCTTGTCGTAGCCGGACACCTTGACCACCACGAGGGAGATCAGGGTGGCGACGACGACGAGCACCAGGGCGATCGCGCTGCCGACGCCGAAGTCGAAGCTCTGGAACGCCTCCTGGTACATGTAGAAGGCGGTGATGGTGGTGTCGGTGCCGGGCCCGCCGTTGGTCAGGATGAGCACCGTCTCGAACGTCGTCAGGCCGCCGACCACCATCAGGATGATCGAGGTGATGGCCGTGTTGCGCAGCTGGGGCAGCGTGATGGAGAAGAACTGGCGCACCATGCCGGCACCGTCGATCGACGCCGCCTGGTACAGGACGTTGGGGATGCCCTTCGCCGCGCCCTGGTAGATCAGGGTGTGGAACGGGGTGAACTGCCACATGCCCACGAAGATGAGGACACCGATCGCACCGGACTGGGTGCCGAGCAGGTTCCCGTCACCGAAGAGCCACGAGAGCTGTCCCGGAATACCGAAGTTCGGATCGAGCAGGGCACGCCACAGCACGGAGATGGCGGCCGAGGACAGCAGCAGGGGGATGAAGTAGATGGCACTGAGGACGGCGCGGTTGCGCTGGTTGCCCGCGGCCCAGACGCCGAGCAGGATGCTCAGCGGTGTCTGGGTGACCACCCCGAGGACGATGAAGAGCAGGCTGAGCCAGAGGCTCTTGACCATCACCGGATCGGAGACGAGCGTCTCCCAGTTCTCGAGTCCCACGAACTCCGGGTCACCGAGGCCACTCCACGAGGTGAAGGACAGGACGGCGACCGCGGCCAGCGGCACGAGGGCGAAGAGCGCGAAGAAGATGGTGGCGGGCAGGGCCCAGGCGAAGCCCGGACGCCCCACGGAGGAGGCGCCCGAGCGGGCCGGGCGGCTCGGAGTGGAGCCGCCCGGCGCTGCCTGCCTGCGCGTTGCAAGCGTTGTCATGGGAATGTCCTAGAGACTCTGCATGGCCTTGATGAAGCCGTCTTCATCGATCTGGCCGCTGAAGAACTGGGCCACGGCGGTGTGGATGGTCACCGTCGCCTCGGGCGGGTACGCCTGGTCCCAGGAGAGCTGGAAGTGGGGCGCTTCCTTCACGAGGTCGAACTGGTACTTCGCGTACTCGGGGTTGGAGGCCTCGCCGAGGAACTCCTCCGTGTTGGTGGTGGTGGGCAGGTTGCCGATGGCGATCTGCTCCTGCACGAACTCGTCCGAGTACATGAGCTTCAGGAACTCGCCGGCCTCTTCGGGGTAGCGGGTGTCCTTGTGGACCGAGTAGAAGTTGTTCGTGTTGCCGGCGAGGTTGTCGGGATCGCCCTCGCCGCCCTCGATCGCGGGGAACTCGCTGTAGCCGAGCACGTTCTCCGCGAACTCGGGATTGGCATCCAGGTGCGTCGCGTAGGCCCACGAGCCCATGAGCTCGAAGCCTGCCCGGCCGCTGGAGAGCAGCGTGGGGGACCCGCCGTCGGTGAACTTGACCGAGTCGAAGTTGGTGCCGAAGGCACCCGCGTCGATCAGTTCGCGCAGCTTGCCGAGGGCCTCACGGCTCTCCTCGGAGTCCCACACCTCCGTGTCGCCGTCGAGCGCCGACTGGAACAGGTCCTCGCCGGCGACGCGGTCGAAGACGTACTGGAACCACATCTGGGTGGGCCACTGGTCGGCGCCGCCGAGAGCGATCGGGGTGACGCCGGCCGCCTTCAGCTTCTCGACGGCCTCCAGCAGTTCGTCCCAGGTGGCGGGAGGAGCATCGATGCCGGCCTGCTTGAGCACCTCGGAGTTGTTGAAGAGCATGACGGGCTGCGTGCCGCGCATCGGGATGCCGTAGCTCTTGTCGTCGATGACGGCCGTCTCGAACACCGAGGGCAGGAAGGCGTCCTTCAGCTGCGGGTCCTCCTCGATGAAGTCGTCGAGGGGCATCAGCAGATCGGCCTTCACGAAGTTCGCGATGCTGCCACCGCCCCAGTTGAAGAAGATGTCCGGAGCGGAATCGGTGTCGATGATGGTCTGCAGCTTGGTCTGGTAGTCCGCGCCGGGGATCGTGTCGAGCACGATCTTGACGTCGGAGGTCTCGTTGAACTTGTCCACCATGGCCTGCTCGACCTTGTTGCTGGCATCGCCGTAGACGGCCAGGTGCAGCTCGTTCTCGGGCCGGCTCGACGCGTCGCCGCCGCCTCCGCCGCACCCTGCCAGGGTGAGGCCCAGCATCATGACCGCGGTGCCTGCAAGACTGCGGGACATCCAGGTTCGGTTGTTCATCGTTGAACGCCTCTCGAAAGTTTCGATAATAATATCGAAAGTTATGTAGTGGGATGAGTGTATGTAGCGCTCGCCCGCTTTTGCAACATCCGATGTGTGGGCGGTCACAAATCGTGTCCGACGCCCGCCGGGCCGCACTGGAGCCCGCATGTAAGCTGGCCGCATGTCGATTTCGGCGGACGAACCGCGCGTCACCCTCGCCCAGCTCGCGACGGCGGCGGGCGTATCCCTCTCAACGATATCCAAGGTGCTCAACGGCCGCGCCGACGTGTCTCCGAAAACCCGGGCGAAAGTTGAGGAGCTCCTGGAGGAGCACGGGTACCGCCGGCGCAAGGTGTCGGCGGCCCGGGCGGCCCTCGTGGAACTCGTCTTCCATGAACTGGAGAGCGCTTGGGCGCTCGAGCTCATCCGCGGGGTCGAGAACGTGGCGCGCGAGCACGGGATGAGCGTCGTGCTGACCGAGACCGGCACGCGGCATGCCCCGGGCTCGGAGTGGATCGAAGGCGTCATGGCCAGGCGGCCCGCCGGAGTGGTCCTGGTCTTCTCGGACATGCCGCAGGACTTCCGCCAGAAACTCGACGCGCGCGCCATCCCGTTCGTCATCATCGATCCCGCCGGGGATCCCGCGCCCGACGTCCCGTCCGTCGGGTCCGCGAACTGGTCGGGCGGCATGATGGCCACGCGGCACCTGATCGACCTCGGCCACACCCGCATCGCAGCCATCAGCGGACCCGAGGACATGATGTGTTCCCTCGCGCGCATCGATGGCTACCGATCGGCGATGAGCATGGCGAACCTGTCCATCGACCCGGAGTTCATCCGCTACGGCAACTTCCACGTCGACGGCGGGCGCGACCACGCCTTCTCGCTCCTGCGCAGCGCCGAGCCTCCGACGGCGATCTTCGCGGGCAGCGACCTGCAGGCGCTCGGCGTCCTCGACGCCGCCCGCCAGATCGGGCTGCGCGTCCCCGACGAACTCTCGATCGTGGGATACGACGACCTCCAGCTCGCGCAGTGGTCGAGCCCCGCCCTGACCACCGTCCACCAGCCGCTCATCCAGATGGCGGAAGAGGCCACGCGCATGGTCCTGCGCCTGCGCGACGGCGAGCGGCCCAACATCCTCCGGCTCGACCTCGCCACCAGCCTGGTGGTGCGCCAGAGCACGTCCGCACCGCCCGTCCCCGCCGAGACTGCGCCGAGTCCCGCAGGGCAGCGGGCCTGAGCGGCCGCCGGGCCCACCCTGCGCTTCTGGATACGATAGGGCCACACCAGGCGCACAGAGGGCTCCTGCAGGACGAAGGAGAACCCAGGGCCGTGCGCACACTACCCGGAGCGGTCAACGGCACCGAAGGCCTTCGCGCACAGAACCTCTCCCAGATCCTGACGATGGTGCACCGGGACGGACCGCTGTCCCGTTCGGAGCTCACGCGGCGCAGCGGCTTCAACCGCTCGACCGTCGGGGCCCTCGTGTCCGCCCTCGCCGAGAAGCAGCTCGTCCACGAGACGGAACCGGCGGTCGGGGGCAAGGTGGGGCGCCCCAGCCCGATCGTGCATGCCAACCCCGGCGTCGCCGTGATCGCGGTGAATCCCGACATCGACGCGCTGACGGCCGGCGTCGTCGGACTCGGCGGCCACGTCCACCGGCGGGTGCGCCGCGAGACCGACGGGGTGCCCTCCCTCGACGACGCCGTGCGGCTCACCCGCGACATCGTGGCCGACCTCCACCCCGTCCTGGCCGGGCTCGACCGGGTGCTCGGTGTCGGGATCGCGCTGCCGGGACTCGTCAACGCCGGGACGGGCCGCGTCCTCGTGGCACCGCACCTCGGCTGGCGCGCGGCCGACCTCACCGGGCCCTTCAGCAGGGCGCTCGGGCTGCCTGCGGTCGCCGCGAACGATGCCTCACTCGGCTCGATGGCCGAGAGCATCTTCGGTGCGGCGCTCGGTGTGGAGGACGCCGTGTACCTGAACGGCAGCGCGAGCGGTATCGGTGGCGGCATCGTGACAGGAGGCGCCCAACTGGTCGGCAGTCGCGGCTACGCCGGGGAACTGGGCCACACCCTCGTCCGTGCCGGCGGGTCGCCCTGCCACTGCGGCCGGTCCGGATGCCTGGACGCGGAGGTCCGCCTGGAGCGCCTGCTCGACGCGGCCGGCCTCGCGGGCGGCGGGATCGAGGCACTCGAGGACGTGCTGTCCGACGATCCCGGGCCCGCTGTCCAGCAGGAGGCCGAGCGCCAGCTCGACCTCCTGGCCGTGGCACTGGTGAACTTCGTCAACATCTTCGATCCCACGCGGATCGTGCTCGGCGGTTTCCTCGGCTCCCTGTTCGGCTTCCACGGTGACCGGCTGACCCATGCCGTGAACACCGGATCCCTGGCGGGGGGCGTCGACGTGCGGCGGGCGACGCTCGGGCCGGAGCTCCTGCTGGTCGGGGCGGCAGAACTCGCCCTGCAGCCACTCCTCGCCTCCCCACACTAGGAACGGACCGACCGCGGACGGGCAGTCCCGACCTGTCCACCGCGCGAGTCGGGGCGTCGCGAGCGCGGCGGCTCGCCGGTTCCGGGATCCGGGCACACGAAACGGCGCATCGTCCCGCAAGGGGCCTGATGCGCCGGTTGTGGTGTCCCGGAGGACGGCGGACCGGGAGGTCAGCCGGTGCGGCGGGAGCCGCTCTCCTCGCCGTCGTCGTCGAGTTCGTCGGCGTACTTGTCCGCGTACTCCGAGTAGTCGGGTTCGACCGGCTCGAGAGGTTCGGTACGTCGAGTGGAAGCACGACTACCCGGGCCTGTGAGCTCTCGCTGCAGTGCCGAATAATCAGTGGCCGGGCTGAAGTACTTCATGTCCCTGGCCTGCTTGGTAGCTTTTGCCTTTTGACGGCCGCGCCCCATGGCGTGACCCCCTTTGTGCGTCGATCCGGAGGTGGTCACTGGGGCACGAGGCCCAAGGCTGCAGCGAGGCCCCGGAGTATTTGGTCAGTTTGTCGTATGTACAGGTTACATGCTTTCGGGTGCATCCGAGCGCGGGTGTCCCCGCCTCCTGCAAAGCATGGACGCGAAGCCGCCCCCGGTGCCCGAGCCTGCTCCAGCCGCGTCCCGACCCTTCCGGCGACGATCTTGGCTAGAGTCGAAATCACGTCGGAGCGCCGGCCACGAGACACCAGGAATGCAAGGAGACAGCGGCCCACCATGAGCAACGAGGAGCAGGCACCCAGGGATCCCGGGCACGGTCCGGGCGGGAACGAACCCGACCGGCCCGACGGCCCCGACGTGGTCGATCCCGACGGCGTCGTGCTCGACGACGGCACGCTACCTCCCGGGGCGCTGGAACCCGAGCTGTCGGTGTCGCCGGACAGCCTCGACCTGCCCGAGCCCGCCCTCGGGCCGGCGGAGATCAGCAGGGACACGGCGGAAGCGGCCTCCCTCGAGGACGCCGCGGCGGAGGCCCGCGCCGTGGCCGCCGAAGCGGAGAAGGCAGGGACACTGGTAGGTGGTCCCCTGCCGGCGGGCGCCCCGGTCGTCCAGGCGGCCCCGGACGGCACGGCTCCCGCCGGAGGTGTCGCAGGGGACGCGGCGGCGGACGCGGACCCAGCCGCGGACACGGCCGCGGACACGGCCGACGGGGCCGGCGTGCCGGCGGCGGGCACCGGCGACGACGTTCCTGCCGGCGGTCCGTACGCCTTCCCGCCCGAGGGCGGCGAGCAGGGCCTCGGCCACCCGGGCCTCTACCCCGGCACGGATCCGGCGTCGATCGGCCCGGCAGCACCGGCTTCCCCGGTGGACCCTTCCCCGGGGTCGCGCGGCGCGACCGCGGCCGCGTGGGCCCCGGGGGCAGCCGGAACCGACCCGGAGGCGACGGACCCGGAGCCGAAGCGGGACCGGTCGAGGGCCCGCAGCAGCAACCTGCCGCTGCTGCTGATCGTCGGCGGCGTCGTCGTCCTGCTCGGCCTGCTCGTCTGGCTGCTCGTCTCGCTCTTCGGCGGGGCGGAGGACGAGGAGCGGGTGGATCCGTCGTCGGTCGCCGCCGGCGACTGCCTCGCCGACTTCACGGGCATCACCGAGGACGCGGTCCCGGTGGACTGCGGCGAAGCCCACAACGCACAACTGGTGGCGAGCGAGAACTACCCGGAGGACGCGGAGTTCCCCGGACGCGAGCAGCTCGGGCTGCGGGCCGAGGAGGCCTGCGCGGCGGCCTCCGCGGCCATCGACCCGGACGCGGTGACGGACGACCTCCGGATCACGCTGCTCCGCGCGACCCCGACCAGCCAGACCTGGGCCGACGGCGACCGCCGGGTGGACTGCTTCGCCGTCGTCGAGGACGGCGACACGATGAGCCGGAGCCTGCTCACCTCCTGACGGACCCGGGCCCGCAGGCGGGAGAGGAAGCAACCTGCGATTCCTCTCGTGTGCCGGGCCCGGCTACCGCGCGGCGTGCACCAGCAGGCCCCCCGCGTCGAGGCTGCCGTCGGCCAGCGCGGCGGCGTCCGGCTCCTGGCGGTCGACGACCACGGTGTCGCCGTCGACGATCTCACCGGCCAGGATGCCTTTCGCCAGCCGGTCGCCGATCTCACGCTGGACGAGCCTGCGCAGCGGACGTGCGCCGTATGCCGGGTCGAAGCCGGTGAGGGCGAGCCATTCGCTGGCCGCAGCGCTGACCTCGAGTTCGAGGCGGCGGTCGCGGAGCCGGTCCCCGAGCGCCCGAACCTGCAGGTCCACGATCCTCGAGAGCTCGTCGAGGCTCAGCGGGTCGAAGACGACGACGTCGTCGAGCCGGTTCAGGAACTCCGGCCGGAAGTTCGCGTTGACGGCGGCCATCACGGCGGAGCGCTTCGCCGCGTCGTCGAGCGACGGATCCACGAGGAACTGGGACCCGAGGTTCGACGTCAGCACGAGGATGACGTTGCGGAAGTCCACCGTGCGGCCCTGCCCGTCGGTGAGCCGCCCGTCGTCGAGCACCTGCAGGAGCAGGTCGAACACCTCGGGGTGCGCCTTCTCCACCTCGTCGAACAGCACCACGCTGTAGGGCCGGCGCCGCACCGCCTCGGTGAGCTGGCCGCCCTCCTCGTAGCCCACGTATCCCGGCGGGGCGCCGACGAGGCGCGCCACCGAGTGCTTCTCCGAGTACTCCGACATGTCGATCCGGATCATGGCGCGCTCGTCGTCGAACAGGAAGTCCGCGAGCGCCTTCGCGAGCTCGGTCTTGCCCACGCCCGTGGGTCCGAGGAACAGGAAGGAACCGGTGGGGCGGTTCGGGTCGGACACCCCGGCGCGGGCACGGCGGACGGCGTCGGACACCGCGGACACGGCCCGCTGCTGTCCGATCAGGCGCGCGCCGATGACGTCCTCCATGGCGAGCAGCTTCTCGCTCTCACCCTGCAGCATGCGCCCGGCGGGGATACCCGTCCAGGCGGAGATGACCTCGGCGATGTCGTTCGCGGTCACCTCCTCCGCGACCATCAGGTCGGGAGCATTGGTGGTCTGCTCCTCGGCGGCCTGGGCCTCCCGCAGCTCGCGCTCCAGCTGCGGGATGTCCCCGTAGAGGATGCGCGACGCCGCCTCGAGATCACCCTCGCGCTGGGCGCGATCGGCCTGCGAGCGCAGGTCGTCGAGGGAGGCCTTCAGGTCGCCCACGCGGTTGAGGCCGGCCTTCTCGGCCTCCCACCGGGCGTTGAGCCCGTCGAGCTCCTCCTGGCGGTCGGCCATCTCGGCACGCAGGGCGTCCAGCCGCTCCAGCGATGCCTCGTCCTTCTCCCGGGAGAGTGCCATCTCCTCCATGTGCATCCGCTCGAGGGAACGGCGCAGCTCGTCGATCTCCACCGGTGCGGAGTCGATCTCCATGCGCAGGCGCGAGGCGGCCTCGTCCACGAGGTCGATCGCCTTGTCCGGGAGCTGGCGGCCCGGGATGTAGCGGTGGGACAGGGTGGCCGCGGCGACCAGGGCGGAGTCCGCGATCGAGACCTTGTGGTGCGCCTCGTAGCGCTGCTTCAGCCCGCGGAGGATGCCGACGGTATCGTTCACGGACGGCTCGCCCACGTAGACCTGCTGGAACCTGCGCTCCAGCGCCGGGTCCTTCTCGACGTTCTCCCGGTACTCGTCGAGCGTCGTCGCACCGATGAGCCGGAGCTCACCGCGCGCCAGCATGGGCTTGAGCATGTTGCCGGCGTCCATCGACCCCTCCGAGGCACCCGCTCCGACGACGGTGTGGAGTTCGTCGATGAAGGTCACCACCTGGCCGCCGGACGAGCGGATCTCGTCGAGCACGGCCTTCAGCCGTTCCTCGAACTCGCCGCGGTACTTGGCGCCGGCGATCATCGACCCGAGGTCGAGGCTGATGAGGGTCTTCCCCCGCAGCGACTCGGGCACGTCACCCGCGACCATGCGCTGGGCGAGCCCCTCGACGACGGCCGTCTTGCCCACGCCGGGCTCGCCGATGAGCACCGGGTTGTTCTTGGTGCGGCGGCTGAGCACCTGCACCACGCGGCGGATCTCCGCATCGCGCCCGATGACCGGGTCCAGCTTGCCGCTCCGCGCCACCTCGGTGAGGTCCACCCCGAACTTCTCGAGCGCCTGGAAGGTGTTCTCCGGATCGGGCGTGGTCACGCGCCGGTCACCGCGCACGCCCGGCAGGGCCGACGCGAGTGCCTCGCGCGTGAGCCCGACGGAGCGCAGGATGCCGCCGGCCGCTCCGTTGTCCGCCGCCAGGGCGAGCAGGATGTGCTCGGTGGACACGAACTGGTCACCGAGGGTCTCCGCTTCCTGCTGGGCCGCGTTGATCATCTGGAGGGCACCGCGGGAGAACTGCGGCTGCGCCACCGAGGAGCCCGACGACGACGGCAGGGCCTTGATCGCCGTGCTCGCCTGCACGCTCACGGTGTCGGGATCGGCGCCGGCCGCCTTGAGGAGCGCGACGGCGATGCCGTCCCGCTGGTCCAGGAGGGCCTTGAGGAAGTGCGGCGTATCGATCTGCGCATTCCCCGCCGTGGAGGCGTTCATGGCGGCAGCTGACAGCACCTCGCGGCTCTTGGTGGTGAAATTCGTGTCCACGCGCGGTTCCTTTCCGTCCTGACGTAGGTCTTGCATTGAGTGTACTCGACTCAACTTTCGAGCCAGGAAAGATATTTCCCCGCTTCGCCCCTGGCAGAGCGGGAAGGGACGACTGCGGCGGCGCCGGGGCCGCCCGGCACAGTGCGGCTTCCGGAGCCCGCTGTTATCTCGGACATAATGGCCCCTATGGGGAAATTCCGCCGCGTCACCGCCGTCCTGACCACCGCCGCCCTCACCCTCGCGCTCGCGGCCTGCACGGATGACCGCCCGACCGCGGAGGACGCGGCGCGCACGCTCGCCGAGGGACTGGCCCGGCTCGACGTGGGGCAGTCCGCGTTCACGTCGGTGGAGGCGTCCGAGGTGACCGGCGAGCTCGCCACGATCACCGAGGGGTTCGGGCCCGGAGCGCCGAAGGTGACGGTCGCAGGCGTCGAGGAGACCGGCGAGGACAGCGCGACCGCGACGCTCGACTACGTCTGGGACCTCGACGACACCGACTCCGACTGGACCTACAGCACGACGGCGGACCTCACGCGGGTCGAGGACGTCTGGCAGGCGGCCTGGGACCCTGCGCTGTTCGTCCCGAACCTCCTGCCGGACGAGAAGCTCACCCTCACCAGCGTGCCCGGGGACCGCGGCGACATCACCGGGGCGGGCGGCGAGGTCCTGGTCACCGAGCGGCCCGTGATCCGCGTCGGCATCGACAAGACGGGGGTCCCGGACGCGCAGTGGGCCGCCTCGGCCCGTGCGCTCGCCACCCTGCTCGAGCTCGACCCGGCGGCCTACGAGGAACAGGTCGCCGCCGCGGGTGCGGAGGCCTTCGTGGTGGCGGTCGTCCTGCGTGACGACGCGACGCGGACGGTCACCGACGCGCAGATCGATGCCGTCCCGGGTGCACTGCGGCAGGCCGACACCCTGGAACTCGCACCCACCCGCACCTTCGCCCGCGAACTCCTGGGCAGCGTGGGCGAGGCGACGGAGGAACTCGTGGAGCAGTCCGACGGTGCCCTCCGGGCGGGTGATGTCACCGGGCTCGGCGGGCTGCAACTGCAGCACAACGACCAGCTGGCCGGCACCCCGGGCCTCTCGGTCGGCGCCGCGCCGGTGGCGGACCCCGGAACGCCCAGCCAGACCCTCTTCACCAAGGCGGCCGTGGACGGCACCGACCTCGCCACCACGCTCGATCCCCGCCTGCAGGGCCTCGGCGAGCAGGTTCTCGCGGACGAGCCCTCGGCGTCGTCGATCGTCGCCATCCGGCCCAGCACGGGCGAGATCCTCGCGGCGGCCAACGGTCCGGGCAGCGAGGGCCTGCAGACCGCGCTCCTGGGCCAGTACCCGCCGGGGTCCACGTTCAAGGTGGCCACGAGCCTCGCACTGCTCCGGAAGGGCTTCACGCCCGAGAGCCCCACGGAGTGCACCGAGGAAGTCTCCGTGGACGGCCGCACGTTCAACAACGCCAGCACCTATCCGGTGCAGTTCCTCGGGACCATCCCGCTCCTGGAGACCTTCGCGCAGTCCTGCAACACCGGCTTCATCTCGGCCCGGGACGAGATCAGCCAGGCCGATCTCGCGGCCGCCGCCACCGATCTCGGGATCGGCGTGGAGTCGCGCATCGGCACACCCGCGTTCTTCGGCTCCGTGCCGACCGAGGCGGAGGGGACGGCCCACGCCGCCGCCATGATCGGGCAGGGCGAGGTACTGGTGTCGCCCCTGGGCCTCGCCACCATGGCCGCATCCGTGGGGGCAGGGTCGCGCGTCACGCCGACCCTCCTCGCCGCGGGCGAATCCACCGAACTCGACCCCGGCTCGGAGAGCGCCGCGGCCACGGAGGCCCCGTCGGGTGACGCGACGCCGTCGGCCGGGGAGTCCGAGGCGCCGCCCAGCGCGTTCACCGCCGACGAGTCGGCGACGCTGCGGACGCTCATGTCCGCCGTCGTCGAGCAGGGCGGGGCCCGGCTCCTGCAGGACGTGCCGGGCGATCCCGTCCTGGCCAAGACCGGGACCGCCGAGTTCGGGAGCGAGACTCCCCCGCGGACCCACGCGTGGGTCGTCGCCCTCCAGGGCGACCTCGCCGTCGCGGTCTTCGTGGAGGAGGGCGAGCTGGGATCCACGTCCGGCGGCCCCCTCATGCAGGCCTTCCTGACGGGCGCAGCCACCGGCTGACCGCCGAGCAGCCACCGGCCCGCCCCAGTGCGCGGGTCCTCTCCTTCGACGACATGGGGGTCGGATCGACACAGTGAACGCAGTTGCTTGATCATCCTCCGGCGCCCGTACGCGACGCCGGAGGCCATCCGAAGACCGTTGAAAGGGTCCCCGTGGATCTCAGGTTCATCCCGCTCATCATCGGCGCCGTGGTGCTGCTCGTCATCATCATCGCCGCCGTCGTCCTCGCCCGCATGGCGCTGCACATAGCCAGCCCGGACCAGGCGCTCATCATCTCGTCCAAGGACAGCAAGGGGCAGCCCGATCCGGACAGCCAGCGCGTCGTCTTCGGCCGGATCTTCATCAACCCGTTCTCGCAGCGGGCCTATCCCCTGTCGCTCGCATCGCGCCAGGTGTCGCTGCGCATCGAGGGCATCTCCAAGAACGGCATCAAGCTCCACCTCACCGGCGTCGCCCAGGTCAAGGTCGGGGGTGACGCGGACGCCGTCCGCAAGGCCGCCCAGCGCTTCCTGAACCAGCAGGAGGCGATCGACCACTACACGCAGGAGACCCTGTCCGGTTCGCTCCGCTCGATCGTGGGAACCCTGACGGTCGAATCGATCATCCGGGACCGCGCGACCTTCGCCAAGAGCGTCAAGGAGGAGGCGGAACACTCCATGCACAACCAGGGCCTGGAGATCGACACCTTCCAGATCCAGTCCGTGGACGACGACTCCGGGTACCTGAAGAACCTGGGCCGCCCGGAGGCCGCCCTCGCGGAACGCAACGCGAAGATCGCCGAAGCCCGATCCATGCAGGAATCGGAGCAGGCACGCGCCCTGTCCGACGAGCAGGTGGCCCTCGCGCAGCAGCAGCTGATCATCCGCCGCGCGGAACTGAAGGAGGAGGCCGATGCCCGCCAGGCACGGGCCGACGCCGCGGGCCCTCTCGCCCAGGCCGAACAGCAGGAGCAGGTCATCATGCGTGAGCAGCAGGTCGCCCAGCGGCGGTCCGAGCTCCGTGAGCGCGAGCTGGACACCGAGGTGCGCAAGCCCGCGGACGCCGAGAAGTACCGCCTCATCCAGCAGGCCGACGCGAAGCTCGAGGAGCGGCGCCGGGCATCGGAGGCCACGGAGATCGAAGCCCGCGTGGACCTTGCACGCCGCAAGCTCGTCGCCGAGGGTGACCGGGTGGCAGCCGAGGCGGATGCCGCGTCGAACACGGCACGCGGTACCGCCGAAGCATCGATCAACGAGGCCAAGGGCCGTGCCGACGCCGCGGTCATCGCGTCCCGCGGTGATGCCGAGGCGCAGTCGACGGAAGCCCGTGGCAAGGCGGAGGCCGCCGGTATCGCCGCGCAGGCGGAGGCCTACGAGAAGTTCAACCAGGCCGCCATCCTGTCGAAGGTCCTCGAGGTCCTGCCCGCGATGGCACGGGAGATCGCCGCGCCGATGTCGGCGATCGACACCATGACCGTCGTCTCCAACGACGGCGCGAGCCAGCTCAGCAAGAACGTCTCGAGCGGCGTCCACCAGACCACGCAGATGGTCAAGGACACCACCGGTCTGGACATCATCGCGCTGCTCGGCGACCTGCTCAAGAACGCGGACAAGCCCGGCCGGAACGGGGCCACCAGCCCGACCGTCGTCGGCGGCTCCGACTAGCGGGACCTGCAGGCCGCCGTCGGGGATCCGGCGGCGGCCGTCAGCGGTAGGTCGGCAGGTAGGTCCCCGACGAGGGGACGATCACCTTGCCGAGCGGCGCCAGCGACACCGGGATCAGCTTCAGGTTGGCGATGCCCAGCGGGATCCCGATGATGCTGACGAACATCGGGATGGCCGTGAGCACGTGGCCGATGGCGATCCAGATGCCCGCGACGAGAAGCCAGATGACGTTCCCGATCGTGGAGAACCCGCCCGGCCGACCGCCGCGGTTCACGACGGTCTGACCGAAGGGCCACAGCGCGTAGGCGCCGATCCTGAACGAGGCGATGCCGAAGGGGATGGTCACGATCAGCAGGCAGCAGATGATGCCGGCCGCGAAGTAGCCCAGCGCGAGCCAGATGCCGCCGAACAGGAGCCAGATGACGTTCAGGAGTGCGTTCATCCGCCCATTGTTCCCCACCCGGTGCGCCGGGGCACCCCCCCCCCGGACGAACGGAAGGCCCCCACCCGCGAGGGTAGGGGCCTTCCGTGGTCAGCGATGCTGCTAGCGGGACCGGCGATCGTTGGACGCAGGCGCGCTGGCCCTGCGGGAGCCGGCCGCACGGCGGGCCCCCTCGGTCCGCGGAGCCGAGGACGGCGCATGGCTGCGCTGCCCGCCGGCTGCGGGGGCGCCGGCCGCGGGACGGCGGACGGCGTCGCCCACGCGCTGGCCGGAGGCGGGACGGCGGCTGCGCGTCGTCGTCTCCGAGGCAGTGCGGGGCTCGTCCGTGCGACGGCGGGAACCGCCGGTCTTCGCAGCAGCACCCGAGTCGGTGCCGAAGCGCGGCGCCTGCGGCTGGTCCTTGCGGCGGTCGGCCCGGTTGCCCTGGGTCGCCTGCGGCTCGGCGGAGACGCGACCGCGTCCACCCCTGCCGCCACGGCCTCCCGCGGACGGGGCCGCGGTACCACGGCGGGCGCGCTTGCGCTCGGCGTTGGCGCCCGTCGAGGTACCCTCGCCGCGTGTGGCCTCACGCGAGGCGAGGAGCGCGGCGCGCGTGCGGGGATCGATCTTGTCGGCGACGTCGCCGACAAGCGACAGGACGAGCGGTGAGGTCGCCTTGACGGTCTCGAAGGCGACGTCGACACCGGCGGCCTTCATCAGCTTCTGCACCTCGGACTTCTGCTCGGGCAGCGTGATCGTGACCACGGTTCCCGAGGAGCCCGCACGAGCCGTGCGGCCCGAGCGGTGCAGGTACGCCTTGTGCTCCGTGGGCGGATCGACGTGGACCACGAGCTCGACGTCGTCCACGTGCACGCCGCGGGCCGCGACGTCGGTGGCCACGAGGACGCGGACGTCGCCGGTGGAGAACTCGGCGAGGTTCCGGTCACGGGCGTTCTGCGACAGGTTGCCGTGGAGGTCGACGGCGGGGATCCCGGCGTCGGTCAGGGTCTTGGCGAGCTTCCGCGCGTGGTGCTTGGTGCGCATGAAGAGAAGGCGGCGCCCGGTACCGGACGCGAGCTGGACGATCAGCTGCTTCTTCTGCGTCTGGTCACCGATCATCAGCACGTGGTGCTCCATGGTGGTGACCGCTGCCTGCGGGTCGTCCACGGAGTGGGTGACGGGGTTGGTCATGTAGCGGTTGACCACCTTGTCCACGCCGTTGTCCAGCGTGGCCGAGAACAGCAGGCGCTGGCCGTCGGCCGGGGTGGTGTCGAGCAGCTTCTTGACGACAGGCAGGAAGCCGAGGTCGGCCATGTGGTCGGCCTCGTCGAGGATGGTGATCTCCACGGACTCGAGCGTGATGAGCTTCTGGCGCATCAGGTCCTCGAGGCGCCCGGGGCAGGCGATGACGATGTCGACGCCGGCGCGCAGAGCCTTCTCCTGGCGCTGCTGCGAGACACCACCGTAGATCACGGTGGTGTTGAGTCCGAGCTCCTTGGCCAGGGGCTCGACGGTGGCGTTGATCTGGGTGGCGAGCTCGCGGGTCGGCGCGAGGACCAGGGCCAGGGGGCGCCCGGGCTTGCGACGGTAGGCCGCTTCCTGCTCGGACAGGCGTGCGACCATGGGGAGCGCGAAGGCGAGGGTCTTGCCCGAGCCGGTGCGGCCGCGTCCGAGGACGTCGCGCCCGGCCAGGGAGTCGGGAAGCGACTTGACCTGGATGGGGAATGGTTCGGTGATCCCCTGCGCGGCGAGGTTCTCGACCAGCGCTTTGGGCACACCGAGGGCAGCAAAAGTAGTCATGTAGTTAACACGAACTTTCTTCTCATCTTCCCCGGCACCGGTTGGCGCAGGGGTTCGCCGAAGAAAAGTCAGACAGTGTCCACCGCGCTCACGATCCTCGGAGCTGGATGCGGGACAAAAGAATGCGTTCTATCGACGCAGGCTGCGCGTTCAACTGGCGGACGCGGTCCGCCGTGCGCAGGCAAGTGGTCCCACTTTATCAGGAGGTGCGCCCGAACCCCGCATCGGCGCGGTCCGCGGAGGCTGTGGCGGAGCCTGGAGCAGCGGGGCACCGCGCCCGCCGACGGGACCTCGCCTCCCCGGGCGACTTCTGCAAGGGTGGGAGGACCAGCCCTGCCAGGAGGATCTCCATGACGCTGTCCCCCGCCGTTCTGCTCGAGGATGCTCATGCCCTCGTCGGTGACCTCACCGACCTGCGCCACCGCCTCCACCGCGAACCCGAACTGGGCCTCCACCTGCCGCGCACCCAGGAGAAGGTGCTCGACGCCCTGGACGGCCTGCCCTACGAGGTGACGCTCGGGACGGACACGACGTCGGTCACCGCGGTGCTCCGCGGCGGCGCGGCGCAGGGCGACGACGCCCCGGTGGTCCTCCTCCGCGGCGACATGGACGCGCTGCCCGTCCAGGAGGCGACCGGCGTCCCGTACAGCTCCCGGGTGGAGGGCGTCATGCACGCGTGCGGCCACGACCTCCACACGGCGATGCTCGCGGGAGCGGCGACGCTCCTCGCCGAGCGTCGCTCCGAGCTGCCCGGGGATGTCGTCCTCATGTTCCAGCCCGGCGAGGAGGGCCACGACGGGGCGGGCGTCATGATCCGGGAGGGCGTCCTCGACGCGGCGGGCAGGCGCCCGGACGCGGCGTACGGGGTGCACGTGACGTCCTCCCTGATACCGGCCGGGATGCTCATGAGCCGCGGCGGACCGCTGATGTCGGCGTCGGACGGACTGATGGTGACGGTGCGCGGGGCGGGTGGGCACGGTTCCGCCCCGCACTCCGCGAAGGATCCGGTGACCGTCGCGGCGGAGATCGTGACCCAGCTGCAGGTTCTGATCACGCGGCAGTTCGACATGTTCGATCCCGTGGTGCTGTCCGTCGGCGTGCTGCACGCGGGCACGCAGCGCAACATCATCCCGCAGACCGCGCGGATCGAGGCGACCATCAGGACCTTCTCGCCGGCGAACCGGGACAGGATGGCGGACGCCGCTCCGAGGCTGGTCCGGCACATCGCCGCCGCCCACGGGCTCGAGGCGGACATCGAGTACCTCCACGAGTATCCCGTCACCGTCACGGACCACGACGAGACGGCACACGCCGCGGCGCAGGTCGGGGAGTTGCTGGGCCCCGACCGGTACGTCACCATGCCGCAGCCGATGAGCGGCTCGGAGGACTTCTCGCGGATCCTCGAGGCGGTGCCGGGCAGCTTCGTGTTCCTCTCGGCAGTTCCCCCCGGCGCGGACCCGGTGACCGCGCCGTTCAACCACTCCCCCTACGCCGTCTTCGACGACGGCGTCCTGGCCGACGGCGCCGCCCTCTATGCGCAGCTCGCGATCTCGCGCCTCCGCCGGGCGACGGCGGGCTGATGTCCGGCCGGTAGCCTAGAAGGTGATGGAGCCACGAGAACAGACCCCCGACCAGCCGCACCGCTCCCAGCCGGTGTCCTTCGTCCGACGGGGCTCGCGCCTTCAGGGCAGGCGCCGCGAGGCCTGGGACGAGCTCGCCGAGGCCTTCCTCATCGACGTGCCCCGCGTGGAGAACGCCGACACGTCGGTGGCACCCGGCTTCGTGCTCGACGTCGAAGCGGCCTTCGGCCGGACGGCGCCCCTCGTCGTCGAGGTGGGATCGGGCCTGGGAGAGGCCATCACCCACGCCGCGGAGCTCGATCCCGACCGCGACTACCTCGCCCTCGAGGTCTACCGTCCGGGACTGGCCCAGACCATGCTGCGGATCAGCCAGAAGGACCTGACGAACGTCCGGACCGCCCAGGTCAATGCCGCGGAGGCCTTCGCCGGGATGATCCCGGCGTCGTCCGTCGCCGAGCTGTGGACCTTCTTCCCGGACCCCTGGCACAAGGCCCGTCACCACAAGCGCCGCCTGGTCAAGGAGGACTACGTGAAACTCGCCGCACGCGTCATCGAGCCCGGCGGCATCTTCCGCCTCGCCACCGACTGGTCCAGCTACGCCGTGCAGATGCGCGCCGTCCTGGACGCGAGCGGGCATTTCGAGAACCTGCACGACGGCGAACGCTCCGGCGCCGGGAGCCCGCTGACCCAGGTGTGGCAGAGCGGGGTGGAATCCGTGGTGGGTGGTGCGCCGGTCCGGGAGGGCCGCGACCCGGTGAGCACCGGCAACACCGGCGTCAACGAGGGGACCGACGAGCTCGGCGGGTGGGCGCCCCGTTTCGAGGGCCGCACCCTGACGAGTTTCGAGAACAAGGCGATCAAGGCCGGGCGGATGGTCTTCGACCTCACCTACCGCCGCCGCTGACGGGTCGGCGCCGATGGATCGACCTGGCAGACTCCCGTTCGATGACCGCTGATCCGGTCCGATGACGCAGGGGTCATGACCGGGGCGGCCGAGGACGAAACCGACACGTCAGGTCCCAGGTGCCGACCGTGCACCACCCGTTGGACGGTCGCTACTGCTCAGCACTCCACGACGTTGACGGCCAGCCCGCCCATGGCCGTCTCCTTGTACTTGGAGCTCATGTCCTTGCCCGTTTCCCGCATGGTGATGATGACCTCGTCGAGGGACACCCGGTGGACGCCGTCGCCCCAGAGCGCCATCTTGGCGGCATTGATCGCTTTCGCCGCGGCGATCGCGTTCCGTTCGATGCAGGGCACCTGCACCAGGCCACCGATGGGATCGCAGGTCAGGCCGAGGTTGTGTTCCATCGCGATCTCGGCCGCGTTCTCGACCTGCGAGGGGCTGCCACCCAGCACTTCGGCCAGGCCGGCGGCAGCCATCGACGATGCCGAGCCCACCTCGCCCTGGCAGCCCATCTCCGCGCCCGAGATCGAGGCCTGTTCCTTGTAGAGGACTCCGACAGCACCGGCGGTCAGAAGGAACGTGACCACCACGTCGTCGCGATCCTGCCGGCCGGCATTCTGCATCCCGGGCGCGAAATGCAGGGCGTAGTACAGCACGGCGGGGATGATGCCCGCCGCTCCATTGGTCGGTGCCGTGACCACCCTGCCGCCGGATGCGTTCTCCTCATTGACGGCAAGAGCGATCAGGTTCACCCATTCCTGCCAGTACGCGGGGTCGTGGTCCTTGTCCTCCTTCAGCAGGCGGTCATGCCAGTCGGGGGCGCGCCGGCGGACCTTGAGCCCGCCGGGCAGCAGTCCCTCGCGGGTGAGGCTGACCTGCGCGCAGCTCTCCATGACCGAGTAGATGTGGAGCAGGCCCTGCCGGATCTCCTCCTCCGTGCGGCTGTCCTTCTCATTGGTCAGCATCACGTCGCTGATACCGAGGGAGGTCCGTCGGCAGTGGTCGAGCAGCTCTGCGGCGGTGCGGAACGGGAGCGGAAGCTCCTTCTTCGAGGACTCGAGTTCCTGCCGGGCGGCGTCCTCCTCCCCGTCCCGCACGATGAACCCCCCGCCGACCGAGAAGAACGTGGCCGTATGAAGGACCTGCCCGGCCGGGCCATGGACGGTGAAGGTCATGCCGTTGGTATGCCGCGGCAGGACCGTCAGGGGGCGCAGGACCATGTCCTCGACCCCGTAGGGCAAGGACACGCTTCCACCGAGCTCCAGGATGCCGGTGCCGGCGATGGCTGCCAGCCGCTCCTCCACCTCCTCGGGCTGGATCAGCTCGGGGTGGAACCCCTCGAGGCCGAGGAGGATCGCCGTCATCGTTCCGTGCCCGTGCCCGGTCGCAGCGAGGGACCCGTAGAGGTCGACCCGCAGTGATGCCACGTCGGCAAGGATGCCGGAGGCCTTCAGTTCCTCGCTGAACACCGCGGCGGCCCGCATCGGTCCGACAGTGTGCGAGCTCGAAGGTCCTATGCCGATGGAAAAGAGATCGAAGACTCCTACAGCCATGGTGCAGTTCCTTCGTGTCCGGAGTGGCCCGGCAGATGATCCTGTCGGAAAAGGGCATGGGCGATCCGTCCGACCGGGATGCACGAGGACCGGACAGGCGGATTCCAGGTCCGAGCTGTCGCCCCTCCCGGTGGCACCGAGCGATCCGGACAGCCCTGTCCGGACCGGGGACCGTCAGGGGACCTCGGGCGAGGCGTACTCGCGCATCGCGTCGAGGAGCCACCGGCCCAGGAAGTCCGCGAAGGAGGCGCGGGGGAAGATCCGGAAGCTTTCCTTCCCGGTCTTCTCGAGGACCACCGGGATGTTGCCCACCTCGGTGCTCAGGGCTGTTCCCGGGGGGAAGCTGCGCGGGTGCAGGTCCAGGGAGCAGCCCTTCTCCAGGACGGCACGGGCCCGGGTGCCGGAGAGTTCGAACGTGGTGCGGTTCGCGGACAGGTCCACCACCTGGCCCGGAGCCCCGCCCAGGGCGGCGGTGAGGGAATCGATGAGGGTGCCACCGAGCGAGTCGTGGACGTCCTCGGATGCGACCACCAGGAACTCGGAGGGTCCCAGCCAGAGGACCCGGACGCCGTCGGCGCCGCCCACGTCACCGCAGCGGAGCGGCAGGCCGCCGGCCACCGCGGCGACCCGGGCGCCCTCCTCGGAGCGAGGGTCCACGCGGAGGCCCACCATGGTCCGGAACGGGCCCTCTCGGAGGACCACCGTCCCCTCGATGGAGCCGGCCTCCAGCGCGGCGGCCAGATGGGAGGCGGGGCTGCGCCGGATGTGCCGAAGCCCATTGATGCCGTTGAGTGCTGCTGTGTCAGCCATCCTTGCGGGTCCCTTCGGGGTCGAAAAGTACGGTCTCGGCGATGACGACCTCGACCAGCCGGTCGCCTGCGGCGGCCACCAGGGTCTCACCGATGCGGTTGCGGCCGTTCTTGATCAGCGCCAGGGCGAAGGTCCGCTCCAGGGCGGCGCTGGAGTAGCTGGAGGTGACGAAACCCTGCATCGGGACGGGACCGGAGGCAGGGTCGGTGCTGATGCCCTGCTCCACCAGCTGGGTCCCTTCGGGGAGCCGGAAGGAACGGTCCACGGGCAGCACGCTGACCAGGTGCTTGCGGTCCTCGCGCCCGGCATCGGCCCGGGCGTAGGACCGCTTGCCGATGAAGTCCTTGGCCTTGGACACCACCCATTCCATGCCCGCGTCCTGCGGGGTGACGGTGCCGTCGGTGTCCTGGCCGACGATCGGGTAGCCCTTCTCGGCGCGGAGCACGTGCATGGTCTCGGTGCCGTAGGGGGTGATGCCGAATTCGGCGCCTGCGGCTGCCACTGCTTCCCAGGTGTTCAACCCGTACCAGGACGGCACGTTGATCTCGTAGGCCAGTTCGCCGGAGAACGAGATCCGGCAGATCCGGGCCTGCACGCCGGAGGCGAGGGTGGTTTCGCGGAAGGTCATGAACGGGAAGGCGTCCGCCTCCAGCCCCCCGTCCGCTGCCAGGTCCGGTGCCAGCTTGGCGATGACGGCCCGGGATCTGGGCCCGACGACGGCAATGGTGCTCCACTGTTCGGTCACGGAGGTGCAGTGCACGTCGAGGTCGGGCCATTCGGTCTGGAGCCATTCCTCCAGCCAGTCCAGGACCTTGGCGGCGCCGCCGGTGGTGGTGGTCAGGAAGTAGCGGTCGTCATCGAGGCGGAGGGTCACGCCGTCGTCGAAGATCATGCCGTCCGCCATGCACATGACGCCGTAGCGGGCGGAACCCGGGGCGAGCTTCTTGAAGGCGTTGGTGTAGATCCGGTTGAGGAATTCACCGGCGTCCTTGCCGCGGATCTCGATCTTCCCGAGGGTGGTGGCGTCCAGAAAGCCGACGGAGTCGCGGACGGCGGCGCACTCGCGCAGCACGGCTGCGTCCATGTCCTCGCCGGCGCGCGGGTAGTACCAGGGGCGCTTCCACTGTCCCACGTCCTCGAACAGGGCACCGTGGGCCTCGTGCCACGGGTGGATCGACGTCCTGCGGGCGGGGTCGAACAGTTCGCCGCGCTGGCGCCCGGCGAGTGCCGCGAAGGCCACGGGGGTGAACGGTGCGCGGTACGTGGTCGTGCCGATGTCGCCGATGCCGCGGGACGCTTCGCCCGCTGTGCGGAGTGCGGCGGCGATGACGCCGATCGCGTTGACGCCGGAGGTCTTGCCCTGGTCGTTGGCGGTACTGATCGAGGTGTAGCGCTTGATGTGTTCCACGGAGCGCATGCCGGCGCCGGTGGAGCGCAGGACATCGGCCACGGACTGGTCGCGCTGGAAGTCCACGAAGTGGGAGTGCCAGTCGTCCGGCGTGCCGGCCTGGCCCGGGACCAGCCACAGCTGGCGGGTCGGGGCGGAGGAGGTCGGCTCGCCGAGGGCGGACGGCTGCGTGGCGGACTCGAAGCCGGCGGCGGTGGCGGCGGATACCCCCGCGGAGATGCCTTCGGCCAGGACGTCCGCGAGGTCGAAGCTGCCGCGGCCGGAGCCGATGGTCTGCTGGTTCGGGACCACGGTGCTCGGCACGAAAGCGGCCAGCTCGTCGTCCCAGCGCAGCTTGCCCTGCCGCTGGGAGTGGAGGTGCACCAGCGGGCTCCAGCCGCCGGAGACCGCCAGCAGGTCGCAGGCGATCTCTTCGACGTCCGCGGTGAGTTCGCCGTCGTCGTTGATGCCGCGGACGGTGACGGCGTTCAGTCGGCCCGTGCGGTCCGCAGCGGTGTCCGCCACCGCACTGCCGGTCAGCACCCGGGTGCCGGCGTCGACGGCGGCGGCTGCCACCCCGGTGAGGCTGGGGCGGGCGTCGACGACGGCCGCCACCTCCACGCCGGCGGCGCGCAGGTCCGCGGCGAGTGCGTAGGCGCTGTCGTTGGTGGTGCTGATGACCACGCGCTGTCCGGCGGCGACGGCGTAGCGGTTGAGGTAGCTGCGGACGGCGGAGGCCAGCATGATCCCCGGGCGGTCGTTGTTCTCGAAGACCAGGGGCCGTTCGTGGGCGCCGGGGGCGAGCACCACCTGTGCCGCACGCACGTGCCAGATACGCTGCCGGGAGACGCCGGGCGCTGCGGGGCTGGACAGGTGGTCGGTACGGTTCTGGACGGCGATCACGTAGTTGGCGTCGTAGGCGCCGAACGCGGTGGTCCGGTTGAGAACGGTGGACTCGGCACCGGACACCAGTTCCGCTTCGACGTCCGCCACCCAGTCCAGGGCCGGCTTCCCTTCGATGGTCTCTGCCGGCCCGGGAGCCGTGGACCCTGACAGGAGCGATCCGCCTAACTCGGGCTGGTCGTCGATCAGCATCACCCGGGCGCCGGTGCGAACGACCTCGCGGGCGGCGGCCAGGCCGGCGGGACCGCCGCCGATGACCAGGACGTCGGTGTGGACGTACTTCTTGTCGTACTCGGCACGGTCGTCCTCCGGGTCCAGCCTGCCCCGCCCGTCGAGCAGCTCCGCCGCCAGGCCGTCCACCAGGGTGACGGTCGTGGCCGGGAGCATGGACTCGGCCACGTGGCCGGGGAACCGTGGGTACACCTTCACCAGGGCGTTCGATTCCTCGACTCCGGCGGACATGATTCCTCGGGGGCGGTCCTCGTACAGCGAGTTGCCGACGGCGATCCGACCGTTGGCGAGCAGGGCGGAGGCGAGCGTGTCGCCGGGGTGGCCGGTGAACTCCTCGCCGTCCACGGTGAAACGCCAGGAGATGGTGCGGTCGATGCGTCCGCCGGTGGCGAGGCGGGCGTTCTGGGGCGTCACTTGGATGCTCCTTCCGGGGCGGTGGTGCCGGCTGAGGTGGCGGGGGCCGTGCTCGTGCCGGAGATGTCGGGAGCCGCTGTCCCGGTGGTGGTGCTGTCCGGGGCTGTGCTGGCGGTGCCGGACTCAGGTGCCGCGGCGGCTCTGTCCGGGCGGGCCGCGCCCATCGGGTAGACGGCCTGGATCTCGTAGGTCACGGTGTCGCGGAGCATGTTAAACCACTGGCGGCAGCCGGTGCTGTGGAGCCAGCGTTCGGCGAAGGCCCCCTTGGTGTTGTCCCGGTAGAACAGGAACTCGGCCCACTGGCGGTCATCCAGCGCTGCCGGATCCTCGGGGTAGGGCACGTGGGCCTGGCCACCGTAGTGGAATTCGGTCTCGTCGCGGGAGCCGCAGTTGGGGCATGAGATGAGGAGCATGTCCGAACTCTCTTCTAGTGGGCCACGGCGGCCGCGCCGTGTTCGTCGATCAGGGCGCCGGTCTCGAACCGCTCCAGCGCGAACGGCTTGTTCAGGTCGTGCGGCGTCCCCGTGGCGATGGTGTGGGCGAAGGTGAGCCCGGCCGCGGGGGTTCCCTTGAATCCGCCGGTACCCCAGCCGCAGTTGACGAACATGTTGTCCACCGGCGTGGTGCCGATGATGGGTGAGGCGTCGAGCGTGGTGTCGACGATCCCGCCCCAGGTCCGCAGCACATGCGCCCGCGCGAAGATGGGGAACAGCTCGACGGCGGCAGCCATCTGGTGTTCGATCACGTGGAAGGATCCGCGCTGGCCGTATCCGTTGTAGGAGTCGACGCCGGCGCCCATGACCAGTTCGCCCTTGTGGGCCTGGGAGACGTAGACGTGCACGTGGTTCGACATGACCACGGTGGGGTGGACCGGTTCGTGCAGTTCGGAGACCAGTGCCTGCAGGGGGTGGGACTGGATGGGAAGCCGGAAGCCGGCCATCTCCGCCAGGACCGAGCTGTGGCCGGCAGCGCACAGCCCTACCTTCTCGGTGGAGATGGTCCCCCGGTTGGTCTTGACGCCCACGACGCGGTTCCCGTCCTTCAGGAAGCCCGTGACCTCGCAGTTCTGGATGATGTCCACGCCGAGCTCGTCGCATTTGCGCGCGAAGGCCCAGGCCACGTGGTCATGCTTCGCGATGCCGGCGCGCGGCTGGTACGTGGCGCCCATGACCGGGTAGCGGATGTTGTCGCTGATGTTCAGGATGGGGCACAGTTCCTTGACCTGCTGGGGGTCGAGCCACTCGGCATCCACGCCGTTGAGCTTGTTCGCCCCGACCCGGCGCATGCTCTCGCGCACATCCCCCAGGGTGTGGGCCAGGTTCATCACACCGCGCTGGCTGAACAGGAAGTCGTATTCGAGCTCTTCGGGCAGGATCTCCCAGAGCTTGAGGGCGTGCTCGTAGATGGCCGCGCTCTCGTCCCAGAGGTAGTTGGAGCGGATGATGGTGGTGTTCCGGGCCATGTTGCCGCCGGCCAGCCACCCCTTCTCCAGGACCGCGATGTTGGTCATGCCGTGGTTCTTGGCCAGGAAGTAGGCGGTGGCGAGGCCGTGCCCGCCGCCGCCGACGATCACCGCGTCATAGCTCTTCTTGGGGTCGGGGTTGTGCCAGAGGAAGTCCGGGTGCTCCGGAAGAAGATCGGCCATCATGCCACCTCGGTCGCGTCGGAGGAGAGGTTGGGGTAGAGAGGGAACTTGTGGGCCAGGATCTCGACCCGCTGCCGGAGTTCCGCCACGGTCTCGTCGCTGAACTCGCGCTTGAGTGCTGCGGCGATGATGTCCGCGACCTCGGTGAACTCCGTCCTGCCGAAGCCACGCGTGGCCAGCGCCGGTGTGCCGATACGGAGACCGGACGAGACCATGGGCGGACGCGGGTCGAAAGGCACTGCGTTGCGGTTGACCGTGATGCCGATCCGGTGCAGGCGGTCTTCGCCCTGCTGGCCGTCCAGTTCCGACGTGCGCAGATCCACCAGGACCAGGTGCACATCGGTGCCACCGCTGACCACGGTCACCCCTGACTCCGCGACGTCGGCGGACAGCATGCGTTCCGCGATGATGCGGGCCCCTTCCAGGGTGCGTTCCTGGCGGTCGCGGAATTCCGGCTCGGCAGCGAGCTTGAACGCGACAGCCTTCGCGGCGATGACGTGCTCCAGCGGACCGCCCTGCTGTCCGGGGAACACCGCGGAGTTGACCTTCTTGGCGATGGCGGCATCGTTGGTCAGGATCACACCACCGCGCGGGCCACCGAGGGTCTTGTGGGTGGTGCTCGTGACGATGTGGGCGTGAGGAACGGGGCTGGGATGGAGCCCTGCAGCCACCAGGCCTGCGAAATGCGCCATGTCCACCATCAGGTATGCGCCTACCCGGTCCGCGATGCGGCGGAACTCGGCGAAGTCCAGCTGCCGGGAGTAGGCGGACCAGCCGGCGACGATCAGCTGCGGCTTGTTCTCGACCGCCAGGCGCTCGACCTCGGCCATGTCGATCAGGTGGTCTTCCTCACGCACCCCGTACGGGACGACCTTGTAGAGCTTGCCGGAGAAGTTGATGCGCATCCCGTGTGTCAGGTGGCCACCGTGCGCGAGGTTCAGCCCCAGGATGGTGTCGCCGGGCTGGATGAGGGCGAACATCGCCGCTGCGTTGGCCTGGGCACCTGAGTGGGGCTGCACATTCGCGAATTCGGCACCGAACAACGACGTGAGGCGGTCGATGGCCAGCTGCTCGATGACGTCGACGTGCTCGCAGCCGCCGTAGTACCGCTTGCCCGGGTAACCCTCGGCGTACTTGTTGGTCAGGACGGATCCCTGCGCCTCCATGACCGCGGTCGGGGCGAAGTTCTCGGAGGCGATCATCTCGAGAGTGCCCTGCTGGCGTGCCAGTTCCTGCTGCATGGCGGCATGGACCTGGGGATCGGTCTCTGCGAGCGAGCGGGTCAGAACGTCGACCATCGTTGTCTCCTATGGCTGCAACTAATATCCGTTTGATATATTAGTAGTTGGCCATAAGTATTCTACTGTCCCTCAAGGGTGTCAACAGCGTGGCGCGGTTCGGGCGATACGCCTCAGGCGGCGAAGAGCGCTTCGCGCACCGCGTGCTCGAAACCACTGACGTGGTTCCGCGCGAGTTCCGCGGCCCGGGCCTCGTCTCCGTCGATGACCGCGCGCAGCAGGTCCACATGCTCGTGCACATGACGGGAGAGGTCGGGCAGGCGGTCCAGGACCATGCACCAGATCCGCGTCGCCAGATTGTCGTAGCGGATCAGGACGTCCTCGAGGTGGGGGTTGCCGGCCGCCGCGTAGATGCCCTGGTGCACGCGGGCATCCAGGCGCAGGGTCTCGACGACCGAAGCAGCACTCGTGTCGAAGGACTCGACCGCGCGGATCACGGCGCGCAACTGCTCCTTCATCGACTCCGTCGCCACCCGCGCTGCCCGGGAGGCGGCAAGCGGCTCGAGCTGGGTGCGGATCTCGGAGATGAACGCGAGGTCGGTGACCTCCACCCGGGTGGCGAAAGTACCCCTCCGTGGATAGGAGACGACGAGGCGGTCCAGCTCCAGCCGCTTCAGGGCTTCACGCACCGGGGTCCGGCCGACGCCGAGGTCCTTGGCGAGGGCGTCGTCGTTGATGAGGTCGCCAGGCTTGATGTCGAGTATCAGCAGCCGGTCCCGGATGCGCTCGTAGGCCACATCGGCCAACGACCTCTTTGCCTCATCGGCGGCTGCCAGAACTTCCAAAGCCATGACGCGAATCCCTTTCCCCTTCGAGCCGGGAGGGCTCTTGACCCTCACCGCATCACCAGTATACGCTCTCATCCAGTTGTAATATATCAGTGTACGACGTTTGAATATATTCAGAAGGAGGAGACATGACCCTAGTGGCGACAGATTCATCGACCAGCACGCTGCCCCAGTCGGAGGCCCGTGCGGAAGACCAGACGCAGAGGTTCGTGCTGACGCTGTCATGCGTCGAACGTGCGGGCATCGTCCAGGCAGTCACCACCTTTCTCTTCGAACGTGGCTTCAACATCGACGAGCACCAGCAGTTCGATGACGGCCTCCGCCAGACACTGCATCTGCGCTCCGCCTTCTCGGGCTCCTCGGCCTACACCCCGGAGCGGCTCCAGGAGGAGTTCCGCCCCATCGCCGACCTCTTCGACATGAAGTTCAGCTTCCATGACCAGACGAAGCAACGCATCCTCGTGATGGTGTCCAAGTTCGGCCACTGCCTGAACGACCTGCTCTTCCGCTGGCGCGGCGGCAGCCTGGGGGGTGAGATCGCCCTCGTGGTCTCCAACCATGAGACCCACCGGGCCATGGCCGAGGCCGCCGGCCTCCCCTTCATCTACCTCCCGGTCATTCCCGAGACGAAGTCGGATGCCGAACGCCGCCTGCTGGAACTGGTGGACGAGCATGACATCGACCTCGTCGTGCTGGCCCGGTACATGCAGGTCCTGTCCGACGACCTCTGCCGCGCCCTCGAGGGCCGTGCGATCAACATCCACCATTCGTTCCTACCGGGATTCAAGGGTGCACGCCCCTACCACCAGGCCTACGATCGCGGCGTGAAACTGGTCGGCGCAACGGCCCACTACGTGACGGCGGAACTGGACGAAGGGCCCATCATCGAACAGGAAGTGATCAGGGTGGACCACAGCTATGGACCGACCGCCCTTTCGACGGTCGGCCAGGACGCCGAAGCACTGGCTCTCTCACGCGCGGTGCGGTGGCACTGCGAGCACCGCGTGCTGCTGGACCGGACCAGCACCGTCGTGTTCCGGTAAGCACGAGCCCCCAGACCAGCACGGACAACCCATGGATATCAGCAGGAGAAGCCACATGGCATCGACGCCAAACATCGTCATCATCGGAGCTGGGATCGTCGGCACGAACCTCGCGGACGAACTGGTCACCCGGGGATGGAACACCATCACGGTCCTGGACCAGGGGCCCCTGAACATGCCCGGGGGTTCCACGTCCCACGCCCCGGGTCTCGTCTTCCAGACGAACCCCTCGAAGACCATGGCCTCATTCGCCAAATACACCGTCGAGAAGTTCCTGTCCCTGACCGAGGACGGCGTCAGTTGCTTCGACCAGGTCGGAGGCCTCGAAGTCGCCACCACAGAGGCACGCCTGGCGGACCTGAAGCGGAAGCTCGGATATGCCGCTTCCTGGGGAATCAGTGGAAAGATCCTCTCCAGCGCCGAGTGCAAGGAGCTCTACCCGCTCCTGAACGAGGAGGACATCCTGGGCGGGCTCCACGTCCCGACCGACGGTCTGGCGCGTGCCGCCCGTGCCGTCCAGCTGCTGATCAAGCGCACGGAAGCCGCAGGCGTCCAGTACCTGGGCAACACCACGGTCACGGGCATCGAGCAGTCCGACCGTCGTGTGACCGGGGTCGTGACTCCGGACGGTGTCATCCCCGCCGACATCGTGGTCTCCTGCGCAGGCTTCTGGGGCGCCAAGATCGGCGAGATGATCGGCATGGTCGTCCCCCTCCTCCCCCTGGCCCACCAGTACGTGAAAACCACTCCGGTGCCGGCCCGCACGGGCCACAACGAACTTCCCGACGGAGCGTCGCTGCCGATCCTGCGTCACCAGGACCGGGACCTCTACTACCGCGAACACGGCGACCGCTACGGCATCGGTTCCTACGCGCACCGTCCCATGCCCGTGGACCTCGATGACCTGGGCTCCTACGACCCGGCCGGCATCAGCGACCACAACATGCCCTCCCGTCTCGATTTCACCCTGGAGGACTTCCTCCCGGCCTGGGAGGACACCAAGCAACTGCTTCCGGCACTGCGGGAATGCGAGATCGAGGACGGCTTCAACGGCATCTTCTCCTTCACGCCCGATGGCGGGGCCCTGGTGGGTGAGTCCAAGGAGCTCGACAACTTCTTCGTGGCCGAAGCCGTCTGGGTGACCCATTCGGCCGGTATCGCCCGGGCCGTCGCTGAACTCCTGACCACCGGCACGTCCCAGATCGACCTCGGTGAATGCGACATCCACCGTTTCGAAGAGGTCCAGCTGACCCCCGAGTACGTCAGCGAGACGTCCCAGCAGAACTTCGTGGAGATCTACGACGTCCTGCACCCGCTGCAGCCCAAGCTGTCCCCCCGCAACCTCCGCGTCAGCCCTTTCCACGCCCGCCACAAGGCCCTGGGCGGGTTCTTCCTGGAGTCCGGCGGATGGGAGCGCCCCTACTGGTTCGAAGCGAACGCGGACCTGCTCAAGGAGATGCCGGCCGAGTGGCAGCCCCCGGCCCGCGACGCCTGGTCCGCGATGTTCAGCTCGCCCATCGCAGCCGCTGAAGCCTGGAAGACCCGCACCGCGGTGGCCATGTACGACATGACCCCACTCAAGCGCCTCGAGGTCTCCGGACCGGGAGCACTGAAGCTGCTGCAGGGGCTCACCACCGGGGACCTGTCGAAGAAGCCCGGGGCAGTCACCTACACCCTCCTGCTGGACAGCGCCGGCGGCATCCGGAGCGACATCACCGTGGCCCGGCTGAGCGAGGACACCTTCCAGCTCGGAGCCAACGGAAACATCGACACCGCCTACTTCGAGCGGGCCGCACGCCATCAGACCGAGAGCGGAACCGCCGGCGACTGGGTACAGGTGCGCGACACGACAGGCGGCACCTGCTGCATCGGCCTGTGGGGCCCCCTCGCCCGGGACCTGATCAGCACTGTCAGCAGCGACGACTTCTCCAACGACGGTCTTCGCTACTTCCGGGCCAAGCAGGTCGTCATCGGCGGCGTCAGCGTGACTGCGATGCGCTTGTCCTACGTCGGCGAGCTGGGCTGGGAACTGTACACGAGCGCGGACAACGGCCAGCGCCTCTGGGATGCCCTGTGGAAAGCCGGGCAGCCCTACGGCGTCATCGCCGCGGGTCGGGCCGCCTTCAGCTCGCTGCGCCTGGAGAAGGGCTACCGCTCCTGGGGCACCGACATGACCACCGAGCACGACCCCCTGGAGGCCGGCCTCGGATTCGCCGTGAAGATGACCAAGGAGGACTTCGTCGGAAAGGCTGCCCTGGAAGGCCGCACCGAGGAGAACTCCGCCCGCCGCTTGCGCTGCCTGACGGTCGACGACGGACGGAGCCTCGTACTGGGCAAGGAACCGGTCTTCTACAAGGACCAGGCAGTCGGCTACGTCACCAGTGCCGCCTACGGCTACACGGTCGCCAAACCGATCGCCTACGCGTATCTTCCTGCCGAAGTCAGCCTCGGGGACTCGGTGGAGATCGCGTACTTCGGACGGCGCATCCAGGCCACCGTCACCGCGGATCCGCTCTACGACCCCACGATGACCAGGCTCCGCGGCTGAGCGACCCCGCCGTGCCGGGCCGGCCGGCGCCGTTCGCAGGCTTCGTCGGGCAGGGAGCAGTAGCGATTGCCGCTATTGTCCGTACCGTTCTCGGTGCGACTTCTCCCGCATCCGCCCGTAGTGGGCGGGTACCTGTCCGGACTACAGCACAGCCCTGATGTGGTTCTCGAAATCGGTGACGTGGCGGCTGGTCAACCGCGCAGCAGCTTCGGAGTCCCCCGCCGCGATATGTTCGAGCAGCTCGATGTGCTGGGCGATGTGCTCGGACACCGGCGGGAGCTTTTCGAGCACCAGGCTCCAGATCCGCGTTGCGAGGTTGTCGTATCGGATCAGCACGTCCTCGAGATGCCTGCTTCCGGTGGCCCGGTAGATCATCCGATGGACCCGCATGTCCAGCCGCATGAGATCCTGCTGGGACTGCATCCCCGGCAACAGCTGCCCGACGTCCCGCGCAAAGTCCCGGAGCTCGCTCCGGAGCTGCGGCGAGGCATGTCGCGCAGCCCGCGCAGCTGCCGCCGGCTCCAGGAGCTGTCGGATCTCGGAGATCTCGGCCAGATCCGTGATGTCCACGCCGGCGGCGAACGTTCCGCGCCGGGGGTAGGCCACCACCAGATGGTCGCTCTCGAGCCGTTTCATGGCTTCGCGGATCGGCGTCCTGCCGACGCCGAGTCGGCGGGAGATGACGTCGTCGTTGAGGGGCTCGCCCGGCTTGATGTCCAGGACGATCAGTTCGTCGCACAGAATCCGGTAGGCGAAGTCGGCGAAGGATTCGTCGTCCTGCCTTCGCGGCGCTGACGGATCCTCCGCCCGCACCGGTGCTCCGCCAGCGTCTGCCATCTCCAGGTCTCCTCCCGATGAGCCCCGGGCCTCGACGCCCCAGTTCCCGATCCATCCTATTCGCGCGCCCGACCTATGGACGTGCACCCCGCCGTGAACTAAAGTATCACTGATATATCAACGCTTCCGGGCAGGACATATCAGCGTTAATCCTCTGAACACGAAAGAAGTGTGTTCATGAAACATGATCCCCCGAAGGTGGAGGGGGTGAACCCACGAAGTTCACCTCGTCGGCGGCAGCATCGTGACCGTCGGATCATTCGAGGCCGCACCTTTTCCGCTCGGGCTGACGTCCGAGGGCCGCGGCCGATCGCAGACTCATGCCTCACCGAGCAAAGGACCCGCTCATGGCTTTTGATAGTGACCTGAAATCCCACGTACCCGAGGAGTTGCCTGCGGACGAAGGCGCCGGAGGAGACAGGCAACCTGCTGCCCTCGACCCGGAGGCAGGAGTCGCACCCCCCGTGGCCGATGGTTTGTCCGACGCCGAGTCCGAACAGATCCTCGACGAGCTGCGTCACGCCAGGACCGAGCAGGAAGTCGCGGACCGCCGGAACCACAAGCTCGTTCTCGACAAGGTCACGTTCGGCATCACGGGCGCCATCGCCATCGCCTTCGTCATCTGGGGCTTCGCCGGCCGCGACAGCCTGTCCAGCACCTCCACCGGAGCCCTCAATTGGGTCATGGAGTACACCGGATGGTTCTTCATGCTCATGGCATCGCTCTTCGTGGTCTTCGTCCTGTGGCTGGCCGTGGGCAAGTTCGGCAACATCCCGCTCGGCAAGGACGGCGAAAAGCCGGAATTCCGGACCATCTCCTGGGTCGCGATGATGTTCGCCGCGGGCATGGGCATCGGGCTGATGTTCTACGGCGTGGCCGAACCGCTCTACCACTACATCTCCCCCCCGCCCGGAACAGTGGATGGAAGGACACCCGCAGCAATCCAGACGGCCATGGCCACCTCGATCTTCCACTGGACCCTGCACCCCTGGGCCATGTACGCCGTCGTGGGTATCGCCATGGCCTACGGGACCTACCGGCTGGGCCGCCGGCAACTGATCTCCGTCGCCTTCACGTCTCTTTTCGGCGTTCGGACGGTCGAAGGGCCGGTCGGGAAGTTCATCAATATCCTGGCCATCTTCGCCACCCTGTTCGGCACCGCCGCGTCGCTGGGCCTCGGCGCCCTGCAGATCGGTAGCGGCATGACATCCAACGGTTGGTTCGGTGAGATCGGCACTCCCGTGCTCGTGGCGATCGTCGCCGTCCTGACCCTGTGCTTCGTCGCCTCCGCCGTCTCCGGGATCAGCCGTGGCATCCAGTGGCTCTCCAACATCAACATGGTCCTGGCCGTCGTCCTTGCACTGATCGTCTTCGTCGCCGGACCCACCCTTTTCATCCTCAACCTGATCCCCTCCGCGGTGGGTGACTACGTGCGGGACCTCGCCGAGATGTCCTCCCGGACCGAAGCGGTCGGCGATGAGTCACTGCGTAGCTGGATGACCAGCTGGACTATCTTCTACTGGGCCTGGTGGGTGTCCTGGACGCCCTTCGTAGGCCTCTTCATCGCCCGCATCAGCCGCGGCCGCACCATCCGCCAGTTCGTCACCGGTGTGCTGCTGGTGCCCAGCCTCGTCAGTGTGATCTGGTTCGCCATCTTCGGAGGCGCTGCCTTCAACGTCCAGCAGGAAGCCGACGAAGCGAACACGCCCGGCCTGGTCACCGTGGTCGACGGGACACCGACCGTCAACTTCGACGGGGCGCTGTTCGACCTGGTCAAGAACCTGGGCATGGCCGACTGGGCCACCGGTGCCGTGATCGTGCTGGCCATGGTCCTGGTCGCCATCTTCTTCATCACGGGCGCCGACGCTGCGTCCATCGTGATGGGATCACTCAGTTCCAATGGCGCCGAGCACCCCCGCCGCGCAGTCGTCATCTTCTGGGGCTGCCTCACCGGCGCCGTGGCGGCGGTCATGCTGCTGGCAGGCGGAGATGAACCATCCGAAGCCCTGGCAGGCCTGCAACGGATCACCATCGTTGCAGCGCTACCGTTCGTCATCGTCATGCTGCTGCTCTGCTTCGCCCTCACCAAGGACCTGCGTCGGGACCCTCTCTCCTTGCGGCGTCGCCTGGCCACCTCCGTCGTGGAGCGGGCCATACGCACCGGCGTGGAACAACACGGCGGCGCTCAGTTCGACCTCGTGACGAAGCATGAGTGCGCGGAGAAGTGCTCCGACTCGGATTGTCCCGGAGGGCCCGCGACGGGAATCATCCCGACCGTCGAGCACCGGGGCTCCAGACCGTCCAGTTGATGGCTGCGCAGCTCGAGTAGCAACCCACCCCGGCGGCATGCGGCCTGTCCCGGCCCATGCCGCCGAGGCATACGCAGGGCCGGCACGCCGCCGCCTCTCGCTCCCGCGACGGACTCCTGAACGCTTGCCGCGTCGGCAGCGTACCGCGGTCCGTGGTGTCAGGGATCGTCGCGGGGCCGGGCGGTGAGGATCCGGCGGGCGCGGGCCTGCAGGATGCCGAGCGCCTCCTGGATGAGGGGCGATGAGATGCTGCCCCTGCGCACAGCAGCGATGATGCGCCGTGAAGGCTTCCCCCTGCCGGTGATGCGTAGTCGAACCACCTTCTCGGCACTGTGCAGCGGCGCCAGGCGCGGCAGCAGGCCCACGCCGAGTCCCGCGCCGACGAAGGCGATCTGGGTCTCCCATTCGACGGCCTCATGGGCGATGCGTGGCGTCATCCCGACTGCCGTGAAGGCCGCCGTGAAGAGGGAGCGGTAGGTGGAACCAGCAGCGTCGGTGATCCAGGTCTCCGACGCCAGTTCTTCGAGCGCCACCGTTTCCCGGGATGCGAATGGATGATCGGCGGGGATGATGACGTCCAGGGGATCGTCGAGGAGAAGTGTCTGCTCGAATCGCGAATCGTTCTCCACCGAGGAGTCCGACTGCATGGCGACGACGACCGCCAGGTCGATCCGCTCGGCGACCAGCAAGTCGAAGCAGCGCGTCGGGTTGGCCTCGAGTACCTGAACCTTCAGCAGAGGGCGTGTCGACCGGAGGGTGGCGGCCAGCGGCGCGAGCAATTGGGCGGCCGCCGTGGAGAATCCGCCGAGCCCGAGAGTGGACTGCATCCTGTCGCCGGCCTCCATGGCCGCTGCGCGGAGGCTCTCCCACTCCGTGAGGAGGGTGTCCGAGCCCTCCACGAGGAAGCGGCCCGTGGCGGTCAGCCGTATGCCGCGACCGTCCTTGGTCAGCAGCTGCATTCCGAGTACGCGCTGGAGCTCCCGCAATTGCGAGGAGACGGCGGAGGGAGAGTAACCCGTCAGTTCCGCGGTGGCACTGATGGTGCCGCACTGGGCGAACACCCGGAGGGTTATGAGCCGTGGGTCGATCATGCACCCATGGTGCACTGTCCTCACCGGATTGTTGCGCTTTTATCGCAATGTGAATGGCCCTAACCTCGTGACAACACCGTTAGCGGCTCCGCCTGTTCCGCCCGTGATCATTCCTGCGACCTGCACAGTCACCCCGTCCTTTTGGAGGAACCCATGTCTGCTCCAGTGAACGTGCCCCTCAATACACGCGGGAGACTTGTTTCCTCGGTGCCTGCCGAGCAGCTGGCAGAAATCAGCGAGCTGTTCGGTTTCCGGCGCGTTGGATTTTCGCTCGATGCCCCCTTCTACACCGATCCGCCGATCTTCAGCATCGACATGCAGGCCATCTTCGGCCGGCACTGGATCTTCGCCGCCAGCATCGCCGAGCTCCCGGAGCCGGGCGACTACGTCACCGTCGACTACGGGCCCTACTCCCTGATCGTGCTGCGCAATGACGACGGCGGCGTGAACGTGCTCCACAACGTATGCCGCCACCGCGGCGCCCGCGTCCTGACCGAACCCGCGGGGACCACGGGAAACCTGGTGTGCGGTTACCACTCCTGGACCTACTCCCCCGAGGGCGATCTGATCCACGCCTCCGCACCCGGGGAGACGACGTTCGACAAGGGCTGCTTCGGCCTCAAGCGCGCCTCCAGCCGCGTGGTCGCCGGACTCGTCTTCGTCTGCATCGCCGACGAACCGCCGACCGATTTCGACGAGACCTCGAAGATCTTCGAGCCCTACCTCGCACCCCACGATCTGGCGACGACGAAAATCGCCTACCAGCAGAACATCATCGAAGAGGGCAACTGGAAGCTCGTCATGGAGAACAACCGTGAGTGCTACCACTGCGACGGCCACCCGGAGCTCGCCTGTTCCCTCTTTCCCACCTGGGGCCTGACGGAGGGGCTGATCCCGGCACACCTCGAGGAAGTGTGGGACCGCAACAAGGAAGCGCAGTCCTCGCTCGAAGAGCGTTGCCGCCGCTACGGCCTTCCCTACGAGGTCGTCGAGGAGCTCGACACCCGCGTGGCGGGAATCCGCATCTCCAGGGAATCGCTCGACGGCGACGGCGAATCGTTCTCCCCCGATGGGCGCCGGCTCTCCAAGAAGCTGCTCGGTGACCTGCGGGACTTCCGCCTCGGTCGCTGCTCGATGCACCTGCAGCCCAACAGCTGGTTCCATTTCCAGGGGGACCACGTCATCACATTCGCAGTCTTCCCTGTCAACGAGCACCAGACACTGGTACGCACCACCTGGCTGGTGGCCGACGACGCCGTCGAAGGCATCGACTACGACCTGGAGAAACTCACCTATACCTGGAAGCAGACGAATCTGCAGGACAAGGCGTTCGTGGAACTGTGCCAGAAGGGCGCCGGCAGCCCCGCCTACGAGCCCGGCCCGTACATGAAGAGCGAATACCAGGTGGAGGCGTTCATCAACTGGTACGTGCAGCGCGTGCAGGAGCATATGGCATGACCGAACCCCGGCCCGACACGGCAGCCCAAGAACCCCAGCGCATTCGCGGTCTCGAGATGCCTTGGAACAGGGTGATGAGCAGCACCGAAGGACCGGCCGGTGCCGCCCGCGCCTTGGGCCCCTGGCATCCGCAGGAGTTCCTGGCCGAATGTGTCGAGGTCGTTCCGGAGGCGGGCGGGATGATGACCTTCGTGTTCCGCCGCTCCGACGGGGCGCCTTTGGCGTTCCGCGCAGGCCAGTACGTGAACGTCGCCTTTCCCGTGCACGGTGAGGACCAGGACGCCGTGGACCGCAGCTACTCCCTGTCCAGTTCACCCACCAAGCCGTGGACCTTCGACATCACGGTCAAACGCGACCCCCTGGGACTGGTCTCACCATGGGTGCACGAGAACGTCCGACCCGGTACGGTCCTCGAGATGCTCGGCCCGATCGGGGCATTCCACCTTCCTGACGCCGACCGGAGGGCGAGATACCTGCTGCTGGCTGCCGGTGCAGGCATCACCCCCATCATGTCGATGGTGCGGACCATCCACTCGCTGCCCGGGAAGGCCGATGTCATCGTGCTCTACCACGGAGCGGCGGCCGGAAACTTCGGTTTCCACAAGGAACTGGCCTACATCGTCTCCGTGGACTCACGCATCAGGGTCTTCTACTCACTGGGAGACCGCCAGAAACTGGAAGGGTGGGAATGGCTCACCGGGAGGCTGGCGGCGGACATGCTCGACGAGGTGGCCCCCGACGCGAACGGCCGGCAGGTCTATGCCTGCGGCCCCGAGGCTTACCTGAACACTGCCGCCGAACTCCTCGAGAAGGTCGGCGTCGACGACACCTCCGTCCACATGGAGTTCTTCTCGGGAGACCGCCAGACGCTCCTCGAATACGAGGTGGAGCTCGCGCACGCAGTGGATATGGCGGAGGAGATGGCGGAGGAGATAGCCGGTTCCGCCGAGGATTACTACGAGAGCCGGCCCAGCGGCTTCGGGCTCTACGAGCCCGGCTACGACGCCGAGGGAACCCTGAAGGCCACGGGACTGCCGCTGGAAACCTTCGACCCGCATGCGCCCGGCCCCGATGCCCCCGACGGCAGTCCGCACGGAGGGCCGGACGCGGTGCCCCCCGATGCCTCGAGCTTCGACACGGTCGGGACGGGGAACCTCACCCTGTCCTTCCTGCGCACCGGCGTCAATGTGCGGATCGACCCCACCGAACATATCCTCGGGGTGGCCCAGCGTGCCGGCGTCCGGATCGGCGCGAACTGCAAGGAAGGCATGTGCGGCTCCTGCAAGGTCGTCAAGCTCTCCGGGGAGGTCGAGATGAACCACCAGGGCGGGATCCGGGCACGGGAGATCGACGCCGGCAAGTTCCTGCCCTGCTGCTCCACCGCGCGGACCGACCTCGTGATCGATGCGTAGCCCTTTCCAGCTGCCCTCCGCCGTAGACCTCCTGTGCGGTGCGCGCCGTCCCTGCCGGCGGCATCTCCCCCACGCAGGGCCCGACCCGGGTAGATTCTCTGGAGTCGGAGCGGCTGGAGGATCCCGGACGCGCACACCAGGGGAACGCAGGTCGTCATGGGTATCTTCAGCCGCCGGGGAGCATCCGGCCGCGTAGCGGGCAGGGACCCGATCGCGGCCTTCTGGCAATGGTGGGCCGACGACGGCGAGGAGCTGCTGACGACCGCCACGAGGGCCGGGGACTTCGACGCCTACGTCGACGTCGTGACGCGGCACGTCAGGGCGATCGCCCGCGGCCTCGAATGGGAGACGCGGTCCGGCGCCGACGCCGAGCACACCCTCTGCGTCTCCAGCGGCGGGGACGCCTCCCTGCGGCCGGTGGCCGAGCGGTGGTACCGCGCCGCCCCGCCGCCGAGCAGCCGCTGGTCCTTCGTGGCCGCCCGCAGCGCCAAGCCGGACATGCTGGAGTCGATCATCACCTACCGCGGCAGGACCTTCGACCTGAGTCTCACGCGCGTGCACGCGGCGGTGGCCCGCGGGGGTGACGGCTTTATCCTGTCCGTGCACAACCCCGGTTTCACGGGGCAGTGGGACGACGAGCACGGCCTCTGCGTCCTGCTGCTCGAGTGGCTGCTCGGCGAGGACGACGTCGAGCGCTGGGTACGCCGTGTGGACTGCCTCGTCCACGACGTCGAGGACAGCATCCCCGCCGCCGAGCTGCCCGCACGCGTGGCGGAGCTGGCGCAGGCATCGCCGGAACCGCACTGGCTGCTCATGCAGGGGACACTGGGATCCGGCGACCCCATCCTCGTGCGGGTCCTGCGGCCGCTGCGGTGGATCGACCACCCGCGCTTCGACCTCCACACGGCGCTGCGCATCCCGTTCGACGCCGACGAGCAGGGACTCCCCCGAGCCGCGGCGTCCGACGACCTGGGCGGGCTCGAGGACAGCCTGGTGCGGGCCCTCGGGATGCGGGGCATGCTCGTGGCGACAGAGACCTCGAAGGGCGCCCGGACCTTCCACTTCTACTCGGACGCCGAGGACCAGAACGGCCGGGACGCCCTCGACGCCGCCGCACGTGAGCGCCGGTCCGTCACCGCGAAGCACTCGCTCGACCCGGGCTGGAGGAAGGTGCAGGACTTCGCCTGACCGTCCGCATCCCGCCACCCACCGGCGGGGCCCACAGGCCCCGTACAGCTAGGCGTCGGCCGTCCCGAACGCGGAGACGATGATGGCGGCGATACGGCGGCCGTCGGCGATCGCGGTATCGGCGTCGGCGCCGCGGAGGATCATTCCCAGGACCCCTGTATAGACCAGGACGAGGTGCTGCGCCAGGTCCTCGGATCGGCCGGCTCCGACCAGGCCTGCAGCAAGCTCCCCGAGCCTGTCGGCCAGCAGCCGTGTGTCACCCGCCAGGATGTCCTCCAGCTCTGGCCCGCGGGACGGCGCCTCGGCGGTCACGCCGAGGAAGACGCACCAGCGCGACGGGTGGAGGCTGCGCCGGTGCAGCGCCAGTGCGTCGAAGACGGCGAGCACCTTCTCCTCGGGTGTGTCCGCAGTGTCGATGCACTGCTGCCACGTGCGGTCCCATGCCGAGAGCCGGCGCTGGAGGGCCTGGGTGATGAGACCCTCCTTGTTCCCGAAATGCGCGTACAGGGTCGCCGGCGAGACCCGGGCGCGCTCGAGGATGGCATCGACGGGGGTGACGGTGACACCCTGCATCGAGACCAGTTCTTCTGCTGCATCGAGGAGTCTCTCCCGTGCGGATGGTTGCGTCGTCACGCCACAAGGATATAACGTTCGTTTCAATGAAACGATCGTTATGGTCCCGCCGTCCGGCACCCTCCACCGGGTTCGCCGTGTCGGCCATCGCCCTCATCGCCGCCACCTACGGCCTGGCGCGCCTGGGGTACGGCCTGTTCCTGCCCGCCTTCTCCGCGTCGTTCTCCCTGTCCCCCACCGTGGCCGGGCTGACGTCGTCGGGCGCCTCGGTGCTGTACTGCGTCTCGGCGGCCCTCGGCTTCCGGTACGCACCCGGCCATCCCCGCGCCGTGACCCTCCTCGCCGGTCTCTCGGCGGCGCTCGGCAGCATCGGGGTGGCCTGTGCCCAGGACACGGCGATGTTCACCGGTGCCGTGCTCCTCGCCGGAACGGGTGCGGGGTTCGCGTCGCCGGCCCTGGTGGAGCTCGTGCAGCGGAACACCGCCCCTGCCCGGGAGGGGAGGCTCCAGTCGGTCGTCAATTCGGGGACGGGGTTCGGCGTCGTCGCCGCGGGCATCCTGTCCCTCGTGCTCGGCGACGCCTGGCGGGTCGCCTGGCTCCTGATCGCGGGCATCGCCCTGGCCTCGGTACTGTCCGTCCTCCGCCTGGACAGGATCCTGGCAGTACCGGCAGGGAACGGCCCGCGGAGACGCGAGGCGCCGTCACTGGTCGCGCGATCGAGCGTCCGGGGGCTCGGCAGGCCGCTCGCCGGCGCCTTCGTCTTCGGCCTCGGCTGCGCCGCCGTGTGGGTGTACGGACGGGCGACCCTCGAGGAGAGCGGCATGACCGCGTCCATGTCGGCCGGCGCGTGGATGGCGCTGGGAGCCGGCGGCGCCTGCGCGATCCTGGCCGCCCGCTGGCTCGCGGACCACCGCGTCCCGATCACCTGGTCGGTGACGGCCCTCGGCACGGCGGGGGCGACAGCGCTTCTCGGGACAGCGGCCGGCAATCCCGTCCTCGCGTACCTGGCAGCGGCCGTCTTCGGTCTCGCCTACACGGCGGCGACCTCCGTCCTGATCCTGTGGGCGTCGTCCGTCGCCGAGAACAGCGCGGGCGGAACGTCCCTGCTCTTCACCGCGCTCGTCCTCGGACAGGCGGCCGGGGCCCCCCTCGTGGGTTCCCTGATCGAGGCCGCCGGTCCCGCACTCGCCTTCTCCGCGGCCGCTGTCGCCTGCGCAGCCGGCACCGTCGTCACCGCCGGGCCGGCCGCAGCGGCCCACCTCCGGACCGGCCGACGGGCAGGCGTGCCGTCGTGACCGGCAGCCGCGGGTCGTCGGCAGGCCCGCCGCCGCGTCCCGCCACCGGCCCTCGGCGCACGACGGTCAGAACGCCGACGACGGCAGGTCCCGCTCACCCTCGCGGATGGCAGTGACGATGCGGCCCGCGACGGCCACGGGGTCCTTGCCCTGCGGCAGCTTCGGGGCCGAGCCCGCGATGGGCCGGGCGGGCAGCCCGGTCTCCGTGTGCGGCGGCCGCACGTCCAGGACCCGGACACCCTGCCTCCGGAGCTCGAGCGTGAGGGCTTTGCCGTAGGCGCTGAGGCCGGCCTTCGTCACGGAGTACGCGGCCATCCCCGCCGTCGGGCTCTCCGCGACGACGGCGCTGATCTGCGCGATGAACGAATCCCGGGCGAGCCTCGGCGCGATGTCGCGCACGAGCCGCATGTAGCCGAGGAGGTTCACGAGCAGGAGCTCGTCGAGGGTGTCGTCATCCACCTCGACGGCGGGGCCGAAGGCGACGACGCCCGCGGCGAACACCATGCCGTGGAGTTCGCGGCCGTACACGGCAGCGGCGATGTCCGCAGGGCCCGTCGGCCGGCCGAGATCCGCGGCGACCTGCCCGACGACGGCGTCGCCGAGTTCGTCCGCGAGCTGCGCCAGCTTCTCCTCCGACCGGCCGGTCAGGGTGAGCTGTGCGCCGTGCGCCGCCAGCTGCCGGGACAGCTCCGCACCGAGCACCCCGGTGGCGCCGACGACGAGGACGTGGGAACCGCTCAGCTCAGTCATTGGCAGAGTGTAGCAACGCACCGGCACCGCTCCGGGCGTGCAGCGGCGCCACTACAGTGTGGGGATGGGCGAGATGCAGAGCTGGCAGTCGATGGTGGACACGAACGCGGCCCGACTCCTGCGCACCACCGGCCGGACGCCGGCGGAATGGGCGACTGAAGCACGGCAGGCAGGGGTGACCAGCCGCGAGGACCTGTCCCGATGGCTGAAGGGCCAGGGCGTCACGGGGTACAACCTCATGAGCGTCGACTGGGAGGTCTTCGGACTGCCCGACTTCTTCCTCCGCTCCGCCGACGAGCTGTACGACGCGCAGTACCAGGACCGGCCGCTCCTGAAGCCCATCGCGGACCGCCTCATCCTCTGGGCTGCGGAGACACCGGGGGTCGTGATCCAGATGCGCAAGACCTATGCGTCGCTGCAGACCACCCGGCGCAAGTTCGCGCAGATCACCCCGGGCACCAGGACGGCGGTGGACCTGTACTTCCGTCTGGCGGTACCGGAGCTGCCCGGCCTCGAACCGGTGCGGGCGAATGATCCGTTCGCGTGGCGCGTGCGCCTCCGCGCCGTGGACGACGTCGACGACGCCGTCCTGCAGGCGCTCACTGTTGCGCTGGAGGATAGCCTCGCGCGTTCCTCCGCTTGAGGTCCTCGAGTTCCTGCTGTGCCGCGGCGTCCGCTTCGAGCTCCTCGAACGCCTGCTGCAGGCGCGGCGACGAAGGATCTGTCCAGGACAGCTCCTCACGGGCCTGGGCCTGCGCCTCGAAGCGGCGCACCTCGAGCTCGGCGTTCCGGCGCGCGGCGTCGATCGCCGCGGCCTCCCTCGACGACGACGCCAGAGCGTCGTGCACGCCGATGGCGGCCTGGGCGGCCGCGCGCCGGGCGAGCAGGGCGTCGTACTCCATCGCGTTCTGCTGCACACGCTGTTCGAGCCGCTGCACGTCGTCGTGGAGCCGGCGGGCCTGCTGCTCCGCTTCGTGCAGTTGCCGGGTCAGCGTCTCGAGACGCCGTCGCGCCGTCATCGACTCCCGGATCGCCGCCCGGGCGGCGTCGTCGTCGCCCCGCTGCACGGCGGCGGCCGCAGCAGCCTCGACCCGGTTGAGGTAGGCGGCGGCCTCGTTCGCGGCGAGGCCCACCCGGTGATGGTGGGCTGCGACATCGGCCGCTCCACGCCTCGCCTGGTCGAGCAGCGAGCGCTGCGCCAGTTGGGCGTTCTGCGCCTGGACCCGCGGATCCTGCTTCGCTTCGGTCGCCGCATTGCGGTTGGCCTGCACGATGCGCGTGATGCGGCGTTTGATCGACACGGTCGGACCCCCGGGGTGACTGGATGGAGTGTGCTACCTAGTGGAACCGGTCACCAGCCCTGCCGGTTCCCGTAACTGTCCCGCCACGTGCTCATGGCGGAGATCTCGGTGCGGAGGCGGCTGGTGGCCTGATCGAGCTGGAGGGTGTCGATGGACCGCGACGTCTGGAGGAGGCAGCGGCGGAGATCGGCGGAGAGGTCGTCGAGGGCACGCGCCTGAGCGGCCAGATCCGTGGTCAGCTCCTGCTTCAGTGTCCGGTTCGGCTCGCGGTCCGCGACCCTCAGCAGGTGTTCGAGGGAACCCGCCGCCCGGTCGATCTCGGCAGCGGCCCGGGGCAGGTCACCGACCGGCTGCCCCTGCGCCGTAGCCTCGGCGAGCGCGAGATGCGTGGCACGCGAGGAGCGCTTGAGCTCACCGATGAGCCGGGCGGGTTCACGGGTGAGGCGGTCGGGCGCGTAGGCGCGGGCGGCCAGCAGTCCCCGGTCCCTGGTGCGCTCGATGATCCGCGACCGACGGACCTTCCGCACCACCAGCCAGCCGGCAACCCCGGTCCCGGCACCCATGGCTGCCAGCACGCCGGCGCCGATCGCCAGGGCTTCGACGAAGGTCTCAAGCACGACACGACTCCGGAGTCTGTTCCATCCCTCCAGTCTGCCCGCGTGCCGGGACAAATTCCACCCGGGGTCCCGGCACCGGACGGGTCCTCGCCCTGCTCCTCGCCCTGAGCGCCGACCATCGGGGGAACTGTAGTTGTAAACGTTTACACCGTACTGCTCAGTAGTCTGGTGATCTCCTGACAATTTCCGCAGGAAATGCGCAAGGGCAGTAGGCTGAACATTGGAAGCGCTTCCATCGTTTGGTCTCAACGGGTCTAGGATGATCGGCATGTCTGAGATCGCCCCCGTCCTGCACGGCGAGCACCTGTCCACGTCCGCCGCGTTCCATGCGCCCCTGCACGCCGCCTCCGAGGACGACCGGTGGTGGCGCTCCTCCGTCATCTACCAGGTGTATCCGCGGTCGTTCCGGGATTCGAACGGCGACGGCATGGGTGACCTCCCCGGCATCACGGCGGAGCTGGGGCGCCTCGCGGACCTCAGCATCGACGCCGTCTGGCTGTCGCCGTTCTACACCTCGCCCCAGCGCGACGGCGGATACGACGTCGCCGACTACTGCGACGTCGATCCCCTGTTCGGCACCCTGGCCGACTTCGACGCGCTGGTGTCGCGCGCCGACGCCCTCGGCATCCGCGTCATCGTGGACCTGGTGCCCAACCACTGCTCCAGCGACCACGTCCTCTTCCAGGCCGCCCTCGCCGCTCCCGCGGAATCGGCGGAGCGCGGGATGTTCGTCTTCCGGGACGGCCGGGGCACCGACGGCAGCGAACCGCCCAACAACTGGCAATCGCACTTCGGTGGCCCCGCGTGGACCCGCACCGTCGACGCGGACGGCATGCCCGGCCAGTGGTACCTCCACCTCTTCGACTCCTCCCAGCCCGATTTCAACTGGGACAACCCCGCGGTGCGCGCGGAGTTCGAGAGGGTCCTGCGATTCTGGCTCGATCGCGGCGTCGGCGGCTTCCGCGTGGACGTGGCCCACGCCCTCGTGAAGGCGCAGGGGTTGCCCGACTGGGGCGGACGCGCCGACGGTTGCTCGTCCGAGGGCTTCCCCGGCTGGGAGGCACCCATGTTCGGCCAGGACGAGGTCCATGCGATCTACCGGCAGTGGCGCGGCATCCTCGCCGAGTACGACGGCGAGCGCATCCTCTGCGCGGAAGCGTCGATCGACCCCCTGCCCCGGCTCACCGACTGGGTGCGGTCGGACGAGATGCACCAGGCCTTCAATTTCGCCTACCTCCACCACCCGTGGAACGCGCACAGCCTGCGCCATGTCATCTCGTCATCGCTCACCGCCTTCGATGCCGTCGGCGCGCCCACCACATGGGTGCTGAGCAACCACGACGTCGTCCGGCACACCAGCCGCTTCGGCCTCGCCGAGGGCGCTCCCCGTGGTGGTGACGGGATCGGCCGGTCGGACGCGCAGCCGGACACGGGAACAGGTCTCGCCCGTGCCCGCGCCGCGTCGCTCGCGATGTTCGCCCTGCCCGGCGGCATCTACCTGTACCAGGGCGAGGAGCTCGGCCTGCCGGACCACACCGCCATGCCCGACGCCGCGCGGCAGGATCCGACGTTCGTGCGCACCGGGGGCGAGCGCCTGGGCCGCGACGGGTGCCGGGTCCCCCTCCCGTGGCGGGCCGGGGCGCCGTCGTTCGGATTCGCGGACGTGGACGGTTCGGCGCCGTGGCTGCCGCAGCCGGAGGACTGGGCCGGGTACGCGCGCGACGTGCAGTCGATGGACGACGATTCGACGCTGTCGCTGTACCGCACGGCCCTCCGGCTCCGCCGCGACCTGCGCCTCGGAGCCGGTTCGCTGAGCTGGTCCCGCGCACTCGAGGCGACCGACGTCGTCGCCTTCCGGAACGGCGACGTCCTCGTCCTCCTCAACATGGGCGAGTTCGCGACCCCGCTGCCGGAGGGCACGGTGATCGCGGCGAGCACGCCCGGCGCGGCCGACGGCGGGCACCTCGTACCCGACGCCTGCGTCTGGATGCTGACCAGCGCCGGATAGCGGATCCATGCCTGATCCGGAATGATCGAACGGGGACACGTCGAGCGGACTGTCCCCGGGCACGGGAGGAGAGGACACCATGGCCGGCATCAAGGACGTCGCCCGCCTGGCCGGTGTCTCCACCGCCACCGTATCCAGGGCGCTCAGCGGCAACGGCCGGGTCTCCGAGCAGTCCCGCGCGCGCGTGCTGCAGGCCGCGAAGACGCTGGACTTCGTGGTCAGTTCGACGGCTTCCTCGCTGGCGTCCGGGCGCCACCGCAACGTGGGCGTCGTCGTCCCGTCCGTAGCCCGCTGGTACTACTCCCAGATCGTGGACAGCGTGGCCGCGTCATTGCTCGAGGCGGGCTACGACCTGACGCTCTACAACCTCAACGAGGACGCCGGGCACCGCGACCGGGTCCTCTCCGAATTCCTGCTCCGGCAGCGCTGCGACGGCGTCATCCCCGTCTCGCTGGAACTGGGCCGCGAGGAACTGGGACAGCTGTTCGCCGTCGGCAAGCCCGTCGTCGGCATCGGCGGCCCCCTCCCCGGGGCCGAGACCTACAGCGTCGACGACCACGCGATCGCCGGACTGGCCACGGACCACCTCATCACGCTCGGCCATCGCCGGATCGCTCACATCGGCGGGACCGACGCCTTCGAGAACGACTTCCGGATCGCCGGCACGCGCCGCCGCGGCTACGAGGCGGCGATGGACGCCGCGGGCCTCGGGATCCTGGACTCGTGGCGCCTGGATGCCGACTTCACCATCCAGGGCGGCTACGGCCAGGCGAAGCAGCTGCTCGGCTATCCGCGGGACACCCCGACGGCGGTCTTCTGCGCCTCGGACGAGATGGCGATCGGTACCATCCTCGCCGCGCGGGAGCTGGGCCTGCGCGTTCCGGAGGACATCTCGGTCATCGGGATCGACGGCCATGAACTCGGCGAGACCCTCGGCCTCACCACCGTCGCGCAGTTCCCGCAGCAGCAGGGCCAGCGGGCGGTCGAACGCCTGCTGCAGATCCTGCAGGGGCCCGATACGTGCGAGCCCGTGAACCACGCGGCCCGGACGGCCCTCATCGTCCGGTCGAGCACGGCTGCGCCGAGGGACTGACGCGCGTCGTCTGCCCGGAGGCAGGCCACGCCGCCGGTGGGCGGCTAGTTCGCCGCGCGGGCCGTGTCGGGGCGCCAGACGACGAGCGCCTGGCTGCGGGGGCGGGGACGCTGGCCGCGGGCCAGCGTGACGACGTCGCCGGCGAGTCCGGCTGCGAAGACCCTGCTGGTTTCGGACTGGACGCGGCGGGATGCCAGCTCCGTGGCGAGCTCGGTGATCCGCGACTGCAGTGCCGACACCTGGTTCTCGAGGTCGAGGATGCGCCGGATCCCCTCCAGGGAGACGCCCTCCTGGGACAACCGCTGGATCTCGCGCAGCGTGCTGACGTCCTTCTGCGAGTACCGCCGGGCACGTCCCGGCGCCCGGCTGGGCGTCACGAGGCCCAGCCGGTCGTACTGCCGGAGCGTCTGCGGGTGCATGTCGGCGAGCTCGGCGGCGACGGAGATGACGTAGATGGGCATCGTGTAGTCCATGGCAGTGCCTCCTTCCGTTGCCGGCGTTGCCGGCGGTGGCTCAAATGTACTGTTACAGGCGCGCCTTCGCAGCGAGGCCGGATCGCGGATCGGCGTCCTTCGTCGCGTTGTGGAAGGCTTCGACGGCGGCCTCCGCCTCCTTGGACAGATTCTGCGGGACGACGACGTCGACGGTCACCAGCAGGTCACCCGTCGCCTTCGAGGTCTTCACGCCGCGGCCCTTGAGCCGGAGCGTGCGGCCCGACGGCGTGCCGGCCGGGATCTTCATCTTCACCAGCTCACCGGTGACGGTCGGGACCTCGATCTGGGCCCCGAGGGCCGCTTCGGGGAAGCTGACCGGCACGTGCACGCGGATGTCGTCGCCGTCGCGCTTGAAGAGTGGGTGCTCCTTGACCTTGACGGTGACCATGAGGTCACCGGGGCCGGCCTGGCCCGGCTGTCCCTTGCCCTTCACCCGGACCTTCTGGCCGTCGCGGATGCCTGCAGGGATGCGGACATCGATCTGCTCGCCCGAAGGCTCGCGCAGGCCGATGGTGGTGCCGTTGATGGATCCGCCGAAGGAGATGGACGTGCTGGCCGTGCGGTCCGCGCCCTTCTGCGGGCGGGTGGACTGGAACCCGCCCGGGAACCCGCCACCCATGCCTCCGCCGCCGAACAGGTCGGCGAACTCGGGCGGCAGGTCGCTGTTCGAGAACCCGGTCCGCTGGCGCGTCCCCGTGCCCTGGCCGAAGAGGTTCCCGAAGATGTCCTCGAATCCCGCGTTGCCGCCGGCGCTCCCGCCGGACCCGCCGGCGGAGAACCTGGCTCCGCCGCCCATCGCGCGGATCGCGTCGTACTGCTGGCGCTGCTCGGCGTCGGACAGGACGGAATAGGCCTCCGATACGTCCTTGAACGTCTTCTCGGAGGCTGCATCGCCCTGGTTCTGGTCAGGGTGGTACTTGCGTGCGAGCTTCCGGTACGACTTCTTGATGTCTGCGTCGGACGCATCTTTGGAGACACCCAGGATCTTGTAGAAATCCTTGTCGACCCAATCCTGACTAGCCAATTGGCGTCTCCTTTCGTCGTTCTTCAAATAGAGAAGTGAGTGAGCGGCGAGAGCCGGGGCAGTCCCCGAGGAAGGCGGCTTCAATATTCCAAGGGCCGCCAGGCCCGCAGGAATTTCGTTGCCGCCGTTTGGGGACCGTCCCGGCGATCATGCTGCTGATTACTCCGGAACCGCCACGATGACCTGCGCGGCCCGGAGGACGCGCTCGCCCTTGCGGTAGCCCGCGCGGAGGATCTGGCTGACGCTGTCGACCTGGACGTCCGCACTGGGCTGCTGCATGAGCGCCTCGTGGATGTTCGGGTCGAACGCGACGCCGACCTCGTCGATGCGGGTCAGCTCGTACGTCCGGAGGACGTTCTCGAGCTTGCCCGCGATCGCCGCGAAGGGTCCTTCGGCGAGGTCGCCGTGCTGGCGTGCGGCGTCGATGTCGTCGAGCACGGGCATCAGCGAGTTGATCACGCCGATGACCGCCTGGTCCCGCGCCACGTCCCGGTCACGCTCGACGCGGCGCCGGTAGTTGACGTACTCGGCCTGCAGCCGGAGCAGGTCGTTGCGGAGCTCCGCGACGACGTCGACGGCGGGATTGCTCTCCCCGTCGGCGCCTGCCTCGTTCAGGATCGCCTCGGCCTGCGCCAGGGCGTCCCCCTCGGCGGAGTCGCCCGCGGGGGAAGCCTGCCCCCCGGCCGCGGGGTCTTCCGCGGCCGGGGTGTCGGCGTCGTTCTGCTGCCCACGGACTTCGCCCGTCTCCGGGTCGATCTTCCGGTTGTCGCGAAAGCTCACCGGCTCTGACTGGTGCTCTTCTTCATTTCCGTGGTGCGGCATGACTACTTCTTCTCGTTGGTGTCTTCGTCGACCACCTCGGCGTCGACGATGTCCTCGTCGGTGCCGGTGGAGGCTGACTGGTCGTCGTCCGGGGCGCCGGCGGAGCCCGCGTCCTGCTGGGCGGACGCGTAGATCGCCTCACCGAGCTTCGACTGGGAGGCCTGCAGCTTCTCGAAGGCCGACTTGACCTCGTCGTCGTTGTCCTGCGACTCGAGCGCCTTCTTGAGGGCGTCGACGTCGGCCTGGACCTCGGTCCGGACGTCCTCGGGCAGCTTGTCCGAGTTGTCGGCGATCAGCTTGTCCACCGAGTAGGCGAGCTGCTCGGCACCGTTGCGGGTGTCGGCGGCCTCACGGCGCTTCTTGTCCTCGGACGCGTGCTCCTCGGCTTCGCGCACCATGCGGTCGATGTCCTCCTTGGAGAGGGACGAGCCACCGGTGATGGTCATCGACTGCTCGGTGCCCGTGCCCTTGTCCTTCGCGGACACGTGCACGATGCCGTTGGCGTCGATGTCGAAGGTGACCTCGACCTGCGGGACGCCGCGCGGAGCCGGCGCGATGCCGGTCAGCTCGAACGTGCCCAGCGGCTTGTTGTCGCGGGTGAACTCGCGCTCGCCCTGGAAGACCTGGATGGCCACGGACGGCTGGTTGTCGTCCGCCGTGGTGAAGGTCTCGCTGCGCTTGGTGGGGATGGCCGTGTTGCGTTCGATGAGCTTGGTCATCATGCCGCCCTTGGTCTCGATACCGAGGGACAGCGGCGTGACGTCGATCAGGAGGACGTCCTTGCGCTCGCCCTTCAGGACACCGGCCTGCAGGGCGGCACCGACGGCGACGACCTCATCGGGGTTGACGCCCTTGTTGGGCTCCTTGCCGCCCGCGAGCTCCCTCACGAGTTCGACGACGGCGGGCATGCGGGTGGATCCGCCGACCAGGACGATGTGGTCGATGTCGCCGACCTTGATCCCGGCCTCGGAGATGACATCGTTGAACGGCTTCTTGGTGCGGTCCAGCAGGTCCTTGGTGAGGTCCTGGAACTTGGCGCGCGAGAGGTGCTCGTCGAGGTGGACGGGGCCGTCCGCCGTGACGGAGAGGTACTGCAGGGAGATGTTGGTGGACGTCGCCGAGGACAGTTCCTTCTTGGCCTGCTCGGCAGCTTCCTTCAGGCGCTGCAGGGCGATCTTGTCCTTCGACAGGTCCGCGCCCTTGGCCTTCGCCTGCGACAGCAGGTAGTCGACCACGCGCTGGTCCCAGTCGTCGCCACCGAGGCGGTTGTCACCGGCGGTCGAGCGGACCTGGATGGTCGAGAACGCGTCCTCGTCCTTGCCCACCTCGAGGAGGGAGACGTCGAACGTTCCGCCGCCGAGGTCGAACACGAGGATGAGTTCGTCCTCCTTGCCCTTGTCCAGCCCGTAGGCGAGGGCTGCCGCGGTGGGCTCGTTGACGATGCGCAGGACCTTCAGGCCGGCGACCTCACCGGCCTCCTTGGTGGCCTGGCGCTCGGCGTCGTTGAAGTAGGCGGGAACCGTGATGACGGCGTCCGTGACCTTCTCGCCGAGGTAGCTCTCCGCGTCGGTCTTGAGCTTCTGGAGGATGCGGGCCGAGATCTCCTGCGGCGTGTACTTCTTGTCGTCGATGCCGACGGTCCAGTCGGTGCCCATGTGGCGCTTGACCGACGAGATGGTGCGGTCGATGTTGTTGACGGCCTGGCGCTTGGCGATCTCGCCGACCAGGACCTCGCCGGACTTGGAGAAAGCGACGATCGACGGCGTGGTGCGTGCGCCCTCGGCGTTCGCGATGACGGTGGGCTCGCCACCTTCGAGAACCGAGACGACCGAGTTGGTGGTTCCGAGGTCAATACCTACTGCACGTGACATGCAATTTCCTTTCGACTGCCCGGGATTTGCGAGGCGCTCATCCGCCGGGCGCGTAGATTGAGCGTTCTGCACTCAAGTATAGGCCCGGTAGCCCCAGGGGCAAAATGAAGTTGAGCCTTGCGGACTCAACTTCTTCCGGTCATGCTGCGGGGACGGCGCTGATGAGGCCCTCGCGGAAGGCGTCGACGAAGAGAGCGTGGTCCTGCCGGACGGTGTCCGCATACGCCTCGCCGAAACCGACGATGTCCTCCAGGAATCCGTCCCGGTCGCGGTCGACGGCGGCCATGATGGCCGTCTCGGTGCGGAACGGCACGAGGTCGTGGTCGCTGTCCTCGTCGGTGGAGCAGTGGATCTTCGCCGTGGCCTGTCCGAGGGCCTCGAGCACGGGATCCATCTGCTCGGGTTCGGTGAGGTCGTCCCAGGACAGGTCCCGCTTGTAGGGGGAGAGTTCGGACACCACGAACGAGACCCCCCGGATGGTCGTGTACCCCAGGAAGGGGTCGGTGTGGGATTGCAGGGAGCGCTGGCTGATGACGGCGCGGTGCCCGTCGTCCTCGAAATAACCGCGCACGCGCTCGTCCCGGACGATCCGGCTGGGCGCGGCGATGTTGGACTGCTTCATGGTCAGGATGATGTCGTTCTCCTGGGCCTCGTCGAAGCCCTCGATCAGCACGTTGTAGGTCGGAAGTCCCGCGCTGCCGATGCCGAAACCCTTCTTGCCCACGATGCCCTTGATCCGGTAGAACACCCGGCGGCGCGACCGCTCGCTGTCCGGGACGGTCCCGAGGTAGCGCTCGAAGGCGTCGGCCACCTCGGCGTACTCGTCGTCGTCGAGCGCCCGGATGGATCCGTCGTCGCGGAACGTCCGATCGTAGTCCTCGATCAGGGTGAGCGAGTCGAGCAGGCCCGTCCGCCGGGCCGCGCGGGCCTGCTGCAGGACGCGGTAGATGGAGCCCTCGGCGTTGTCGAGCCCGAAGGCGAATGTGGACTGCTCGTTGTCCACGTAGTCCTCGACCCGGCCGAGATACGCCTCGAGATAGGTGTGCGCCAGGTCCCGGACCGCCCGTGACGGCAGGGCCTTCTGCCAGCAGAGCAGCGTCAGCGAGGCGACGAAGCGGCGCAGGTCCCAGGAGAAGTGGCCCACGTACGCCTCGTCGAAATCGTTGACGTCGAAGGTGAGCCGCCCCTGGTTGCTCATGTAGGTGCCGAAGTTCTCGGCGTGGAGGTCCCCGTGGATCCAGACCCGGCCCGTGCGCTCGTCCGCCCAGGCGTCGTCGAGCTCCGCCATGTCCGTGTAGAACAGGGCCGCGCTGCCGCGGTAGAAGGCGTAGGGATCCGCCGCCATCTTCCGGAACCTCGCACGGAAGGCGAGCGGATCCACTTCCATGAGGTCCTGGTGGGCCTCGACGAGGGTGCTGACGATGTGCTGCTGACGGGAATCGGTGGCTGCCATGCGCCCACGGTACGCCTGCGCCCTGTGGCCGGCCGGTACGCGTCAGTGATCGGCGAGGACCCGACGCGGCGACGCCGCACCCGATGCACGCCCTGCCTTCAGGAAACCGTCGGCGACATCCCAGACGGCGAGGACCAGGACGGATGCGGTCACGATGGTGCTGACGGTCCAGCCCTCCGTCGCGACGCCGGGATCCCAGCCGGTGGCGTCGAGGAAGGCCGGGTTCAGGAGGTCCCCCGCGGCCCAGAGCTGGAGCGCCGGTACCGTGAAGGCGACGCCGAGGACGAGGTTCACGGCGGCTGCGGACCAGGACCACCCGCGCCGGAAGATCCAGGTCGCGAAGAATGCCTCGGCGACGATCAGCCCGAGGAACCACGGAAGCCAGGAGGTCCAGAGCGCGGGGTCGAGGAGCGGGATCCCGCTCCCGTCCTCGGCGCGGACCGCAGGTCGCACCTGCTGCCACAGGATAAGGCCCGCGAATACCGCAAGGAACACCAGCGAGGCGACCAGTTCGGACCGGCGGCCGTCACGGGAGCCGTCGGGCAGCTCCGGGAGCCGGTCGACCGTCCACTCCATCCCGGCCTCCGTGGAGCCCGTGCGCTCCAGGATGACGAACAGCAGGGTGGTCCAGAAACCGACGTGCACCGTCACGCTGATCGCCGTCGCCGCCGCGCTGCCGATCGCGCCGCCGACGCTGCCCGTGGTGAAGAGCTGGACGACGAACACGGCGGCCGCGGCGATGGGGACGGAGATGAAGGCAATGGTCTTCAGGAGGCGCAACCACTCGAGGTAGTACCGCGGACCCACCAGCACCAGCGGGCGGTCCACGTAGTCGGCGGCGAGGCGCTCGGGGTCACCCAATCCGGTGAGGGTGGCCCGTTCGGCGGAGGCCGGATCATCGCCGGCGGCGAGGCGGACGTCGATGGATTCCTCGATCATCTCCCGGATCTCGGGTTCGAGGCCGGAGCGCTGGGCCTCCGGGACGGTGCGGACGGCGGCCCAGATGTATCGGTCGGTGAGGCTGGTCATGATCTGTCCCCTTCGGCGAGGCGATGCAGCGATGTGGTCAGCCGATCCCAGTCGGCCGTGAGGGTGGCGGCGAGGTCGTCGCCGGCCGGACTCGTCCGATAGAACTTGCGGGGACGGGATTCGGCAGTGTTCCACTCGCTGGTCAGCAGGCCCTGCTTCTCGAGGCGCCGCAGGAGTGGATAGAGGGTGTTGGCGTCGACGTGGATGCCGGATGCCTCGAGGGACTCGAGCAGGGCGTACCCGTAATCGGGATGCCGAAGGCGACACAGACAGGCCAGGACCACGGTGCCGCGTCGCAGCTCCTGGAGGTGGCCCTGGATGAGGTCGTCGCTCATGGCCGTTACTATAGTGTGCGTCGCACACTATAGGAAGGACTGACGGTTCGAAGACTCCCGCGATGCGATACTGCGGGCATGGAACTCGACGAGTGGTGGAACGATGTGATGCCGGAGACGCGGCAGTGGCTCATCAGCAACAACGGGACGGCCCTGACGCCCGAGGTCGTGGCAGACATCAGCCGGGCCGGTGGCCTGATCGCCTCCGATTCCTGGTGGATGGGTGAGCGCGGCCCGAGGGCGTCTTCCTCTCCGATGCCGCGACGGACTGGATCGAGGAACGGGCCGACAACGGGCGGTAGCGGGGAAGCCGGGGCCTCCCCGCTCCTGCCGCGCCGTCAGCGTCCGCCGGGGCCTTCGGACTGCGTGTACTCGCCGGCCGTGACGCTGCCGAGTTCCTCGGCACCGTCCAACGTGCCCTCGGTGACGCCCTCCGTGGCGACCGTGGTGCCACCCGTGTAGACGATGTAGGTCCCACCCTCGGTGATAGCCGCCGAGGAGAAGATCAGCGACGCGAGGTCCTTGCTCGCCACGAAGGAACCCACCACGGTGCCGTCCGACGACGCGATCTGGATCGCGGTACCGGCCGGGATCGTCACGCCGAACGTCAGCTGCACGCCCGACTGCGTCGACGACGCACCCGGGGTGACGACCATGCCGGAACTGCCCGCTGCGGCGACCGTCCCGCCGTCGACCGTCAGCTCGCCGTTCACGTCCAGGGCGCCGTTGCCCTGGCCCGTCGGTCCGTTCACGACGACGGTGCCTCCGGTGATGCTCGCGTCGCCGTTGGAGTCGAGGCCGTCTCCCTCCGAGTCGATGGTGAGCGTCCCGCCCGTCACGCTGACCGTGTAGTCTCCGGCCGCCATGGACCCGCCGCCCATGCCGCCCCCGCCGCTGGTGGCACCGGACGACCCACCTGCCGCGTTCACGCCGTCGTCGCTGGAGGTGACGTCGACTGAGCCTCCGTCGACGGCGATGTGCTGGGCCTCCAGGCCCTCGACGGAGTCGGTGACCTCCACTGCCCCCGCATCGACGGTGAGCAGGGTGGCCGCCTTGACGCCGTCGTCGCCCGAGGACACCACCAGCTGTCCGCCGTAGACGGTGAACCAGCCGCGGCCGTCCTCGTCCTCGTTGGTGGCCTTCACGCCGTCGCCGCCGGCCGTGACGTCGTAGGTGCCGCCGAGCAGGGCGATGTAGTCCTTGCCCTCGATGCCGTCGTCCACGGCCTCGACGGTGACGTTCCCCGCTGCGAGGACGAGTCCGTCCTTCGACACGATGCCGTTGTCGGCATGGCCGGTCACCGTGAGGGTGCCTGCGCCGGCGATGGTGAGGTCGGCCATCGAGTACAGGGCCGCATCCGGGGCGTCCGTGCTGGTGTCCGCATAGCTGTCGGCGTCGCTCAGCGTATTGGCGGTGCCGTTCTCGAGGTGGACCAGGGCCTCGTTCGCGCTCGTGACGACGAAGGGGGATCCGGTGCTGCTGGTCAGCTCGACGCCGTCGAGGACGATGCGGACCACGTCCTCCTCCCCTGCTGCGACGACCACCCGGCCGTCGGCGAGGCTGCCGGACAGCCGGTAGGTGCCGGCGGCCGTGATGGTGACGGTGTCGCCGTCGACGGTGACGCCGTCGGCGGCGACACCGTCGTCCGTGGCGCTGCTGGCACCGTCCGCGAGCGTGACCGCTACTTCCTCCGCGGCGTCCCAGGTGAGGTTGTCGGCGTCGTAGTGGGTGTCCTCGGTGATGTCGGCCGCACCGGCGACGACCGCGGTCGCGTCGGTGGTGTCGCCGGTGTCGGTCGTGGTCGCGTCCGTCGTGGTGGTGTCGGTGGTGCCGTTCGCGGTATCGGCGTTCGTGGTCCCCGTGCTGCAGGCGGCGAGAGAGAGTGTGAGCGCGAGTGCGGCGACGGAGGTCTTCAGGGCTGTGCTGCGGGGGGCAGTGAGGGAGGGGATGCGCATGGGGGTCCTTCGGGACGTGTGGTGTCAGAGGGAGATGAGTCGGAGCGGAAGTCCGGTGGAGACGGTGCGGTGCCACCGGTTGGCCGGAAGCGTCGGATCGAGGACGGCCATGCCGGTGGCGAACTTGGAGATCCTGACGGGCCGGATGCCGGAGGCCCAGAGGTGGCGGTCGAGGGCGCCGGCCGCGCCGCCGGACTTCGTCTCGATGATGACGGCGCCGTCGAGTTCGTGGGCCTGGCCACCGGGCCTGCGCCAGGTGACGCCGAGGTCGATCGTGGCCCGGCTCCCCGACGCGGGGAGGTAGAGCGTGATGCGTCGGTAGCGCGTCTCGATCACGGGCCGCAGCACGCCGGAGGGCACCGACCCGATGGAGCAGGCGAGTGTCTCGTGGACGTAGTCCAGGCCCCGAGGGGTGAGGCGGTGGCTGTCGGAGAGCGCGTAGGGGATGCGCTCCTTGACGGTGGCCGCACGCGCCCCCTCGGTCTTCACCTCGAGGAAGCCGGCAGCGCTGTCCACGTAGGTGCGGGTGCGGACCTTGTAGCGGCGGCGCCTGCCATGGGCGGCGAGGAGGTAGCTGTCCAGGGTCGGGGTGTCGAAGTAGACCGAGTCGTAGGTGAAGGACCGCCGCCCCAGCATCTCGAGGACGCGGACGTCGGCGTCGAACGATCGGAGGACGTTCGCGGCGAGACGCGTCCCGACCACGTACTTGCGGTCCATCCTGGTCTGCAGGGCGGCTGCGCTGTTCAGGTCCTCGAGGCTGACGGACGCCCTGCGGTCCAGGCCGGCGAAGGCACCGGCATTCACGACACACCCGCCGTCGCCCGTGCACTGCCGGCCGGATCCTCCTGAATCGGCGGCAGGGGCGGGACGTGCGCCGGATCGGCTGCGGGCATCGCCTCGGGCAGGTCGGTGGAGCAGGTGGTCCCGGCCGGAGCCTGCGGCGGCATGGCGGTCGACGGTGGAACGGGGGCCCGCCGCGCGTCGGCACCGGCGGTGCTCGCCTCGTAGCGGACCTCGACGGTGGTCCTGTCGTTCACGAGGTCCAGCTCGGACACGGTGGCGGAATGGATCCGGGCGTTCAGCACCTCTGCGAGGCGGACCCGGAGCATCGTCTCGTCACTGATGGCCTGGTCCAGCACCACGACCTGATGCCGGTAGGCCGGGAGCACCCGTGCGTGGTCACCGATGACCATGACGGCGAGGATCAGCCCCATGAGGGCGAGCGGGAGCCACAGCGGCTCCGCGCCGAGGCCCGCGATCAGCCCGAGGGCGAGCGCGGAGAAGTAGTAGGCCACTTCGTGCTGTGCCAGCTCGGTGGAGCGCAGGCGGATGATGGAGAGGACACCGAACAGCCCGAGGCCCAGGCCGACGCCGGCCGCGGATCCCGACAGGGCCGTCGCCACTGCGAGGACTCCGACGTTCATGCCGAGGTAGGAGACCACGAGGTCGCGACGGCGGTGCCGGCGCAGGTACAGGCCGACGGTCAGGAGTGTGATCGCCAGGAGGTCTGCGGCGATGAGGATCAGGATGTTCATGGGCTGGTCTCCGGTTCGTGGGGAAGGATTCTTCTCCTACGTTCCGGGGGTACCCTGTGCCACTGCTGTGTCGGACCAAGGCCCGGCATATGAGGTGGCGCCCGTGCCGCCCCTGGTGAGGACGTGATGCCGTTCAGTGCTGGTCCGCCCTGACGGCGCGGTCGCGGCCCAGTTCCTTGGCGGTGTAGAGGGCCACATCGGCGGCTGCGATCGCGTTGCCGATGCGGTCGGGCCCGGGCGGCAGTGCTGCCAGTCCGTAGCTGATGGTGGGGAGGGGGAAATCGAAGGCGGGTTGGCTCATGCGCAGGGTCTTGCTGATCAGCTCGGTGACCAGCTCCGCGCTGTCGAGCCCTGCGCCGGGGAGCAGGAGGACGAATTCCTCCCCACCGTAGCGTCCGACGAGGTCCGTCGAACGGACCGAGCGGGTACAGGCTGCCGCGACCGCCTGGAGGACCGAGTCTCCTGCAGGATGTCCGTGCGTGTCGTTGACCTGCTTGAAGTTGTCCATGTCGGCCAGGACGAGGGTGCTCGGGGTGTCCCGGGTCGGCAGGTTGCGTATCTCGGACTCCGCCAGTTCGAGGAAACCGCGGCGGTTCAGGATCCCCGTCAGTTCATCGTGACTGGCCTGCGCCCGAAGCTCCTTGAGGGCCTGTTCGTTGCTGAGGGTCGCCATGGTGAAGGACACCACGATCAGCAGGACCATGGTGAACAGGGTCGTGGGAACGGTGCCGAAGTAGGTCTGGAAGGTCGACGAGGAGGGGCCGGTGGCCACGAAGGCGATCCACCGGCACAGGTAGTACAGACCCAGGGCACCGGACGCGACTGCGAGCGGACGTTGCGTGGTGGTCGTGTTGGGGTCCAGCCGCCAGATCTCGAGGGAGGCGCGTCCGATGAAGAACGTCATGAAGGCGAGGAGGAACCCTCCGGCGGACCAGGTGTTCGTCGACGGGCTGTCGAAGGCAGAGGCCACCACCGTGATGACCGGTGCGATCAGGATCTGCCACGGTCTCGGTGCCGTCGTGCGCAGGGCCCGTGCGCCGGCCCACACGCATGCGGCTCCTGCCACCAGCAGGGCGTTGCCGGCCGGGTTGGCCCAGACCTGGTGGACCGTGCCATCACACAGGTAGAGACCGGTGCCCGTGAGGAACGAGGCGATCGCCGCGCACCACCAGGTGCTGTAGGTGGAGTGGCTGCGCCGCACGCTCACGCCGTAGAACAGCACCAGCAGGGTCAGCGCGATCACGCCGAACGCAACCTGCAGCGTCACAACATCCAGCCTCATGCAGCTCCCGCCATCGCGCGATGTCCCTCCGGCCGCCCAGGCAGCTCCCCGAAGCCTGACCGGATACGGCCTCGCCGCAACGATCGACCGCCCCTGCACAGGCCATGCCCGGTCCTCGCGCAGGTCGTGCACCGCCCGAGGTGGTGCTACCGATGGTAGCGAACGCGGACGCGGGGGCCGATCCGGCCGCGGACGAGGCACACCCCTAGCGGATGGTCGGGTCTGCCTCCCCGCCCTCGATGGGCGTGTGGAGGCCGATGAGGTGCTTCCCGAGCCGCTTGATCCGTGCACTGCTGCCGGGATCGATGCCCACACCCGAGACGACGGCGCCCTGCATGAGGACCAGCCAGCAGTAGGCGAAATCCTCCGCGTCGGTCAGGCCCATCGCCGTGGCGGCCTTCTCGACCGTGGAACGGATGTCGTCCAGGTAGAGGACGGCGGCCGCCCCGATCGCATGCCGCGGGCCGGTTTCCAGCAGGGCACGGATGTAGGGGCAGCCGGCGAAGTCCGGCGTGTGGAACCACTCGTCGAAGATGTCGAAGATCGCCAGCAGCTGTCCGCGGGGCGTATCCGCGCGGCGCTCGCTCTCCGCCCCGAGATAGCCGATCGTGAAGAGGCGCTGACGGCGCTCGAAGAACGCCATGACCAGATCGTCCTTCGACGGGAAGTGATGATAGAAGGTCGCCTTGGCCACGCCGGCCGTCGCGATGATCTCGTTCACCCCGACAGCCCGGACCCCGCGCTGCAGGAACAGGTCGTACGACGTCCCGAGGATCCGCTCCCGGGCGTCCTTCGTCGGGACTGCCGCCGCTGCAACCATGGATCTCCCCTGCTGTCGACTCGTCCGTCCATCCTAGGGTAGACAGACCGGTCTGCCCGTCGGGTACGCTGGACCGTCCGGCGGTTCCCCCAGCCGTCGGACACCTGGAGAGGCGTGAGACCCGATCCACGGTGCCGGCGGCCCCGGAAGAGGCCGCCGGTACCGCTTCCCCGGGAGGACAGGGCCGGCCCGACAGCCGCACGAGGGAGGGAGGTGCCCGGTGACTCCACCTTCCGCGGAGACCGCCAGGTTCCACCTGGAGTACCTCGCGACCGGCGTGCTGACGCTGCGCTGGGCGAGATCCATCGAAGTGACCGCGGGCGACATCGAGGCACTCGGGGTCCGCGTGCAGGCACTGGCCCCGGGATGCCTTCCTCCGATCCTGGCCGACCTCAACGGCATGGTCACCCTCTCCAGGGAAGCGTTCACCGCACTGTCCTCCGCGCGGAACCTCCCGGCGGTCGCCGTCGTCGGCGCTTCGCCTGTCGAGAGGGTGCTCGTCGCCCACTTCCAGGCGGTGCACCGGCCGTCGTACCCGATCGAGTACTTCGAGCGACGGGACGAGGCCCTGACCTGGTTGCTCCGACGGTCACCCCGCACGGCGGTCGGCCCGATTCCGGCAGCACCGGCGATCGTCGGCTCCTGACGTCAGCCGCCCTTCCGGCCGGTGGGACGACCGCCGTCTCCCGGCGCCTGCCTCCGGCAGACCGCGCCGACGGCGTTGCCGGGGTGGTGCCCCGCCCGCGCGGCTACACGACGAGCATCACCGCGAGGACGAGCATGACGACGGCGATCGACCCGTCGAGGACACGCCAGGCCCACCGTCGGGTGAAGACCGGGGCGAGGTACCGCGCGCCGACACCGAGTGCCGTGAACCAGAGGATGCTCCCCAGGCCGGCTCCCGCTGCGAACCACCACTTCCCCGGGGTCCCGTGGGTGCTGGCCAGCGATCCCAGCAGCAGCACGGTGTCGAGGTAGACGTGCGGGTTCAGCCAGGTGAGGGCGAGGCAGGTACCGAGCGCGGCCCGCCAGGAGGTGCCCGTCCGGCTGTCGGCATCGAGCGTGCCACCCCGGACGGCCCGGCGCGCGGCAACCACCGCATAGCCGGCGAGGAAGGCTGCCCCTGCCCAGCGCACCACCTCGAGGACGACGGGGGCGCCGGTGACCACCACACCCAGTCCGCCGACTCCGAGGGCGATCAGCACGAGATCCGAGAGTGCGCACACGGTCACGACCAAGGCCACGTGGGACCGCCGCAGGCCCTGGCTCAGGACGAAGGCGTTCTGGGAGCCGATGGCGACGATCAGGGTCAGTCCGGCAACGAGGCCGGTAGCAGCGGAAGCGATCACACCACCACGGTAGGAGTGGAAGGACCTTCAGGCCAGCTAATGATTCTTCAGTATGGTAAGACGGGCTTATGTCGAGCATCGAACCTGCGCAGGCAAGGGCCCTCGCGGCCATCGTAGGGGAGGGTAGCTTCGAGGGGGCCGCCGCCCTACTCTCGGTGACGCCCTCGGCGGTGAGCCAGCGCATCCGCGCACTCGAGGTGGCCGTCGGGCGTCCGGTGATCACACGCACCCGTCCGCTGCGTCCCACCGAGGCCGGCGAGGCCATCGTCCGCTTCGCACGTCAGTTCGACCTGTTGTCCGCGGACCTCGCCTCCGAGCTGGGAGCCGCCGGCGAACGGCAGCACCAGCGCATCACGATCGTCATCAACGGGGACTCGCTGCACACCTGGGTCCTGCCGGCTCTGGCACCACTCGCCGAGAGCCTGCAGGTCGAGATACTGCGGGAGGACCAGCAGCATTCCCTCGATCTGCTGCGCGACGGGACCGCCGCCGCAGCCATCACCTCCATCGCCGAGCCCGTGCAGGGATGCTCGTCCCGGCCCCTGGGCATCATGCGCTACGTCCCGGTGTGCGCGCGGGCTTTCCGGGAGAAGTGGTTCCCCGACGGTGCGGGCCCGGACCGCCTCGCGGACGCTCCCGTGATCGTCTTCGACCGCAAGGACGACCTGCAGGACCGCTACCTGCGCACCCGTACCCGGCGGCCCGTCTCCCCGCCCCGCCACTTCGTCCCGGCAGCGCAGGAGTTCGCCGACGCGATCCGGCTCGGCATGGGGTGGGGGCTGATGTCCGAACTCGAGCTGGAGGCCGGACCCCCCACCGGCGACGTCAGCCCCCTCGAGCCGGGTGGCCACGTGGACGTCCCGCTCCACTGGCAGCAGTGGCGGCACGGCTCCCGGTCCCTCGATGCCGTCGGCGAGGCGGTCCTCCGCGCGTCCGCCGTCCTGCGCCGGCCGGGAGCAGGGACGGCGTGAGCGTCTCGGGCCCCTTCGGACCGGCTTCTCCTGCTGCGCACCCGCAGTGGCAGAAGTGTCACCCGACATTGCTAAGATCGTCGGGCGGGCAGCCGCTCGTCGACAAAGGCAAACCCGGTGCGAACCGGGGACGCAAAGCCACGGAACCCACGAGGTCAGCCGGGCCGCCGAAGAGAACAGGTCCACGGAGTATGCCTCGGACACGCCAAGTCAATACAGTCCTCCCAGCACGGTACTCCCCGGGGTCCACACGGACGGCGGCGGTCCTGGTGACGCCGCGCTGGGCCAACCGCCACCATCAGGCACCCGGTCATGAATAGCCCCCTCTCCGGTGACCGCCGGGCCGCCGTCGTGATCGAGGACGATCTCGACATCAGGAACCTCGTGTCCGCCATCCTCGAGCAGGGTGGCTTCCAGGTCAGCGGCGTGTCCAGCGGCCGCGAGGGTGTCGACGTCGTCCGCCGGGAACACCCGGCCGTGGTCACGCTGGACATCGGACTGCCCGATATCGACGGGTACGAGGTCCTACGGCGGATCCGCTCCACGACGGACTGCTACGTGATCGTCCTCAGCGGACGCACGGACGAGATGGACATCCTCACGGCGCTCCAGGCCGGCGCCGACGACTACGTGCTGAAGCCCTTCCGCCCCCGCGAGTTCAGGGCGCGCATCGACGCGATGCTCCGCAGGCCGCGCATCGGCCAGAACGCGCAGCACCCTCCGACACAGCCGCCCGCAGCAGCAGGACCTGCGCCAGGACCTGCGACTGCACCCGATCGTCCCACGGACGCCGGGACCGCCAAGGGGACGGCAGGCCTCCTGCGGAACGGCAGCCTCGTCGTGGACAGCGAAGCCCGCACGGCGACCTGCTCCGGCGTCGAGCTGCCGCTCACGAAGACCGAGTTCAACCTGCTCCACGAGTTGATGGCGAGCAACGGCGCCGTGCGCACGAAGGAGGAGCTGGTCCGCGTGTCCCGCGGCCGTGACTACCGCGGGTACAACTTCGTGAGCCGCACGGACGAACGTGCCATCGAGGTGCACATCGCCAACCTGCGCCAGAAACTCGCCCGATCGGAAGGCGACCCCGAGCTCATCACGACGGTGCGTGGCGTGGGCTTCCGGATCATGCCGAGGCGCGTCGATCCGGGGCAGGAGCGCGCGTCCGGCTAGTGGCGTCCCAGGTAGGTGTCGAGCAGTTCACGGACGGTATCGGTCGCACAGCCCCGGAGCAGCGCGACCGACCGCTGAGCGGCGCCGAGGTCGTCGGCAGCGAGGAAGCGCTGCGTGGCGAGTGCGGCCTGCTTCAGGCGCGTGGCTCCCACCATCGCCGCCGACGTCGTCACGCTGAGCACGGCGTCCTGGGCGGCCATGGGGTCGCCGTCCTGCAGCCAGGCCTCCAGGCGGTCGATCTTCCCTTCCAGCGTCTCGGAGAAGTCGCGGGCGAAACGCTCGACGACGAACGTGTCCGGGAAGTCGCGCTCCATGTCCCGCAGGACGTCGAGGTCCAGGAGAGGCGCAGCCCTGCCCGGCGCGTCCGGCACCCGGACGGCGTCGCCCTGCGGGAGCGCCGTCCCCTCCTGGTGCTGGCCAGGAGGCGGGGTCGGATGGATGGGCACAGTTCAAGGGTAGCGACGGCGGGAGGAGGCGGTGCGGTATCCACAGCTTCTTGCGCAAAGCTTGTGGAATGGCGGAGGCGCCCCTACGGAGCCATGCGGTCCGTCGGGCCACTGCACTGATTGCGGCACCGGTCGGGCGGCGTTCTTCCTCCGGGCGTTCCCTCCCGGACCGGGCATCGGCCCCGGTTCGCCGATGACACGTACTCGCCAGTAGTCCGCAGACTGCTTATCATCGGGGCTTGGGTGTGGCTGGGGTCACATGGGGCAAGCCCTATTCCGTTACCGGGCCAGACGGGACTCGGCCTCGAGTCCCGGATTCGACAGCGAGCCCGAGCAGTCCTTCTGTCCGGGACGATTGCAGGGGGCACCATGGCCGCGGCGTTCGAACTCTTCCATGATCGGGACGATGCCTTCAGGTTCAGGTTGAAGACACCGGACGGGACGGTCATCGCAGTGTCCAAGCCGTTCCCGGGGAAGGCGGCGGCCGTGGCGGGCATCCGGGCCGTCCGGGAGTGCGCCGGGACCGGGCTGATCACGGACCTCTGCCCGCCGACGCCTTCTCCCGAGGGCGCCCCGCAACGCTCCGCCGGACCCGCTCCCGGCTAGTCCGTCCGAAGGAGGCGAAGCACGCCCGCGCCTAGGCCCTCCAGTCCTGGCGATAGGCGGTATGGCCTGCCCACGGCAGGGCCACCAGCCGGAGGACCGCGAGCCCGTCCGATTCGTCGAGGCCGGCACTCACGTAATCGATGAGCTTCCTCTTCGACCGGCACTCCGCAAGGACACGCTCGGGGTCGTACCACCCGCGGGCACCCCACACCTCCTCGGGAAGGTTGCCCACGCGGGCGGCCTTCTCGTCCTCGGTGATGCGTGCGTCCAGGAAGTCGGCGAGTTCGTTCATACCCCTGAGCCTATCGAGCGCCCACGGCATGGCCGTACTCCACGGGGTGCGGTGGGCTTAGGGGCGCTCCTGGTCGGGGTCGCGACCCGCCGGCGGGAGCGGCAGGTCCACGGTGAACCGGGTGCGGCCGGGCTCGCTGGTCACGCTGATGGTTCCACTGTTGGCTTCGACGAGAGCCTGGACGATCGCCAGCCCGAGACCGGTGCTCCCTGCGCTCGCGCTCCGCGCGGCGTCGCCCCTGCTGAAGCGCATGAAGATCGTGTCGAGGAACGCCGGGGCGATGCCGGGACCCGAGTCCGTGACGGTGATGCTCGCCCTTCCGTCGCCGGCTGCGAGCGCCGTGGAGATCGCGGTACCCGGCGGGGTGTGCCTGTGTGCGTTGGCGAGCAGGTTGATGAGCACCTGGCGGATCTCGGCCCCGACGGCGCGTACCTCGACGGGCTCGTCCGGCAGGTCCAGGCTCCAGGCATATCCCGGGGCGGCCACCCGGGCGTCGCTCGTCGTCTCGATGACCAGTTCCGTCAGGTCGACGTCGGACGCCTCGCCGCGCTGGCCCTCGTCGAGTCGCGCGAGCAGCAGGAGGTCCTCGACGAGGGAGGACATGCGCTTGGACTCGCTGTCGACGCGTTCGAGCGCGGCACGCCCGGACGGACTGACGATCTCACTCATCAGGATCAGCTCGGTGTAGCCGCGGATGGACGTCAGGGGGGTGCGCAGTTCGTGGCTCGCGTCGGCGACGAACTGCCGCACCTTCGTCTCGCTCGCGTGGCGTTCCCGCAGCGCACTGGTGACGTGGTCGATCATCTCGTTCAGGGCCAGCCCCACCGTCCCGACCTCCGTGCCCGGCTGCGCTGCGGCAGGCGGGACCCGCACGGGGATGGCCACCTCCCCCGAGGACAGCGGGAGCTGCGAGACGGACGTCGCCACGGCGGAGAGTTCCTCGAGCGGGCGCAGGGACCGGCGGATGATCACCGTGCCGGCAAGGCCCGTGAGAGCCAGCCCGGCGAGGGAGAGCGCGGCGACGGTGATGTCCAGGGATACGAGGGTGCTGTCCCGCTCCGCCGTGGACAGACCGGTGACCAGGACGCCGCCGTCGGGGTCGAACGCGACGGGGAGGTCCGCCGCGTCCACCCGGTAGCGCCCGCTCGAGAGCACCAGTTCCTCGGGACCGTCGGCGGGTTCGATGCCGGCCAGCAGGTCGAGATCGGCTCCGGTGAGGGGCTCGGTCGTGCCGTCGTCCTGCACGAGCGCGGAGTTCCGCGCCTCACCGTCGTCGAACACCGCGTTGAGGGTTCCCGGTCGCTGGCCGGCCGCGTTCTCCGGGTCGACGTCACGGGACGGCCGCTGGTCGTTCCCCGGTGGTCGCCCGCCGGGGTAGCCCGCCCGGCCGGCGGCGGGCTCGAGGGCAGCATCGAGCTGGCGGGTCAGGTAGCTGCTCATGGCGAGGTGGCTGAGGACGCCGATCGCGATGCAGATCGCCGTGAGCAGGGCGAGGGTCGCCAGGATCAGTTTCGTGCGCAGGTGCAGCGGCCGATGGCCCGGTCGATCGCCGGCGGGGTCCTGCGGGGTCATGAGGCGGCGGGTTTGAGGACGTACCCAGCGCCCCGAACGGTGTGGATCATCGGTGTACGCCCGGCGTCGATCTTCTTGCGGAGGTAGGAGATGTACAGCTCGACGATGTTCGCCTGGCCGCCGAAGTCGTAGTTCCAGACGTTGTCGAGGATCTGCGCCTTGCTGACCACGCGGCGCGGGTTCTCCATGAGGTAGCGCAGCAGCTCCCACTGGGTCGAGGTCAGGGCGATGTCCTCTCCGTTGCGGGTGACCTCGCGCGTGTCCACGTTCATCACGAGGTCGCCGACCACCAGTTCCGCGGAGTCCGACGCCGCGACGCCGGAGCGCTGGACGAGGCGGTGGAGGCGCAGCATGAGTTCTTCCATGCTGAAGGGCTTGGTGACGTAGTCGTCGCCGCCGGCGGACAGCCCGGAGATGCGGTCCTGCACGGCGTCCCTGGCCGTGAGGAAGAGGGCCGGGACGTTCGGTGCGAAGGTGCGGATCTTCTTCAGCGCCTCGATGCCGTCGACGCCGGGCATCATGACGTCGAGCACGAGGACGTCGGGGCGGAAATCCCGTGCCGCGGATATCGCCGTGGCGCCGTCGCCGGCGGTCGTCACGCTCCAGCCGGCCATCCTCAGGCCCATGCTCACGAGTTCCGCGAGGCTCGTCTCGTCGTCCACCACGAGCGCCCGGATAGGGCTGCCGTCCGGGTGCGCCAACCGCGGCAGGTTGTCGGTCATGGAGTGGTGCGTGGCGTCGGCCATCGTGTCTACCTTGGTGTCGTCTGGGATGCGGCGGGGCCGGCGTGCGCTGCGGGCGGAGCGGTGCGGTCGGTCGAAGGTCCCGTCCAGTATCCCGCACGGGTCCGGAGGACCGGGGTCTCAGGCGGAGAGGGGTCCCGCTGCAGCGCCCTGGTCGAGCGAGCCGCCGGGATCCTGCCTCCGGACGATGGCCTGCTCCGCCGGGAGGGTGGTCCCCACGACGACGGCGGTCCGGGCGCCGGCGACGGGCGCCGTGGGATCGGCGCCGACCGGAGCGAACGCCGTGGTGCCGAGCACCGCGACCAGGGCCATGGCACCGATGGCCGCCCTGATGCCCTTGCGTCCAGGGGTGAGTTCGGGGGTGGGTCGGTAGCTGATCATGGCGTCCTCCTGCGGGCTGGTGGTGTTCCTCCAGCCTGGCGCCGGCACCTGGGGCAGGGCTTTCCCGTAGCTGTGCGGTCGCTGTGCAGGAAACACACAGCTACGGGCGGTCAGCGACCGGTGCACGGACGCGGCGGTGGCCGCCGGCGGACGCGGCGGTGGCCGCCGGCGGACGCGGCGGTGGCCGCCGGCGGACGCGGCGGTGGCCGCCGGCGGACGCGCGCGGCTACCGTGGCGACGCGACCCTGCCCAGCCCGGACGGCCACCAGATCTTCGGTCCGATGTCGTAGGCGAGCGCGGGGATCAGCAGCGAGCGGACCAGCACGGTGTCCAGCAGCACGCCGAACGCCACGATGAACGCGATCTGCGCGAGGAACAGGATCGGGATCACGCCCAGCGCGGCGAAGGTCGCCGCCAGGACCACGCCGGCAGAGGTGATCACCCCGCCCGTGACGCCGAGCCCCCGGAGGATGCCCGGCCGCGTGCCGATGCGCAGCGACTCCTCGCGTACCCGGGTCATGAGGAAGATGTTGTAGTCCACGCCGAGCGCCACCAGGAACACGAAGGCGAAGAGCGGCACGGAGGCATCGGCGCCCTCGAACCCGAAGATGCCGTTGAACACCAGTGCGGAGACGCCCAGGGCCGTGGCGTTCGAGAGCGCCACGCTGGCCACGAGGAGCACGGGTGCGACGACGGAGCGCAGCAGGACGATCAGCACTCCGAGGATGACGAGCAGCACGATCGGGATGATCTTGACGAGGTCCGCGAGGGCCGTGTCGTTGGTGTCGATCGCCACCGCGGTGACGCCGCCCACCAGCGCGTCGGGACCGGCGTCGTCGAGCGCCGTCCGCAGCTCCCGCACCACGTCCTCCGCCTGCCCGGAGTCCGCCTGGAACTCGAGCGTCCCGCTGATCAGGACCTGCCCGTCCTCGACGGCGGGCACTCCCGCGGCGTCGACGGTCAGCGCCGCGCCCGAGATGCCGTCCTGCCCGGTGACCACATCGAGGGCGGCGTCGGAGTCGGCCTCCGGTGCGACCACGTAGACGGGGCTGCCGGATCCGGCGTCGAAGTGGCGACCGAGGGCCTCCTGCCCGTCGACGGCGTTCGACGGCGCGAGGATCAGTGCCGACTGCGGCACGCCACTGGCCTGGAGCTGGGTGAGGCCGAGCGCACCGGCGACGAGGATGAGCAGTGACGCGATCCACAGAACGCGGGGCCGGCGGGCCACCAGCAGTGCGACCCGCTTCCAGATGCCCCTGAGCCGCTCCAGGCCGATCTCCGCGCCTGCGGCGGTCGGTGCGGCATGCCTGCCATGGTGTGGGGCGACGGCGGTCGAGAGCCCGGCGTCGTAGCGCGGGCGCAGCGGCCAGAACGCCGCCCTGCCGAACAGGAGGAGGAGCGACGGGAGGAGGGTCAGCGCTGCGGCCAGCGAGAAGACGATGCCGATGGCCGCGATCGGCCCGAGGCTCCTGTTCGAGTTGAGATCGGAGAACAGCAGGCACAGCAGCCCGAGGATCACCGTCGCGCCGGAGGCCAGGATGGGTTCCACCGACCCGCGGTAGGCCACCCGCATGGCGTGCCAGGTGGTCTCGTGCTCGGCGAGCGCCTCCCGGAACCGGGCCACGAGCAGCAGCGCATAGTCGGTGGCCGCACCGATCACGAGGATCGACAGGATGCCCTGGCTCTGCCCGCTGAGCTGGATCCAGTCGAGCTTCGCGAGACCGAACACCAGCAGGATCGACGTCGCCAGCGCGAACACCGAGGTCAGCAGCACCAGGAACGGCAGCACGATGGAGCGGTAGACGGCGAGGAGGATGAGGAACACCGCTCCGAGTGCCACTCCGAGCAGGATCCCGTCGATGCCGCCGAAGGCCTCCACGAGATCGTTGGTGAAGCCCGCCGGTCCGGTCACGTAGCCGGTCACGCCGTCGGGTAGTTCGTCCGCCAGGACGGTGCGCAACTCCCCGACCACCTCTGCGAGTTCGGCGTCGGAGGAGACGAAGGCGATGTACTGGACGGCCAGCCCGTCCTCGGACGGGATGGGTCCGGCGACGGCGGGCGCTCCCTCGGCCGGGGGTTCCAGCCCCTCCACCTCGCCGAGCGCCACCCCGACCTCCTCGTACAGGCCGAGGTCCTGCGGCCCGATGGCGGTGTCCGACTCGGCGACGAGGACCGCGGGGACGGCGTCCGAGTCGCTGAACCGCTGCTGCAGCTCGCCCGCCTCGGTGGATTCGGCGCTCGCGGGCAGGAACGACGCCTGGTCGTTGCTCGAGACCTCCTCGAGGCGCCCGAACGTCGGACCGCCCACCGCTGCCCCGACCAGCCAGATCAGTACGACGACGACGGGCAGCAGGACCCTCAACCAGCTGTTCCTCATGATCTCTCCATCTCCCAGAAATTATCTCTATCGTAAAGTATATCTATCATGGAGATAATAGGAACCAGCCTAAACTGGAGGCGAAAGAAGGCGAGGGATCATGGCTGCGAGGGACGAGCTCATGGCACTCATGCAGCAGTTCACGGTCGAGACGGACCGCTATGTCGACGTCGCCAGCGAACGGGACAGCCTCTACCGCACGGACCTCCACGCCCTGGGCATCATGATGGGCGCGGCACGCGCCGGCCTCACGGTCACGCCCGGGCTCCTGCGGGAGGAACTGAACCTGAGCTCACCGGCCACCACCGCACTCGTCGACCGCCTCGATTCCGCCGGCCATGTGACGCGCCGGCGCAGTGAGGTGGACCGGCGGCAGGTCCACCTCGAGATGACGGAGAAGGCGCGCATCACGGGTGCCATGCTGTTCGCGCCGCTCGCCCGCCACATCAACGCAGTTTTGGACGAGTACTCGGACGAGGACCTGGCGCTCCTGCGGGACATGATGCGGAAGGTGACCGAGGCCACGGTCGCGGCGAAGAATGAGGCGCTGCACGACGCCGACGCAGACTGACGGACCCACCACCGGCTAGCCTCGAGGTATGAACGACGAGGTCTACTCCCACGGACACCACCCGAGCGTGACGGCAGCGCATGCGGCACGCACCGTCGCGTCGTCGGCCGCCTATCTCGAACCCTTCCTCGAGACCGGCCTCGACCTGCTGGACATCGGCTGCGGCCCGGGCAGCATCACGGCGGGGTTCGCCGACATCGTCGCACCCGGGTCGGTGCTCGGCATCGACAGCTCGGCGGACGTCGTGGCCCAGGCATCCGAGGCCCACGCGGACGTGGCGAATGTCGAGTTCCGCGAGGGCAACGTGTACGACCTCGACGCCGCCGACGAGTCCTTCGACGTCGTCCACGCCCACCAGCTCCTGCAGCACCTGGCCGACCCCGTGGCAGCACTGCGCGAGATGCGCCGCGTGGTGCGGCCCGGCGGCATCGTGGCCGTCCGCGAAGCGGACTTCGGAGCGATGACCTGGTACCCCGCCATCGACGAGCTGGACGAATGGCGCGAGCTCTACGGCACGCTGGCGCGCGGCAACCGTGGCGAGCCCGACGCGGGACGGAGACTCCCCGGCTGGGCGGCCGAGGCCGGCTTCGCAGACGTCGAGGTGTCGTCGTCGAACTGGACCTATGCCACCGCCGAGGACCGCCGCTTCCATGCCGAATCCTGGGCGGAACGCGTGCTGCACTCGGCCTTCGCCGAACAGACGCTCGACCGCGGCCTCGCCGACCAGCCGACCCTCGACCGGCTGGCCGACGGGTGGCGCCGGTGGGCACGCAGGGACGACGGCGTGTTCCTCCTGCCGAGCGTGGAGATCCTCGCGCGCGACTAGCTCCGGACCGCGGCGCATGCGGCCCGGGGCAGGCCGCGGAGCGCGACCGCCGCTAGGCTGGCGGGATGTACCGCATCGTCACCGTCTGCACAGGCAATATCTGCCGCTCGCCCATGGCCGAACTCATGCTGACCCATGCGTTCGGCAAGGCGGGCCTGGGGGACGACGTGGTCATCGACTCCGCGGGGACCACCGACTGGGAGGCCGGCAGGCCGATCGACGAGCGTGCCGCGGCCAAGCTGACCGAGCTCGGCATCGAGAGCCACCTGCACCGGGCCCGCATGTTCGAACCGGACTGGTACCGCGAGCGCGACCTGATCCTCGCCCTCGACCTCGACCACTACCGTGAGCTGCGCCGGGACGCGCCCGACGACGACGCGCGCGACAGGATCCACCTCCTGCGCGAGTTCGACCCCTCGACCACGGACACGGAGCTCGACCACCTCGGCATCTACGACCCCTGGTACGGCGATGCCAGCGACTTCGAGGCCACCTGGAAGATGGTCGACGGCGCGGTGGACGGCGTGGTGCGTTACGTCCGGAACGAGCTCGACGCCGACGGTTCGGAGGCCTGACGCCCGGCGCTTACCATGAACGGGTGAATCCCTCCCTCTGGCTGGCGCTGCTCGGCGCCGGAACGCTCATCAGCTTCGTCCCGGGTGCCGGTGCCGTGAACACGATGAGCAACGCCCTGACGGTCGGCTTCCGGCGTTCCATCTGGGGCATCCTCGGCCAGCAGGCGGCCCTGGTCGTCCACATCGGCATCGCCGCGGCCGGTGTCGGGATCCTCGTCACCAACTCCCCGCTCGCCTTCAACCTGATCCGCTATTCCGGCGCCGCCTACCTCGTGTACCTCGGGATCCGGAAGTTCCTGCAGAAGCCCGAGCACAGCGAGGTCCGGGCGCTGCAGCACAGCGAGGGCGCCTTCTCGATGTTCCGCCGCGGCGTCTGGGTGAACCTGCTCAACCCCAAGGCGATCGTGTTCTTCCTCGCCCTCATCCCCCAGTTCATCCGCCCGGATCAGCCCCTGCTCGGCCAGTACGGCGTGCTGGCAGCCACCGTCATCGCCATCGACGTCCTGGTCATGTGGTTCTTCTACGCCGGCACGGCACGCTCGTTCCGGCGCTTCACCCGCGACGACCGCGGTCAGGTGATCCTCAACCGCACCTTCGGGTCGCTGTTCGTCGGTGTCGGCGCGCTGCTCGCCCTGGCCTGACCCATGCCCACCTCCTCCCCGCTGCTCATCGCGATCGACGGCCGGTCCGGTGCGGGCAAGACGACCCTCGCCGTCGAGCTCGCCGCGCTCCTCCGTGAGCATCACAGCGTCAGCCTCTTCCACCTCGAGGACGTCTACCCCGGCTGGGACGGGCTCGCGGACGGCACGGCACGCTACGTCGAGCGCGTCCTGCGTCCCCTGGCGGCAGGGCGGACCGCCCGCTGGAATGCCTGGGACTGGGACCGGGGGCGGGACGGCGCCGAGCACACGACACCGGCGGCGGAGATCGTGCTCCTGGAAGGCGTGGGTGCCGCGACCGCGGCGGCACGCGCGCACCTCGACGCCGTCATCTGGGTCGAGGCGGCCGATGCGGTCAGGATGCGCACGGCACTGGAACGCGACGGCGACACCTATGCGCCCTTCTGGCAGCGGTGGGCGGACCAGGAGGACGCCTGGCTGGCGGAGGACGATCCGGCTGCCGCCGCCGACGTCCTCGTGCAGGGCCACCGCGGTCCGCCGTCACCGCAGGCCGTGCGCCTGGCCCTCACCGGGCTGCCCTCGTGCGCCGTCCTGCTGGCTCCGGAGCGTGCCGGGCGGCGCGGGCTGACACTGGACTGCGAGCGCATCGACGCGGTGCCGGACCCGGCCGCCCTGTTCTCCACGCTGTACGGGGCCTCCCCGTCCGCGGTGTGGCTCGACAGCTCCGACGCCACGGGAACGACCGGCCGGGACCAGCGCAACCGGTTCAGCATCCTGGCCGATTCCGGTGGCGTCTTCGGGCAGCAGGCCCTGCATCGCGCCGGGGTCACCGAGATCATGGCGGGTGCGGTCACCACGCGCATCCGCAAGCCCTTCTTCCGATGGCTCGACGACGCCTGGGGTCGGCGGGCCGTGCGTACCCCGGAGGGCCTCGGGTGCGAGTTCGGGCTGGGCTGGCTGGGCTACCTGGGCTACGAGCTGAAGCGGGAGACGGGCGGCGGATCCACCCCGCCGGTCGAGGGAGCCCTCCCCGATGCCGCTCTGATCTTCGCCGGCCGCGCCGTCGTCCTCGACCACGCCGAGCGCGCCGTGTTCCTGCTGACCCTCTCCGACGGCCGTCCCGACGCCGAGCTCGGCGCCTGGCGTGCCCGCGCGCGCGAGGCCCTCGCCACGCCGGCCCCCGCTCCGCCGCCCCTCCCCCTGCCCGTGCCCGTGCCGCGGTTCGCCGCCCGGGACTCCCGCGAGGAGTACCTCGCGAAGGTGCGCCGCGCCCAGGCGGAGATCGCCGAGGGGAACACCTACGAGGTGTGCCTGACCACCTCGCTGTCCGCCCGCACGGACGCCATCGATCCGCTCGGCGCGTACCTCCGGCTCCGCACCGGCAGCCCTGCCCCGTTCGCCTCCTTCCTCCGCTTCCCGGGTTTTGCCGTCGCGAGCACGTCCCCCGAGCGGTTCCTGGAGCTGACCGCCGACGGCCGGATGCGGGCCGAGCCCATCAAGGGGACGCGCGGCCGGTCAGCGGACCCGGCGACCGATGCCCTCCTCCGCGAGGAGCTGCGCTCGTCGGAGAAGGACCGCGCGGAGAACATCATGATCGTGGACCTGCTGCGCAACGACCTCTCGCACCACGCGGTGCCGGGATCCGTCACGGTCAGCAGGCTGTGCGACATCGAGACCTACGCCACCGTGCACCAGATGGTCAGCACGATCGACGCGCGCCTCCGGCCCGGGAGTGCCCGGGCGGGCGTCGTGGCCTCGGCGTTCCCGGCCGGATCGATGACCGGAGCACCGAAGATCAGCACCATGGCCATCCTCGACGGCCTGGAGGAGGCTCCCCGCGGCCCCTACTCCGGCGCAACCGGATACTTCAGCCTGACCGGCGCCACGGACCTCGCCGTCGTCATCCGCACCCTCGTCCTGCGGGAGCACGACGGCGGCACGCACCTCACGCTCGGCGTCGGTGGGGCGATCACCGCCGATTCCGATCCTGCCGAGGAGTGGGACGAGGTCCGGACGAAGGCACGTGGTGTCCTCTCGGCCCTGGGTGCCGGGTTCCCGGGCGACCGCGTGCCCGTCGGCGACCCCCTTCCGCTCCCCGATCCCGTCCCGACCCGTCCCGACCAGGAGACCCCATGACCACGGACACCACCCCGCCGGCCGGACCCGGACCTGCGGACACCGCCTCTGCGGCGAAGCCCTCCGTCCTGTTCGTCTGCGTCCACAACGCCGGCCGCTCCCAGATGGCCGCGGCCTACCTGCACCACCTCTCCGAAGGACGGATCGAGGTGCTGTCCGCCGGTTCCCGGCCGGCGAGCCGGGTCAACCCCGCAGCGGTGGAGGCCATGGCGGAAGAGGGCATCGACATCGCCGCCGAGACCCCGAAGATCCTCACCACCGACGCGGTGGAGGCCTCGGACGTCGTCGTGACCATGGGCTGCGGGGACGAGTGCCCGTACTTCCCCGGCAAGCGGTACGAGGACTGGGTGCTCGACGACCCCGCCGGCAAGGGAGTCGAATCCGTCCGACCGATCCGGGACGAGATCAAGCGCCGCATCCAGCACCTCATCGAGGACCTCCTGCCCGGCTAGGACCTGCTCCGCAGCGCCGGACGACACCGTCCGTGGCCGCTCCGGCGGCCGGGATCGCCGCACGGCACGAGCAGCGTGGCAGCAGGATGTTCCCCGTGCCGGTGCCGGTGGGTAGAGTGGAGTGCGGTGAGCCGGGAAGTCTGGTCGGCAGATTGTGTCGTCGACCCCGATTCCAGGAGGAATCCTCCCATGGCCGAAGAAGCACCCGAGCCCACACCCGCACCCCGATCCGGCATCCTGGGCCGAGGCTCCTACTCGGAGGTCCTGCGGATCGGCGAGATCCTCCGCAAGGAGACCGTCGGCGGGATCCTGCTCGTCCTCGCCGCAGCCGTGGCCCTGATCTGGGCCAACTCCCCTGCCTCGGAAAGCTATTTCGCCCTGCGGGACTTCCGGATCGGGTACGAGCCCTGGCATCTGGAGCTGAGCCTCGGGGCATGGGCGGCGGACGGTCTGCTCGCGGTCTTCTTCTTCCTCGTCGGGCTGGAACTCAAGCGGGAGTTCGTCGCCGGGGATCTGCGCAGCTTCACCAGGGCGGTCGTGCCGGTCGCCGCAGCTTTCGGCGGGGTCGCGGTACCGGCCCTCGTCTACGCGGCGATCAACCTCTCCAGCCCCGAGACCCTGCAGGGCTGGGCGACACCCACGGCCACCGACATCGCGTTCGCGGTCGCGGTCCTGGCCATCGTCGGCTCCCACCTCCCCAGCGCCCTGCGCATCTTCCTGCTCACCCTCGCGGTGGTCGACGACCTGCTGGCCATCACCATCATCGCGGTGTTCTACTCGGACGACCTGCACCTCGCGCCGCTGCTCCTGGCCCTGATCCCGCTGGCGCTGTTCACGGTCCTCGCCCAGAAGTACCGGCGGTTCTTCGGCCTGAAGCCCGCCGCGGCCTGGTTCATCCTGCTCCCGATCGGCTTCGCCGTCTGGGCGCTCGTGCATGCCGGGGGCATCCACGCCACGGTCGCAGGAGTCCTGCTCGGGTTCGCCGTACCGGTGATCCGCAGCCGGGCGAGCGGCGGACCCGGTGCAGGGCCCGGGCTGTCCGAGATCTTCGAGCACCGCTTCCGCCCCCTCTCGGCCGGCTTCGCGGTGCCCGTGTTCGCGTTCTTCTCCGCGGGCGTGGCCGTGGGCGGCTGGAGCGGTTTCCTGTCTGCCCTGACCGACCCCGTCACCCTGGGCATCATCGCCGGACTGGTGGCCGGCAAACCCATCGGCATCGTCGGCACCACCTGGCTGCTCACCAGACTCACCCGCGTCACCCTCGACGCGTCCCTGAAGTGGGTGGACCTGGTCGGGGTCGCCCTGCTCGCCGGCATCGGATTCACCGTCTCCCTCCTCATCGCCGACCTGAGCTTCGGCGACGGCGGGACCACGAACGACCACGCCAAGGTCGGCATCCTCACCGCGTCGCTGACCGCGGCCCTCCTGTCCGCGATCATCCTGCGCAGCCGCAACAGGCACTACCGCACCATCCAGGCCGAGGAGGAGATCGACGCGGACGACGACGGCACCCCCGACGTCTACCAGCACGGGCAGCCCCACCACCCCTGACCACGCCTGGTCCGGGCAGGGGCACCGCCTCGTCGGCGCATCGGCAGGCCGCCCTGCGATTCCATGCCGCCCGCAACTCGAGCCGCCCGCAACTCGAGCCGCCCGCAGGGAACCACACCGCCGTGGCGCCTCCCGGCGCGCACGATCCCGCACTAGGGTCGGTGCATGGCCTCCCTCGAACCGACCACCCTGCGGGGAGACCGCGTCGTCCTCGAACCCCTCGCCCACGAGCACCACGACGGCCTGGTGGCCGCGGCCGCCGACGGCGAGCTCTGGAACCTCTGGTACACCTCCGTGCCGACCCGGGAGGGGATGCGGCAGGAGATCGACCGGCGCCTCGCCCTGCAGGACACGGGCTCCATGCTGCCCTTCACCACACGCCTCGTCGAGCCGGGCAGCGGCGGGCCCGGCAGGATCATCGGCATGACCACCTACATGAACATCGACCGGGACACCCCGCGCGTCGAGATCGGCTCCACCTGGAACGCCGCCTCGGCCCAGCGGACCGGGACCAACACGGAATCGAAGTACCTCCTGCTCCGCCACGCCTTCGAGGAGTTCCGGTGCCCCGCCGTCGAGTTCCGCACGCACTGGCTCAACCACCAGTCGCGCGAGGCGATCTCGCGACTGGGCGCCAGGCAGGACGGGGTCCTCCGCAGCCACACCCGCGCCCGGAACGGGGAGCTGCGCGACACCGTCGTCTTCTCGATCCTCGCCCACGAGTGGCCCATGGTCCGCGACAGTCTGCTGTACCGGATGCGGCCCCGCGGCTAGGACCGGATCCGGAGACGGCGGACACGTCAGCACCGTTGTCAACCAGGGGTTCGCCGCACCATCGGGCATGCGATCGGGTCACCATGGAGGGGTCAGACCGCGGCGGTCACGGGCGCCTGCGGACCAGTTCGACTGAAGGGTCACTACATGGCAGACATCGGTGGAATGGCCGACAAGGCCAAGGACTACGCGCAGGACAACCCTGAGAAGGTCGACCAGGCCAAGGACAAGGCCAAGGACACCTTCGACGGCAAGGACGGCGACCAGAAGTAGCACTTCCCTTCGACGGAGGCCGGACCGCGGGATGCGGTCCGGCCTCTCCTGCGTCCCGGCAAGGTATGCGCCGAGGGATGACCAGCGGGCCGCCCTCAGTGCGGCAGGGCAGGTCCCGTGCTCCCCCTGATGACCAGGCGCAGCGGGCCCGCGTCCGCAGGGCTCCGGGCCCCGCGGTCCATCAGGGCGTCGATGCAGGACCGGCCCAGGTCGTGGAACTCCTGCCGGACGGTGGTCAGCGAGGGCTCGTAGAACTCGGCTTCGGGAACGTCGTCGAACCCGACGATGCTCACGTCGCGGGGAACGCTGCAGCCTCGCTCACGCAGCGCCTTCAGCAGGCCCAGGGCCATCTGGTCGTTCCCGGCGAAGACCGCGGTGGTGCCGTCGGAGACGTCGAGCCGCATCCCGGCGTCGTAGCCGGACCGCGCACTCCAGTCCCCCTGGTACAGCGCTCCGTCCCCGAGCCGGTGTGCGCGCAGCACCCTGCGCCACCCGTCCACCCGGCGCTGCGCATCCACCCAGTCCAGCGGCCCGGCGAGGTGCGCGATCCGGCGGTGTCCGAGCTCCACGAGGTGCTCCACCGCCCGCGCCGCTCCACCCTCCTGATCGAGCGAGACGTCGCCGTCGATCCCGCCGCCGCCGCCCACCATGACCATCGGGATGCTGGTCTGGACCTTCGCGAGCACCTCGAGGGCCGAGACATGCGGGGTGACCGCGACGACGGCCTCGACCCCGTGGTTGAGCAGCCCGCTCAGCCCTTCGTCCACGGCGGTTTCGGAGTAGTCCTTGAGGGTCACGACGGTCAGGAAGTAGCCGGCACTCCGGGCCGCGTCCTGGATGCCCATGAGGACGCTCGACGGCCCGTACTGCGCCAGTTCGCCGGCGAGGATGCCGATGGAATGGGTCCGCCCCGTGGCGAGCCAGCGCGCGGCGGCGTTGGGACGGTAATCGAGTTCCGAGATCGCCGCCCGCACCTTCCGACGGGTCGCGTCGCTGACGTTGGGGTGCCGGTTGACCACACGGGACACCGTCTGGTGCGAGACCCCTGCGAGCGTCGCCACGTCCGTGAGGCTCGGACCCCGCGGTGCTGTTACTTCGGCCATCGAGTTGTCGCCCATCTCCCCACGTGGTCCCAGTATGCACGAAACCCGGAGCCTGTATCGCCCCCGGCGACGTCGTTCCGAGGCGTTCCGCACCGTGTCGAAAATGTGACCGGAATCACTTGACCGTCAAATTGTTAGCGTTCACAATTGCAGCCAGGGCACGACGCCCGCGCAGCAACGACGGTGCAGGTGCTCCTTGCTGCGGTTCCGAATTCCAGGAGGCAGCAGTGTTCAAGAAATCCTTCGTGACGGTCATCGCAGCGACCACCCTCGCGCTGACGGCGTGTGGTGGCGGCTCGGACGCAGGAGGCGGTTCCGATGACGGGATCACCATGGGCTTCGCACAGGTGGGCGCCGAGAGCGGCTGGCGCACGGCCAACACCAAGTCGATCCAGGACTCCGCCAAGGAGGCAGGCGTCGACCTCAAGTTCTCCGACGCGCAGCAGAAGCAGGAGAACCAGATCAAGGCGATCCGGTCCTACATCCAGCAGCAGGTGGACGTCATCGCCTTCTCGCCCGTCGTCGAGTCGGGCTGGGACACGGTCCTCAAGGAAGCCAAGGATGCCGACATCCCCGTGATCCTGACGGACCGCTCCGTCGACTCCGCCGACACCTCCCTGTACAAGACCTTCCTCGGGTCCGACTTCGTCGAGGAGGGCAAGAAGGCCGGCGACTGGCTCGTCGAGGACTCGGCGTCGACGGACGGCCCGATCAACATCGTGGAGCTGCAGGGCACCACGGGAGCGGCCCCCGCGATCGACCGGAAGGAAGGGTTCGAAGCGGCCATCGCGGCGGATCCCGACCTCACGATCGTCGAGTCCCAGACCGGCGACTTCACCCGCAGCGGCGGCAAGCAGGTCATGGAGGCGTTCCTCAAGAACACCCCGGACATCGACGTCGTCTACGCCCACAACGACGACATGGGACTCGGTGCGATCGAGGCGATCGAGGCCGCGGGCAAGGTGCCGGGCAAGGACATCAAGATCATCACCGTCGACGCCGTCAAGGACGGCATGACGGCGCTGTCCGAGGGCAAGATCAACTACATCGTGGAGTGCAACCCCCTCCTCGGGGAGCAGCTGATGGACCTGGCCGCGAAGGTGGTCGCCGGCGAGGAGGTGCCCGCCCGCGTCGTCACGGAGGAATCCGCCTTCACCCCGGAGCAGGCCAAGGAAGTCCTGGCCAGCCGCGAGTACTAGGAGCTCGACAGGATCCGGCACACCGGAAGCGGGTGTCCGGGTCGACGACGGGGGATGCGGTGGCCGGGCCACCGCATCCCCGACAGAAGGGCAGGACAATGAACGAGATCGTCCCCGTGGTCGCGATGGCCGGGATCTCCATCGAATTCCCCGGCGTGAAGGCCCTCGACGGAGTCGACCTCCGGCTGTTCCAGGGTGAGGTCCATGCCCTGATGGGGGAGAACGGCGCCGGGAAGTCGACACTGATCAAGGCCCTGACGGGCGTCTACGCGATCGACGGCGGGACGATCACCGTGATGGGCTCGGACCACCGCTTCACCTCCCCTGCGGAGGCACAGGCCGCAGGCGTCAGCACGGTCTACCAGGAGGTCAATCTCTGCCCCAACCTGTCGGTCGAGGAGAACATCCTCCTGGGGCGGGAGCCGCGCAGGCGCGGGGGCATCTCCTGGAAGGAGGTCCGCCGGAAGGCGAGGGAGGTCCTCGGGCAGCTCCAGCTGGGGCACATCGACCCCGGGTCCGTCCTGTCCTCCCACTCGATCGCCCTCCAGCAGCTCGTCGCGATAGCACGGGCGGTGCAGGTGGACGCCAGGGTGCTCATCCTGGACGAGCCCACCTCGAGCCTCGATGCCGACGAGGTCCAGCAACTGTTCGCGGTCATCCGGACGCTGCGCGACCGTGGCGTCGCCATCCTCTTCGTGTCCCACTTCCTCGAGCAGGTGTACGAGATCTCCGACCGCATGACCGTCCTGCGCAACGGGAAGCTGGTGGGCGAATACCTCACCCGGGACCTGCCGCGCATGGCACTCATCTCGAAGATGATCGGCAAGGAGATGGACGCCCTCGCCGAACTCGAGGACGCCGAGGGCCGCCGCCAGTCGGACCGCACGCAGGATGCCCCCTTCGTGCAGGCGGAGGGCCTCGGCCGCAAGGGCTCCGTCCGGAACGTCACCGTCGCCATCCACGCCGGCGAGATCCTCGGCCTGGCAGGATTGCTGGGTTCCGGACGCACGGAGACCGCGAGGCTGCTCTTCGGGGCCGACCGGTCCGATCAGGGCAGCCTGCGGATCGGCGGAACGGTCCGGACGCTCCGGACTCCCCGCTCCGCGATCGACCGGGGGATCGCCTTCTCCTCGGAGAACCGGAAGGAGGAAGGACTGATCGGCGACCTGTCCGTCCGCGACAACCTGGTGCTGGCCATGCAGGCCAGCAAGGGATGGCTGAGGCGGATCCCCCGGGCGACGCAGGACCAGCTGGCAGAGAAGTTCATCAGGGCCCTGGACATCCGTCCGGCCAGTAAGGACGCCCTGATTCGAAATCTGAGCGGCGGCAACCAGCAGAAGGTGCTGCTCGCCCGCTGGCTCATCACGAACCCCAGGCTGCTGATCCTCGACGAACCCACCAGGGGCATCGACATCGGCGCGAAGACGCAGATCCAGAAGCTCATCAGCACCCTCGCCTCCGACGGCATGTCCATCATCTTCATCTCGGCCGAGCTCGAGGAAGTGCTCCGGCTGAGCGATCGGATCGCCGTGCTCAAGGACCGGGAGATGGTCGCCGACCTGGCCAACGACGGAGTCACCATGGAAGACGTCATGACGATCATCGCGGGGACGAACGCATGAACGCCCTCCTGAAGCACCGGCTGACCTGGCCCGTGCTCGCACTGGTCCTCCTGCTCCTCCTCAACCAGCTCTTCCGCGCCGACTTCCTGGCCGTGCGTGTCCAGGACGGGCACCTGTTCGGGAGCCTCATCGACATCCTCCGGAACGGTGCACCGACGATCCTCATCGCCCTGGGCATGACGCTCGTCATCGCATCGCGCGGTATCGACCTGTCCGTGGGAGCCGTGGCCGCCATCTCCGGGGCGGTCTCCTGCACCTACATCTACAACTCCCCGGATCCCTCCTCCTTCCGCACGGCGGCGGTGGCGGTGGCCATCGCCGTGGCGGTGGGGCTGGCCCTCGGTCTGTGGAACGGCTTCCTCGTCTCGGTGGTCGGCATCCAGCCCATCATCGCCACCCTCGTCCTCATGACGGCCGGGCGGGGACTGGCGCAACTCGTCACCGACGGCCAGATCATCTCCGTGTCCAACGACTCCTACCAGGCGATCGGCGCCGGATTCTTCCTCGGCCTCCCGATCTCCATCCTCATCGCGGCGGTCGCCTTCGGCGTGGCCGGGCTGCTGACGCGGCGCACCGCCCTCGGAACGCTCATCGAAGCGGTGGGCATCAATCCGGTCGCCAGCAGGCTGGCAGGGCTCAACGCACGCAACATCACCTGGACCGTCTACGTCTTCAGCGGTCTGTGCGCAGCCGTCGCCGGCCTGATGATCAGTTCCAATGTGACGGCCGCGGATGCCAACAACGCCGGTCTCTACATCGAGATGGACGCCATCCTCGCCGTCGTCATCGGAGGAACCTCCCTGGCGGGGGGCCGGTACAGCCTCGTGGGTACCCTCGTCGGGGCCCTGATCATCCAGACCCTGACGACGACCGTCTACACGCTGGGGATCCCGCCCGAGGTCACCCTGGTGTTCAAGGCGCTGGTCGTCATCATCGTCTGCCTCCTCCAGTCCAGCAAGGCCCGGGCGCTGCTCGGCCGCCGCCGGCGTCCCGTGACAGAACAGTCAGAAGTGAAGGTGTCCAGCTGATGTCGGTCCTCACCCGCACCCCGGCGCCGCTGAACCGCAGCCGGATCAGCCGCCTCCAGGGCAAGGCGCGCTACGCGCCGGCACTCGCCACGACCGGGTTGTTCCTCGCGATGTTCGCCGCCGGCGCCGTGATGTACCCCGGGTTCCTCTCCGGCCAGGTGTTCCTCAACCTCCTGATCGACAACACCTTCCTGATCGTCCTCGCCGTCGGGATGACGTTCGTGATCCTCACCGGCGGGATCGACCTCTCGGTCGGATCCGTCGTCGCGCTCTCCATGATGATCGCCGCAGCACTCCTGCAGGCCGGGTGGAACCCGATAGCCGTCATCGCCCTCGTGATCCTGACGGGTGCGACCTTCGGGCTCCTCATGGGGCTGGTCATCCAGGTCTTCGAGATCCAGCCCTTCATCGTCACCCTCGCCGGGCTGTTCCTGGCACGGGGCCTCTGCTACATGATCAGCGTCGACTCGATCACCGTGACCGACCCCTTCTTCACCGCGATGGCCCAGGCGAGGATCCCGCTGGCCGACAGGCTCTTCATCTCCCCCGGCGTCGTGATCGCGCTGGTGGTCGTCGCCGTCGCCTTCTACGTCCTGCACCAGACCCGCTTCGGCCGGACGGTGTACGCGATCGGCGGCGGCGAATCCTCGGCGCTGCTCATGGGACTCGCCGTCCCCCGGACCAAGGTCCTCGTCTACGGGATCAGCGGGCTGTGCTCGGCGGTGGCCGGGATCCTCTTCTCGTTCTACAGCCTCTCCGGGTACAGCCTGGCGGGCACGGGCCTGGAACTGGACGCGATCGCCGCGGTGGTCGTGGGCGGCACCCTGCTCACCGGAGGATACGGCTACGTCCTCGGCTCCCTCGCCGGGGTGCTCATCCTCGGCATCGTCCAGACCTTCATCTCCTACGAGGGGACGCTGAGTTCCTGGTGGACGCGCATCGTGATCGGCGCGCTGCTCCTCGCCTTCATCCTGCTGCAGAAACTCTTCACGCGGAAGGCAAGGCTCACCTGACGGCCCCGCCGCACCGGTCCGCCCCGCTCCCGCGACCCAGCCGATACGCTGGAGCGCATGACTGTTCTCGTGTTCCTCGACCCGGCCCACGACGACGGCAGGGTCGTCGACGCGGCCCAGCCGCAGCTCCTGGCCACCGATCTGGGCGCCACCCGCGGTGACGGCATCTTCGAATCGCTCCTCGCCGTCGGCGGATCCCCCCGCAAGGAGCAGGCGCACCTCGCGAGACTCGCGTCGTCGGCCGCGGCCCTCGACCTGTCGGTGCCCGACGCCGAGGCCTGGAGCCGTGCCATCCGCACCGGCCTGCGGGAGTTCTCGGCGGCGGAACCTGGTGAGGACCATGCCGTCGTGAAGCTCGTCGCCACCCGCGGCGTCGAGGGTGCCGGCCGGACCACGGCCTGGGTCTCGGTGGCACCCGTTCCGGCGTCGACCCTGGCGCAGCGGGAGGCAGGCCTGAAGGTGCTGTTCCTCGAGCGCGGCTACGACAGCACGGTGGCGCAGCGTGCTCCCTGGCTGCTGATGGGGGCGAAGACGCTCTCCTACGCCGTCAACATGGCCGCCATCCGCCATGCGAAGGCGCACGGCGCCGACGACGTCATCTTCATCTCCTCGGACGGGAAGGTCCTCGAGGGCCCCACCTCCACCGTGCTCCTCGCGTACGACCGCGACGGTCGGAAGACGCTCCTCACGCCGCAGCTCGAGAGCGGCATCCTGGCGGGCACCTCCCAGAGCGCACTGTTCGCCGCAGCCCGGGAACAGGGGTGGGAGCTCGGCTACGGACCGCTGGAACCGCACCACCTCCTCGACGCCGACGCCGTGTGGCTGATCTCGAGCATCCGGCTCCTCGCGCCGGTCCTCTCGCTCGACGGCACGGAGCTCCGGACCTCCGCCGCCCTGACCGCAGAACTCACCGGACTGGTGGATCGTTTCGTGTAATCTCCACCACAAAAGGGCCCCTCTGGGGCCCTTTGCTACGTCAAACACCACTTTCCCGGCATCCGCGTTTTGACCCGACGCTTCGTGCTGCCCTACCGTTTTCCTGAAATCAAGAGTTCCAGCCATCGGCCCTGGCCGGCTGGACAGCAACCCTCTCCCGTAGTGGGGTGCTCCAGGTGAAGATTCGGCCGCCGGGCCAAGTCCCCCGGTTGGCAAGTACGGCGTCGTGCGGCCTGTCCCGAGGTAGACGGAGGACACCACCGCCACAGCGCGCACAGCCCAGAACAGCGAGCGTGTCACCCAGCAGCCAGCAGCCTCCCCCTGCCGCCATCCGGCATCCCCGAACACCCAGTGCCCGCACCCGGGCCGGCATCGAAATGAAGGACACCATGAACATCTCCCGCAAGGTCCTCGCTGCACTCACCGTGCCGCTCCTCGCCCTGACCGTCTCCTGCGGCAGTGACAGCGGAAGCACGCCCACCGAATCCGCCGACGCCCTGGCCGGCAGCGACCAGCAGTCGCTCGACCAGTACACCACCGAGGACACCACGCCGATCGACGAGATCGACACGTCCGGGCTCGGCCTCATCACCGACGGCACCCTGCGCGTCGGCACGCTCTCGGACGCCCCGCCGAACATCTTCCTCGAGGACGGTGTCTTCACCGGTTACGACAACGAACTGCTGCGCGCCATCGGCGAGAAGCTCGACCTCGAGGTCGAGTTCGCCTCCACCGACTTCTCCGCCCTCCTCGCGCAGGTCCAGAACAAGCAGTTCGACGTCGGGTCCTCCTCGATCTCGACGACGGCGGCCCGCCGCGAGAACGTCGGCTTCACCAACGGCTACGACTTCGGCTACATGGCCGTCGTCACGAAGAACGGCTCCTCGGTGAGCGGCTTCGACTCCCTCTCGGAGAGCACCCGCATCGGCGTGGTCCAGGGCACCGTCCAGGACGACTACGTCTCCAACACCCTCGGCCTCGAGCCCGTGCGCTTCCCGGACTACAACACGGTGTACGCCAACGTGAAGAACGGGCAGGTGGACGCCTGGGTCGCCCCGTCGCAGCAGGCCACCGGCCAGGTGAAGGAGGGCGACGACACCACGATCGCCGAGACCATCATCAACACGGAGAACTTCACGGCGTACGCGGTCAACAGCGAGAACCAGCCCCTCATCGACGCCCTCAACGCGGGCCTCGACGCGGTGATCGCCGACGGCACCTGGTCCGAGCTCACCAAGGAGTGGTACCCGGACCGCGAGATGCCCACCGACTGGAAGCCCGGCAGCAAAGCCGTGGACGTAAAGTAGCCGGCCCTGCATGGATGCCCTCGAACAGCTCGGCAAGACGTTCTTCGACTGGGAGGCGATGGCCGCGGTCCTGCCGGACCTCCTGACCGTCGGACTGCCCAACACCCTCCTGCTCGCCCTGGCCTCGGGGATCATCGGGACGATCGTCGGCATGCTCCTCGCGATCATGGGGATCTCCCGCAACCGGGTGCTCCGGTGGATCGCACGCATCTACACGGACATCTTCCGCGGCCTCCCCGCCGTCGTGATCATCCTGCTCATCGGACTGGGCCTCGGGCCCATCCTCCGGCAGGTCACGGGCAGCACCAGCCCCTACCCGCTGGGCATCCTCGCCCTGTCGCTGATCGCCTCGGCCTACATCGGGGAGATCTTCCGCTCCGGTATCCAGAGCGTGGAGAAGGGGCAGCTGGAGGCCTCGCGTGCACTGGGCTTCAGCTACGGCGCATCCATGCAGCTCGTGGTGGTGCCCCAGGGCGTGCGGCGCGTGCTGCCCGCCCTGGTCAACCAGTTCATCTCGCTCATCAAGGAGTCGTCGCTCATCTACTTCATCGGCCTCGTCGCCAGTGAACGCGAGCTCTTCCGGGTGGGCAACGACGCCGCGAGCAACACCGGCAACCTCTCGCCCCTGATCGCGGCCGGCGTGCTCTACCTGTGCCTGACCATCCCGCTGACGCACCTGGTCAACTTCATCGACACCAGGCTCCGCGTGGGCAGGAAGCAGAAACCGGAACCGGACGAACTGGCCGCGGTGATTCCGACGAGCGGAGGAGCGAAGGCATGAAGACCATCGAATCGGGAACACTGACGGGCAAGGGCCTGCACCTGTCCTTCGGCTCCAACCACGTGCTGCGCGGGATCGACCTGCACGTGGAACGGGGGACGACGGCGTCGGTCATCGGGCCGTCCGGCTCCGGGAAGTCCACCCTGCTGCGTGTCCTCAACCGGCTGATCGAACCCGACCAGGGCGATATCCTGCTCGACGGCCGCTCCGTCCTCAAGGACAACCCGGACGAGCTGCGCCGCCGCATCGGCATGGTGTTCCAGCAGTTCAACCTCTTCCCGCACAAGACCGTGCTGGACAACGTGTCCCTGGCGCTGCGCAAGCTCCGGAGGATGTCCGCCGGCGAAGCACGGGAGAAGGCCCTCGCCCAGCTCGACCTGGTGGGTCTCAAGCACAAGGCCGACGTCCGGCCGGGCAACCTCTCCGGCGGGCAGCAGCAGCGCGTGGCGATCGCGCGGGCCCTGGCCATGGACCCCGAGGTGATGTTCTTCGACGAGGCCACGTCCGCGCTGGACCCGGAGCTCGTGAAGGGCGTGCTCGCCCTCATGGCGGACCTCGCCTCGGCGGGCATGACCATGGTCGTCGTCACGCACGAGATGGGCTTCTCACGCAACGTCTCGGACACCGTGACGTTCATGGACGGCGGCGTCGTCGTGGAGTCGGGACCACCGTCCGCGATCTTCGACGACGCGCAGACGCCCCGCCTGAGGTCGTTCCTCTCGGACGTCCTCTAGCGGTCCTGCCGGGGCCGGGATCCGCTCGCATGCCACAGGGGCTCCGCATCCGCGGAGCCCCTGTGGCATGTCCGGCGCCTCCCGGTCAGGAGAGGAGGAAGTTCCAGGTCCCGGCCAGGACCGCCGCCGCTACCGCGCCCGCCGCGACCACGAACCCGACGGCGGCGACGCCGAGGTCGAGGGACGAGAACGTGCTGGTCCGCGCCCAGGTGCGCGTCGCACCGCCGAAACCGCGCGCCTCCATCGCCGTCGCGAGCCGCGTGGCACGCCGGATCGCCTGGACGATCAGCCCGAAGGACTGCCCCAGCAGATTCCGCGTGCGCGCGACGACGGAGCCGTCCGAACCGATGCCCCGCGCGTGGCGTGCGAGTCCGAGGGACTCCCACTCCTCCAGGAGCAGGCCCACGAGCCGCAGCGAGGCCAGCCCGCCGAGGACGAAGCGGTGCGGCAGGTGCAGCTTCTGGGCGAGGGCGTCGGCCAGGTCCGTCGGGTCCGTGGTGAGCAGGAGGAAGATGCCGGGCAGCGCGAGCGCGAGCCCCCTCAGCCCGACCGCGACCCCGGCCGCCACCGAGCCCTCGGTGAAGAGGAACGGCCCGACGTCGATCAGTACCGTTCCGCTCTTCTCCGCGAGCAGTGCGGTGCCGTAGGCGCCGATCGACGCCGCGACCAGCAGGGGCCAGATGCGCCGGGCGAGGCCCCACGCGCTGATGCCCAGCAGCGGCATCAGCGCGAGCTCGCAGGCCAGGACCACGGCGGCACTGACCCAGTCGATGCTCGCCATGAGGGCGAGCGTGACGACCGCGACGGCGAACAGCTTGGACACGGGGTTGGCCCGCAGGAGCGTCTTCCCGGTCAGCACCGGGGTCAGGTGATCGGTGCTCATCGGGCCACCAGCCGTCCCGCCCCGTCGGCGATGTGCAGGGTCCTGCCGCCGAGGGCGGCGAGGAAATCGGCGTCGTGCGTGACGGAGACGACGGCCACGCCGTCGTCGATCAGCTCGCGCAGCAGGGTGACGAGTTCGGCCCAGGTCCCGGCGTCCTGGCCGAAGGTGGGCTCGTCGAGGATCAGGAGGCGCGGGGCGGTGGCGAGCATCGTCGCGACCGACAGCCGCCGCTTCTCGCCGCCGGAGAGCGTGAACGGATTGGCCTTCAGCAGATGGGTGAGGCGGAGGCGCTCGGCCAGCTCGGTGATCCGCCGCGGATCGGCGGTCCCGCTGACGCGTCGCGGTCCGAACTCCAGTTCCTCGCCCACGGACGCCGTGAGGAACTGGTGCTCGGGCTCCTGGAAGACCGTGCCGATCCGCTGCACGAGCTGGGCCGACCGCCAGCGGAACGGGTCGCTGCCCGCCGCTCCGGCGAGCGGCGGCGCGGCGTCCACCCGGCCGGCGCGCGGCCGGAGCAGGCCGCCGAGCGTGAGCGCCGCCGTCGACTTCCCGGCGCCGTTCGGCCCGGTGATGCCCAGTGCTTCCGCCTCGTGCACCCGGAGGTCGAGGTCCTCGACGGCCGCGGGGCCCCGCTTGGTCCTGGCCACCGTGAGGGAGCGCGCCGACAGCAGCGGGCCGCCACCGGCGCCGGGTACGGGCCCTCCCAGGGGCGGCCGCCGGCCCGGGACCCAGACGCCGGCGTGCGCCAGCCCGGCACGCGTGGCCTCGTGCCCCAGGATGCCCGCGGGGGAACCGTCGGCGAGGACACCTCCCCCGGCGTCGAGCACGATCACACGGTCCACCACGTCGGCCCAGACCGCCACGCGGTGCTCGACGACGACGAGCGTGGCACCGGTGCGCTCCAGGACGCGGACGACGGCGTCCCGCACCTCGAGGACGCCGTCGGGGTCGAGGTTCGCGGTGGGTTCGTCGAGCAGGAGCAGCCCGGGCTCCATCGCGAGGACGGACGCGAGCGCGAGGCGCTGCTTCTGCCCCCCGGACAGCGCGGTGGTGGGGTGGTCGAGCGGGAGGTCGAGGCCGACGTCGTCGAGCGCCCTGCCGACGCGCTGCCAGATCTCCTCGCGGGGCACGGCGAGGTTCTCGGCGGCGAAGGCCACCTCGTCGCCGACGCGGGCGAGCACCACCTGCGTCTCGGGGTCCTGGAGCACCAGCCCAGCCCTCCCCCGCGCCGCGGCCGGGGGGACGCCGTCGAGCAGGAGTCCGCCCTCCTGCTCGCCCTCGTCCTGCGCACCGAGCACCCCGGCGAGTCCGTGCAGCACGGTCGACTTGCCCGCCCCGGACGCCCCGAGGAGCAGCACGCGCTCTCCCGGCCCGATGTCGAGGTCGAGGTGGCGTGCCGCGAAGGCCTTCCGGCCCGCGTGGCGCCAGCCCCAGCCGCGTGCGCTGACCTGCACGGCCCCCGCGGCCGGTGGGTGTGCTGCCGTCACACGTCCGCCGAGCGGCCCGCGGCGAAGGAGGACAGCGCACCCGTCCTCGCGAGGCCCCGCATGGCCAGCCACGAGAGCAGGCCCGCGATGACGACGCCGGAGATGGCCGCGAACACGGTGTAGAGCAGCTTGAACTCGAAGGTCCAGAGCGCGTTGTAGAGGATGTTCTCGCTGATCGCGAGGGCGAGGCCCGCGCCGAGGCCGGCCAGCAACGCGACCGGCAGGTTCCACTTCCGGTACAGGAAGAGCAGGAAGACCAGTTCGGCGCCGGCTCCCTGGATCGCTCCGGAGACGAGGACGCCCACGCCCCACTGCGTGCCGATCAGGGCGGACACAGCCGCCGCGAGCATCTCGCAGTAGAGGGCGGCACCGGGCTTGCGGATGATCAGTCCCCCGAGGACGCCGGCGATCAGCCAGCCCCCGGAGTAGAGGCCCGCCAGGGGCGGGAAACCGGCCGTCAGCAGGCTGATGCCGGAGTATCCCGCGGACCAGGCGAAGAACAGGACGCCGACGGCGACGGCGATGACCGAGGCCACCACGATGTCGACGACGCGCCACTGGCCGGTGCGCCCGGAGGCGGTCTTGAGGGCGGTGGATGATGCCATGGTGAATCCTCCTGAGGTACAGGAGGGGATAGTGCCGGGGCCGCCGGAGCAGCGCCGTGCACTCTGAGAACTCGACTCCCTTCGCCGGTACTAGCCGGATCAGGTTCGAGGGTCTGCGGCGGTCCGCACTCTCAGCGCCCGTCCCCGCAGCATGCTGCGGATCGGCGCTCCCCTGTCGCTTGTTGGTTGAGCGCTACCGATCCTACACCGGTGGACCGCGACGCCGGGTTCGGCCCCGGACCGCGGAACCGCTTGCGGGCCGGATCGTCCCTGCGGCGGGGCACGCACCGCCGCTAGGCTAGGCGCAGGAGTATCGGACAAGAAGGAGAGACCATGAACGTACTGTTCAAACTGCTCGGCGCAGGGATGAGTGTCGGCGCCGGCTATGTGGGGACCAAGCTCGTCGACTTCCTCTGGGAGAGGATCACGGGCGAAGCGCCGCCGAAGAGCAAGGACGGCCTGGAGAACACGCTGCGCTCGGCCCTCGTCTTCGCGATCATTTCGGGTGCGGTCAGCACCACCATCCAGGTGCTGACGAACCGTTCCACGCAGAAGGCCATCGACCGGTTCGCGAAGAGCCGCGACCTGACCTGAGCAGCCCCGTGGGGATCGAGGGGCACCCTCCGGGGTGCCCTTCGTCGTTCCCGGTGTCAGTCGGCCCCGTCGGTCCGCTGCTCCTGTGCGACCGTCTGCAGGATGCGGTGCAGGTTCATGCCGATCGCGGCCGCAGCACCGAAGGGGACCTCCTTCGACGAGGTCTCGTACGCGCTGATCTCGAGGTCCTTCAGGCTCCGCTCGGCGACCTGCAGCGCCTCGGCGTCGAGGTCCTCCACCGTCCACAGGTCCAGGACGTCGCCGACGGCGGTGAACGCCTGCTGCAGGGGCGGCCGGACCGCGGCGGGCAGGGGGTGCTCACGGGAGGTCCCATGGAGCGCGTCCTGCAGCATGTTGGTGATGTTCAGCGTGTGGATCGCCACGGTCTCGAGGACCTCGACGTGCCGGTGGTCGCGGCGGGCGTCGTGCGGGTGGAAGCGCCGCCGGAGATTGCCCTTCCTGCTCTCGTCCGCGAACTGCAGGGCCTCGCGGGCATTCCGTGCCGTGGCGGTGAGGTCGTCCCGCCGTTCGGGCCAGCGCGGGTCGTCCGCCGGCCAGTCCTCCTGCAGGGCCTCGCCCATCTCTTGGAGCTGACGTGCAGCCGTCCTGCGGAGCCGGCTCATCTGCCCCACCGCGTCGTTCAGGTTGAGCGGCGGCAGGATCAGCGCGCTGACGGCGACGCCCACGCCCACGCCCACGACGGTCTGCACGAAGTAGCCCAGCGAGTACCCCAGGTTCTCGTTGCCGATGACCAGGACGAACAGCCCGGCGGACGCGATCCCCGAGCCGCCGCCCGCAGTCCTCTTCAGGGGGCCGGCGAGAAGCACGCCCGCTCCGACGACGAAGGCGATCGTCAGCCAGTTGGGGTCTCCCGCCCAGACCGCGATGTGAGCCAGGACGATCCCGATCGTGAGTCCGGCGACCGTCTGCAGACCTGACTTGAGCGTTCCCGCGACCGTCGGGTACATCGCCAGCAGGGCGCCCAGCGGAGCATAGTACGGATACCGGGAGGCCTCTCCCGGGATGGCGAGCGCGAAGGTCCAGGCGAGGGCGGCCGCGAGGGCGGCCTTGCCCGCGAGGAGGAGGTGGGGATCGACCACGGCGGCGCGCAGCCGCTCCTTCAGGTCGTCGTCGAGACGGGCTGCGAGGACGCCACGGCCGCGGAGGATCCTGTTCTTGGCCATCCCAGCAGTATGACATCCCCCCTTGTGCACACCTCGGGACGACGAAGGACCGCCCCCTGCGGGACGGTCCTCGCGTATCGGATGGAGCGGGACTAGCGGGCCGCAGCGGCGGAGCGCTCGGACCGCAGTGTCGCCTTGTGCTCCTCGATGCGGGCCTGCTGCAGCGGTGTCCTGCGGTTCAGGTACCAGGCAGCACCCAGCAGGATGAACCACAGCGGTGTCACGACCAGGGCCAGCCGGGTGTCCTCGGCCTGTGCCAGCGCGAAGAGCATGAACAGGAAGAAGGCCAGGACCACGTACGGCATGAAGGCCGAACCCGGCATCTTGAACGTCGAGCGCTCGTGCAGTTCGGGCCGGCGGCGCCGGAACGCCAGGTAGCTGAGCAGGATCATGGACCACACGAACATGGTCAGCACCGAGGCCACCGAGGTGACGACGGTGAAGGCGCCGATCACGGAGTCGCCCGAGTACAGCAGGATCAGGCCGGCGAGCAGGAAGATGCAGGAGAACAGCAGCGCGTTCTGCGGCACCTTGCGTGGGCTGAGCTTCCCGAAGGACGTCGGGGCGTTGCCGTCCTGCGCGAGGCCGTAGACCATGCGCGAGGTCGAGTAGATGCCCGAGTTGGCGCTGGATGCCGCCGAGGTGAGCACCACGAGGTTGACGACGACGGCGGCGACCCCGAGGCCCGCCAGGGTGAACATGCCGATGAACGGGCTGTTCGCTGCATCGATGGTCCGCCAGGGGTTGACCGCCATGATCACCGTGAGGGCTCCCACGTAGAAGAGCAGTACACGGATGGGGATGGAGTTCACGGCACGGGGCAGCGTCTTCTCGGGGTCCTTGGTCTCCGCGGCGGCGGTGCCGACCAGCTCGATACCGGCGAAGGCGAAGATGGCGATCTGGAAGCCGAGGATGAAGCCGAAGAGTCCGTGCGGGAACATGCCGCCGTCGTTCCAGATGTTCGCGAGGTCCGCGACCGAGCCGCCCGGTGAGGTGAAGCGGGTGGCGATCATGACGATGCCGGTCCCGATCAGCGCGAGGATCGCCACGACCTTGATGATCGCGAACCAGAACTCGGCCTCACCGAAGGCCTTCACGGTGGGCAGGTTCAGGAGCAGGAGCACCACGGGCGTGGCCAGTGCCGGGATCCAGAGCGGGGTGCCGGGGGCGAGGATGTCGACGTAGCCGGCGATGGCGACGATGTCGGCGACACCCGTGACCACCCAGAAGAACCAGTAGGACCAGCCGGTGAAGAAACCGGCCCACGGGCCCAGGAGGTCACCGGCGAAATCGCTGAAGGACTTGTACTCGAGGTTCGAGAGCAGGATCTCGCCCATGGCGCGCATGACGAAGAACAGCATGAAGCCGATGATCATGTACACGAAGATGACCGAGGGCCCGGCGAGGGAGATGGTCTTGCCGGAGCCCATGAAGAGGCCCGTGCCGATGGCACCACCGATGGCCAGCAGCTGGATGTGGCGGTTGCTCAGCGCCCGGGTGAGGTGGGGCGGCCGGCTGGAGTCTCCAGCGGCGTGCTGGGTGGAGGGCGGCGCCGAGGATGCGGAGTTCTGCATGGGGTGGATGTTCCTTCCGCGGCCGCGGGCATGCAGGGATGCCGCGGCGATCGCGTGGGTGGAGGACTGGGACTGACATAAAACCCTGAACCGTGCGGAACCGGGAGTCAAATTCCGGCCTCCCGCGGAGGGTCCGTCCTGCGGCCGGCCGCACGCCCGAGGGGTGCTTCGAGGCCGCGAGCGCGACGGAGGCCTCAGGCGGGTACCTTCGTCTCCTCGACGACCGGGAGGTCGCGGAGGAGCCTGCGCGGTCGGGTCGCCTGCCACGCCAGCCACGTCGCGACCGCGCCCAGGGCGAAGCCGGCGATCACGTCGACGAGGTAGTGCCACCCGAAGTAGACGGTGGCGAGGGCGGTGAGCAGGAGGTACGTCCAGAGGATCGCCCGCAGGACGACCGGCAGGCGGATCAGGTGCGCCACCAGGGCCGCGGTGAAGACCACGGAGACGTGGAGTGAGGCGAAGGCCGCGATGCCGTGGACCGACTGCGTGGCGTGCGGATCGGCGAGGACGCGCACCCGGCTCCGGTACAGGGATTCCCCGAGATCCGTGACGGCCGTGCGGGGCAGGTCCGTGAAGTGGGTCCGCTCGACGAAGATCGGGCCGAGGGAGGGAATCGCGTAGTAGCTCGCCGCACCGAGGATCCAGTTGAACGACAGCGCGGCGACGTACCACGCGCCCTGCGACAGCTGCCGGGACCAGACGAGGGCCGCAGCGACGGACATCGGGACGAAGATCAGATAGGACACGTACACACTCGACAGGACATGTGCGCTGACCCCGGTCCCGAGGATCTGCTGCAGCACGTCGCCCGGGTGGTGCCCGCCCGTGAGCCACCGGTCGCTCGCCTGCAGGAGGGGATCCGCCACCCGATCGCGGACGAACGGCAGGAAGCTTTTCATGTTCCGGTACGAGACGTACGCAAGGTAGAACGTGAGCAGCCCCATGGCTGTCACCACGAGCCGTGACACGGGCCAGCGGCGATGGAACTCGGTCGCCGCGACTCGATGGATGGTGCGGACGGAAGGCCGCCTAAGCAGCGTCCGTGGGGCGACGTCGGCGAGGACCATCAGCGCCAGGATCGCGGGGAGGCGGACATAGCTGGGACCCAGGAAGCCGTCCGGGTCGCGCAGGGGCAGTCCGAAGCCCACGGCCGTCCCGATGGTGAGGACGGTGAAGGAGGCCGCAACGGCGAACGGGACGCGAAAGAGCCCGGACGGGACCGACGCCGACGTCGAGGGTTTCAGCATCATCAGATAGTACTAGCTTCCCACAGCGCCGATCGTTGCGATTCTCGCTGATTGCATGATCCCGTCCGACGCGTGCGACCAGCGCGACGCCGGCTGCTCTCCAGCCCCCGGGCCTCGCCAATCCGCGGGCTCTGACGTTACGCTAAGCGTGCTTATGAATTGGGATGGGCAGTCATCCCTGTCTGTCATGTCACGGACCAACCGAAGGAGATGCCATGAGCACGAAGGTCGAAAAGCGGATTCTCGTCAACGTACCCCTCAGCGTGGCCTACAACCAGTGGACCCAGTTCGAGGAGTTCCCCCACTTCATGGGCGGCGTCAGATCCGTCACGCAGCTCGACGAGGAGCGCCTGAACTGGGTGGTGGAGATCGGCGGGATCCGCCGGCAGTGGGAAGCGAGGATCCTCGAGCAGGTGCCGGACGCCAGGGTGTCGTGGGCCGCGACCGAGGGCGCGACGAATGCCGGTTCGGTGTCGTTCGAGGACGTCGGGGGCGGGCAGACCCAGGTCCACCTGGTGCTCGAGTACGAGCCCGAGGGCCTGGTCGAGAAGATCGGTGACAAGCTCAATGTCGTGGAGAACCAGGCCGAGGGCGACCTGGAACGATTCAAGGCGTTCATCGAGGACGAAGGCTATGCCACCGGAGCCTGGCGCGGATCGGTGGGCTCCGGCACGGTTGCCGGAGAGCCCGGTGTGGAGGCTGCCGCCGCGTCCCGTGGCGACAGCGGCAAGGCCGGGGTCTCCGGCAAGGTCGCAGCCGGTATCGGCCTGGCCGCTGCCGCAGCAGCAGCCGGTGTCGCCGCCGGGAAGAAGAGCCAGGCACCGACCGGGGACACCACGCCCGACGCCACCATCACGCCCGCGGACGGCGGCGCCGCGGAGGTGTACACCGGCGCGGACGACGGCCTCTCGCCCCACGGCGCGGAGACACTCATTCCGGTCGACGAGGGCGTCTCCACCGAGGGGTCGGGAACAGGAGCCGGTGAGCCCGGCAGGACCGCCGACGTCCTGGACGATCCGCTCCTCGACAAGAACCGGACGACGGGCGGGGCACTCTAGGTACCCGATCGACAGGTACCCGATCGACACCGGGCCCGGTGCCCGGTCGGACCGCTGCCGGATGCCTCCCGAAGGTGTCCGGCAGCGGTCCGGGACCGTCTCTTCCCCTCCCCGCGCGCCCGCGACATACTGGCGGCATGACCATCCTCAGCACGCAGGAGATCCTCGACGCCGGCCTCGATGACTGGCGGAAGCTGCCGCAGGCCCTGCACGCCCGGTTCCTGACCGGGGACTTCACCACCGGCCTGGCCTTCGTCTCGGGAGTCGGTGAACTGGCGGAGGCGGCCGGCCACCATCCGGACATCGCCCTGGCCTACCCCCATGTCGATCTGACACTCGTCAGCCACGACGCCTCCGGCGTGACGGGACGCGATGTCGACCTCGCCCGGCGGATCAGCGACCTGGCGGGACGGCGGGGCATCAGTGCCGATCCGGCAGCGCCCACCGTGGTCGAACTCGCCCTCGACACCGCCGACCCGACGGCCATCGGCCCGTTCTGGGCCGCCCTGCTGACCGGCGATGCACACGCCGTGGCCGGGGACGACGTCGTCGACCCGACCGGGCGCGTGCCCCTGCTCTGGTTCCAGCACACCGGGGCGCACGAGACGCCGCGGCAGCGCTTCCACCTCGACGTCTGGGTGCCGCACGACGCGGCGGAAGCACGTATCGCCGCAGCGGTCGCCGCCGGGGGCACCGTGGTCGACGACGCCGCAGCGCCGTCGTTCACCGTCCTGGCCGATGCAGAGGGCAACCGGGCCTGCGTCTGCACGACGCTCGACCGCTGACCCGGCGGTCCGGGCGATGACCACGGCGGAGGACGGGACCGGCCGGGAGGCCGTGGACGTCCTCGTGGTCGGCGCGGGCCCCACCGGCCTGATGCTGGCGAACTGGCTGGTGACGCTGGGCCTCGACGTCGCGCTGCTCGACGGCAAGGACGGCGCCACGCGGGAGTCCAGGGCCCTGGGCGTCCATTCGCGGTCCATGGAGATCTACGACCAGCTCGGCGTCGTCGACCGCGTGCTCGCGGAGGCCGTCCGTGCCGAATCCCTGCGGCAGGGTTTCGAGCGCCGATCGTTCGCGCCCATCCCGCTGACAGGGCTGGGGCGCGGACTCACGCCCTACCCCGGGATGTACATCCTGGAGCAGAGCGCCAACGAGCGCATCCTCGCCGACAACCTCGGCGCGATCGGAGGGTCCGTCCGGTGGAGGCACCGGGTCTCGTCGCTGCAGCAGGTGGACGGCGGCGTCCTCGCCGTCGTCGACGGGCCCGGCGGCTCCTCGTCCCTCCGGGCGCGCTTCGCCGTCGGGTGCGACGGGGCGTCGTCGACCGTCCGCACCTCGACCGGTACGGCGTTCGAGGGCACCACCAGCAGGCAGACCTTCTACCTCGTGGATGCGCTCGGCGTCAGCGGACTCGCCCCCGCCTCCGTCAACATCCGGCAGGGTGCCGCCGAGTTCCTCCTCGCCTTCCCCATGCGGTCGCACGGCGGCAGGAACGGCCAGCGCCTCATCGGTGTCGCCGGCGACGACGCCGCCGCCATCACCGAGGACTCCGCCCGGCGGCGGATGGCGGAGACGTTCGGGGTCACCTACGAGGACTCCCGCTGGTTCTCCACCTACCGCGTCCACCACAGGATCGCCGCGCGCTTCCGCGTCGGCTCCGTGCTCCTCGCCGGCGATGCGGCCCATGTCCATTCCCCTGTCGGCGCGCAGGGCATGAACACGGGACTGCAGGACGCCCACAACCTCGCCTTCAAGCTCGACGACGTCATCTCCGGGCGCGCGCCCGCCACGCTCCTCGACCGCTACGAGACCGAGCGCCGGCCCGTGGCCGTGCGTCTCCTGAAGACCACGGACCTCGTGTTCCGCGGCGTCACGTCCCGCTCGGCAGCGGTGGGGCTCGTGCGGAGGTACGCACCGCGGATCGTCCTGCCCCTCGGCGTGGCACTCCTCCCCCGTCTGCCGGTCGGACGGCGCCTCGCGGGCTACCTAGGCCAGATCCGCATCCACTATCGGATGGACGGAGGGAACCGGCCCGGACGACGGGACGCCGTCGTGGGGCGGCGCCTGCACTGGACCGGGTCGAACTTCGATGCGCTGCGCACCGCTGCCTGGCAGCTGCACCTGTACGCGCCGGACGACACCGCGGTACGGCGGGCGCGCGCCGCCGCGGAGGACCTCGACCTGCCCCTCCACGTCTTCCCCACGGTCGGGGCGACCCCGCTCCGGCCCGGCATGCTCTACCTCGTGCGTCCGGACGGATTCGTGGCCGCGGCAGCGCGTCCGGACGATGCCGCCGGGGCCTTCGGCGCACCCGGCGGATTTCCCCCTGCACGACCCCACGACAGGAGACGGCCATGACGGACGCCATCGACACCGGCGCACACCCCTCGGGTACCGGCTGCAAGGAATGCGGGGACTCGGGCGGCTGGTGGGTCCACCTCCGCCGCTGCGCCGCCTGCGGGCATGTGGGCTGCTGTGACAGCTCACCCGGTCGGCACGCCTCCGCGCATGCCGCCGACACCCTGCATCCGGTGGTCATGTCCTTCGAACCGGGTGAGGACTGGTTCTGGGACTACCGCGTCCAGGAGTTCGTCGAGGGCCGCCCGCTCGCCGCGCCGACCAGCCACCCCTCGGACCAGCCGGTGCCCGGACCGGCAGGGCGTGTGCCCGAGGACTGGCGGGCCCGCATCTCCTGACATCCTGCGGGAGCGGGACGCAGCCGTGGTCGACCGACGTCCCGGCGGGGGGTCCTCCGCCGAAGCCCCGACGCGGGCCCGGGACGTCCGGTCAGGCGGCGCTCGCCCGGGGGAAGACACCGTCGAGGTACGCGCCGAGGAGCCGTGGGCTGAAGGGCTTGGCCATGAAATGGTTCGACCCTGCGGCCAGGCACTGTTCCTCCGTGAGCTGTGGAGGCCGCGCGGAGATCGTGAGGATGTGGGCGTCCGAGCCGACCCTGAGGTGGGCGCAGACATCGATGCCGTCCGAGTCCGGGAGGTTCAGATCGAGTGTGACGAGCTGCGGGTCGACGGTCTCCACGAGGCGCTCCCCCTCGGCGCCGGTCACGGCCTCGTGCACCGTGAAACCCCGTGAGGACAGGACGATCACGAGGAGCTGGCGGATGTCGGCGTCGTCCTCGATGACCACGGCGTTCCGCTGCTCGTCCATTCCACCACCCTGTACTGTCGTGTCGGCCCCTCGATATGAAGCAACCTTACCTTCCGGTACCGAAGCATCGCCACCGGGGCCTCCGGGTGCCGGAGGCATCGGTCCGGGGCCTCCGGGTGCCGGAGGTATCGGTCCGGCGGGACGACCGGACACCGGGCAGCCCGTCCCGGCTGCTCAGGAAGCGTCGTCGTCCCGTTCGACGGGTGCGTCCGGTGAGCGGCGGGACCCGGGGTGCGCCCGGTCCCCCGCCGCATGCGCCACGACGTCGTCGAGCTCGTCGAGGGTGAGGAGGTCGCGCCGGAGGTGCCGCGTGCGGTAGCCCGCCCGGCCGACCATGTGCGCGGACACCGGGCTCGTGAGCAGCTGGAACACCCAGCACAGCACCAGGAGCGGGACCAGGGCCCAGCTCCCGGAGTCGACCGCGAGCGCCAGCAGGAAGAGCAGGAGACCGAGGACCTGCGGCTTGGTGGCTGCGTGCATCCGCGAGAGCAGGTCCGGGAAGCGCACGAGGCCGATTCCCGCGGCCAGGGACATGAGGGCTCCGCCGATCAGGAGGACGGACACGACGACGTCGACCATGGCGCTACTTCCTGTCCGTGACGAACCGCGCCACCGTGACGGACCCGATGAACCCGATCAGCGAGACCGCGACGAGCAGGACCAGGTTGTCGAGATGCTGGTTCACCACCATGTTCAGCACCAGCGCCGCGCCGATGATCGCGACGATCACGTCGAGGGCGAGGACCCGGTCGAGGATCGACGGACCGCGGACCGCCCGGTACACGGCCAGAACGGCTGCGACGGAGAGTATTCCGCCGACAACATATATGACCGCCGTCATCGCTGTGCCTCCTCGGCCCGGAGCGCGGCGAGATCGGCCCGGCTCCCCATGATGCGGATGAGCCACGCCTCCGTCGCGAGGACCTCGGCTCGCACCGCCTCCGCATGCTGTTCCGTCTCGACGTCGAGGCAGTGCAGGTAGAGCGTCGAGGTGGAGCGGTCCACCTCGAGGACGAGGGACCCGGGGATGAGCGAGATCGCGTGACCGGTCGCCGTGACGAGGAAGTCCGAGTGGCTCCGGAGCTCCACGGCCACGACCGCGTTCCGGAGGGACGGCCCCTTGCTGATGGCGAGCCAGAACACCTGCACGCTCGCGGACACGAGCTGGAGGAGGAACCGGCCGATGAACGGCAGGAGCCAGAGCACGTTGAAGCGGCCCGTCAGCTCCACCGGGGGCAGGTAGAAGAAGTTGACGATCCCGTACGCGATGATCGCCCCGAAGACGAGGTTCCCGGGACCGAAGTCCTGCCAGAGCGCCCCCCAGACGAGGACGAGCCAGACGACGAGCGGGAGCTCGGTGATGAGGGGGATGCGCTGGCGGCTCATCCGTCCGCCCCCGGCCCGAGGACGGCCTCGATGTAGGGTGTGCGCTCGAGCATCTCGGAGGCCGCGTCGTCGCTGAGCGTGAACAGCGGCCCTGCCAGGAACGTGAGGGCGAGCCCGAGTGCCACGAGCCCGATCGTGGGACCGGTCATGGTGCCCGGGAGCAGCGTCACGGGGTCCTTGCCCGCGAACCGTCCCGTGTCCTCGCCCGTCACATGGCGGGAGGTACCCACGCTGGAGCCGTCGGCCTTGCTGGCGAGCAGGATCGGATCCGGGTCCTCCGCGTCGGCCGGGCTGCGCCAGAACGCCCTGTTCCAGACCCGCGCCATGACCAGGAGCGTCAGCAGGCTGGTGAGCACTCCGCCTGCCACCAGCACGTACGCCAGGGGGGTCCCGAGGGCCACTCCCGCCTGGATGAGTCCGAGCTTGCCGAGGAAACCGGAGAACGGCGGGATGCCGGCGAGGTTCATGGCCGGGAGGAAGAAGAGGATCCCGAGGAGCGGTGACAGCTTCGCCAGCCCGCCGAGCCGGTCCATGTTGGCCGTCCCGCCCCGGCGCTCGATCAGGCCCGTGACGAGGAAGAGACTCGTCTGCACCGTGATGTGGTGCGCCACGTAGTAGACCGCCGCTCCGAGGCCCACCCGCGTCGAGATGGCGAGCCCGAAGACCATGTACCCGATATGGCTGACGAGCGTGAAGGACAGGAGCCTCTTGATCTCCGCCTGGGCCAGCGCTCCGAGGATCCCCACCACCATGGTCAGCAGCGCGACCACCATCAGGAGGGAGTTGATGCGGTCGCCCGGGAAGAGCAGGGTCTCGACGCGGACCATGGCATAGACGCCCACCTTGGTCAGCAGGCCGGCGAACACGGCGGTCACGGGTGCCGGCGCGGTGGGGTAGGAGTCCGGGAGCCAGAAGGAGAGCGGGAAGACCGCGGCCTTGATGCCGAACGCCACGAGCAGCATGAGGTGGAGCACCATCTGCGTCGCCGGGTCCACGGCCTCCAGTTTCACGGCGAGGTCCGCCATGGTGATCGTGCCGGTCGCCCCGTAGATCATCGCGATGGCGATCAGGAAGAGCATCGATGACACCACGCTGACGACGACGTACGTCACCCCGGCGCGGATGCGCGGCGCCGTGCCGCCCAGGGTCATCAGGACGTAACTCGCGGTGAGGAGGATCTCGAACCCCACGTACAGGTTGAAGAGGTCACCGGTGAGGAACGCGTTGGACACCCCGGCCACGAGGATCAGGTAGGTGGGGTGGAAGATCGACACCGGTCCGTCCTCGTCGCCGTCGGACATCCCCTGGCCCGTGGCGTAGATGAGCACCGAGAGACTGACGGCGGACGACACCACGAGCATCAGGGCGGAGAACTGGTCCACCACGAGCACGATGCCGAAGGGTGGCTCCCACCCGCCGAGCCTCACCGCATGCGTCCCCTCCGAGGGCGCGGCGAGGAGCATCACGACCTCGATGAACAGGGTGACGCTGAGCGTCGTGATGCTCACGGCCCGCTGACCGCGGGAGTGACGGATGAGGATGAAGGTGACCGCCGCTCCGAGGAACGGCAGGACGACGGCGAGGGGCGCGAGGTCGGCGGCGATCATCGGCGGACCCCGGCCGTCGGCCCGTCGGGCCCGGGCCCGCCGTCGGGCACGGTCGCGGAGCCCTCGTCGTCGGAGAATTCGGAAGTATCGGCAGCGATGTCGGCGTCGTCCTCGTAGTCGTAGCTGTCCTGGTCCGCGACGCGGCGATCCTCGGGATCGTCCTGGACGCTGTCCTCGCGACCCAGCACCCACGAGCGGTAGATGATGCCCAGCATGAAGGCCGTCACGGCGAAGGTGATGACGATCGCCGTCAGGATCAGCGCCTGCGGCAGGCTGTCCGTATACCCCTCGGCCGGTGTCCCCGCGACGTAGAGCGGGGACTTCCCGCCGCCTCCGCTCATCGCGAGGATCAGGATGTTGGCCCCGTTGCCCATCAGGATCAGGCCCAGGAGCACGCGGGTCAGGCTCCGTTCGAGCAGCAGGTAGATCCCGGCGGCGAAGAAGGCGGCCATCAGCACGATCAGGGTGATGTTGACGGTCATGCCTGTGCTCCTTCCACGGCGGGCGGGACGAGGGCATCGGAGCCGGGGTGTTCCTCGACCGGGCCCTCGGTCTCGCTGCGCTCGTCGATCTCCGACCCGAGGCTGCGCAGGACGTCGAGGACGAGACCGACGACGATGATGTAGACGCCGATGTCGAAGACGGTCGAGGTCACGAACTTCACGTCGCCGAAGACCGGCAGCCAGAACTCCAGGATGTAGCTCTCGAGGACCGCTCCGCCGAACAGGAGCGGGGCGGCGGCCGTCAGCGAGACGATCGCGAGCCCCACGCCGAGCAACGCGCCGGCGCTGACCGGGCTGGCCTCCGCGAGTTCGAACCGTCCACCGGCGAGGTAGCGGACCGCGAGCGCGATCCCTGCCATGAGCCCGCCGGCGAACCCGCCGCCCGGGAGGTTGTGCCCGGCGACCAGGAGGTAGATCGACAGGAGGATGATCGTGTGGAAGAGCAGGCGCGTGATGACCTCGAAGATGATCGACCGCCGCTCGGGCGCGAGGGTCCTGCCCGCGACGAGCCAGGGGTCCCGCGGAACATCGGCGAAGCGGGCCGCGAGCAGGCGGGCGGCGGACTCCCGGCCCCCGGCGTTCAGCGGCTCCTGGCCCCGGTCGACCGACCCGTCCTCGACGTCATCGGCGCGTCGCCTCCGGTCACCGCGTCCGCGGATGAAGATCAGGCTCGCGATGCCGGTGGCGGCGATCGCGAGCACGGTGATCTCGCCGAGCGTGTCCCAGGCGCGGATGTCGACGAGCAGGACGTTGACGGCGTTCGCCCCGCCGCCCTCGTCGTACGCCAGTTCCGGGTAGGCGAGGGAGATGGGCGCGGCATTCCGGGAGGCCATGGCCGACATCGCGATGACGGCCATGATGCCGCCGAACGCGATGCCGAGACCCGCCCGGAGCAGGCGATGGCGGCTTCCGCTGCTGTTCCACAGGCGGGCCGGCAGCGAACGCAGCGCGAGGACGAATGCGACCAGGACGATCGTCTCGACGAGCATCTGGGTGAGCGCGAGGTCGGGTGCGCCGTGCAGGGCGTAGATGACCGCCATGCCGTATCCGGTGATGCCGACCATCAGGACGGCCATGAACCGCTTGTCGGAACGCAGCGCCGCCAGGATCCCTCCGAGGATGACGACCGCCGCGACGACCTGGGCCGGCGATTCGGCGATCCGGAAGTCCGAGGGCAGCGGGGCATCGAACAGGATCAGTGCCGCGAGCGGTGTGGCGACGGCGGTGGCCAGGATCACGAAGAGGTAGAAGGACAGCGAGCCGCGCTGGGTGCGCCCCGTGATCCAGACGGCGACGTCGTCCAGGACGCCGATCAGGGAGCGGTAGAGCACCTCCGCTTCCCGCACGGCCGGCAGGCGGCCCTGCAGCCGCTCGAAGGGCCGCCGCAGCAGGTAGAGCGCGACGCCGGCACCGATGGTCACCATCGAGAGCAGCAGCGGGAGGTTGAACCCGTGCCACAGGGCCAGGTGCGGGGTGGCGGCCCCGTCCGGGAACAGCCGGGCGTACGGCTGGATCGCGGCATCCAGGGGTGCCGGCCACAGCCCGAACAGCACCGAGGCGACGGCGAGCAGGGCCGGCGCGAGCAGGAAGGAGATCCGGACGCGCTTGAACGGCGTCTGCGGCTCGCCGTGCTTCAGCGCGAAGGCACCCCACACGAACCGCGCGCTGTACGCGAAGGTGAGGATCGAGCCGAGGACGATCCCGCCCAGCAGGAGCGTCCCGGCCGGACCGTCCTCGGCGCGGTGCGCGAAGGCCTCGAGGACGGACTCCTTGGCCACGAACCCGAGCAGGGGCGGAACGCCCGCCATCGATCCGGCCGCCACCAGCGCGACCGCGAAGAGCGCCGGTGACGTGGCGCCGACCCCGGACAGCACCCGGAGGTCGCGCGTCCCGGACTGGTGGTCGATGATCCCGACCACCAGGAAGAGCGTCGCCTTGAAGAAGCCGTGGGCCAGCAGCAGCCCGAGGCCGGCCACCGCGCCGTCCGGTCCGCCGAGCCCGACCACCATGGTCAGGAAACCGAGCTGGCTCACGGTCCCGTAGGCCAGGACGAGCTTGAGGTCGAACTGGCGCAGCGCGCGCCACCCGCCGAGCAGCATCGTGGCCATCCCGAGGACGAAGATCACGGGATACCAGAAGGTGGTCTCGCCGAACCCCGGGGCGAAGCGCGCGACGAGGAAGACCCCGGCCTTCACCATGGCCGCTGCATGGAGGTACGCACTCACGGGCGTGGGCGCGGCCATCGCTCCCGGCAGCCAGAAATGGAACGGGACGAGCGCGGACTTGGTGATGGCGCCGACGAGGACCAGCGCGATCGCGATGTCGACCAGCGCCCCCCGCCCCGCGAGCGCCTGGGCGCCGGCGAGGATCTCGGAGATCCGGTAGGTGCCCGCCGCCTCCCCGAGCATCACCAGGCCCACCAGCATCGCCAGTCCGCCGAAGGTCGTGACGATGAGCGCCTGCAGCGCCGAACGCCTGGCCGACAGCCGCTGGCGCGCATAGCCGATGAGCAGGTAGGACAGGATGGTCGTCAGTTCCCAGAAGATGAACATGAGGATCAGGTCATCGGCGGTGACCAGCCCGAACATGGACGCGGCGAAGGCCAGCAACTGTGCGCCGAAGGCACCGACGTCCGGGTCGTCACTCTTGAAGTAGCGCGCGCAGTAGAAGAGGACCAGTGCTCCGACGCCGAGGATCAGGATGCACAGGACGGCGGCGAGCGCATCGAGCCGGAAGGCGAGCTCGAGCTGCAGACTGGGGATCCACGGGATCACCACGGACGGCGGCGCACCGGGCCGGCCGTTCGGCGCACCCTGGTCCGCCGCGAGGACCTGCGGCAGCTGGACCAGAAGCCAGGCGAAGCCGGCAGCAGGGGCGGCGGCGAGGATGAAGAAGGCCGACCGGCCGAGCCGCGAGAAGAGGAAGGGCGCTCCGAGTGCCAGCGCGAACATCGCTAGCAGCACGGGGATCATGGGAGTCTCGATCTTCCACTGGGGGGTCGGTCGGGCTACCCCCAGTCTATCGAACGAATGGGCGCGGCCTTCCACGGATACCGGCCGGTCCGGCTCGCCGCGCGCCTTCGACGGCTGCGGGCGTGACCAGGATCATACGGCGCTAGCATTCACCGTATGAGTACCCATCAGCAGGTTCCGCCCCCCGCGGAGGCCCCTGCTCCCCTTCCGGCCGTGGGCTCAGGCCGCATCTTCAACAAGCCCGTCCTCGCCTGGGCGTCGTGGGACTGGGGCTCGGCGGCCTTCAACGCCGTCATGACCACGTTCGTCTTCACGGTGTACCTCACGTCGGACGCCTTCGGCGGTGAGGAACGGGCCTCACAGGTGCTCGGCTGGGGCCTCGCGGTCGCCGGCCTGCTGATCGCCCTCCTGGCTCCGGTCACCGGGCAGCGCTCGGACAGCGGGGGGCGCCGCAAGCTGTGGCTCGGCGTGAACACCCTGATCGTGGCCGTGCTGACCGCGCTGTGCTTCTTCGTGTTCCCGAGCCCCGGGATGCTGGTCCTCGGCGTCGCGCTCATCGCCGCCGCCCACATCTTCTTCGAGTTCGCGGGCGTCAACTACAACGCGATGCTGACCCAGATCTCGACCCCGTCGACGATCGGCCGGGTCAGCGGTTTCGGGTGGGCCATGGGCTACGTGGGCGGCATCGTGGCACTCGTGGTGGTCCTCGTGGTGTTCATCCAGCCGGTCGTCGACTGGGCGGGCGCCTCGAGCGAGGACGGCCTGAACATCCGGCTGGTCGCCGTCTTCTCGGCCCTGTGGTTCGCCGCGTTCGCCCTGCCCGTGATGTTCGCCGTGCCGGAGGTCCCCCGCCGGGCCCGGGCCGCCCAGCTGGGGTTCCTCGCCTCCTACGGTCTGCTGGTGCGGCGCGTGAAGGCCATCTACCGGGAAAGCCCCCACACCATCTTCTTCCTGCTCGCCAGTGCCATCTTCCGGGACGGCCTCGCCGCGGTCTTCACCTTCGGCGGGATCCTGGCGGCCGGTGCGTTCGGGTTCTCCGCGAGCATGGTGATCGTCTTCGCCATCGCCGCCAACGTCATCGCCGCGGCGGGCGCCGTGATCGGCGGCTTCCTCGACGACCGCATCGGCCCGAAGCGCGTGATCATCGGCGCCCTGGTGGGCCTGCTGGTGGCCGGGACGGCGATCCTCCTACTCGGGACCGAGACGCATTCCTTCTTCGGCATGGACTGGACCTCCGACACGACCTTCTGGGTCTTCGGGCTGCTGCTGACCCTGTTCGTCGGACCGGCGCAGGCGTCGTCGCGGGCCTACCTCGCGCGGCTGGCGCCGGTCGGCGACGAGGGCGAACTGTTCGGCCTCTACGCCACGACGGGCCGTGCGGTGAGCTTCCTCGCCCCGACGCTGTTCGCCCTGTGCATCGGGGTGTTCGGCTCGCAGCTGTACGGCGTGATCGGGATCCTCGTGGTCCTGCTCGCGGGACTCCTCGTCCTGCTGCCCGTCCGGCCGCCGGCCCGGGTGGTGCGTGCCGTCGTGCCCGAGGCGTGAGGGCTCAGATGCCCGTGCGGTGGAAGTTGAGGTGGCTGCGCGACGCCGTCGGGCCCCGCTGTCCCTGGTAGCGGTTGCCGTACTCCCCCGACCCGTAGGGGTGCTCGGCGGGCGAGGTCAGCTTGAAGAAGCACAGCTGGCCGATCTTCGAACCGGGCCACAGCTTGATGGGCAGGGTCGCCATGTTGGAGAGCTCCAGGGTCACGTGCCCGGAGAAGCCGGGATCGATGAAGCCCGCCGTCGAGTGCGTGAGGAGCCCGAGCCGGCCCAGCGACGACTTGCCCTCGAGCCGCGCCGCGATGTCGTCGGGAAGCGTGACGGTCTCATAGGTGGACCCGAGCACGAACTCCCCCGGGTGGAGGATGAACGGCTCGTCGGGCGCGACCTCGACCAGGCGCGTGAGGTCCGGCTGGTCCTCGGCTGGATCGATGTGGGCGTACTTGTGGTTGTCGAAGAGCCGGAAGTAGCGGTCGATGCGGACATCGACGCTGGAGGGCTGCACCATCGCGGGATCGAAGGGTTCGAGGACGATCCTCTGGGCGGACAGTTCTGCTCGGATGTCGCGGTCGGAGATCAGCACCGTCCAAAACTACCAGCACCGATCCGCGCCCTTCAGCGGCCGATCTCGGTGCGGACGGCGAAGAGCTCGGGAAAGAAAGTCAGCTCGAGCGCCCGCTGGAGGAACCCGACGCCGGACGACCCCCCGGTGCCGGGCTTGAATCCGATCGTCCGCGCGACGGTCTTCAGGTGGCGGAAGCGCCACAGCTGGAAGTTGTCCTCGAGGTCCACGAGCTCCTCGCAGGCCTCGTAGATGTCCCAGTGGCCCGCGGCGTCCTCGTACACCTCCTTGTAGACGGCGACGAGCGCGGGATGGAACTCGTGCGCCACCCGGACGTCCCGCCCGAGCAGGTCTGCCGGGATCGCATACCCGCGCCGTGCCAGGAGCGCGATGAACTCGTCGTACACGCTGCTCCGATCCAGGAGGTCCGAGAGGAGGGCCTCGGCCGCGGGGTCCGCCGCGAACACCTGGAGCATGGCCTCGTTCTTGTTGCCGAGCAGGAACTCGACGGCACGGTACTGGTAGGACTGGAAGCCGCTCGAGGACCCCAGGTCGCCGCGGAACTCCGCGTACTCGGACGGCGTGAGGGTCGCCAGCACCGACCACTGCTCCGTCAGGGAGCGCTGGATGTGCTTGATGCGTGCGATCCCCTTCATCGCCGCCCTCAGGTCGTCCCCCTGCAGCTTCAGGCGCACGGCCGTGAGTTCGTGCAGCACGAGCTTGAGCCACAGCTCGGAGGTCTGGTGCTGGATGATGAACAGCATCTCGTCGTGGTGTTCGGGCGAGCTCACGGGATGCTGCGCGTCGAGCAGCCGGTCCAGCTCCAGGTACGACCCGTAGCTCATCTTGTTCGAGAAATCCCGCTCGATGCCCTGCTCCAGGCTGCGCGTGTTCCGCTCTGCACTCATGGCGCAAGCCTACGTGCCGAGGATTGTCGGCCTGCGGGTCTAGGTTGGGTCCAACCGAAGGAGGCCCCATGCAGCGGATCCACTGCAGCATCGTCCCACCACACCTTCTCACGCGCCTCGCGGCCCTTCAGGATCCACGGCTCACCGTCGCCGCCCGGGCGGCGCGGCACGCCCTGCTGGAGCTCGACCCCGTCCTGCAGGTCCGCTCGGAAGCCCTCAGCGCCCCCGTGCGGAGGGCCGCCGTGGTGGGGACCCTGACCCGGCGCATCTCCGACGCGGGCGGCCGCGAAGAGCTCCCCGGGAACCTCGTGCGGGCCGAGGGCGCACCCGCCACGGGCGACGCCGCCGCGGACGAGGCCTACGACGGCCTCGGCTCCACCTACCGGCTGTTCAGCGAGGAGTACGGGCGGTCCTCGATCGACGGCGCCGGCAGGCCGCTCGAGGCCACGGTGCACTACGGCACCGGCTACGACAACGCGTTCTGGGACGGCGGGCGCATGGTGTTCGGCGACGGCGACGGCGAGATCTTCGGGCGTTTCACGGCCTCCCTGACCGTCATCAGCCACGAACTGACCCACGGCTTCACGCAGTACTCGACCAACCTGGAGTACCAGGGCCAGTCGGGCGCTCTCAACGAGTCGCTGTCGGACGTGTTCGGTGTCCTCGTGGAGCAGCGGGAACTGCGGCAGGACGCGGCCGACGCGTCCTGGCTCGTGGGAGCCGGCATCTTCACCGCCCAGGTGCAGGGGGAAGCGCTCCGCTCACTGCGGGCACCGGGCACCGCGTACGACGACGACGTCCTCGGCAAGGACCCGCAGCCCGCCACCATGGCGGACTACGTGGAGACGACGTCGGACAACGGCGGCGTGCACATCAACTCCGGGATCCCCAACCACGCCTTCTACCTCGCGGCGACCGCCCTCGGCGGACGGGCCTGGGAGGGCGCCGGACGCATCTGGTACGACGCCGTCCTCGGAGGCACCATCCCACCGGACTGCGACTTCCCGGCCTTCGCGCGTGCCACCGTAGGCGCCGCGGAGAAGCGTTTCGGCGCCGGCAGTCCCGAGGCCGGAGCGGTCACCGGCGCCTGGTCCCAGGTCGGCGTGCTGCCGTGAGGATCGAGATCACCCGCTCGGGCGGCTTCGCTGGGCTCACCCGCACCTGGAGCATCGAGGTGAGCCGCACCGAGGCCGAGGAACGCTGGCTGCCGCTCGCGGAGGCGGAAGCGGGTGCGGCCGGCCCGGAGGGCGGTACCCGCGCCGGGGGACCTCCTTCCGGGGATGCCGCGCAGGCGGCCGGGCCCGCGCCGGGGGCCCAGCGCGACCGCTTCACCTATCGGATCGCCATCGGCTACACGGAGGTGTACGTGCCGGAGAGCCGGCTCGAGGAGCCCTGGCGGGAACTGATCGAGCGGGCCCGGGCTGAGGCGCGCGCCGCTCCCGCGGCCGCAACTGCGGACGGGGCACCGGTCACGGCCGGAGAGCGTGAGGGGTCCCGGGCCGGCCGGGCAGCGTCCGGGGCGGCTGACGGAGCCGACGCAGCGGGTCCGGACGGGGGTCCCGAGCACGCAGGCGACGCCGGTCCCGGGAAGCCGCAAGAACTGTTGTAAGGTGATGGAGCGGTTCCAACCGTGCGGGCGTAGCTCAATGGTAGAGCGCTAGCTTCCCAAGCTCGATACGCGGGTTCGATTCCCGTCGCCCGCTCTCGACCCCCGGCGGGGTCCGTCCCCGGAGCTCCGGGTGTGCCCAAGGACACCTTCCGCCGCTCCGCGGCATGCGCCGGACCGGCGTATTCTTGAGGCGATGAATCGCACAATGTTCAAGTCGAAGATCCACCGCGCCACGGTCACCCATGCCGACCTGCACTACGTCGGGTCCGTGACGGTGGACCTGGACCTGCTCGATGCCGCGGACATCCTGCCCGGCGAGCTGGTGTCGATCGTCGACATCACCAACGGCGCGCGGCTCGAGACCTACACCATCGCCGGCGAGCGGGGATCCGGCGTCCTCGGCATCAACGGCGCCGCGGCGCACCTCGTCCAGCGCGGCGACCTCGTCATCCTGATCACCTACGCGCAGATGACCACCGAGGAAGCGCGTGCCTTCGTCCCCACCGTCGTGCACGTGGACGCCGGCAACCGGATCGTCGAGCTCGGCTCCGATCCTGCCGAGGCGGTCACCGGTGACCTCGAGCGCCCGCCCTTCGCGCTGGACAACTCCGCCGTCTCCGCCTGAACCACCTCGCACCTCCGCCGGCTCCCGTGGGTCCTGGACGCCCTTTTGCGCGATGGTCAGCAGACTGCCTAGCGGTTTGGGGCAGCAAGGCATAGGGTCGAAAAGCAAGCTTGCTTAGGCTGTCGATTCGCTCGAACCGTCAGCCGGGCTGTCTACGAGGATGTGGAGGCTCGGTACGAATGCCGACTAGTCGAAGAACACGCAAGAGCCGTCCGAAGGCCGCCGTCGTCGTGAGCATGATCATGGGGACACTCGCCATGAGCGGCTGCGGTCCGGCACAGGCGGACAACTCCCTGACCTGGTACATCAACCCCGACAACGGGGGCCAGGCCGCAATAGCGCAGAAGTGCAGCGACGAATCGGGCGGGCGCTACCGCATCGAGACCTCGCTCCTGCCGAGCGACGCCGCCTCCCAGCGGGAGCAGCTGGCACGGCGCCTCGCCGCGGGGGATTCGTCGCTCGACATCATGAGCCTCGATCCCCCCTTCATCCCGGAACTCGCCGAGCCGGGCTTCCTGGCGCCGGTGCCCGAGGAGGTCGCGGAGAGCACGACGGAGAACGTCGTCGAGGGTGCCCTCGCCGGGGCCACCTGGAAGGACGAACTCGTCACCGTCCCGTTCTGGGCCAACACGCAGATCCTCTGGTACCGCAAGTCGGTGGCGGAGGCCGCCGGCCTGGACATGAGCAAGCCCGTCACGTGGGAGCAGATCATGGAGGCCGCAAAGAGCCAGGACAAGTCCCTGGGCGTCCAGGGCGCGCAGGCGGAGTCGATGACGGTCTGGGTGAACGCCCTGATCGAGTCGGCGGGGGGCTCCATCATCGTCGACCCCGAGGCGACGGCGGACACCATCGAGCTCGGCCTCGACTCCGACGCCGGTGTCGCTGCAGCCGAGGTGATCTCCACGATCGGCAAGGACGGACTGGGCGGCCCGGGGCTTCCCACCCAGGACGAGAACGCCTCGCTCATCGCCTTCCAGGGCGACTCCGGCTCCTTCATGGTCAACTACCCGTTCGTCTGGCCGGCCACCACGGCCGCCGTCGAGGCGGGCACGCTGGACCAGGCGGTCGTCGACGACCTCGGCTGGGGCATCTTCCCGCGCATGACGGCGGACCAGGAGTCGGCGCCCCCGCTCGGCGGTATCAACCTCGGCGTCGGAGCCGAGAGCGACAACCCCGACCTCGCGTACGAAGCGGTCCAGTGCATCGTCTCCGTGGAGAACCAGGCGGAGTACTTCGTGACCAACGGCAATCCGCCGTCCAACACGGAGGCCTACGAGGACCCCCGGATTGAGGAGACCTTCCCCATGGCCGAGACCATCCGGGATTCCCTCCAGGTAGCAGCACCCCGTCCGCAGACCCCGTTCTACAACGAGGTCTCCACCGGCATCCAGCAGCGCTGGGCGCCCCCCGCCGACGTCGACCCGGACAGCACCCCGGAGACGTCGAGCGACTTCATCACATCGGTCCTTCGAGGGGAGCAACTCCTGTGACCTCCGCCATCCCAGCGAAGACGACGACGGCGTCGTCCACCGAGCCCGGCCCGCGCGTCGAACGCGACACCGGCACGGGCAACGGCAAGACCAAGAAACCCCAGAAGCAGTACAGCGACCGCGTGCGTGCCGAGCGTCGGCTCGGCTGGATCCTCGCCGGGCCGGCATTCGTGATCATGCTGCTCGTGACGCTGTACCCGATCCTGCAGGCCATCTACGAATCACTGTTCCGCTTCCGCCTCACGGCCCCCGGCGAGCGCGAGTTCATCGGTCTCGGGAACTACGCCGTGATCCTCTCCGACCCGGTCTGGTGGTCGGGCCTGTGGACCACGGTGTTCATCACCGTCGTCACCGTGATCGTGGAACTCGTCCTCGGCTTCGCCCTCGCCCTCGTGATGCACAAGGCCCTGAAATCCGTGCGCGGTCTGCTGCGCACGGCGATCCTCGTGCCGTACGGCATCATCACCGTCGTCTCCGCGTTCGCGTGGTTCTACGCGTTCGACATCAACTCGGGGTACGTCAACAACTGGTTCGGCTGGCTTCCCGGCATCGACGAGAACCTGAACTGGTTCGCGCAGGGGCCCACGGCCCTCTTTGTCATCATGGCGTCGGAGATCTGGAAGACAACCCCGTTCATCTCGCTGCTCCTCCTCGCCGGCCTCGCGCAGGTACCCGACGAACTCAGCGAGGCGGCGAAGGTCGACGGAGCCACCTGGTGGGAGCAGATGCGCAAGGTCATCATCCCCAACATGAAGGCCGCGATCATGGTCGCCGTGCTCTTCCGTGCGCTGGACGCCTTCCGGATCTTCGACAACGTGTTCATCATGACCAACGGGGCGTACGGCACGGAAGTGCTGTCGCTGCTCGCCTACCGACAATCGATCAGCCGGCTCGAGATCGGGCTCGGCTCTGCCGTCTCCGTCCTCCTGTTCCTGTGCGTCCTGCTGATCTGCTTCATCGCGATCAAGCTGTTCAAGGTCGATCTCGCCGGATCGCAGGGAGGAAAGTAATGACGAACACCAGTACCCGGGGCAAGATCCTCTGGGCGATCGTGACGGTCCTCGTCCTGATCTACGCGCTGTTCCCCGTGGTCTCGATCCTCGCCACGTCGTTCAAGGCCCCCAGCGACCTCACGAGCGGCAAGTTCCTCCCGACGTCCGGCAGGGCCACCACCTCCAACTACGAGCAGATCCTGGTGGGAGACGCCCAGGGGCTGTTCCTCTCGGCCCTGCGCAACTCGATCGGCATCACGCTGATCGCGACCTTCATCGCCGTCGTCCTGGCCACCCTGTGCGCCTATGCGATCGCGAGGCTGGACTTCCCGGGCAAGAAGCTGGTCCTCACCACGGCGCTCGCGGTCTCGATCTTCCCGGTCATCTCGATCGTGACGCCGCTGTTCAACCTGTGGCGCACCATCGGGCTCTACGACACGTGGCTCGGCCTGATCATCCCGTACCTGTCACTGACCCTCCCGATCTCCATCTGGACCCTCGCCGCCTTCTTCCGGCAGATCCCGTGGGAGCTCGAGCAGGCCGCACAGGTGGACGGCGCGACGACGTGGCAGGCGTTCCGCAAGGCGATCGTGCCCCTGGCAGCGCCCGGTGTGTTCACCACCGCGATCATCGCGTTCTTCATCGCCTGGAACGACTTCGTGTACGGCATCTCGCTCACCTCCACCGAGGCGGCGAGGCCGGTGCCCGCCGCCCTCGCCTTCTTCACGGGTGCATCGCAGTTCGAGGCACCGACGGGGGCGATCTCCGCGGCGGCGATCATCGTCACCATCCCGATCGTCCTCCTGGTCCTGCTCTTCCAACGCCAGATCGTCTCGGGCCTGACCTCCGGCGCCGTCAAGGGCTAACGCCCCCGGTTCAAGTAAAGGATTTCGCACCATGGCTTCCATCACCCTCAATCACCTGGTCAAGAAGTACGGCGACGGCTTCCCCGCCGTCAACGACGTCAGCATCGATATCGCCGACGGCGAGTTCATTATCCTGGTCGGCCCCTCGGGCTGCGGGAAGTCCACGCTGCTGCGCATGATCGTGGGCCTCGAGGACATCACCGACGGCGATCTCCTCATCGACGGCCAGCGCGTGAACGACAAGGCGCCCCGCGACCGCAACCTGGCGATGGTGTTCCAGAACTACGCGCTGTACCCGCACCTCACGGTGTACGAGAACATCGCGTTCCCCCTGCGCCTGGCGAAGGGCAAGCATTCCGATGAGCAGGTCGACAAGCTCGTCACCGAGGCGGCCGCGACCCTCGAACTCACCGACCACCTGCAGCGCAAGCCGGCGAACCTCTCCGGCGGCCAGCGGCAGCGCGTCGCCATGGGACGCGCGATCGTGCGGCAGGCGGACGCCTTCCTCTTCGACGAGCCGCTCTCCAACCTCGATGCGAAGCTCCGCGGCCAGATGCGCTCGGAGATCTCCCAGATGCAGCGGCGCCTGGGCGTCACGTCGGTCTACGTGACGCACGACCAGACGGAGGCCATGACGCTCGGCGACCGCGTGGCCGTGCTGAAGAAGGGTGAACTGCAGCAGATCGCCTCGCCGCGTGAACTGTACGAACAGCCGGTCAACCTGTTCGTCGCCGGCTTCATCGGCTCTCCGTCGATGAACTTCCTGCCGGCGACCCTCGAGGGCAACCTGCTCAGGACGGCCATCGGCGACCTCGAGATCCCGGAGGACAAGGCGCGGAAGGCGGCGGGCAAGAAGGTCGTGCTCGTGGGCGTCCGGCCGGAGTTCTTCGAGGACGCCAAGCTCGTGGAGGACCACAAGAAGTCGAACGGGTCCACGTTCACGGCCACGCTGACCCACACGGAGTGGCTCGGGAACGAGCAGTACGGGTACATCAACTTCGATCCGGCCCCGGAGATGAGGGAACTGCTCGACAGCCTGGCCCGGGACATGGACGCGGACGAACTGCGGCCGCAGGTCGTCGTCACCCTGGACGCGGCGAGCCGCATCCGCGGCGGGCGGGAGGCGGAGATCTGGCTCGACACGCGCAAGCTGCACCTGTTCGATGCCGAGTCGGGAGAGAACCTCACCCGCGACGCCGAGGCCGGCGCCGAGCTGACGCGGGAGGCGGCCGAGGAACGCGCCGAGGAGATCGCGACCGCGCAGCAGGCGGACGGACGCAGGGACGGCAACGGTTCCGCCGACGGCGCTCCCGGCCGGCGCGAGGACACCACGGTGAAGGCCGGGGCGGGCTCGTCAGGGGGCGCGACGGCGGCCGGCGGGCGACACACCGCGGGCTGACCGGGCCGTTCCCAGCCCGCGCAGGCGGGCGCGACCATAGCAGGGCCGGCACCGGATCGGGTGCCGGCCCTGCTGTGTAGTCTGACCCTATGGTCGAACACGACGGCGCCGACCAGGTCGCCGACATCACTGCCGGATACGTCTTCGGGGGACCGACCCTCCAGCTCGGGGCGGCCCTCGTGGACGGGACGCTGCATACCGGCGCCCAGGTCCGGCTCCCCCTCGCCATGATGAACCGCCACGGGCTGATCGCCGGTGCCACGGGTACCGGCAAGACCGTGACGCTGCAGGTCCTCGCGGAACAGCTCTCGGCACACGGCGTCCCGGTCTTCCTGTCGGACATCAAGGGTGACCTGACGGGTCTCGCCGCGCCGGGCACCGCCTCGGAGCGGCTGGCGAAGCGCACCACGAGCGTCGGTCAGGACTGGGCTCCCGCCGCCTTCCCGGTCGAATTCCTCTCGCTCGGCCCGGACGGGAACGGCATCCCGGTCCGTGCCACGATCTCCTCGTTCGGGCCGCTGCTCCTGAGCCGTGTGATGGACCTCAACGAGACGCAGGAATCCAGTCTGCAGCTGGTGTTCCACTACGCCGACCGGAACGGCCTCGAACTCTACGACCTCGCCGACCTGCGCGCCGTCATCGGCTTCCTCACCTCGGCCGAGGGCAAGGAGGCCCTCGGACTGCTCGGCGGCCTCTCGAAGGCGACGGCCGGGGTGATCCTGCGCGAGCTGGTCGCTCTCGAGGCACAGGGCATGGACGCCTTCTTCGGCGAACCGGAGTTCGACACCGCCGATCTGCTGCGCACCGCCGCGGACGGCCGCGGCATCATCACGGCGCTCGAACTCGTCGCGGTGCAGCAGAAACCCCGGCTCTTCTCCACGTTCCTGATGTGGCTGCTGGCGGACCTGTTCGCCGAGCTGCCGGAGGTCGGCGACGTCGACAAGCCCCGCCTCGTGTTCTTCCTCGACGAGGCGCATCTGCTCTTCACCGGTTCCTCGAAGGCCTTCCGTGAGTCCATCCAGGCGACCGTGCGGCTCATCCGGTCCAAGGGCGTCGGCATCTTCTTCATCACCCAGACACCCAGGGACCTCCCGGGAGAGATCCTGGGCCAGCTGGCCAACCGCGTGCAGCACGCCCTGCGCGCCTACACGCCCGACGACGCCAAGGCCCTGCGTGCCACGGTGTCGACCTTCCCGACGAGCCCCTACGACCTCGAGGAGGTCCTCACCTCCGCGGGCATCGGCGAGGCCGTGGTGACCGTGCTGAACGAGCACGGCGCTCCCACCCCCGTCGCCTGGACGCGCCTGCGCTCCCCCGCATCGGTCATGGGCCGCGCACCCGAGGGCACCGTGCCGGCCGCCGTCGCGTCATCACCGCTCCTCGCCAGGTACGGCGAGTCCGTCGACCGGCACTCGGCCTTCGAGACACTGGCAGCACGGGATGCGCCCGGAGGCGCTGCCGACGGCGGATCAGGCACCCGCGCCGATCCCCCGGCCGGGACGGGCGTCGCCTCGCGACGGGAGGACCGCGACGCGGAGGCCCGCCGCATCGAGGACGAGATCCTCGGTACGTCCTCGCCTCCCGCGGGTCACGGGACCGGGTACGGGCCCGGCGGCCGCGGGGAGGGCGACGGACGGCGCTCCGGGCAGGGTCGTGCGCGGAGGACGGACCGGCGGGCAGGGCGCGCGCCCGACCGTGACGAGATGGCCGACCTCGCGCTCCGGGCTGCAGGGGTGATCGGCAAGGAACTGGCCCGCGGACTCTTCGGGACCAGGCGCCGCAGGCGCCCGTGGTCCTGAGGACCATGGCACGCCCTGTGGCGCCGAAGGACGCACCGATGGTCGTGACCGAGATCGTGAGCTCCACCCTCACGGCCCTGGGTGTGGGGCTGCTCGTCGCGGCACTCGTGATCCGGCTGGTCTACGGCTCGTGGGCCAGGACCCAGGCCGTCACGTACGAGCACGAGGGCCACCCGTACCTGCGCTGGCACGACAGCCGGTACAGGATCGTCGAGGCCCTGTGGTCGAGCTGCATGCGGCGGCGCCGCTCCGTGCCGGCTCCTCCACCGCCCGCTCCGGGCGAGGACGTCACCATCTTCTACCACGCCCGCAATCCCACGCGCTGGTCGCTCGAGGAGCCCTACCGCGGCACCCGGGTCATCGCCGGAATAGGGCTCGTGCTCGCCGTCGGAGGTGCCGCACTGGGCTTCCTGCCCGGCTGAACGGCGCAGCCGGTACCGTTGAGAGGTGCATACCAGCCCCGTAGTGAAGGTCGTCGCAGCATGGCTGCTCGCCCTCATGCTCGTCGCGGCAGCCTTCATCGCGGCCGTCGTGATCCTCAACGGACGGCTCTACAGCCCGGAGCACCAGGTGGGCCTGTACCTCGAAGCACTCCGCGACGGTGACGGCGGCAAGGCACTGGGCCTGCTCAACGCGTCAGTACCCGAGGGCTCGAATCCGGCCCTGCTCGAGGGTGACGCGCTCCGCAGGGCCAGTGCTCCGTTCGCCGACGTCGAGGTGGGCGAGGCACGCGACACGGGCGGGGACCGCGTCGAGGTTCCGGTGACCTACACCCTGGACGGCACGGAGTCGACGACGGTCTTCCCGCTCCGGCGCACGGGCACGGAGTGGGGCTTCTTCAACGTGTGGCGGTTCGAGCCGACCGTCCTGCCGACGGTCGAGGTGTCCGCCCTGAACAGCGTCGAAGCCGCGGTGAACGGCATGGATGTGGGCCTTCCCGACGGCAGGGCCGCGCTCGCGTCCTTCTACCCCGCGGTCGTCGACGCCGTGTACGAGGGACGGTACTTCCGGGCGCCGGCGCATTCGGTGACGGTGACGGGCCGGGACGCCCCGCCTCCGCCGCTGGCGCTCGCGACGGAGGCGACGCCGGAACTGACCTCGGCCGTGGACGACCGGCTGCGGGCCTTCCTGGATGACTGCGCGGCCCAGACGGTCTTCCAGCCGACCAACTGCCCGTTCAACTATCCGACGAACGAGCGGTTGGCGGGCGAGATCGCGTGGTCCATCGAGGAGTACCCGACGGCGACGATCACACCGACCGACGGCGGATGGTCGCTGGCACCGCTGCGCGGGTCGGCGCGTATCGAGACGCAGCTGAGGGACTTCTTCTCCGGTGCGGTCCGGGACGTCTCGGAGTCCGTCCCGTTCGATTTCGAGGCCGACCTCCGGGTGATCGGGGACGAGGTCACCGTGACACCCGTCGTCCGCTACTAGGAGAACCGCGCGGACAGCCTCGGCGGCCCGCGCGGTTCTCCTCCGCGTCAGGGGATGAGGTTCTCGGCGCGGTACCGGTCGAAGAGCGCGATGAAGGCGTCGAGCGTCCGCCGGTAGCCGGGGAAGCCGGCGTCACGGCTCTTGCCCATGTCCGTCACCACCTCGATGTCGCGCCCCAGGTCGCTGTCCGTGTGCCACCATGATGCCACGCGGTCCAGGCGCGGCTCCGCGAGCCCGGAGCGCCGCGCGAGCTCCGCCCACTGCTCCTCGCGCCCCGCCATCGCCCGCTCGAGCGGCCGTGGCGACCCGGCATACCCCTCCCAGTCGACGCCGAAGTAGGCCGCGAGCCGGGGCCACATCCAGCGCCAGCGGAACACGTCCCCGTTGACGATGTTGTAGGCCTCGTCGGCGGCTCCGGGCGTCGTCGCGGCCCAGAGCATGTGCTCGGCGAGGAGGCCGGCGTCCGTCATGTCCGTCAGCCCGTTCCACTGGGTCTCCGAGCCGGGGAAGACGAACGGCTCACCCGTCTCCCTGCACAGCGCCGCCTGGGCCGCGAGGGTCAGGCCCATGTTCATCGCGTTGCCGACGGCGTGGCCGATCACGGTGTGCGACCGGTGGACCGACCAGGTGAAGCCCTGCGCGGCGGCCGCCGCGAACAGCTCGTCCTCCTGCGCGTAGTAGAAGTTCGCGACGGGCAGCCGCGGCTCCTCCTCGTGGAACGGGGTGTCGGCCATCTCACCGGCGGCGTAGGCCTCGAAGGGACCGAGGTAGTGCTTGAGGCCGGTCATGAGGGCCACGTGGGCCACGTCCTTGCCGCGCAGGGCGGCCAGGAGGTCGCGCAGCATGCCCGCGTTCACGGCGATGTTCTCCTCCTCGGTGTCCCGCCGGGACCACGCCGTGAAGAATACGTGGCTGGGGTCCACGGGGGCGAGGGCCGCGGACAGGGACTCGGCCGATGTCAGGTCCGCCGACAGCCAGCGCACGCCGCTGCGTTCCGCGCCGGCTGTGCGGGACAGTGCGAGCACCGACCATCCCTCGGCGAGAAGCTGCTCGACGAGCGCGGAGCCGGCGATCCCGGTCGCTCCCACGACGAGTGCCGTCCGCTCTCCCTGCGATGCTGCTGCCGTCCCTGCCATCATCCTGCGCTCCTTCTCGTCGTGTCGCGTCCTGCCCGCGGATGCCTGCCTGCCGCGGACGTCCTGGCCGCCGGCGGAGGCATCGATCGTCGCGGGCTCCGAAGGCGACAAGCCGACCTGCCGAAAAGATATTCCGGCGGCAGCGAGGCGTGGGGGGATTCCCTGCTCCGGCCAGGGTCGGCATCGCCGTGCCGGACACCCGCACGCACCGCACACCCCGCGCCCCCTCGCGCTACGTTCCGGGCCGGGCCGCGGGCGCCGGACACACGAAGGGCACCGGCCGCGGCCGGTGCCCTTCGATGCGACCCGGACCGGCAGGTCAGTCGAGTCCGCGCAGATCCAGCGTCAGGACCGTGTCGCCGTCGGCCGTCACCGAGACCGGGATGCCCCAGTCCTGCTGGTAGAGATGGCACGCCGCGTGGTCGGGGATCTCGCCGCCCGGCTCGCCGTCGCAGGACGCCGCGCGTGCCGTGATGTGCAGGACGCCGTCGCCCGCGTCCGGTGAGAGGACGAGCTCGCGCGTCAGTCCGGTGGACGTGCCGCCGCCCGAGACGAGGAGCGACTCCGGCGAGGCGCTGATCTTGAGCTGCGTGGGATCGCCCCAGCGGTCGTCGAGCTTCTGGCCCGTGGGCGCGGTGAAGCGCACCGTGAGGGCCACGGGGCCGGCCGCCATCGGCGTCTTCGGGCGCTGGGTCTGTGACGCTCCCTCGTCGACGGCCAGCGCCTCCTTGGGCAGCGGCACCCGGACGAGCTGGTGCCGGTTGGTCTCGACGACGATCAGCAGGGGGTCCCCGCCGTCGGCCACCGGCGTCATGTCGACCAGGACGTCGGACGGCTCGGCGAGGCCGCGCAGCAGCGTGGACACCTGGCGCGTGACCGGATCGTACCGGCGGACCGCGCCGTTGTAGGTGTCCGCGATGGCGATCGATCCGTCCGGCAGTGCCGTGACGCCCAGCGGATGCTGCAGGCGTGCCTGCTCGGCGTCGCCGTCCCGGAAGCCGAAGTCGAACAGTCCGGTCCCCACGGCGGTCTGGACCTGGACCCCGCGGCGTCCGTTCACTTCGACGAAGGACAGGAGGCGTACCGAGGAGGTCTCCGAGTCGGCGATCCAGATGGTGCCGTTGGCGTCCTCGGCGAGGCCGGAGGACTGGGCGAACCAGGCGGCCGAGGCGTCGCCGTCGAGCAGTCCCTCGAGGCCGGTGCCGGCCAGGACCTCGACGGCGTGCGTGCGGGGGTCGTAGCTGAAGATCTGGTGGGTACCGGCCATGGCGATGACCACTCGGTCCAGGACCGACGAGTACAGCACGTCCCACGGCGAGGACAGCGAGAGATTCAGGGCATCGGTGCCGAGCTGCGTCTCGGTGAGCCGGGGCGTCTCGCTGGGGGCACCGATCTCGTGGGAGTTCTCCTGCGGCCCGGTCTTGGTGTGGTTGCCGGCGTCGAGCAGTCGCTGCGTCCCGTTGCCCGCGAGGGTGCGCACCTCCCCCGTGGCGAGGTCCACGCCGCGCAGGCGGTGGTTCACGGAGTCGGCGACGACGACGTCGTACCCGACCTCGGCGGCCAGTTCCGCCGGCAGCAGCGCGACGCCCTGGGGCTCGTTGAACTCGGCCTCGTCCGCTCCGCCGTCACGGAAGCCCTTGGTGCCCGAGCCGATGGTGCGCCGCACGGTGACGAGGTCCGCTTCGAGTTCCACGAGCCGGTGGTGCCCGGTGTCACCGGCGAGGAAGGTGCCGGTGGCGGGCAGCGCGAGGAGCTTGCCGGGAAACTTCAGGTCGCCCGCGGTGCTCTCGGCCGGGACGTACGGGCCGTCCCCGCGGTGCAGGGTCCCCTTGGCCTCGTGCTCGGCGACGAGCTCCTCGACGAGCGAGGTGAGCCCTGCGGCGTGGCCCTCGCCGGAGAGGTGCGCCACGATGTACCCCTCGGGATCGATCACCACGAGCGTGGGCCAGGCCCGCGCCGTGTAGGCCTGCCAGGTGGTGAGCTCGGGGTCGTCGAGGACGGGGTGGTGGATGTCGTACCGCTCGACGGCGGCGGCGAGAGCCACCGGGTCGGCCTCGTGCTCGAACTTCGGCGAGTGCACGCCCACGGTGACGAGGACGTCCGAGTACTGCTCCTCGAGGGGACGCAGTTCGTCGAGGACGTGCAGGCAGTTGATGCAGCAGAACGTCCAGAAGTCGAGGATCACGATCTTCCCGCGGAGATCCTCGAGCTGCAGCTGCCTACCGCCGGTGTTGAGCCAGTTACGGCCGGTCAGGGCTGAGCCGCGCACGCGGTAGTTCACTCGGGCGCGGACGGTGGTCTCGGTCATTCATCGTCTCCTGCTGTGGTGGTCACCCGCGTCGCGCCCTGGGAGCCCGGACGGGGTCCGACGTCGCGCGCGGCGAGGTCGGCGAACATGTTGTTGTAAGCCGTGAGATCGGCGTCGTTATTCCTGTCCGCCGCGCGGTCCTTGCGCTTCGTCTCGCGCGCGTCCGAGCGGGACCACATGATGGCCACGCCGATCGCGAGCAGGAGCGTGGGCAGTTCCCCCACACCCCAGGTCACGGCGCCGCCCACCTGCTGGTCCGCGAGGGCGGACGCACCCCAGTCGCGGCCCATGTTGCCGAACCAGGAGGCCTCGAGCAGCGACGTCGAGCCCATGAGCGTGACGCCGAAGAAGGCGTGGAAGGCCATGGTCGCGAAGAGCAGCAGGATCCGCATCGGGTACGGGGCGCGCAGCGGAACGGGATCGGAGCCGATCATCGAGAGCACGAAGACGTAGCCGGTGAGGAGGAAGTGCGTGATCATCAGCTCGTGGCCCACGTGCTCGCGGAGGGCGAAGCCGAAGAGCGGCGAGTAGTAGAAGACGATGATCGAGGCCACGAAGTTGCCCGCGGCGACGAGGGGGTGCGTGATGATCCTCGACGGCAAGGAGTGCACGATCACCAGGATCCACTCCCGCAGCCCCCGCGTGCCGTCGCGGCGTGCCCCCAGTGCCTTGAGCGCGAGGGTCACGGGCGCGCCCAGCACCAGGAACAGCGGCACCACCATGGTGAGTGCCATGTGGTCGATCATGTGGGCGCTGAAGAGCACCATCCCGTAGATGGCCGGCGCACCGGACGTGAAGTAGGTCAGCAGGGCCAGGCCCACGAGCCAGCTGAGGAGCCTGGGCACGGACCAGGAGTCCCCGCGGCGATGGAGTTTCACCATGCCGAGGACGTAGGCGACCCCGAAGGTCAGCGCGACGGTGATCCACAGCCAGTCGGGCCGCCACTCGGTGAGCCAGCGGGCGGCGGTGGGCTCGGGCGGCAGGTCGTAGCCGGTCAGGACGCGGGCCGGGCCGGCCTCGGTGGGCAGTTCCTCCGCACGGGGCGGGGCCGTGCGTCCGAGTGCCCCGGCCACACCGGAGACCGCTCCCATGAGGACGAGCTCGACGGCGATCAGCTGCCACAGCACGCGGCGCGCGGAGAGCTTCGACCCGGTGGTGGCCGCAGGATCCCCGAGCTGCGGGATGATCCATTGCCGGTGCATCCAGCCGATGCCGCCGAGGAGCAGCGTGGCGATCGTCTTGAACGTGACCAGCAGCCCCCACTGGGAACTGAGCTGGGCGAGGTCGGTGATGCGGAGGCCGGCGTTCACGACGCCCGAGCCCACCACGAGGACGAACGCGAAGCCGGCCAAGGCGGAGAAGCGTTTGAGGACCGGGAGCGCCTGGTCCCCCAGCTTCCCGCTGACGACGGCGAGGGAGATGATGCCACCCACCCACAGGCAGACACCGACGAGGTGCAGGGCGATCGAGTTCACCGCCGCGTTGTGGTCGTCGCCGCTGGCCGAGTGGCCGATCAGCGCCATGGGCAGCAGGTTCAGGAGTGCGAACACCAGGGTGAGTGCCAGTCCGGTCTGCGAGCGGACCCCGAACAGGATCGTGGCCAGCACGGCCGAGACGATGGAGGTGACCAGCCAGGCGCGGCCGGTGGAGAAGTCGGTGAGGAACGCCGCGAGCCCCTGCGTGTACGCGGGGTCGGTGCTGAGCGGCAGGCCTGCGGCATCGGAGTAGGTGAAGACCATGACGCCCAGCGCGCCGAGCGTCCAGGCGACGGCGGAGACGGAGGCCAGGAGCAGAACGCGGGCGAAGGCAGGATGCTCGGCCGCGTCGGCCTTCGGTCTGCGGCCGTTGGCGCCGACCGTGCGCGGCAGCATGATGACCGCGAAGACGAGGGCGCCGATGGTGCCCGCGGCTGCGGTGTTGTTCAGCACCTTGGCGACGGGCAGTCCCCAGCGCGTCAGGGCGCCGGGGTCGCCGAGCTGCCGGGCAGCGGCCGCTCCCGAGTAGAACAGGGCGATGACGAGTGCCGCGAGGACGACGACACCCGCGAGGGTCAGCCAACCGGCTCCGAGCGCACGCTCCACGGGGGCGCTGGCGGACTTCTCGCGCGGTTGCCTACCGGTCGTCGTCATATACACCATTCTCTACCCGCAGTAGAAATAGGGCCAATCCTCCGTCCGGTGTCGTTAACGACGGAGGGCCGCTGCCGTCGTGGCAGCGGCCCTCCAGTACGTGGACTACTTGGCGGAAGCCTTGAGCTTCGAGCCTGCGGTCAGCTTGACGCTGTGGCCCGCGGCGATCTGGATGGTCTCACCGGTCTGGGGGTTGCGTCCGGTGCGTGCTGCACGGCTGGTGCGCTCGACGGCGAGCCATCCGGGGATGGTGATCTTCTCGTCCTTGGCGATGGACTCGGCGAAGACATCGAACAGCGCGTCAAGAACGCTGTTCACCGACGCCTGGCTGGTGTCAGCCTTCGCTGCTACCTCGGCAACAAGTTCACTACGGTTTTTAGCCATTTTGGGTCCTCCTGGACGTCACTCTTCTGAACGAGCTCTTCACGGTATTCGAAGAGCCTCTGTCCGAAAACCTATCAGCTCGGGCGCCCCGCCCCGCGTGTTTTCGCGGCTTTTCGGCTTAAACACAGCCTTTTCGGCCCTCTTTCGGGCCCGGCGGGACCGCTTCCGGGAGAAAGGAAAAGCCGGCGACCCGAAGGTCGCCGGCTTCCCGGGTCACCGCGCGGGGCGGTGGATGATGCTGTCGGGGCAGGACGCCCCGGGCGCTGCTACCAGCTCGACTTGGTCACGCCGGGCAGTTCGCCCTTGTGAGCCATGTCGCGGAAGCGGACACGTGAGATGCCGAACTTCTGGAGGGTGCCACGGGGGCGCCCGTCGATCTGGTCGCGGTTGCGCAGGCGCACCGGCGAGGCGTTGCGGGGAAGCTTCTGCAGGCCGAGGCGTGCCGCTTCGCGTGCTTCGTCGGTGGCGTTCTCGTCGACGAGGGTCTTCTTGAGCTCGAGGCGCTTGGCCGCGTAGCGCTCGACGATGACCTTGCGCTGCTCGTTGCGAGCAATCTTTGACTTCTTGGCCATGGTTTAGCGCTCCTCTCGGAATTCGACGTGCTTGCGGATCTTGGGGTCGTACTTCATCAGGACCATGCGGTCCGGATCGTTACGACGGTTCTTGCGCGTCACGTAGGTGTAGCCCGTCCCTGCGGTGGACTTCAGCTTGATGATCGGACGTACGTCCTTGTCCTTTGCCATTAGAGCTTCACTCCCCTCGCGAGGATCGACGCGACGACAGCGTCGATGCCGCGGACGTCGATCGTCTTGATGCCGCGGGCGGAGACCTGCAGCGTCACGTTGCGGCGCAGGGAAGGCACGTAGTAGCGCTTCTTCTGAATGTTGGGGTCGAACCGGCGCTTGTTGCGGCGGTGCGAGTGCGAAATGCTGTGTCCAAAGCCGGGCTCGGCTCCGGTCACTTGGCAGTGGGCTGCCATAACTCTCCTCCAGATTAGATGAACGTGACGGAATCACTTGTGGGGCGTCCCGCCACCAGTAATGACACCGTTATTACTGCAGCTTTCCGGAGGTTGGCCTGGCAGGGTGAGAACCTGCCGAAGCGCCTCGCCGCGGGGAAGACGGTGAAGATCGGGCGGCACGGCCTCTCGGCCGGCGCAGCCCTACATTCCAGGTAGTCGCGGGTAGCCGGACGGACTCCGCCCCGTCCGTGGACGGGTCGGCGTCAGCCACAGCCAAACGCCCTACCATACTACCGGCAGGATCAGGCCTGGCCAAAACGGGTCAGTCGCCGAGCTGCCCGGTCCGGTCGACGACGGCGGGATCCTCGGGAGCGGTCCCGGCGTAGTCGCCGGAGAGGTCCGCATCCGAATCGACGATCGCGTACCGGAGGTGGGTGCCGCTGCGCAGTCGGACCCGGTTCAGCAGGACGGAGTCCTCGACCACGGCGCCTGCTTCGACCGTCGCCCCCGAACCGATCACGCTCCGGCGGACCGTCCCGTGCACGGTGGCGCCGGGTGCCACGAGCGAGTTGCTGACGACGGCGCCCTCGCCGATGAACGCCGGGACCAGCTGCGGCGGTTCCGTGAGGAGGGGCCATTCCGGGTCCGCGAGCTCCAGCCCCTTGCCGTCCACCAGATCGAGGTGGGCGCGCAGGTAGTTGGCGGGCGTCCCGAGGTCGCGCCAGTATCCGTCGAGCCTGTGCTCCACGACGGACCCCTGCTCCACGAGGTGGGGCACCAGATGGTGGCCGTAGTCGCCGAGGCCGTCGTGGCTGTCCTGCAGGTGCTCCAGCGACTCCAGCAGGGTTCCGGCCGTGTACAGGAAGACCTCGGCGGTGACGATGTCCGACTGCGGCTCCTCGGGTTTGTAGGCGAAGCCGGTCACCCTGCCGCCGTCGCCCACGGTCACGACCCCGTGGTGGGAGGCGTCGCCGTCGAAGTCGACGGTGACCATCGTCAGTGCGGCTCCCGTCCGGAGGTGCGTGTCGACGACGTCGCGGTAGTCGAGCCGGTACAGGTGGTCGGAGCTGAGCACGAGGACCAGGTCCGGCGCGAAGTCCCGGATGAAGGACGCCTGGCGGAGCAGGCCGTCGGCGTTGCCCTCGGCGAACCCCTCACCCTCGTGGCCGCTGAACGGGGGCAGCACGAGCAGCCCGCCGCGCGTGCGGTCGAGATCCCACGGCCGTCCGTTGCGGAGGTGGTCGTTGATGGTCTTGGGCTGGTACTGCTCCATGATCCACACGTCGGAGATCCCGCTGTGGTGCAGGTTCGACAGGGAGACGTCGATCAGGCGGAAGCTGCCGCCGAGCGGCATGGCCGGTTTCGCGCGGTGGTCGGTGAGGGCACCGAGGCGCCCACCCGCCCCTCCTGCCAGCACGATCGCGAGGATGCGGGGCTGACGCCGGAACTGTGCCTGCTGGTCCATCTGCCGTCCTGTCCGCGCCGGGTCACTGCCCGGTGCTGTGTGCTTCGTGGTGCCCGGGCGCAGCTCCCGCGCCGGCGGTCGGGTCCCCGGCGAGCGCGGCCTCGACAGCCGGCTCACCGTCGGACAGGATCCAGTGCGCGCCGTCCATGCCCCGGAGGATCTTCCGGCCCACCCGCTCGAGGTCGGCGACGTCCCGGGCGTCCAGCGCATCGAAGACCGTGGAGCGGACCTGTGCGACATGGGCCACCGCGAGACCGGCCAGCATCTCGAGTCCTGCGGGAGTCAGGGACGCGGTGGTGACGCGGCCGTCGGAGTCGGACGGCAGCCGGGCCACCCACCCGCGTCCCTCGAGCTTCTTGACCACGTGGCTGAGCCGCGAGAGCGACGCCGTCGAGCGGGCGGCGAGCTCACTCATCGGCAGGCTCCGCCCCTCCGACTCGGAGAGCATCGCGAGGACGTGGTAGTCGAACAGGGTGATCCGGGCCTCCCGGAACAGGTGGGCGTCGAGCGTCGCGGGGAGCAGCGACGTCAGCGCATAGAGGGCCAGCCATGCCCGCCGCTCGTCGGGTGTGAGCCAGTGCGCCGCCATCCGCTCATTCTGGCATACCGCTCCGGCGGGTACCGGGCGGGGGCGGGGAGCCACCCGACGGTTGCGGGGGACGGCGCCGAGTGCCATTCTCGACGATCCTCCCTGCACTGCGGCTCCGGTCCCTCCCCGGTCCGGGCACCTTGCGCTGCTCTGGTCCGGGACGGAGATGGACAGTAGGCTTACCGTATCGGTCGGCGGCCCACCGGCCACACCCTGGAGGAGAACCCGATGCCCCGAGACTCTCGTGCCGTGTCCATCGCCCTCGGCGCTGCACTGGCCCTCGCCCTGCTCACCGGGTGCACCGACGGCACCACGCAGCCGCCGGCCAACGCGCCCACCGGAACGGCCAGTGCGGACGAGCCGGCTCCGGTGACACCCGAGGGTACGGGGAGCCCGTCCACTGCCGCCCCGACCGGGTCCGGCAGCCCCGCGAGCTCCGGCGCCCCGTCGGCATCGACGGCGACGGCGTCCGCGACGGACGCGCCGGTCAGCCTCAGCCGGGGTGACGAGCGCACGATCGGGACACCCGGTACCACCGTCAGCATCAGCTGCAGCGGCGGCGGCGACATCGACATCGAAACCGACGGCACCACGATCGACATCACCGGCGGATGCGAGGACATCGACATCGACGGCGACGACAACACCATCACCGGCGAATCCGCCGAGGCCCTCGACGTCGAGGGGGACGGCAACACGGCCACCCTGACGAGCGTGCCCGACGTCGACGTCGACGGTCGGACGAACGTCGTCACGGTCGACGACACCCGGGACATCGACGTCGACGGTGAGGACAACACCGTCACCTACAGCACCGGCGACCCCGCGGTCGACACCGAGGGCAGCAACTCCGTCGCCGCCCGCTAGACGCCGCGACGGCGGTACGGACCAGCCAGGCGGTGTGGATCATCCATCTGCCGCGCTCCGACGGCCGCGCACCTGCGACGGCCCGGCCGGAGCGCGGACCGTCAGGCGGGAACGGACGCCCAGTGCGGGTGGACCGGCACCGGATACTTCGGTGCGAGATCGTCGCCCGAGGAGACTCCGCGCAACCGCCTGCCCACCCAGGGCGTCAGGTATTCCCGCGCCCACTGCGCGTCGGCCTTCAACTGCTCCACGCGCCGGAGGACGGGACGTGCCTCCAGTTCCGGCAGGTCGATGGCGTGCGAGGCCTCCATGGCCTCCAGCACCCGGGCGGCCATGAGGGTGTGCCCTGCGGTGGACATGTGCATGCGGTCGACGTCCCAGTAGCTCCAGTCCTGGAACTCGCGCAGGCGCCAGTAGTCGACGACCGTCGCGCCCCGCGTGTCGGCGATCTCACGCACCCACTCGTTGTAGACGGCGGTGCGTCCCCGGGTCGTGCCGAAGACAGCGGACCCCGAGGCATCGAATCCGGTGAACAGCACGACGGCCGCACCGGCCTCGCGAAGCCGGCCGATCCCTTCGTCGTAGTGGCCCATGAGCCGGTCGATGTCGACCCGTGGCCGCAGGATGTCATTGGCGCCCGCATAGAGGGTGACGAGCGTCGGCTCGAGAGCCAGGGCGCCGTCGATCTGCTCGTCGAGGATCTGGCGCATCTTCTTGCCGCGGATGGCGAGGTTCGCGTACCCCCAGGACCTGTCGGCGAGGACGAGCTGCTCCGCGACGCGGTCCGCCCAGCCACGGACGCCGTTGGGTGACGCCGGATCCCAGTCACCCACCCCTTCGGTGAAGGAGTCGCCGAGTGCCACGTACCGCTGGGAGAAGTTCACCGTCAAAGATTACCCTCGGCACCCGGGTCCGTCGGGATAAGCTCGACGGACCCGCCCGTTGACTCCCGCACGAAGGACATCATGCCCACCGACGCAACAATCGAAGCGACCACCGACGTGGCTGCGGATGCCGGATCGGGTCGCCGTCGCGCCGCGCTCATCATCAATCCCATCAAGGCCACCACGTCCGACGTGCAGGGGGCGGTGGAGCGCATCTCCGCCGAGGACGGCTGGGACGCGCCCCTCGTGATCGAGACCACGGCGGACGACCCCGGGCACGGGCAGGCCCGCGAGGCCCTCGAGGCCGGGGTGGACCTCGTGATCGCGGCCGGTGGCGACGGTACCGTCCGGTGCGTCGCCGAGGAGCTCGCCGGCAGCGGGACCATGATGGCCCTCGTTCCGCTGGGCACGGGCAACCTCCTGGCCCGCAACCTCGACATCGCCGTCGACGATCCGGATGCCGCCGTCGAGGCCGCGTTCCGGGGGACCGAGCGGTCCATCGACGTCGTGCACGTGACCGTGGATCGTGCGCAGGACGCCCACGTGTTCCTGGTCATGGCGGGCATCGGCTACGACGCCGCGATCATGTCCGACACCAGGGACGACCTGAAGGACAAGGTGGGCTGGCTCGCCTACGTGGATGCCGGGATCAGGAACCTCCCGGGCCGGCCGGCGCGGACCACCATCTCCGTGGACGGTGGCAGGCCCTTCGAGCGCCGCCTGCGCAGCGTGATGGGCGGCAACTGCGGAAAGATCATGGGGGGCCTGGAGATCTTCCCCGGCGCCAAGATCGACGACGGGCTGATGGACCTCATGACCGTGGCGCCGAAGGGCAAGCTGGGCTGGCTGGCGGTCGCGGGCAAGCTCTTCGCGCGTGGGAAGGGCAGGAGCAAGGACCCCTCGCTCGAGTACTTCCAGTGCCGGACCGCCGAGGTCACGCTGCGCGAGCCCCTCGAGGTGCAGCTCGACGGCGACCCCCTTGGGAAGGCGACGCACATGGCCTTCGAGATGAAGCCCAATTCGCTCCGCCTCCGGATGCCCCTGGGCTACAAGGATCCCGCGATCGTCAGCGATCCGCTGCCCTAGGGTTGCGGGCAGGCCCGGTCCATCGGCCTGTCTACCCGTCCGGAGGCCCGTCCGCCTGTCCGTCTGCAGACGCTGGAGGTCGGCCGTCGGTCACAGCCAGGGTTGCGGGTCGACCTTCTCGTCATTGACCAGGACCTCGAAGTGGAGGTGGCACCCGGTGGAGTTCCCCGTGGTGCCGACGGCTCCGAGGAGGTCGCCGCGCGCCACGGTCGTGCCAGCGGGCACCTCGAGCACGCTCAGGTGGTTGTAGGTGGTCTTCAGGCCGTCACCGTGGTCGATCACGATGCGCAGGCCGCCGCCATAGGCATGCTCGCCGGAGTCGACGACGGTGCCGGCATCGGCGGCCATGACCGGGGTCCCGCACCCGCTCGCGTAGTCGAGGCCGGTGTGCAGTTCGGGTCCGTATCCGCCCAGGGGGTTGACGCGGTATCCGAAGGGGGAAGCGACGACAGGGCTGTCCACGGGGACGCCGAACGCCTTGCGCTCCTGGGCTGCGGGAGTCAGGGACGCGGAGAGGGCCCGTGCACTGGCGATACTCGGCGCGATGCCCTCCGCGGCCTGTCCGGCGCTCTCGAGCCGGAAGGTCACCGACGCCCCGGCGGGCGCCGTGACGGCCGGTGCGACACCCGAGGCGAGGGCTGTGCCGGGGGTTGCGGCGGTCGGGGCGGTGGCGGCCGACGGCGCCACTGCCCCCATGACCAGCCCTGCCGAGGCGAGCACGATCCCTGCCGTCGCGGCGTTGTCGCGCAGCCGGGAGAACGACGCCGGCCGAGGTGCGTGCGGGCGGAGCGAGCGCCGCGGGCCCGAGCGCAGGCCCGGATGCAGGTCCTCCCTCAACTCCGGATGCAGATCCGCATGCGCGACGGGCACGGAACGGCGGGCACTGCGCCGTGTCGGCAGGACTGCTGCGGCGTCCCGGGCCGCTGCCTGCTGCTCGCGGAGCCCGCGTCGGGTCGTGGGCTCCGGGGCAGCGGGTGCGGTCGTCGGAAGGGCGGGTGCAGCGACGGACGGGACGGGCGGAAGGGCCTCACCGGCGACCGGGACCCGGAGCGAGCGGCGGCTGGGCGGGCCGGGATGAGCGGGGCGGTGGGAAACCGGGTGCTGCTGCGCTCGATCGTCGGACGCGCGGCGGCGCCCGGACGTAACCGTCTGGGTCAACTGCTTACCTCTCTCGGACGCCCGCGAAGTCGGCTGCCGGAATCGAGCAGGAGTCGGCTCGACCTCCACGCGGTCCGGATCGCGGAGGAGCCGCAGACGGGACCGTACAGAGGAGCAGTGCGGAAGGGCTTCACCCCCAGGCGGCTCGAGCCGCGTCGGACGTGGATCCTCCACCCCTGTCACACAGTGTTCAGGCGGTCCGCTGACAGGGTCGGGCGTGCGGACCTGGATTCCGTGGAACCAGCTTTGACTGCTCAAACCCTAGGCCACGGGGTCCGAAGTTACAATTCCGTTATCCTGCCTGTGGATCATCCGTGTCATACTGCGTTCCGTCACCGGGTTCCTGCGCGAAGACGCTGAAGAACCTGCGCCTTCCGGCTTGGCCGGCGCCTCAGGCGAGCTCTGCGCGGCCCTTGCGCCAGTACCCCATGAAAGCGACCTGCTTCCGGTCCACCCCGACGTCGCGCACGAGGTACCGCCGCAGGCCACGGACGACGGCGGCTTCCCCTGCGATCCACGCGTAGAAGGGCTGGGTGCCGGCAGGGCGCCCGGAACCGACGGTCGACTGCACGATGGCCGCCTCCATCCGCTGCGGCGTCTCCCACAGGATCGTCCGGTCGATGTCGACCTCCTCGGGCTCGCTTCCTCCCCGCGCACCGGCGGGACCGGCGAGCGACACCCAACCCGGCACCCGGACGGCGTCCCGGACTGCGGCCTCCAGCTGCTCGCCATGCGGCCGGTCCCCACGCGCCAGCCAGGTGATGGCCACGGAGGACTTCGTGGAGATGGCCTGGACGTCCTGCAGGTCCGGCACTTCGAGGAAGGCGGACCCGCTGATGTCCTCAGGCAGGGCCTCGAGGATCGCGCTGATGGCGGGCACCGCCGTCTCGTCACCGGCGAGGAGGACGTGCTGGGCGAGGCCCGGGCTCCACTCGATGCCGCCGTAGGCACCCGCCGTCGCGCACTGCGCCGCCGAGGAATTGGGCCCGATGATGCAGACCCGGTCACCGGACCGGGCCGCCGCGGCCCACTCCGAGGCCGGGCCGCCCCGGCCGTCGTCGTCGAGGTGCATCACGAAGTCGACGTCGATCTCCGGGTGCGGACCGCCGCAGCGCACGTTCCGCACCGTGTAGGTGCGCATGGAACCACGCTCCTCCGCCTCCAGGCCCAGCCACAGCTGGTACCAGTTCGCCGAGTCCCCGCGCTTCATCATGCCTGCGATGTCCGGGCAGTCACGGCCCTTCGAGGGGATGACGATCTTGATCCGGAGGTCGAGGGTGTCCCCTGCCACCCCGAACGCCTCGAGGCATGCCCCACCGAACGTGATGCGGCGGAAGGTGGCACCGAGGTCCTGCACGGCGGTGACGACGACGTCGAACGCGAGCACCATGGGCTCGGTGTCGGCGACGGTCCGCAGTGCGTTCCGATGGGTCACTTGGGTCATGATGCTGCCTCCACGGGGGCGGGAACGGCGTCCTGCGGGTTGGGTCGGTACCCCGTGGCCTGCTGCCGGCCGGCGGGGGGAGTCTGGGGACGGGCGGGTGCCGGAGGGCTGTGGTGCCTGCCCACCGGGATCACCATCGGCGTGCCGGAGACCGGGTCCTCGATGATCCGGCACTCCAGGTCGAAGACGCCCGAGACGGTCTCCTGGGTGACGACGGCAGCGGGAGGCCCGGCTGCCACGATCCGTCCGTCCCGCATCGCGATGAGGTGGTCCGCGTAGCGTGCGGCGAGGTTCAGGTCGTGCAGCACCATGACGACGGTGGTGCCGGACCGCCGGTTCAGGTCCGTGATGAGGTCCAGCACCTCCACCTGGTGCGTCACGTCGAGGAAGGTGGTGGGCTCGTCGAGCAGCAGGATGCCCGTCTGTTGCGCGAGGGCCATCGCGATCCACACACGCTGTCGCTGCCCACCGCTGAGCTCATCCACGTTGCGGTCGGCGAGGGCCAGCGTGTCGGTGGCCTCCAGCGCGTCCGCCACCGCCTCGTCGTCCTCGGGAGTCCACTGGCGGAACCAGCCCTGGTGCGGGTAGCGGCCGCGCCCCACGAGGTCGGCGACGCTGATACCGTCCGGTGCCACAGGGGTCTGGGGCAGTAGTCCGAGGACTCGGGCGACGGCCTTCGTGGACTGGGCGGAGATGTCAGACCCGTTGAGCACGACCGCGCCCCCGACCGGCTTGAGGAGACGGGCGAGTCCGCGCAGCAGGGTGGACTTGCCGCAGGCGTTGGCCCCGACGATCACCGTCACCCGCCCGGCCGGGAGCGTGAGGGAGAGCCCGTCGACCACGGTGCGCTGGTCGTAGGCGAGGGTCAGCCCTTCGGCGGACAGGGTGTCCCCCGACGTGGGTTCCTGACGTGCAGCCATGCTCAGCCTCCCTGGCCTGATCGGTTCGCCGTGGCCAGCAGCCACAGCAGGAACGGGGCACCGAGCGCGCCGGTCACGACGCCGACGGGCAGTGACGCCCCGGGGATGAGGTTCGCGGCGATGAAATCGGCCCCGAGGACGATTCCTGCCCCCACCAGGGCCGCCATGACCAGCGAGGGCCGGTTCCCGAGCAGCCTGCGCGCGATCGGTCCGGACAGGAAGGCCACGGACGCGACGGGCCCTGCGGCCGCGGTGGCCACGGCCGCGAGGGCGACGGCGGTGGACATGAGTCCCAGCCGTGAGGCCTCGACCCGGAGCCCGAGGCCTGCTGCGGCGTCGTCGCCCAGGACGAGGCCCTGCAGGCTGCGCGAGAGGACCGCCGCGGCCGGCAGCAGGACCACGAGGGCGGCGACCAGGACGGCCGCACGGTCCCAGTTGCTCGAGTTGAGCGAGCCGTTGAGCCACAGCAGCGCTTCCGATGCCGTCCGGAGGTCGGTGCGGGTGATCAGGAAGTTGACCAGCGCGTGCAGGACGGCCGCGAAGCCGATGCCGACGAGGATGAGGCGGTATCCCGCTACTCCCCCCCGGCGCGAGATCAGGTAAATCGCCGCGGCGACGACCATCGCGCCGACCAGCGCGGAGAGGGACACGGCGGCGCCGGCGGCGCCGAAGAGGACGATCGCCGTGACCGCCGAGGCACTCGCTCCGTAACTGATCCCGATGATGTCGGGGCTCGCGAGGGGGTTCCTGAGCATGGTCTGGAACACGGCTCCGGCGAGTCCGAAGCACACACCGACCAGGACCCCGATCACCGAGCGGGGAAGCTTGTTCTCCATCACGATGAAGCTGGCACCCGGGATGTCGGCACCCCCGAGGATCCGGAAGACGTCGGGGATGGTCACCGTGTAGGAACCGAGCAGGACGTTCACGGCGAACAGGACGAGGACGACCGCCCCGACCGCGGCCAGGCGGAGCCCGCTGCTGCGCCGGCGACGGGCACGGACGAGGGCCAGCCCTGCGGCAGGGGGTGCCGGGGCGGGCGGCGGGGGGACCTGCGAGGAGTCGAGCGTCGTGCTCACAGGTGGGCCATCCTGCGGCGGCGCACGAGCCAGATGAAGAAGGGGGCGCCGACGACCGCGGTCATGATACCTACCTGCACTTCTCCGGGCGGCAGGATGACCCGGCCGATGAGGTCGGCGCCGAGCAGCAGGACCGGGCCGAGGAGAGCGGAGAACGACAGGATCCAGCGGTAGTCGGCCCCGACGACGAGGCGTACGACGTGCGGGATCACGAGGCCCACGAAGGCGATGGGGCCGGCGGCGGCGGTGGCGGCCCCGCACAGGATCACGACGCCCAGCGCCGTGATGCCCCGCGCGAGGTTCACGTTCTGCCCGAGTCCGCGCGCCACGTCGTCGCCCAGCGCGAGGCCGTTGAGGACCTTGCCCGTGGCCAGCGTCATCACGAGGCCCACCAGCAGGAACGGGGCGACCGTGCCGATCACGTCCCAGCCCCGGCCGGACAGCGTGCCGACCTGCCAGAAGCGGAAGGCGTCGAGGGTCTCCTGGCTGGAGACGAGGACCGCATTCGTGAGGCTGGCGAGGCCGGCGGCCAGTGCCGCGCCGGCGAGCGCGAGCTTGACCGGCGTCGCGCCCTCCCGTCCGAGGCTGGCGACGGCGTAGACCGCGAGGGCTGCGGCGCCCGCACCGGCGAAGGCGCACCAGATGTACCCGGAGGCGGTGGTGAGGTCGAAGAGATGGATCCCGACGACGACGGCCAGTGACGCTCCGGCATTGATGCCGAGGATCCCCGGATCGGCCAGCGGATTCCGCGCGATCCCCTGCAGGGCTGCCCCGGCCGTTGCCAGGGCCGCTCCGACGAGCAGGCCGATGACGGTGCGCGGGACACGGGAGAGCACGACCGCGTGGTCGCCGTCGGCGGGATCGAAGGCCAGGACGGCGTCGATCATGGTGCCGGGACCGATCGAGCGGGCCCCGATGGTGAGGGAGGCGACGCAGAAGGCGAGGAGGACCAGCGCGGTGAGGATCAGCTGCGCGGCGGTGCGGGGAACCGAGGACCGCCGCCGGGCCGACAGGGGCCGAGCGCCGGTCGAGGGGCGCGAGGCGGCGGCCTGGACTGCCATGGTGCTCCCCTCAGACGGTCGATGAGTCTGAAGTAAGGCTAGCCTATGCTGCTGACGATTAAGAAACGAGTTTGTTCGCTAATTGGGACGGCCGCTGCGGCGGACGCAGGCGGCCCCGCCTGCGTCCACCCCCACTACTCGGGGGTCGGCGGGGTGCCGTCGCCGAAGGGCCGTCCACCCAGGGATGCGCGTCCGTGGTCCGTGGTCCATCCCGCGAGGTCGGGACCTTTGGGGACGATCCCGGTGGGGTTGATGTCCTCGTGCACGATGTAGTAGTGCTGCTTGATCTGCTCGAAGTCGATCGTGTCGCCGAAGCCCGGCGTCTGGAACAGATCGCGGGCGTAGCCCCACAGCGCGGGCATCTCCGTCAGCTTGTTCCGGTTGCACTTGAAGTGGCCGTGGTAGACCGGGTCGAACCGGACGAGCGTGGTGAACAGGCGGACGTCGGCCTCCGTGATGGTGTCCCCCACGAGGAACCGCTGGGTGGTGAGCCGTTCCTCGAGCCAGTCCAGAGCCGTGAACAGCCGGTCGTAGGCGGCGTCGTAGGCCTCCTGCGATCCCGCGAAGCCGCAGCGGTAGACGCCGTTGTTGACCTCCGTGAAGACCCGCTTGTTGACGGTGTCGATCTCCTCCCGGAGCGCCTCCGGATACAGGTCCGGAGCACCCTCGCGGTGGAATTCCGTCCATTCGCCGGAGAAGTCCAGGGTGATCTGGGGGAAGTTGTTGGTCACGACCGCGCCGGTGGTCGTGTCCACGATCGCCGGAACCGTGATGCCGCGCGCGTAGTCCGGATCGCGCTTGAAGAAGGCTTCCTGCAGCCGCTCGATACCGAGGACCGGGTCGCGGCCGCCGGGATCGAGGTCGAAGGTCCAGGACCGGCTGTCGTGGGTGGGGCCCGGGGTGCCGAGGGAGATCGCGTCCTCCAGCCCGAGGAGACGGCGCACGATGATGGTGCGGTTGGCCCACGGACAGGCGCGGGCCGCGATCAGGCGGTAGCGCCCGGCCTCGACGGGATAGCCGTCCGCACCGTCCCGTGTGATCCGCGTCTCGATGTACTGCGTGTCCCGCGTGAACTCCTGGCCGTCGGTCACGTAGGACCCCTTGGTGCTGTGCCCTGACGTGTCGGCCTGCTGGGTATCGGTCATGCAGCCAGTCTAGGACCGCGGACATGCAGGAGGCCCGGCCGTTGACACGTCCGGGCCTCCTGGTGCAGGGTGCGGTCGGCCTACCGGCGGGCTGACTCCCGCTCGTACTTCTCGCGGAGCTCGCGACCCTCGTTGACGAGCTTGCGGTACTTCTCGCGCTTCTTGTCGGCAGCCTTGGTGTCGCGGGGCGGCAGCTGGATGCCGTCCTCCGCCTCGATGCCGCCCTGCAGTTCCCTGCCGCGTTCCATCTCGGCGTCGAACTCGACACCGAACAGGAGCGAGAGGTTCGCCAGCCAGATCCAGAGGAGCAGGACGATCACGCCGGCGATGGCGCCGTAGGTCTTGTCGTAGCTGCCGAAGTTGGCCACGTAGAGGGAGAACGCCGCGGTGGTGATGGCGAGGACGATCAGGGCGATGAACCCGCCGAGACTCATCCACCGGAACTTGGGCTGCTTGACGTTCGGCGAGCCGTAGTAGAGGACGGCGATCATGAGGACCGCGAAGAACACGACGACGGGCCACTTGGCGATGTTCCAGATGGTCAGTGCGGTGCCACCGAGTCCGATCGTGTTCCCGACGGCCTCGGCGACGGGCCCGGAGAGCACGAGCATGAGGCCCATGACGACGATCAGGACGAGGACGACGACGGTGACGAGGAGCATCTGCGGGCGCAGCTTGAAGAAGCCCCGGCCCTCCTCGACCTCGTAGACGCGGTTCATCGCCCGGGAGAAGGCGTTCACATAGCCCGATGCCGACCAGATGGCGCCGAGGAGGCCGATCACGAAGGTCAGTCCGGCCGCCTGGTTGGAGGCGAGGTCCTCGATCGTGGGCCTGATGGTCTCCAGGGTGTCCGGCGGCGCGAACTGGCCGACGATCTCCAGGACCTGGTTGGTGGTGTTCTGGGCCTGTCCGAACAGCCCGAGGAGGGACAGCAGGGCGAGGATCCCGGGGAAGATCGCGAGGACCGCGTAGTAGGTCAGCGCCGCGGCCAGATCGGTGCACTGGTCCTTGCCGAACTCGTTGAGCGACCGCTTGAACACGTACTTCCAGGCGGGCTTCCCGACATCCTTCGGATCATCCGGCTTCCGGGGATCGTTCGGATCGGGCGCGGTCTGCGCCTTCTGCGAGGCGTCACTCTTCGGCTCACTGCCGACCTTGCTGTTACTGCTCACGGATACCTCCCGCTATGGCCCTGGAAAGGGCGTCGTGCGCCCTTGCGGCTGTACGTCTCCTTCAACTGCACCATAAGCTTGCTTAGTAGTCCAGTTCGGATCAGCGCCCTCCCCCGTCCCCACAACCAGCAGGCCAAGGAGTAGAACCATGCGCATAGCAGTCATCGGTGCCACCGGGAACGTGGGCACCGCGGTCCTCTCCCGCCTCCACCGGGCAGCGCGGGACCGCGAGGCCATCGAGCGGTCCGGCTACGACACCTCGGGGGACACGGGCGGCATCACCATCACCGGGATCGCCCGCACCATCCCGGACACGACGCAGGCCCCCTACGACGGCGTCGACTGGCATGCGATCGACATCGGGACCGACGAGGGCAGGGAGGCCCTGGTGCTCGCGCTCGCGGGAGTGGACGCCGTCGTGCACCTCGCTTGGGCCATCCAGCCGAATCACGACGAACCCGCCATGCGACGGACCAACGTCACCGGGACGGCCAACGCCCTCCACGCAGCCGCCACCGCCGGTGTGCGGCAGTTCGTCTGCGCGTCCTCCGTCGCGGCCTACTCGCGTGCCGGCAAGGACACCCGCAGGGGCGAGGCATGGCCGACCGACGGCGTCCGGTCCTCCCAGTACAGCCGCCAGAAGGCCGAGCAGGAACGCCTGCTGGATGCGTTCGTGCAGGCCTACCCGGAGATCGCGGTGGCCCGCCTCCGGCCGGCCCTGATCTTCCAGAGCGGAGCGGGCAGCGAGGTGGGCCGCTATTTCCTCGGCGCGCTCGTCCCGAAGGTCCTCCTGGGCGTCCCGCTTCCCGTGCTGCCCGTCCCGGCAGCCTTCATCTTCCAGGCCGTGCACGCGGAGGACGTCGCCGACGCGTACTGGCGGGTGCTGGCGCGACGCGCTTCCGGCGCGTTCAACATCGCCGCGGAGCCCGAACTCACCCCCGCGCGCCTCGCCGACCTGCTCGAGGCGCGTCGCGTGATCGGATTCCCGGTGCGCGTGCTGCGCTGGATCGTCGGCGCGAGCTGGTGGCTCCGCATCCAGCGCACCGATCCGGGGTGGATCGATCTGGCGGCGCAGAGCCCGGTCATGGACACGGCCCGGGCGAGGAGCGAATTGGGCTGGGAACCGCGCCACTCGTCCCGCGACGCGATGGCCGAGGTGCTGGCGGGGATGCGCCACGGCGACGGGCACGCAGGATCTCCCAAGCTGTACCCGAGGTCGAAGAACTGAGCCAGCAGCGCGAGGGCTACTGCGCCGGGATCCTCGGAGCATCGTCCGCGGCGACCAGTGGGATACCCCGGGGGAGCTGATCGGGCGCGCCGGGCAGACTGACGGTGAACTCGGCGCCGCCGTGCTCGACGTTGCGGACGCTGATGCCGCCTCCGTGGCTCTCGGCGATACGGCGGCAGATGGCGAGCCCGAGTCCGGTCCCGGTGGCCTGGCCCAGCCCGTTCTCGGAGCGGTGGAACTCCTCGAAGACGCGCTGGAGATCCCCTTCGGGGATGCCGATACCGTTGTCCCGGACGTGCACGAGGGTCCTCCCCGCGGTGTCGACGGTCGTCTCCACCACCACCTCGCCGGTTCCGTCGGTGCGCCCGTACTTCACGGCGTTGCCCACGAGGTTCTCCATCAGCTGCAGGAAGAGCCGCTCGTCGGCGTAGACGGGATGCGGCGCACGCACCTCGAACCGCATGGCGGGGAGCTGCGTGCCCGGGAGGGCGGTGCGCAGGTCCACGATGCCCTCCATCACGCGGGGGACGTCGATGCGGGTCGCCGTGAGCCTCTCCTCCTTGGCCAGGCTGTAGGCGAGGAGATTCCGGATCAGGGTCCGCATCCGCAGGCTCGCGTGCTGGAGGCGCCCGATGCTGGCCTGCCGCTCGGCGGCGGGCAGGTCCGGATCCTCGAGCAGCTCGAGCCAGCCGTCGAAGACGGTCAGCGGGGTCAGGAGGTCGTGCGCCACGACCGAGGCGAAGCGCCCGAGGTCCCGCTGGTGGACACGCTCGTCGGTCACGTTGCGCGTCACCACCACGGCCCCCCGTTCGCCGGGAAGCGGCATGGCGTCGACCGAGAGGTGCATCACCTCGCCGGACCGGTGGGTGAGGTTCAGGTCCATCCGCTCGGTGACCGTGCCCTCCAGCGCCAGGGTCAGGGGATTGTCGGCCTCGGCCAACGGCTGCCCTTCCGGCGTCGTCACCTCGTAGTCGCGCTTCCACACCTCGCCGGGCCGTGCCGTGCCGTGCCCCAGCCAGCGCTCGCTCGTCGCGTTCTGGAAGATCAGTCGGCGGTCCGGTCCCGCGACGAGGACACCGTCGTTCATCCTGCCGATCACGAGGTCGCGGAGGTCCGCCGCTGCCTTCGCCTCCTCGTTGGCCCGGTACAGGCGGGCGATGAGACGGCGCCGCTCGTCCATGCTGAGTGCCAGGACGGCGGACAGGGAGAACGCGATGAACATGAACGACTGGGCGACATAGGCGGCGACGCCGGGGCCCAGGTCCTGGAACGGGCCGCGGCCCGCGAGGGTGAAGAGGACGAGGAACGCGCCGCTGGCGAGGCCGTGCAGCATGGCCCATCCCGCGCGCAGCCGCAGGCCGGCCCACATGTGCGCCGGGATGGTGGTGTAGGCGATCGGCAGCGCGGGGCCGGCTCCGAACGTGAGCACGTAGAGCACCAAGGAGACGACCGTGAGGAGTGCGTACTCGGCGCGCCGCGCCGCTGTCAGCGGCGGAGTGACCTCCCCGCGCGCGCGGGCCGTGACGCTCGAGGCGACCGCGATGCCCAGTGCTCCGAGGGCCGTCAGGGACACCGCGTGCCGGACCAGCCAGGGGATGAACGCCGAGAACGGGTCCGCCCCGCCCTCCAGTGCGACGCCGGCGACGATGAACAGCGCGCCGAGGGAACAGGAGACGAGCGCGACGCCCCCGAGCCGCAGGTAGTCACCGACGGTCCGTACGTCGAGGCCGGGAACCAGTCCGCGGAAGAGGCGGACGGCCAGGGCCGTCTGGGCGAGGCTCCCGAGCGCTACCGACAGGGCGAGGGTGGGGCTGAGTCCCGTGGCGAGGTTGACGACGGTCAGGATGGGAACACTGGCGACGAGCGCGACGGCGAGGTCCCGCCGGGTCCGTGAACCCCAGAGCGCCCACAGGAAGCTCGCCCCCGCCGCAGGCCAGACGAGGGCCAGGCCCGGCGCGTCGAGCATGGTGTGGCGGCCGGTCAGGGCCGCCGCCGCGAGCATCAGGGCGAACAGGACGTGGAGGGACGCCGGCGACAACGCTGCCAGCCTTCCTGAGACCCCCTGCATCCGCTCCTCGCCCATGCCACTACCTGTTCAGAAATGAGATCCGTGCTGCCGGATCGGACCAGAACCGGCGGGACGTGGCTGTGAGACGAGCCACTCCGGCACTCAGCTTACTTGCTGTCCACCACTTGCCGTGCGCTTCGACCCGCCGCCCCGCAACCGTCACCGGTCCGTGCCGCGAACGACCGGCGCTGGTCGGACAGCGTGAACACGTGCAGCGGCAGGGCGTCCGCCGGGGCTCCCGCATCGACCATGGTCCCGTCACCCCGTCGGAGAGTCACCGACGGAGGCCCCACCCGTCAACCAGGCGATCGCCTCCGCCTCGTTCGTGAAGTACCGGCTCGGGGTCACCGAGCGGTAGTTGAAGGCGGTGAGCACCCGGCCCACGTCATCCACGCCGACCACGCCGGTCCGGCACGAGCAGTCGTCCTCGATGAGCAGGTGCCGGGCTTCCGCGGTGATCGCATCGACGAGTCCGATGTTCACCAGGAGCGGCCGTCTCCCGGCGGGCGATGCGGCCGTCACGGCCGCCGTCGTCGAGCGGACGTCGTCTCCTCCGATCGTGACACCCGCGGCCCACCGCAGGCGCAGGAAGGCGCCGTCGTCCGTGAGCGTGTAGCGGAGCTCCCCAGCATCCCCAGCCATGTCGATCCATTCGTGTCGTCCCTGAGGTCCTGATCCTAGGCGCAGGAGCGTGCCCGGGACAGCACCGCACCGCCACCGCGCACACGCATTGTGGGCCCGTACGTATCCGGTGGAGGATGGGAGGCGCCACCACCGACCGAAGGAGCCTTCCATGGACCACGAGTTCGATGTCCTCGTCATCGGCGGCGGACCTGCCGGCATGGCGGCCGCCACACGCGCGGCCGAACTCGGCGCGCGCACCGCCGTCGTCGAACGCTCCGCGCTCGGCGGCACGTGCGTGAACTCGGGCTGCGTCCCGACGCGCGTCCTGGCGAAGACCGCCCGGCTGTTCCGGGAGGTCCGCACCGCGTACGACTACGGGATCGTCGTGGACGAACCGTCCGTCGACTGGGCCAGGACGGTCGACCGCGTGCGCACCACGGTGGCCCGGGTCCTCGACGCCAAGGGCTACGGAGCCACCATGGAGCGCCTCGGCATCGAACTGATCGAGGGCGACGCCGAGCTCACCGGCGACCACGGCGTGGTCGTGGGTGACCGCCGGGTCACCGCGGCGTCGATCATCCTCTGCATCGGCGGCAGCGGGCGTCGGCTGCCCGTCGAGGGCGCCGAGTACGCCGTCCTGCCGCACGAGGTGCTGGGCCTCGAGAGCCTGCCCGGAAGCGTGGCCATCATCGGAGGCGGGCACACCGGGGCGCAGATGACCACCATCTTCGACGCGATGGGCTCCCGGGTCCTCCTGCTGGACCTCGCGCCACGCATCCTGATGACGGAGGACGAGGACGTCGCCGCGGCCGTCACCGGGAGCTTCACGGGCAAGGGCGTCCAGGTGGAGACGGGCATCGGGGGGATCGACAGCATCCGGAAGGAGGCCGACGGCCTCACGCTCACCTGGACGCGCGACGGCGAGCCGCTGGCCCGCACGGTGGACGCCGTCATCATGGCGGCCGGCTGGCCCGCCAACCTCGCCGGGCTGGGCCTCGAGGCGGCGGGCGTCCGGACCGCACGATCCTTCATCCCCGTGGACGAGTACCTGCGCTCCAGCGTTCCGCACATCTTCGTGGCGGGTGACGCCAACGGCACGAGCATGCTGGTGCAGGCGGCCGTCTTCGAGGGTGAGACCGCGGCCGAGAACGCGGTGCTGGGCGCCACGCGCACCACGCCGCACCACCTGCTGCCCGAGGGCGGCTTCACGGATCCGGACTACGCAGGCGTGGGGCTGACCGAGACGAAGGCGAGGGAGCGCGACGCCGAGTGCCACGCGGTCTCCGTGCCGTACGCGGTCGTCGAGCGGCCCATCATCGACGACCGCGAGCAGGGATTCCTCAAACTCGTGATCGACCGGCGCCGCGAGCTGATCCTCGGTGCGCATGCCGTCGGTGAGAACGCGGTGGAGGTCATCACCGCGGTGGCGTCCGCGATGGCGGCGGGCACCGACCTCGCCACGCTGGCCCGGGTGAAGTTCGCCTACCCCACGTACAGTGCCGTGATCGGGCATGCCGCACGGGCCGCACTGCGCGGCTGACGGGTGGGGTCCGCGCCGACGGGACGCGGAACCCCGCTAGCTGCGGAGCAGCACCAGCTCGTCCAGCGGAAGGCGCGTCCGCGGTGCGGTCTCCCGCTCCGCCAGGGCGCCGGGAAGCTTGCCTGCCTCGTCCACCGTGCCGACGGCCGTGATCGTCAGGGGCTTCAGGTTGTCGGCCAGGTCGAAGGCCGCCACCACCCTGTCCCACTCCACCCCTGCCATCTGATGGGTCGCCAGCCCCTCGGCCTGCGCCTGCACGCTCAGGTGCGCGATGGCCTGGCCGAGGTCGTACTCGGCGTAGGGACGCAGATCGCCCTCCACGGACGATGTCTCGGCGATGCCCACGACCAGTACCGAAGCGTTGTGGGCCCAGGCGGCGTTGAATCCCACGAGGGCCGAGACGATCGTCTCGAACGCGTGGGTCCCGCGCCGGGCGACGATGAAGCGGCGGGGCTGGTTGTTGCTCGCGGACGGCGCCCAGCGCGCGGCCTCCAGCAGGGCGTCCAGCTGGGGCTCCGTGATCGTCGCCTCCGGATCGAAGGACCGTGGGCTCCAGCGCCCGGCCAGCTCGCTGGTGATCGGGACGCTGGTGTCGGCGATGCGGGTGGTGGTCATGGAAGTGCTGAGCGGCATGCGGGTGCTCCTGTGCGTCGATCGGAAGGGCGGCGCACCATCGGGCCTCGCTGGGGACAACACAGGTGACGGCCGCACCATTCCTGCCGCCAGCCCCTGCAATCAGCGCCGGGGGTCGTCCCGCCGACGTGGGCCGCGCGCCAGCGCCAGGTACTGCGGATTCCGCTCCAGGAACTCCCGCGCCGGAGCGCAACCCGGGATCACGTCGATGCGCCGTCGATGGGCGTCGAGCATCGCTCCGCGCATCAGCACTCGATCCAGTCCCCGTCCCTCGAAGCCCGCGTTCTCGACGACGGCACGCAGGGTGAGCCGGCCCGCGCGGATCGAGTACCTCAGGTACGCGGCGAGGTAGCCGTCGAAGTAGAGCTCGAAGCGGGAGCCTACGGGCGAGTCCCTGAAGACCCTCCGGACCGAGGCACCGCGCTGAGCGGCGATCCTGCCCATGCGCCGCTCGATCTCGTCCACCACCGCCCCGTAGCGCTCCGATGCCCACCGTGGCGGGGCATCGGTGTCCAGCGAGCGGAACATCGCGTTCGCCAGGACGCGCAGTTCGGCGAGCGGGACGACCGCCAGGTCGCCGCCGTCCAGCACGGATGCCATCGACAGTGCTTCGCGCTCCCGCTTCGTGGGAGGCGCGTCGTCGGAGGGCTCAGGAAGGAGTGCGAGAAGGGGTGCCGGTTCCGGATCTGCCGAGCGGGGCTCACCGGCGGAAGCACCGGTGATACCGGACAGGATCGAGATGTCGGTCATGAGGATCCGATGATGGTCGGGTCGCGGCCCTCTGCTGGACCGTGGTGGTGCGACTGTAGCCCCTCCCACCCCCAGAATTTTTCCGGGTCGCGTCCTCCGCCCCTTCGGGACGGCGGACTCCCGGAAATCGAACACATGTCCTATTGTTGAGCCAATCAGCACGAGAACCGGAGGATCAGGGATGACGGCACAGACGGTCGGAACGGGCGACGGAACACCCCGCCCGCTCGATGAGCCCGCATCGGTGCGCTTCACGCCCACCGGCACGCCCCTTGCACTGAGGTGGCGCGGCAGCATCTGGCAGGTGGTCGGTGAGTCCACCCCGTGGCGCGCGTCGTCCACCGAGCGCTCCATGGCCGCCTTCCCAATATCCGGGGCCGACGGGCCGGCCCCGCGGTCCTGGCGGTTCCAGGCCCAGACGGGTCCCGCCTCCCCCGTCCTCGATTTCGTGATCGGCCTCGACGACCGGCACGGTGAGTGGCGGCTGCTGCGCGTCGGCGGCGTCGGCAGCTGACCCGCCCGAGGCCGTCCCTGCTCAGCGGTGCGCAGCGCCTGTCGGCGAGTCCGCGCGCGCGTCACGGCGGCGCCAGTAGGCCGCCATGGCCGCCCCGGACACGTTGTGCCACACCGAGAAGATCGCACCGGGCAGCGCGGCCTCCGGGGTCAGGTAGGTCCGGGCGAGTCCGGCGGCGAGCCCCGAGTTCTGCATTCCCACCTCGATCGCCGTGGTGCGTCTGGCGGGGGTCGGCAGCCGGAAGGCGCGCGCCGCGCCGTAGCCCAGGGCGTAGCCGAGGCCGTTGTGCAGGATGACGGCGGCGAACACCAGCAGCCCGGCGGAGAAGATGATCCCGGCGCTGCCGGAGACGACGGCGATCACGACGACGGTGATCGCCCCCACGGAGATCCACGGGAGGGCGGGGAGCAGCCGCTCGACGAGACGGGGCAGGAAGTAGCGGACGACGAGGCCCGCGACGACCGGGATCAGCACGATCTGGAGGATCGACAGGCCGATGGCCGCCGCGTCCACCGGCATGTACCGGCCCGCGAGCCACAGGGTCAGCAGCGGAGTCAGCACGGGCGCCAGGATGGTCGACACCGAGGTCATCGCGACGGACAGGGCCACGTCGCCGCGCGCGAGGTAGGACACCACGTTCGACGCCGTCCCGCCGGGACAGCAGCCCACGAGGATGACGCCGGCCGCGAGGGCGGGCGGGAGGCCGAGCGCCATCGAGACGCCCCAGCCGAGGAGCGGCATGATCACGTACTGGGCGACCACGCCGATCACCACCGGGATGGGCCGCTTCCCGACGAGCGCGAAGTCGACCGGCGTGAGGGTCAGGCCCATGCCGAACATGATGACGCCGAGCAGGGGATTGATCAGCGGACCGAGGCCGGTGAAGGTCGCGGGCGTCAGGACGGCCACGAGTCCGCCGGCGAGGATGAGGAGCGGGAACAGCGTGACCGCGATCCTCGCACTGCGTTCTTCGGCGGCCTGAGGTCGGGACGGATCTTTGCTCATTGTTAACCGAATACCATGCGCCGCCCCATATGACGCACTGCTAAAGTATCTGTCACCCGAAAGGCAAGGGTACTTGGTTCCTCACCAACGGGAGGTATGGCGATGGCGACGACCGACAGGAAATTCACCGCTACGGAGGAGTCGACGAGCAAGCATCCGCACGACTGGGGGCGGGCCATGGCGGTCGCCATCTGCCGGCTCACGGACATGGCACGGGAGGCCGGCGACCCGGTCCACCACGAGGCGCTGATCGGTGAGGACCTCCACCTCTTCGTCGAGGACACGGCGGACGGTGTGGCCATCACGATGTCCTGGACTCCGCGTGAACAGGGCGCCGTGGCGCCGGCCGCGATCGCCCTGCCGCCGGCCGACGGCGATGCGGACGACGACACGGAGACCCCGCACAGCGCCTCGGGCCAGCGATTCGACCCGACCGGCGGCAGTACGGCAGGGGTCGGCCAGTAACTCCGCACCCGTGTCCAGCCCCTCCGGTTGCTAAGCCTGCTGATGATATGCGGGGTAGGGTGAGACGGAATCACCCAGCCAACCATGTGGAGGACAGCATGAGTGAACGCCCGGATCCCTCGAACGCAGGCAATCCCGACCCCCTCGAGAACCACATCACCGGCTTGGAGCCCGGCGGCGGTGTGCCACCGGGTGAGACGCCGCCGGCAGAATCCAGCACGGCCTGGCAGCAGCAGGGCCACGCGGACGAGGAGAAGCCCTCGAAGGGCCGCCAGGCGCTCTGGGTCACCGTTATCGGGATCGTCGTGCTCCTGGCACTGCTGTACTTCGTCGGCTACATCGTGGGGATCATCGACCTCTTCTAGAGTCCTGCGTGAAGCACGAAGCCCCCGTCCGCCGGAGCGGACGGGGGCTTCCTGCTCGGCGGCCTAGGGTGCCTCGGCGCCGTCGCGCAGCCGGTAGTAGTCGATCAGCGCCGACTCCTCCGCGGGCGAGAGCTCCGCGGTGTTCGCCGACCCCGGCGCATCGGCGATCTCGCTCTTCGTCCAGGCGAGGTGGAGGGCGTCACCCTCGAAGCGTGAGTTCGCGAGGGGCACGAAGTGCTTGCGTGCGTTCAGCAACCCGAAGGAGACCGTGACCCAGGCCGGGACGCCGGACTCCTTCTCGAGGTGTACGTCGTTGACGTCACCGAGCTTCTTGCCCTTGCTGTCCCAGGCCGTTGCCGCCTGGAGCTTGTTGATTTCCGCCTGAGCCATCGAGGTTCCCTTCATCGGACGCGAGTACTCCCATTCCAGCCGAGATGCCGCGGAAGGGCAATCGGCGGTCCCCGTCAGGCCTTGTCGGCAGCCTCGCCGAGCATCGGCACGAAGCGGTCGAGCGCCCAGACCAGGCTGAGGGGGTTGGCCGCCGAGATGGAGAGCGTCAGGGTGTTGTCACTGTCGGCGACGAGCGCACCGCTCTCGACGGCAGGGATCTGGCTGAGCAGGGGATCGCTCGCGATGGCCTCCTCGGTGGCCTCGTCGGGGACCCAGGTGACGAAGACGTCGGAGTCGAGCTCGTTGGCACGCTCGGCGGACCACGGGATGAAGAACTCCTCCGAACCCTTCGTGTTCTCCGTGACGACGTCGGCCTGCACCATGCCGAGCTCGGTCAGGAAGCGTGGGCGGTTGTCGTTGGCGGTGTAGACGCTGACGCCCTCCGCGCTGCCCGGCTCGAGGTTGCCGTAGATGAACGTCTTGCCCTCGAGCTGGGGGTACTCGGCGGCCGCCTCGGCGATGGCCTGCTCCGTCTCCGCCACGAGCTGCTCGGCGTCGTCGGACAGGCCGAGCGCCTCGCCGATGATCCGCGTCGAGTCCTGCCAGGCGGTGCCGTACGCGACCTCGGGGTAGGCGACGACCGGCGCGATCTTGCTCAGGGTGTCGTAGTCCTCCTGCGACAGGCCGGAGTACGCGGCGAGGATGACATCCGGGGCCGTGGCGGCGATGTCGTCGAACGCGATGCCGTCCGTCTCCGTGTACTGTGCGGGCGCGCTCTCCGTTCCGATCGCGGCGCCGAGCTCCTCGAGCTTCGCGTCCTTCCACGGCGTGGACTGGTTCTCGTTGCCGCCGTAGGTGTCGGCGGGCATGCCGACGGGCACGACGCCGAGGGCGAGGGACACGTCCGCGTTCACCCACGACACGGTCGCGACGCGCGCGGGCTTCTCGGTGAGGGTGGTCTCGCCGAAGGCGTGCTCGATCGTGACGGGGAAGGCATCCGCGCCGGCGGAGGCACCGCTGCCACCGGTGGCCGCGGCCCCACTGTCGGCAGGGCCGGTGGAGCAGGCGGAGAGCGAGAGGGCGGCGACGGCGACGGCGGCGACGAGGCCGCGCAAGCGTGAGGGGGCCATGGGGGTCCTTGACTTCTGTGGCCTCGGAGGAGGCCGTGGAACGGGGTAGAAGTAAGGCTAACCTAAGCCGATCTGGATTACGAAATGCTTTCGTTGCGTAATAGCTACCGCTCGCGCGCCTTGCGCGTCGCCCGGTCGTTCGCCTTCTGCAGCGCCTCGACGAGATCCGCCTTGGACATCGTCGAACGCCCGGGCACGTCGAGCTTCTTCGCGAGGTCGTAGAGGTGCTGCTTGGAGGAGTTGGCGTCGACGCCCCCGGCCGTCGGCCGCGCTTCCGCCCGCCCTCCGGCCGCCTGGTCGTCCGACGGGCCCTTCTCCTCCTTCGGCTCCCAGTGGTCCCCCACCTTCTCGAAGCCGTGCTTCAGGGAGGCGAAGGCGGTACGGCGCGCGCGCTCGCCGTCGCCGTACTGTTCCTCGGCCGCGTCCAGCGTGGCCGCGAACGTGTCCTGGGCCTTCTCGTCGGAGCGCTGCAGCGTGCTCGGCAGCGTCTCCGGCTTGACCTTGCCGTCCTTCGTGAAACGTGACATTCCAGCAGCCCTCCGGGAGATCGACGGCGGCCCTGCGGGACGGCCGGGCCGGTACGAGCAACCTACCGCAGGGGAACGGGCGGATTCGAGCATGGACAGCACCCTGTGCATCGGCGCCCATCCGCTGTAGCGTGAAGCGCACCAGCCATTGGGGACTGCCAACCGCAGGAGGACGCGGTGTCCGGCCCCAGGGCCGGACCATCACCTACGCGCCAATGGAGGACATTCGTGATTCCGAGCAACACCACCGCGTCCGGTACGCCCGGCAGGGCGAAGAACCGGGCCCTCGCACTCGGCATGGCGGCGCTCATCGCCCTGCCGCTGCTCGCCGCGGGACCAGCCCGGGCGGACGGCAATTTCCCCTCCCCGGGGGGCACGACGAACACCGCCAGCATCCTCACGTACGCCGACACCGTGAAGGAGCTCGAGAAGATCGAGGCGACGTCGCGCTACGGCGTGGACGTCTTCACCCTGGCCGAGGCCGGGACCGCCGTCGACACCAGCGAACAGGGCCGGAACCTGTACGTGGCGACCGTGGGCACGGGTCCGAAGGACGTCTGGGTACAGGGCCGCATCCACGGCAACGAGCCCTACGGTGCCGAGGCGATCCTCAGTCTCCTCAAGGACCTGGGCACCAACGGGTCGCCGGAGTACAAGGCGATCAGGGACGCCTTCACCATCCACTTCATCCCCATGTACAACCCCGACGGCAGCGAGCTCAACATCCGGCAGACGGTCCTGTGGGACACCGCGGCGGACGCACCCCGCACGGACGCGAACGGGCGGGACCTCATCGTGGACCTGAACCGCGACTGGGTGGCCGGCAAGTTCCAGGCACGCGAATCGCTCGCCTTCTACGAGTACTGGACCCTGGTGGATCCGGACTACGGCATCGACATCCACCACCAGGGGCTGAAGCAGCAGTACGGCACGGGCGACGACGTCACGCTGTCCCTCGGCATCTCGCTCGCCCCGGGCGGTCCCACCCTGCCGACGATCGAGGGCGGCGCCTACGACATCCTGACGCGGCAGATGCACGGCTACGTCTACGAGGAACTCGAGGACACCGGTTTCATCACGATGGACCGCTACCAGGTGGGCAACAGCCTGGAGATCGACATCAAGGGCGGCGTCGTCTCGGCGATGATGCTCGGGCTGAACTACCAGGGCCTCAATCCGGAGGGCCACTCCAACCCCGTGGTGTTCTTCGAGACGTCGGGCAACACCAGTGACGGCTCGCTGGGCCAGAAGGCGCGCGGCAAGAGCATCCAGCAGAACATCCTGGCCATGCGGACCCTGCTCACCGGCCTCGCCAGCGGCGAGGTCCAGCAGACCGACCCGGAGGTGTGGGAGGAGATCCCGCACGCTCCGGTCACGGGGTACAGCACCGACTACGCCGGGACCATCCCCGTCACGCCCTAGCTCGAACGAGCAGATGCACGACGACGGCGCCTCCGCAGCCTCGCGGGGGCGCCGTCGTCGTGCCGGTCCCGGTCCGCGCCCGGGCCCGACCTGCGCGCCCGGATCCGCGGCATCAGCCCCGCGCGGCGAGGAAGGCCTGAAGTGCCGGCAGGTCGTCCGTGTTGATGTGATCCACTCCCGCCGCGGCGAACTCTGCCCAGACGGCCTCCCGGGCGGGGCCGGGGAGGTCCGGCGTGGCCCAGAAGCGGACCCGCGCGCCCTGGGCGTGCGCCGTGGCGACATAGGCCCGGAGCTCGGCCCGCTCGGTCGCCGGCATCTCACCGACCCCCTGCCAAGCGAAGAGCTGCGTCCAGTTGTTGCTGATCAGCGGCATGAGGCTCGACGGCAGGGCGGAACCGAGATCGGTGGCACGGCCGTCGTAGAAGCTCAGTCGCTGCCGGTCGGCCGCCATGGTGGCCATTGGGCGATTCCCACTGATGACCACGCTGACCGCGCCCTGCTTGACCTTGCCGTTGCTGAAGCGCGTCAGCATGCCGCGGTGTTCCTCGAGGTCCGACTCGATGGCGGCCCACGTCGCCTCGGCGTCGCCCTTGATGTCCACGAGGAGCTGGAACTCACCGTCCCATTCCGGGTAGACGCTGCCGGCCCTGCCGCGGACGAGCTCGTCGAGCGGATCGAGGTACAGGCTCTCGAGGGTCACGCCCGGCGTCACGTCCTCGGCGTCATGCGCCACGAGGAGTTCCCCGTCCACGAGGTGGACGTCGGCCTCGACGCTCGTGAAGCCGTGCTCGAGCGCGTCGTGGAGCGGGCGGTCGTGCTCGTAGTCGTTGTGCGCGTGGGCGGCGGCCTGCGGCGTCCCGAGCACGACGTCGTCGCGGGTGGAGGCGGCCGACGCCGGTACGGCGGCGGTGAGGGCGAGGGGCGCGGCGAGCAGCACGGCGATGGTACGTCCGATGGTCATGGGTCGTCAGCTTCCTGCAGGGTTCGGGGACGGTTCCGAGGCTAGGAAGCGGACATGATCAGGAGACGGACTCCGGCCGACCCGGGGGTGAACACCTGCGGAGCGGCCGGGCCCTCAGCCGAGGGTCGCGAGATACCGGACGAGTTCCCGGGGAGCCGACGTCGGCGCCACCGCCTCGACCGCCGCGTTGTAGTTGGTGTTCGTGTTGACGTCGTACGTCAGGACCCGCCCGTCGGCGGTCTCGATGAACTCGATGCCGCAGACTTCGAGGTGGTTGCGCCGCGCGAACTCCTCGAACTGCGCGATGACGGGGTGGTCGAAGTCCTCGCGGAGGCTGAAGAGCTGCTGGTCCGGCTCAGGGGCGATCGTCGCGCCGGGCGGCATGATGGGCTTGCCGGTCTCCGGGTCGATCGCGCAGGCGTCCGCAGGGCAGAGCTGGAAACCGCCGCGTGCGGTGTCGGCCTTGATCGCATAGACGAAGCGCCCGCCGACGATCTCGGCGCGCGTGATGAAGGGTTCCGCTGCCTGGATGAATTCCTGCACCAGGGTGATGCCGTCCGCCGGCTCCTCGAACTCCTCCGACGCCACGTAGGCGGCGAGCTCGTCATGGGACTCGAACTTGCGCACCCCGAGGCCCTTCCCGCCCTGGTTGTGCTTCACGATGAACGGTGCGTCGAATCCCTGTGCCGCCTCGACGATGCGCTCGCGGCCGACGGCGGCCACGGTGCGCGGCGTATCGATCCCAGCGGCCCTCAGGGCGGTCAGCTGGTCCACCTTGCTCATCTCGAGCTCGAGGACCCGGCGCCCATTGACCGTCCGGCGGCCGTGCGCCTCCAGCCAGGACAGCACGGAGCGCGCGTAGTCCTTGGACAGGCCGTGATCCCGGGTGTGCGCCGACGCGCTGATGCGGGACCAGAAGATCCCCTCAGGAGGGACCGAGTCGAGATCCAGCACCCCGTCGGTGAGCAGCCATTCGACCACCTCGACCCCCTCGGCCTCGAAGGCGCGGGCGAAGGGCGGGAACCATTCAGGGTTCTCGTGCAGGGCGTAGACCGTTGTCACGGAGGTCCTTCCGATCGGGAGTGGGACGGCTGGCGTTCATCGTCATAACCGGACCCGTCGGACACCTATTCCGTGCTCCGCGCACAGGCGTCCTCCCGCGGGACCGGCCAGCGGGCGTCAGTCCTCGATGAAGATGTCGTTGCCCGGCCCGAGCGGCAGGTCGAGGTAGAAGAACACCGTCAGGATGGCCACCCACGCCAGCCAGAACGGCACCACGAAGGGCAGCATCCGGGCCATCAGGGTGCCCAGGCCCGCTTCCGGTTCGTACTTCCTCAGCATGGTCAGCAGCACGATCATGTAGGGGTTCAGCGGGGTGATGACCTGCGTGGCCGAGTCCCCCACCCGGAACGCCCCCTGGATGAAGGCCGGCTCGTACCCGAGCAGCGCGAACAGGGGGACGAAGACCGATGCCATGAGCGTCCACATCGAGGACCCCGAGATGATGAACAGGTTCAGCACGGACGCGAGCAGGATGAACGCGAGGACCGCCGGGTACCCGGTAAGCCCGATTCCCTCCAGCGCTCCGGCACCCGCGACAGCGATCCAGGAGCCGATACCGGACCAGTTGAACAGCGCGATGAACTGGCCGAGGATGAACGCGAGGACCAGGAAGCCGGCCATGTCCTTGATCGCCTCGCCCATGACACGGGGGACGTCGCGCCCCGTGGTGATGGTGCCGACGACCCGCCCGTACACGAGTCCCGGAATGGTGAAGAGCAGGAAGACGATGAAGACGATCGAGCTCAGCAGCGGCGAGCGCGGCAGGAACCCGCCCGTCTCGTTCCGCCAGGGCGAGTTCGGCAGGAGCACGGCCACCACGATTGCCAGCGCCACGACGACGCCCACGATCATCGACCACCGCAGGCCGCGCGCCTCCTGCGGCTCCAGTTCGGCCTTCAGGACCACGGGTGCCGCGGCGTGCTCGCCGTCCTCCACCACCTCGTCGACGGGGACCGCCTGCCGGGCGAGCCGGGGTTCGAGCACCTTGTCGATGATGAACCCGGCGATGACGATCAGCACGAGCGAGGACGCGATGTTGAAGTAGTAGTTCGAGAGCGGCGTGACGGGAGCGCCGGCGTTGGGCAGGCTCTCCGTGACCGCCGTCGTGATGCCGGCGAATAGGGCGTCGAGGCTCGTGACGAGCAGGTTCGTGGAGTATCCCGCGCCCGCCGCCGCGAAGCCGCCGAGCAGCCCGGCCACCGGGTGCCGCCCCGCGGCCTTGAAGACGAGGGCCGCGAGCGGCGGGATGATGACGAAGGCGGAGTCGGACATGACGGAACCGACCACGCCGACGAAGCCCACCGCGTACGGCAGGGCCCAACGGGGTGCCGAGCCGAACACCTTGCGGATCAGGGCACCCAGCAGGCCGGACTTCTCGGCCACGCCGACGGCGAGCAGGATCGGCAGCACCGTGGCCAGCGGCGGGAAGCCGAGGTAGTTGGCACCGAGGTTCTCCGTGAGCCAGGTCATGCCCTCGCCCGTGAAGAGACCCTTGATGACCGTCGCCTCCTCGGCGCCCGGCACCTGCACGGTGACGTTGCCGAGCGCCATGCCGGTGGTGACCACGGCCGTGATGCCGAAGAGGATCAGGAAGAGCATGAACGGGTCGGGCAGCTTGTTGCCCACCCTCTCCACGCCCGTGAGGAACCGGTCCGTCAGTCCCGGGCTGGGTGCTGCAGTGGTCGACATGCGTTCTCCTTGGCGGTCGGTGCTGCGGGTGCTGCGGGTGCTACGGGTGCTGCGGGTGCTGCGGATCGTCCGGGGGCCGGCGGGTCCGGCACCCGGCGGGCAGGGCGGGTCAGTCGAAGTAGGAGGGCACGTCGATCGCGCCGCCCTGGTCCTCGAACTCCTCGTGCACGGCGGTGCGCAGGGAGGTGTCGACGAGGTAGTCCAGCGCGGTGAGCGCCAGCCCGACGGCGCCGTCGAGCGCCCCCTGCTCCGCCTCGGCGCTCCTGGCCGCCTCCGCGAAACCCCGCGTGTGCAGCGCCGTGGCCGGCTCGGCGATGCGGATGAGGGGATGGATCCCCGGGATGCGGTAGCTCACGTTCCCGAAGTCGGTGGATGCAGCGAGCGCCTCGGAGACGACGCCGAGCGGAAGCGGGGAGCGTCCCCGGCGCTGCTGCGCGGCCACCCAGCGGCCCGTGAGCGCGTTGTTGGTGCGGATGGGCAGGGACGGCGGATGCTCGTCCCACTGCAGGTCCACGCCCGTCCCCGTCATCAGGGCAGCGCCGCGGGCGACGTCCTCGAGCCGCCTGCTCAGGTCCTTCAGGGTCGCCGGCTGCTGCGAGCGGGCATAGAGCTTCAGCACGGCACGGCCCGGGATGATGTTGGGGCTCTTCCCACCCTCGGTGATGTTCGTGTGCACGCGGTCCGACGGCGGCAGCTGCTGCCGGAGCAGGCCGATGCCCTGGTAGGCGAGGCTGGCGGCGTCGAGCGCGTTCCGGCCCATGAACGGCTGGGCGGACGCGTGCGCCTCGACCCCCGTGAACGTGATCGTGAGCAGCCTCCGCCCGAGCCACACCTGGTCGGCGAGGTCGTAGCCGTAGGGGTGCACCATGATCGCGGCGTCGACGCCGTCGAACGCCCCGTTGCGGGCCAGCACCTCCTTGCCCGAATGCCCCTCCTCGGCGGGGGTCCCGAGGAACACGACGCGGCCGGGCAGCCGGTCGGCCACCGAGGCCAGGGCCAGGAACGCGCCGAGGCCCGCGGCCGCGATGACGTTGTGGCCGCAGGCATGGCCGATCCCGGGCAGGGCGTCGTATTCGGCGAGGACCGCGATGGTCGGGCCCGCGTCCGCATCGCCCACCTCCGCGCGTACCGACGTCTCCACCCCGTGCACCCCGAGGCGGGCGTCGATACCGTGCCGCGTGAGTTCCTGGTGCAGCAGCATCGCACTGTGGTGCTCCTGGAACGCGGTCTCCGGATGGGCATGCAACTGCTGCACCACGTGCCGGAGGCGCTCCGCGACGGCCTCCGCGCCCCGCTCGACGTCGTCGACCAGTGCGGACGGCGCGCCCTGGAACGCGGATGGGACCGGCACCGCATCGGCGAGGAGCCTCCGCGTCCGCTCGTCGATGGATTGCAGGTACGCCGCGTCCGGCGGTGTGGGATGAGCCATCCGAGTAGCCTAAGCAACAATCAGCGGGCTGCGCACTCCCGGAATCCGATGTCCGGTGTCCCAGCGGCCCTGCTCGCCGAAAGATAATCTTCCGGAAATATCCCTGCAACACCGCTCCCGAATCATGGAGGAAGTCGCCCGCCAGTCTCAGCGGGCCGCACCCTGAACCACCGAGGAGCACCCATGACCGCCATCGCCACCCCCAGCACCGCCCGCGTCCTCGACCTCGGCGCGCTCAGCACCGGAACGGTCGTCGAGGCCCGGCGGAAGAACGAGGTGCACTACCGCGGGTGCGTCGAGGACACCGCGCCGGGCCTGGGCGTCGTGTGGATCCGCGACGACATGGCCGGGCATCGCGCCATCCTCCACCTCGACGAATACAGCATCTGGCACGTGGCCGCCTGACCCGCGGCGCTCCGGCCCCTCCTAGACTGGAGGAATGACTGCAACCCTCGTGGCGAAGGACCTGTCCGGGGGCCACGCCCACCGCACCCTCTTCTCGAAGCTCGACCTCACCGTCGCGCCCGGGGACGTCGTCGGGGTGGTCGGGGCGAACGGTGCCGGCAAGACCACGCTCCTGCGCCTGCTCGCCGGCGCGGACGCGCCCCTCGCGGGCACCGTGCGCACCACCCCACCCGACGCGTTCGTCGGCTGGCTGCCGCAGGAGCACGAGCGCCTGGACGGTGAGACGGTCGCAGCGTACATCGGCCGCCGCACCGGCACGACGGCGGCGACCCTCGCCATGGAGGACGCCGCTGCGGCGCTCGGCAGCGGGCTGAAGGGCGCCGACGACGCCTACGCGGCCGCGCTGGACCACTGGATGGCCTCCGGTGCCGTGGACCTCGAGGACCGTATGCCGTCCGTCCTCGCCGACGTCGCCGGCGGCATCGACCCGGCCACGGCGACCACCGCCCTCTCCGGTGGGCAACTCGCCCGCGTCGCCCTGGCCGCGCTGCTGCTGAGCCGCTTCGACGTCGTGCTGCTCGACGAACCCACCAACGACCTCGACCTCGCCGGCCTCGAGCGCCTCGAATCCTTCATCCAGAACCTGCGCGGCGGCGTCGTCCTCGTGTCCCACGACCGCGAGTTCCTCGCCCGCTGCGTCACCACCGTCGTCGAGCTGGACCTCGCGCAGAACAGGGTGGCGGTGTACGACGGCGGCTACGACGCCTTCCTCAAGGAGCGGGCCGTCGCGCGGCGCCATGCGCGCGAAGCGTACGAGGAGTACGCGGAGAAGAAGCAGGACCTCGTGGGGCGGGCGCGGACGCAGCGGGAATGGAGCTCCCAGGGCGTCCGCAACGCGATGAAGAAGAGCCCGGACAACGACAAGATCCGCCGCAGGGCCAGCATGGAGTCGTCCGAGAAGCAGGCCCAGAAGGTCCGCCAGATGGAGTCGCGCATCGCTCGGCTGGACGAGGTCGAGGAGCCGCGCAAGGAGTGGCAGCTGCAGTTCACCATCGGCGCCGCGCCGCGGTCGAGCTCCGTGGTGGCGACGCTGAACAACGCATCCGCCACGCAGGGCGGATTCACGCTCGGTCCCGTCTCGCTGCAGGTCAACGCCGGCGAGCGCATCGGTATCACGGGCCCCAACGGCGCGGGGAAGTCCACGCTCCTGCGGCTCCTGCTGGGCCACCAGCAGCCCGACGGAGGGGTGGCCACCCTCGGATCGAGCGTGGCCGTCGGCGAGATCGACCAGGCGCGCGGACAGCTGGACGAGGCCCTTCCCCTCGGCGCCGCCTTCGAGGCACTGGTGCCGGAGCTGTCCCAGGCCGAGGTGCGGACCCTCCTCGCGAAATTCGGCCTCAAGGCCGATCAGGTGCGCGCCGTCGTCGGGTCCCTCTCCCCCGGCGAGCGCACCAGGGCCGGGCTGGCCCTGCTGCAGGCACGCGGCGTGAACCTCCTGGTCCTCGACGAGCCGACCAACCACCTCGACCTCCCCGCGATCGAGCAGCTCGAGGACGCCCTCGAGTCCTACACCGGCGCACTCCTGCTCGTGACGCACGACCGCAGGTTGCTGGAGAACGTCCGGCTGGACGAGCGCTGGCAGGTGGCGGACGGCCGGGTGACGGCGGGCTAGGCGGACCGGCGAGCGAGGCGGGACGACGGGCCAGGCGGACCGGCGTCCGATCCTCCGACGCGCGCCCCGTCCCCCCTCCCGGCCTTCCCGGGCCGCACCACTGATCCCGTTTCCGTGACAGCATGGAGACCGGGGCGGGAACCACCGCCTCCCGGACGATGGGTGCCGTACCCGGTGTGCGACAAGACGGCCCAGGGAGAGAATCATGGCCTGGATCGTCCTCGTCGTCTCCGGAGTCCTCGAAGCCGTATGGGCCACAGCCCTCGGCAAGTCGGAGGGCTTCAGCAGACTCGCGCCCACGCTCGTGTTCGGCATCGCGATCGTCGCGAGCATGGCCGGCCTGGCCTACGCCATGCGGACCCTGCCCGTCGGGACGGCCTACGCCGTCTGGGTGGGGATCGGCGCGGCCCTCACCGTCATCTATGCGATGGCCACCGGCACCGAGCCCGCCTCGCTGCTGAAGATCGTGTTCCTGCTCATGATCGTCGGGGGCGTCATCGGGCTGAAGCTGAGTCACTAGCCCCGGCCCGATCGGCGGCACCCGGACGGCCCCGCAGGAGCGGATGCTGCGGGACGCCGGTTTTCCTCTGCTTTTTCCGCAATGCCTTGAGGTGGGACCGTCCGCTTGCGCCAAAACTGAGCGCGACAGACCGGTTCAGTTGAGGTGCGTTCGGGAGGATTGAGGAAGGCTCAGCTGGGGGCCGTGACAAGGAGTTGAGCACTATGCAGAGCGACGAGACCCTGACGGCGATGGAGTTCGCCGGACTCTCCTCCTACGAGTCCTGGATGCACTACTGCAACATGGGAGGCTTCACGGACTACTTCGAGTTCGATGCCTACCTGCACGGCGTCTACGCCCTCGACGCGGGGGATGCCGACCTCGTCTCCCAGGCGGTCAACGAGCTCATCGACGACGTCACCCCCGGCGAGGACGCCCTGCTCTGCCGCGCCCCCTACTCCTGGACGCCCGCGCTGCGCCACCTGCCCGGGGAGGCGGCTGAGTCCGAGGACGTCGACGGCCCGATCCAGGTACCGGTGGACGACCTCGTCGGCCCGCACTCGCCCACCACCTTCGGCTCGCGCTTCCTGACCGGACTCGACGTCAGCGCGCTGGCCGGCCGTCCCGGCATCCCGCTGCCTCCCGGCGCTCCGCTGGAACTGCTCGGCGAGATCCTCGACAGCGGCGTCATCGGCCGTATCTTCTCCGGCCGGCGGAACTAGCGCTACCGGCCCGGTTCCCGCTCGAGCGCCTCGTCGTGCTCGGCGTGCGCCCGGCGGATCATCTCCATGAACTCCGTCTCGTTGCGGATCAGGCGCTTGTACTTCTCGGGTAGCTTCCGGAGGTCCGCCTCCTCGGCGCACAGCCTCGCGAAGATCTTCTCCCGCTCGTCGATGTCCGTCTCGTAGGTGAGGTCCAGGTATTCGACGGCGTGGCGCTTGGCACCTGAGATGGCGTTCTTCGCCTTGCCCTTGGGGCTCAGCACGGAGGCCAGGACGGTCACGACCAGCACGCCGAGGATGACGCCCAGCGACAGGCCCGTGCTGATCTCGACGACGTCGACGTGCTCGCCGTTGTTGATGAAGGGCAGGTTGTTCTCGTGCAGCGCGTGGAGGATCAGCTTCACGCCGATGAAGCCGAGGATCACCGCGAGGCCGTAGGAGAGGTAGATGAGCCGGTCCAGCAGCCCGTCGATGAGGAAGAACAGCTGGCGCAGCCCCATGAGCGAGAACGCCGTGGCGGTGAAGACGATGAAGGTGTTCTGGGTGAGGCCGAAGATCGCCGGGATGGAATCCAGGGCGAACAGGATGTCGGTGGCACCGATGGCCACCATGACGAGCAGCATCGGGGTCAGGACGCGCTTGCCGTCCTCGACCGTGAACAGCTTGTCGCCGTCGTAGTGCTCCGACGCCGGCAGGAAGCGCTTGGCGAGCCGGATGATCACGCTCTCGTCGTCGTCGTGCCCACCCGGCTTGAGGAGGTTCCCCGCGGTCAGGAGCAGGATCAGGCCGAAGATGTAGAACACCCAGGCGAAGCTGTTGATGAGGGCCGCGCCGAGGAAGATGAAGCCGGTCCGGGCGATGAGCGAGAAGACGATGCCGAACAGCAGCACCTTCTGCTGGTCCGCGCGCGGCACCCGGAAGCTCGACATGATGATGAGGAACACGAAGAGGTTGTCGACCGAGAGCGCCTTCTCGGTGACGTAGCCGGCGAAGTACTCGGTGCCCATGGTGGGCCCGCCGAGGACGAGGACGCCGACACCGAACAGCAGGGCGATCCCCACGTAGACGGAGGACCAGATCGCCGACTCGCGCAGGGTCGGGGTGTGGGCCTTCCGGACGTGGAAGAAGAAGTCGAACACGAGCAGCCCCACGATACCGATGACCGTGGCGGTCCAGACGAAGAGCGGTACTTCCATGCTGCAGGCCTCCTCGAAGCGTGGTGCCGGCGCGGTGCCGATGACCCGCGGATCCGGTGGTGCACGTAAGGGTAGCCGCCGCGCCTAGACTGGCGCAGTCCGTACCCCGATGACGAGGAATGCCATGAGCCCGATGATGCGCGCTGCGGTGCTTCGCTCCGCCGAACTGCCTGCTCCCTACGCCGGGAGCAACCCGCTCGCCCTGGAGACGGTTCCGGTGCCCGAGCCGCGGCCCGGCGAGGTCCTGGTGCGGATAACCCGGGCGAGCCTCTGCCACTCGGATCTGTCGGTGATCAACGGTTCGCGTGTCCGCCCGCTCCCCATGGCCCTCGGCCACGAGGCGACAGGCGTCGTCGAACGCGTGGGCGACGGCGTCACCGACGTCCGCGACGGCGACCACGTGGTCCTCGTGTTCGTCCCCGCGTGCGGAGCGTGCCGCGCGTGCTCGGCGGGGCGGCCGGCGCTCTGCTACCGGGGGGCGGAATCCAACGGGAGCGGGGACCTCCTGCACGGACCGGCCGTCCTGCGCACCACCGACGGCGAGCGCATCAACCACCACCTCGGTGTGTCCGCCTTCGCGGAGTACGCCGTCGTGGCCCGCGAATCCGTGGTGGTGATCGACCGCGACGTGCCCTTCGACGTCGCCGCCATGTTCGGCTGCGCCGCCCTGACCGGCATCGGCGCCGTCCTCAACACCGCCGCGCTGCAGGAAGGGCAGTCCGTGGTCGTCTTCGGCCTGGGCGCGGTGGGACTGATGTCGGTCATGGCGGCAGCCCAGGTCCCCGGGACCACGGTGATCGCCATCGATCCCCTCGCCGCCAAGCAGGACCTCGGCCTGCGCTGCGGCGCGTCCCTCGCGGGAACACCGGACGACGCCGCCGGCCTCGTGCGGGAGGCGACGGACGGTGGTGCCGACGTCGTCATCGAGGCGGTGGGCAGTGCCCGCGTGCTGGAGGCCGGACTGCAGCTGCTCGCACGCGGAGGTGCGGTGGTGTCCGTCGGCCTCCCGCATCCGGACCAGCAGATCACCGCACAGGCCCTCCAGTTCGCCGGCATGGGGCGGCGCCTGCTCGGCTCCTACATGGGTGACGCCGTACCCGAGCGGGACATCCCCGCCTACCTGGACCTGTGGCGGCGCGGCCTGCTGCCCGTCGAACTGCTCCACACGGATACGCACCCCCTCGAGGATCTCAACGAAAGTCTCGACGCGCTCTCCGAGGGCCGCGTGGTACGACGGATCTTCACGCTCGGCAAGTGATTTGTTGCCGTGGGGACCAAAACCCGGTCCGTGCGTACGATGACAGCTGCACGTCTATCCAGAGGAGAACGACAATGCAGCAACGCACACTCGGCGGTATCACCGTCAGCGCCCTCGGACTGGGCGGAATGCCCATGTCCATCGAGGGACGCCCCGACGAGGACCGTTCCATCCGCACCATCCATGCAGCGATCGACGCCGGGATCACCCTGATCGACACCGCGGACGCGTACCACCGCGACGCGGACGAGGTGGGCCACAACGAGGTGCTCATCGCGAAGGCACTGGCCACCTACGGCGCCGACAGCTCGTCCGTGCTGGTTGCGACCAAGGGTGGCCACCTGCGGCCCGGCGACGGCTCATGGACGCTGAACGGTCGCCCGGACTACCTCAAGGAGGCCGCGAAGGCGTCCCTCAAGCGCCTCGGCGGTGACGCCATCGACCTGTACCAGTACCACCGTCCGGATCCGGAGGTCGCCTACGAGGATTCCATCGGTGCCCTCAGGGACCTGCTGGACGAGGGCGTCATCCGCATGGCCGGCATCTCGAACGCCACCGTGGACCAGATCCGGCAGGCGAACGAGATCCTCGGCGGCCGGCTGGTATCCGTGCAGAACCAGTTCTCGCCGGCCTTCCGGTCCAGCGAGGACGAGCTGAGGTACTGCGGCGAGAACGGCATCGCCTTCCTGCCGTGGAGCCCCCTCGGCGGCATCAAGAAGGCAGGCGGACTCGGCGAGCACTTCACGCCGTTCCAGGAGATCGCCGACAGGCACGGCGTCAGCCCCCAGCAGGTATGCCTGGCCTGGGAACTGGCCCTGTCACCCACGGTTCTCCCGATCCCCGGCGCGTCGCGGCCCGAGAGCGTGCAGGACTCGGCACGCGCCTCGGACCTCGAACTCTCGGCCGACGAGATCGGGACGTTGTACGGCACGAAGTAGGCCCGTTCCCGCACACGGAGATGCCCGCACCCGCCAGGGGTGCGGGCATCTCCGTGTCGTAGGGGCGCCGTTCCCGGTCGGGGCCGGACCGCCCCGGGAGGGCCCGCCGGCACCGCCCCGACGACCGGAACGGGGGCTAGCAGCTGCCCTGCCCGTCCGGCTGCAAGGCGACGGCGCGGACGGGAGCCCCGTCCGCCCCGGCGAGGGCGAGCGGCAGCACGGAGACGACGGGCTGGTCCCAGGTCACGGCGGCGAGACCTGCGAGGTTCTCGATGATCACGCCGCCGGCCCCGAGCAGTGCCGTGTGGAACGGCAGCCGTCCGCCGTTGCGCAGGGTCGAGTCGGGATTGAGGGTGTCCACGCCGACCACCGTGATACCCGCCGCGAGCAGCCGTTCGGCCACCTCGGGCGCCAGGACGGGGTGCTCCAGATAGTGTCCGCTGCCGAACCAGGCGGACCAGCCGGTATGGAACAGCACCATCGCCTGGCCCGTCAGGTCCTGCAGCTGGCCCTCCACGGAGGCCCAGGTGATGATCTCGTGCGGAGCCAGGCCGGTGCACCGCACGATGCGTGCCGGCCCCACCAGCCGGCCGAGGTCGATGTCGTCCACGGCCTGCCCGCCCGCGATCGAGTGGAGGGGCGCGTCGAGATGGGTGCCCGTGTGGGACCCGGCGTGGAGCGAGGCCACCTGGTACCCGTCCTCGGCGACCGTCGCGACGGTGGTCAGGACGACCTCCGGATCACCCGGGTAGACCTGCATCCCGGTATGGACGGGCTGCGAGAGGTCAACGATCCGCACGGACGCCCTGCTCCTCCGGGAGATCCAGGAGATGGACACGCGGGTGCCCGTCGCGGCTGATACGTCGTGACGCCGCCGCCCAGGCGAAGTAGAGCAGGGCGGACAGCACGAAGGTCGGGATGGTCGCTCCGATCGGACTGGGGACGACATAGGTGAGGAGCAGCGATGCGCCGGCTCCGAGGAGCCAGACCAGGACCGCGGCCACGTTCACCCCCCCGGTGTACCAGTACTCACCGCCGCTGGCACGGAGGATGTCCCGGCCGTAGTGGCGGGAGCGCACCACGTAGTAGTCGACGATCATGATGGCGAAGACGGGGATGAACAGGGCGCCGATCACCGTCAGGAAGGCCGTGAACTGGTTCAGGAGCGCGAGCCAGGTGGAGCCGAGGATCGAGATGACGCCGAGCACGATCGCGGTCGGCAGGAACGTGACGCGCCGGGAGGGCACCATGTTCACGACGGAGGCCACCATGCCGTAGACCACCATGGTGTTGGTGGCCATGACGGACAGGAAGATCACGACGGCGAGCGGAGCACCGAAGGAGGCGACGATCACGGTGGGATCGAACGGCACGGCCTCCCCGCCGTCGAGCACCACGTAGCCGATGGCCGTCGCGCCGAGCGTCATGGCGAGCACGGTGGAGAGCATGTACCCGATCCCCGAACCGATCATCCCCGCCGACTGCGTGCGCGCGAGGCGGTTGAACTCCGCGGACAGCACCGTCCAGGAGATCGCCGTCGCGATCACGACGTCCAGGGCGGCGACACCCGTCCAGCCCGCTGCCGTGTCCTGCGGGATGGCGGTGATGTCCGCGGGGCTGTAGGCGAGGAACGCGGTGGTGAAGATGTAGGCCATGAAGGCGAGGATCACGAGGGCGAGCCACGGCTCCACGCGGGCGATCCCGGTGTGGCCGAAGATCGCCAGGCACACCACCAGCAACTGGCACAGCACCGAGAAGAGGACGGGGCTCGAGAACCCGGTGGCCTGCTCGACGAGGAAGTTCACGGTCACGCCGGCGAGCATCGCCTGCACCCAGCTCCAGCCCATGAGCGTGATGACGTTCGCGGCCACCGGCAGGAAGGACCCCCGCAGCCCGAAGGACCCCTTCGTCAGGGACATCGTCGCCAGGCCGGTGCGCGTGCCCATGTTGCCCACCAGGACCAGCACCGAGCCGCCGATGAGCGTGCCCAGCACGATCATGGCGACGGCGAGCGGCCAGCTGATGCCGGGGACGAACAGGGTGCCGGTGAGGAGGGTGGTGACCACGAGGTTCGCGGCGAGCCAGATCATGCCCATCCGGGCCGTACCGAGCGTGCCGCGCAGTGGGCCGTAGCCGTCGGAGTTCCGGTCGAGGTGGTCCGACAGGCGTCGGTAGGCCGAGGTGGGAGGGGTTCCTGCCGTCATGGTGGTCTTACTTCCGGTCGTCGTGGGGGGTGGGGCTGAGGTGTTCGTGGAGCGCCGTGATGGTGCCGTCCGAGCGGCGGAAGACGATCGTCTCGCGCTCCCGGGTGGTCTCCGACTCTCCGGCGGTCTCCGTGGTGGTGCGGACGTCATGCGTGAAGACCGCCACGTCCCCGAGCAGCTGCACGCGCCGGTCGCTGCTGGAGCAGTCCGTCACGCGCCACCCCACATCGAGCCACGTCGACCACAGCTGCTCGTAGGCGGCCCTCGACCCGAGCCTGCGGTCCTCGGTGTGGAAGACGAAGGTCGCGTCCTCGGCGAAGCAGGCGAAGTATGCCTGCGTGTCGGTCGCACGGAAGGCCTCCACGAGAGCGTTGGCCGCGTGGAGCACGTCCTCCTCCGTGAGATGTGCATCGGTCATCGAGCGTTGTCCCTTCCACCGTCACCCTCGGGTTGCCCACAGGTGAACATTTGTTGTCCAGTGAGTGTGTGTGACGTGGGCGACGTTGTCAACGGAGCACGGCCTCGCCGTCGGCCGGGGAACGCCGGACGGCCTCCCCCGCATTGCTAGGGTGAGGGCATGTCACCGAACCCCGTCGCCCTCATCACCGGCGCCTCCCGCGGTATCGGCCGCGCCATCGCCGACGAGCTCGGCTCCACGCACCACCTGCTGCTCGGCGGCCGCGACCTCACCGCCCTGGCGGACCTGTCGTCGTCGTTCCCGTCCGCGGAACCCTTCGCGGCGGAACTGCGCGACGCCGGGCAGGTGGCCGCCGCCGTGGCAGGGATCCCGCGCCTGGACGTCCTCGTCCACTCGGCGGGCGTGCTCCGGATGGGGCCGGTCGCGGAACTGTCCGACGATGCCTGGCGCGAGAGCTTCGAGGTCAACGTGTTCGCGGTCGCGTCCCTCACGCGGGCGCTGCTGCCGGCACTGCGCGCCGCTTCGGGCCAGATCATCGCCATCAACAGCGGGTCCGGGTACACCTCCGGCGCCGGGTCGGCCGTCTACAGCGGGACCAAGTTCGCGCTGCGGGCCCTCACGGACGCGCTGCGGGAGGAGGAGCGGCCACACGGTGTGCGGGTCAGCTCCATCCACCCGGGCAGGGTCGCCACCGACATGCAGGAGGAACTGCATGCATGGGAGGGCAGGGACTACCGGCCTGAGGCATGGATTCGCCCGGACCAGGTGGCGAAGGCCGTCCGGCTCGCCGTCGATGCGACACAGGAGTCGGCGATCGAGACCCTCAGCATCCGGCCCTCCGGCATCACGCTCGGCTGACCCACACTCCAGCGGCGGCAGCCGACCGGCACAGGTCCTGCGTCCAGGGCCGCTAGCCGACCACTCGGGGCCTGCCGAACTGCGTCTGCACTCCCGGGGAGAACAGCACCGACTCCGGCGGACCCTCGACCCGGAGCCCCGCCGCACCGAGCAGTCCGTCGTCGAACTCGGTCAGCGTGGCCGGGTGGAGCGGCCAGGGGGAATGGGTGTTGGGGATGTAGAGCGTCCGGCCGGCCAGGGTGCTGTGCAGGCCGAAGCGGGCGGTGAGTTCGAGGGACAGGACGTCATCCGCGGTGCGCTCCAGCTCGGGGCGGGCGACGAAGCGGGACGTCGCCTGCCGGCGGTACCGGACGACGTCGTACCCGTACTCCCGCTGCGCACCCCCGCCCCGCTGGAGCGGTGCGCATCTCGACCACACGTAGGGGATGCCGCCCGCCCGCGCCGCGAGCACCACGGCGAGGCGGGACGCGTCGAGGGTCACGAAGACCACGCCGCGCGTACCGTCCGGGCCCCGCGAGTAGAGCCGCACATTGATCTCGGTGAAGGACCCGAGATGGGGCACGGGCAGGCCCCGCCCGAGCCCGGCTCCGACCATCCGGAAGCCGATCAGCCCGACCCAGGACGAACCGTCCACCACGTCCGGGGTGACGCCGGGCGGCATGAAGCGCTGCACGGCGTCAGCGGCGATCCGCCAGTGCAGGAACACGGCATCCGCCCAGAACTGGTCCATGATGACGGGCGACGGCAGGTCGGGGGCGAGCTGCCAGCCGGGGTCCCGGCCGTCCGTGGTCACGACAGGGGCTCCCCGCACTCGTCGCGTTCCGCCGCGAAGCGGTACCACTCGGGCAGCGCGGCCGTGAAGGCCGACCGGATGTCCGGGTCCTCGGCCACGGTCCAGTCCACGGCCGCGCCCACCTCGGGTTCCACCTTGTTCCACTCGAACCAGTTCACCATCCGCAGCTGCGGGAAGTGCTCGTGCACGGCCGGGTCGAAGACCTGCTCCCACCAGGCACGCTTGATGTTCAGTGTGCGGAGCCCGCCGATGTCATCCGTCACGAGCGCCGCGGTCTCCGGGATGGCGACGGGCTTGCCGTGGTCCACGCCGTAGTCCGCGTAGAAGTCCGGCAGCATCGATTCATCGCCGTTGCTGCCGTGGTAGGTCCCGGTCAGCTGATCGGTGAACTTGCCATCCTCCGGCATCTCGCTCTCCCCCCACGGATAGGTGCTCCCCCAGTGATACAGGGACATCCCCACCCAGTCCACGGCGTCGTCGCCCGGGTAGTACGGCGCGTAGGGGTCGTCGAAGGCCGTCAGGAACCCGTCCGCGGTGGTGTCGAGCTCCGCGAACCCCGTCGCGCCGGGGAGTGCTTCGTAGGTGCCGCCCGCGAAGGGGTAGCCGCCGGCGTAGTTCGGCGCCCACATCATGGCGGAGCCGGGCGCGTCACGGTGGACGGCGTCGGCGACCCGCCGGAAGGCGGCGATGTACTCGCCGGGCTGCTGTCCCCACGGGTACCACGAGCCGTTCATCTCGTGCGCGAAGCGCACGATCACCGGGACACCATTGGTGTTGAAGTCCGCAAGCATCGCTGCGAGATCATCGGCATGCTGGCCGGTCACCGCCTCCAGGCCCTCCATCGGTTCGAGAGTCAGCAGCAGCGTGCCGCCGTTCTGCCGCAACTGTTCCGCGGCCGACGCGATCAGACCCGGATCCTCCTCCCTGAACGGGAAATCCGCGAACGTCACGGCGACCGCGGGACGCTCGCCGAGCTTGTCCGAGTACTCGGCGAGCGTCTCCCTGCCCCATTCGAGATTCACGCCCATGAGCGTGCCCTCCGTCGGAGCGAGTTTCCGCCCGTCGACGACCTCGCAGGGGACCGCCGAGGGATTGATGTTGCATGCGCACAGGGCAAGGAGGAGAAGCACGGTAAGCATCCGCGCAAGGTGTGAGACCACGGAGCCAATCTACAACCGGATCGGCGGCCCGGCGTACCACCCCCGCCGCCGCTGCTAGAACGCGTAGCGGATCCGGCAGTAGGGCAGCTCGGCCGAGGCCAGGCGGAGGAGCTCGTCGAGATAGCCCCGCTTCTCGTAGGCGATGTACCGCACGTTGGTGAAACCGTTCTGGGATCGCTTGGTCTCCTGCAGGTCCGGGCGCCAGAGGATCTCCTCGGCCTGCGGGTGCCAGCCGAGGTTGACCTCGTGCAGCTGCTGGTTGTGGGTGAGGAAGATGACCTCCGCGGCGAGCTGCTGCTTCGCCGCGGGCGAGAGCGACGCGTCGAGTTGGCGGAAGAGCTCCCGCCAGTCCTCCTGCCAGCCCGGCGTGATGATGACCGGCGAGAAGTTCACGTGCACCTCGTAGCCGGCGTCCACGAAGTCGTTGATGGCGGCGATCCGCTCCGCCACCGGCGTCGTGCGGACGTCCACCGTGCGCGCGAGTTTCTCGGGCATGAGCGAGAAGCGGATCCGGGTGCGCCCCTGCGGGTCCCAGGTCAGCAGGTCCCGGTTCACGTACTTGGTGGCGAAGGAGAGCTTGGCCGTGGGCAGCTCGCGGTAGAGGTGCACGAGGTCGCGCACGTTGTCGCTGACGAGCGCATCGACGGAGCAGTCGCTGTTCTCGCCGATGTCGTAGACCCAGGCGTGGTCGTCGCACTGGTTCGGCTCCAGCTTGAGGCCCTGCCGCGCGACGTGTCGTTCGAGGTAGCCGCCGATCTGGTCGATGTTGGCGAAGACGGTGATCGGGTTGCTGTACCCCTTGTGGCGCGGCACGTAGCAGTACGCGCAGGCCATGGCGCAGCCGTTCGCGGTGGAGGGGGCGATGAAGTCGGCGGATCTGCCGTTGGGCTTGGCGGTGAGGGTCTTCTTGACGCCGATGATGAGCGCCTCGGTCTTGATGCGGACCCAGCGACGCACGTTCGCCTCGTCCCCGCTGAGTTCGGGGATGCGCCAGTGGCTCGCCACCTCGACGACGTCCGCCTCCGGCCAGCGCGCGAGAATCTCCTGGCCCCGGGGCAGCGCGGCAGCGGCCGGCTCGACATAGATCCTGCTGATCTGGAGCAGCTTGTTGGCCTGCAGCATGCAACCCTTCGTGTCGGTGGTGTGCGGCCAGAGTATCGGCCGCCACCGACACTTCCGGGCGGGAGCCGCGCGCCCCTAGAGTGGCAGGATCGGCGCCGCCGGCGCACCCGAGGGAAGGGAATGGTCATGGCGCAGCTCCTCACGCAACCGACGGAGGAGGATCCCCGGGCCTTCGTCGACGCGATCGCGCACCCGGTCCGGCGGGCCGACGCCGTCGTGCTCCTCGACCTGATGGGCCGTGCGACCCGGGAACCCGCCGTGATGTGGGGACCGACCATGATCGGTTTCGGGAGCTACCACTACAGGTACGCCTCCGGCCACGAGGGGGATGCCCTGGCCGTGGGATTCTCCCCGCGGGCGTCGGCGCAATCCCTGTACGGGCTGCTCGCCGCTCCCGGAGCGGAGGCGCTGCTGCCGCGCCTCGGCAGACACCGGCGTGGTGCGGGCTGCCTGTACGTGACGTCCCTCGCCGGGATCGACCTGGACGTTCTCGAGGAGCTCGTGCTGCGTGGGCACGAATTCCTGGTGACCGGGGACTCCGCCTCGTCGGACCCGTCCCCGGCGGCATCGATGGGCTCAACCGCCGGCACGGTCGGCCCCGCGACGACGCCCAGGATCCGCACACCCCTGATCACGGGACCGCGGGGATCCCGGCGCCACGCGGTCCCCGCCGTCGAGGAACAGTAGTACACTAATTATCAGTACGCACCTGTTCGTCACCGTCCAATCCGGAGGATTCTTGACCACCGACGACGACCTCCTGCTCGAGCGCCAACTGTGCTTCGCGCTGTCCGTCGCGTCCCGGAGCGTGGTGGGCGCCTATCGGCCGGTCCTCGAGAAGCTCAACCTCACGCATCCGCAGTACCTCGTGATGCTCGCGCTGTGGGAGGAGAGCCCCCGCACCGTCCGCAGCATCGGACAGGCCCTCGCCATGGAGTCCGCCACGCTCTCGCCGATGCTCAAGCGGCTGGAGGCCCTCGGCCTGCTCACCCGGACACGCGTCCCGGGCAACGAGCGGGCGCTGGCGGTGGAGCTCACCACTGCGGGCCGGGACCTCCGCGCCGATGCCCTCGACGTGCCGGCGACCATGATGGAGCGGCTCGGCCTGACGCGCGAGCAGGTGGACACCCTCAACGACGCCATGCACGGGATCATCCGGGCCACCGGCACCCACCTGCCGGCCTCGGCCAGCGGGCGGAGCACTCCGTGACCTCCCCCGCCCCCGTGGACCGACACCCTCGAAAGGATCTCCGATGACCGAGAAGCAACCGTTGTCCGCCCGCTTCATGACCGCCACGGGCAAGCTGCGGATGTTCTTCGGTCCCGCCCAGCGCGGCACCACCGAGGGACCGATCGTCTACCGCGACGACGAGGCGCAGCGGCTGCGTCAGGAGGAACTGCAGCAGTGGACCGTGGTGCGCAATCCGGACGGCTCCACCTACCTCACCACGCGCCGGGAGGAGTAGGCAGGGCCTCTCCTGCGCGGTGGCGGCAGCAGCGGCGCAGCTCCTGTCGCCGCCGTCGTGCGGGCCTTGATGCTACCGACCGGTAATTTTGTGGAATTCCTGAGCCCGAATCCATAGGGAACCGGTTCGGCGGGTGGCAGACTGTCGTAGTCAATCTTTTTCTGCCCGGGGGATTCAAGGGCGCCGTCTTGACTTAGAAGAGGTCTCGATCCATGAGCGCACAGCGCCCGTCTGCCAGCACGCCTTCCCACGCCTCCGGGCTGCCCAGAACCGCCCTCCGCATGGTGTCCGGCGGCCGCGGGCCCGCCACCGCCGCCACGGCCGACCACCTCGCCGCACAGACGCATGCAGAGCTGGAGACCCTCGAGGGGACCGTGGCCCGCCTCGCCCTGGCGCACCGCTCGTCGACGCCCGGCAAGGAGGGGCAGGTCATGGACGAGGAAGCTTTCGCATGGGTCCTGCAGTCCCTCGAGGACATCTCGGCGACCCTCCGCGGCCTGACCCTCGGACACACGGAGGACGGCGCTCCCGTCGAGGCCGGGCTGCACGCGATGTGCGGATCGGCCTGAGGCACATAAAAAGGCGGGGCCCGATGGGCCCCGCCTTTCTGCGTCGACTCGGAAGATCCTAGATGGACTGGCGGGAACGCAGCCCGGCCCGGCCCATCGCGTCGGCGTAGGCCGACTGGATGTCCTTCAGCCACAGCTCCTGGTTCGCGGGGGTGCCCTTGAACGCCCGCTCGCCCGGCGAGCGTACCTCGTAGATCTTGAAGCCGCGCTTCATGATGGCGCGGTTCTCGAGCTTCATCAGGCGCCGTGCAGCTTTGTGCGCGTCCGCCCCGTGGGCGACGAGCGCCGAGGCCCGCGGAACCTGCTGGAGGAATGTCAGGAGCGGCTTGACCCCGTCGGAGATCTGGTCCATGGTGAGCGCACGCTCCTTGCCCTCGGGCAGGTACCAGGGGTAGGCGTTCCAGGGCATGACCGCCTCGGGCGGCAGCCCGACGGCCTCGTAGATCCCGGCCATGCGGATGGAACTCGGGTCGTCGTTCTCGAAGGAGACGAATCCCGACGGCAACGAGGAGCCCGGGCTCGAGAAGAGACTGACGATCTTGCATCCGTCGACATCGTGGACGGGGTCGATGTACGGCACGGCCGACCCCGGTTTCGACTCGGCCAGCGTGTCGCACAGGCGGTTCACGTCCTCGATCTGGGGATCGTAGCGTTGTTCCCATTGCTGGGCCCGATACGTGGGGTCTGCCATGCGCTGTACCAATTCCGCCTCCTCGCGAACGGCGCCAGAGGTGGCGCTAACGTGTCCGCAGGATTCCAGCCTACGCCAGTGCTCCGCCGACACCCCGGCCCCCGGGATCAGGACAGGGTGGAGGCGTACGGATCCCAGTCCTCGGGCAGCGGCTCGGCCGCGGTCGCCGTGCTCGAGAGCGGGACGAACTCGCCGGTCGCGATGCTCTCCGAGATCGAGACCATGGCGTCGAGCACGTGGTACGCCGTCTCGCCCTGGGCGCGGTGCGGACGGCCCTCGCGGAGGGCACGAGCCATCTCCAGCACGCCGCTGCCGCGGGTCGAGGACGCACCGACCGCCGCGATGGTCTCCGGCTCCTCGGCTCCGGGTCGGGTCAGCATCAGGTCGCCGGTGAAGAAGTTCGGGTCGGGGAACGCGAGCGTGCCCTCGGTCCCCGTGACCTCCACGAAGCCCGCGCGCTTGAGGGGTGAGTCGAAGCTGAAGATGCTCTGCGAGGACTCCCCGTTCGCGAACTGCGCGATCGCGCTGACGTGCGACGGGACCGTGACGTCGAAGACCTCGCCGGCCTTCGGCCCCGATCCGATGGTCCGGGTGTCCCGGGATCTCGAGCCGAGGCCCGCCACCCTGGTGATGGCACCGAACGTCTGGACGAGTGTGGTCAGGTAGTAGGGCCCCATGTCGAACAGCGGCCCGGCGCCCTCCTGGAAGAGGAATGCCGGGTTCGGGTGCCAGGACTCGGGACCGGGCGACTGCATGAGGGTCAGCGCCGTCAGGGGGACGCCGATGTCGCCGCGCGCCACCATGCGCAGCGCGGTCTGGAGTCCTGCACCGAGGAATGTGTCGGGAGCACAGCCGAGACGGAGGCCGGCGGCGTCCGCCGTCTTCAGCAGGCCGAGACCGCTCTCGCGGTCCAGTGAGAAGGGTTTCTCGCTCCACACGTGCTTGCCGGCCTGCACTGCCGCCGTGGCCACCTCGACATGGGCCGCGGGGATCGTCAGGTTGACGACGATCTCGACGTCGGGATGGCTCAGCGCGTCCTGCACGCCACCGGATGACGGGACCCCGAACTCCGCGGCCCGGGCGGCCGCGACCTCCTCGACCATGTCGGCGACGATGTGCACCGTCACGTCGGGGAAGCCCGTGAGGTTGGTCAGGTACTCCTTGCTGATGACGCCTGCGCCGATGACGGCGACGCCGACCGGGCCGGTACTCATTTCTTCCCCTCGCTCAGGTAGGCCAGGCTGTCGGCGACGGCGGTGAAGATGTCGCCGTCGAAGTCGTCGAGTTCCACGACGGCCGCCTCGAGGCCGGGGACGGCGTCGAGTACGTCCCAGACGCGCATGCTGCCCGAGCCGACGGCGACCTGCTCCTTGTCGTCCTTGGTCAGCGGGCCGTCCTTGATGTGGACGAAGCGCACGCGGCTGCCGAGGCGCCGGAGCAGCTCGACGGGATCCTCGCCCCCGACCGCGGCCCAGTAGGTGTCCACCTCGAGGACCACCTCGGGATCGAGGTGGCCGGCGAGGACCTCGAGCCCGGAGACGCCGTCGATACGCTCCTCGAGCTCGAACTCGTGGTTGTGGTAGCCCACGGTGATGCCGTACTCCGCGCCCTTCTTCGCCGCGGCGTTCAGCGCCTGGGCGGTGGCCTCGATGTCGGCGGCCGTGGTCCAGTGGGAACGCTCGACGTGCGGGTCGATCACCGTTCCGATGCCGAGCGTGCATGCGGCGTCGAAGATCTCGTCCTGGTCGGCACGGAGCAGGGGCGCATGGCCGGACGGCGCGGTGAGTCCGTTGGCCGACAACGCTTCGGACAGCTCGTCCGCCGTGGCGACGAAGTTGTACGGCTCGACGGCGGTGTAGCCCAGCTCGGCGACGCGCCGGATGGTGCCCGGCAGGTCCTCCCCCATCGCCGCCCGCAGGGTGTAGAGCTGGAGTGAATACGTCACGGAGATTCTCCTCGCTGAGAACAGGGTGTACTGAACCGGTTCAGATCCTAGGTCGAACCTAGGTGATCACCCGGAGCGGGTCAAGGGATGGGTGGCGCTATCGTGTAGGCCATGGCCAAGGAAACCATCGCCGGCCTGGCGAAGAGGCTGGGCATTTCGAAGGCATCCGTCTCCTACGCCCTCAACGGCCAGCCGGGTGTCAGCGAGCTGACCCGGCGCCGCGTCCTGGACCTCGCGGAGGAGCTCGAGTGGTACCCGAGTTCCTCCGCCCGCGCCCTGTCACGCTCGCGGGCCGGCGCGGTCGGGATGGTGCTCTCGGCGGATCCCCTGCTCATCGGGACCGAGCCCTACTACATGGGCCTGCTCACCGGGATCGAAGCGGCACTCGCGCAGGCGGACATGGCCCTGATGCTGCGGATGGTGGGCAAGGACCCGGCACAGGAGCAGCTCATCTACGAGCGGTGGGCCGGTGAGCGGAAGGTCGATGGCGTCGTGGTCTTCGACCACCTGCACGACGACCCGCGCCCCGCCCTGCTGACCCGGCTCGGGCTGCCCTTCGTGCTGCACGGCGCGCCCGGGACCGGCGCACCGCACAGGTTCGCAGGCACGACGACGGACCACTCCGTCGACGCCGCGACCATCGTCGACCACCTCCACGAGGGCGGCCATCGGAGGATCGCCCATGTCACCGGGCCGCACACCTTCCTGCACGAGGAGGAGCGGATCCGGGGGGTGCGGGAACGTGCGGCCGGGTACGGGATGCAGGTGGTGCTGCACGAGGCCACCTACGCGCTCGACGCCGGGCGCGACGCCGTCGCGTCGCTCCTGCACGCGCCCGGGGACCGGCCGACCGCGGTCGTGTTCGGCAACGACCTCATGTCGATGGGCGGCCTGCTGGCACTCGGCGAGCTCGGGCTGCGCTGCCCGGGGGACGTCGCGATCGTGAGCTGGGACGACTCCCTGCACTGCCGGCTGGCCTCGCCCGCGGTCACGGCCCTGGCGCGCAACCCGGGGCAGCAGGGCCGGATCGCCGCCGAACTGCTGCTCGCGTTGCTCGACTCCGGGGAGGCCCGGACCCGCTCGATGCCGGGGAGCGACCTCGTGGTGCGGGCCAGCACGGCCGTGCTCCCAGCCGGCCGGGCCTGACGGGCGGCACCTACGATGGGGCGATGGACACCGCCGATGCCCGCCCCCTTCCCGCCGAGCTCGATGCAGCAGCCCGAGGACTCGGGGTATCCCTGGTGCCCCGGGACGAGGACGGCACCTTCGACGACGCGGCGGCGGTCCAGGGCCTCACGAGGGAGGACGGAGTGAAGACCCTGGTGGTCAAGGTCAGCGGCGGGACGACCGCCTTCGTCCTGATCCCGGGGACGAGACGCCTCGACTGGTCCAGGCTCCGCGCGCTGCCGGCCGTGAACAAGGCCTCGCTCGTGCCGCCCGCGACCGCCCTCGAACTCACCGGCTACGAGTCCGGGACCATCACGCCACTGGGCAGCGGGAGCGTCCTTCCCGTCTATGCCGACGAGCGGATCCGGGGACGGCGGATCGGCATGGGATCGGGATCCCGGGACTTCCTGCTGTTCACGGACGCGGATGCACTCCTGGCATCCCTCTCGGCAACCCTCGGTGACATCACCACAAAGATCCCGGGAACCTGACCGCGGGCCTTCTCAGTCGAGGAGCCTGGCGTAGCAGACCGAGTGTGCCTCGCCCGCGTACAGGCCGAAGGCGGGAATACGGTGGTACCCCTCACGCTCGTAGAACCGCATGGCGTCGGGCTGCTCCGTGCCCGTCTCGAGCAGCAGGGTCCTGCTGCCCATGGCGAGCGCCTGCTCCTCGATCCGTCGGAGGATCGCCGTCGCGACGCCCTGGCCCCTGCGCTCGGGAAGCACATACATCCGCTTCACCTCGAGACCTCCGTCGCCGAGCGGGCGCAGACCCCCGCAGCCGACGGCCGTTCCATCCGCTGCCCGGGCGACGACGAAGAAGGGCACGTTGTCCGCGGTAGGGGGCTCTCCGGGCTCGTGGTCCTCGCTGCCGTAGCGCACGTGCAGTTCGGCCTGCTGGGCGTTGCGCAGCGCCTCGGCGTCGGGGGCGTCGAAGGGCACGCGTTCGATCGTCAGCTCCATGCGGGGCCTGTCCTCTCGGTGTTGTGGGCGCGGCGGCACCGTCGACCGGGACGGGTGTGTTCCGGCACGGCACGCCGTGATCCTACCGGCGCCTGCCTCGGGGGGTGCGGGCTACAGGGCGATCAGGGCTTCAATGATGTCGTACGTCTCCGTGCGCGTCGTGTAGTCCACCCGGACGTCGATGAGGCGGATGGTGCCCGTGGCGTCGGCGACGACCACCGTGGGGAACGGGATGGCTGCGGTGCGGTCCATGTTGGTGCCTGCGACGTCGATGCCCAGGGCTGCGCGTGCCGCCTCGGATTCCGCGCTGGGCACCGTCACGATCCCGAGGCGCGAGGCGAGGGCGTTGCCCTCGTCCGAGTACAGCTCGAAGCGCAGTCCTGCGGCGCGTGCGGCCGCGACAGCGGTCTCGGGGGCCTGGGGGCTGATCGCGATGAGCCGAGTCCCGAACGCCTCGACGACGGGGCGCAGCTCGCGCTGGTACGTCTTCAGCGCGATACTGCAGTACGGGCACCACGAACCGCGGTAGAACACCAGGATGGCCGCCGCGGCCCCGAGCACCTCGCCCAGACGCACCTGGCGGCCGTGCTCGTCGTGCAGGACGGCATCGGGGAGCAGGTCGCCCGCGTGCGCCGTCCCCGGGGGGATCCCGGCGCGGCGGAGATCCTCCTGCTCACGGGCGAAGACCGCTGCGAGGGCAGGGCCGACCTGCGCCTCGAACGTCGGCCTGTACTCGTCGATCTGGAATGCGATGGTGTTCGTGAACGCCGGTCTCTGCTTCATCTGTCCCCCTCAACAACACCGCGGGTGCCTCGATCCCGCAGCAGGACCCATTGTGGTGCACGTCACCGCGAATTCCCAGCGCGCCGGTCCGTCCGCGTCATAGTCCGCACCGCCCGCCATCGCGGCGCACCGAGGACAGAAACGGATTCCACCCGTCCCAGGAGGCCGGTTCCAGCGGTGCCGGCGGGCGATCCGGGCATGCTGCGGAAGACCTGCAGGAATCCTCTGGCATCCTTCAGGCGCCCCGCCGCCGTCCGACGACGACCTCCGGGACAATGGTGGAGGAGCCCCGCCGCGGCAGGGACCTCCGGCGCCCGGGCGACCGCCCGGCGACAACGGCAAACCCGGCGCGAGCCGGGGACGCAAAGCCACGGGACCCCTGCGGTCAGCCGGGCTACCGAACCAGCTAGGTGCCGACCATGACTCCACCCGCGACTCCCCCCGCGACTCCCCCCGCCGCTCCCCCTCCCGCTGCCGCTTCGGCACGGACCACCGCCCACCGGCTCCCCCTCCTCTTCGCCGTGATCTCGGTCCTGCTCCTCGGGCTGACCCCTCCCCCGGCGCAGGCCGCTGCGACGATCACGCTGGGCAGCGTCTCCGGTGCACCCGGTGCCTCCGTGTCCGTCTCGGGTGCGGGGTTCCCGAAACGGACCAAGGGTACCGTCGTCGCCGGAACCGCCAGGGTGGCCGTGACCACGACCGCCGGCGGCGCCTTCCAGGCGTCGATCGTCATGCCCACCGCTGCGGGCACCGTGACCGTCACCGCGACGGCCGGGAACGCGGTTGCGACCGCCCGCTTCACCGTCGTCGAGCCCGCCCCCGTGCCGAGCGGCACCGCCAAGGCGATCCGGTTCGGCGTGGGCACCAATGGCGGGCCGGCTGCCGGTGCGGAACTGGACGAGGTGACGGCCCTCGCCGGCGAGGCGCCCTCGATCGTCCTGTCCTACAAGGACTTCAACCAGCCCGCGCCCATCGCCGAACTCGACGCCGTCCGAGCGAGGGGGGCCGAGACCCTCCTGACCTGGGAGCCCTGGACCTGGGGCGGCGGCACCGCGCAGCCCGCCTACTCGCTGGACCGCATCGCAGCCGGCCACTTCGACGCCTACCTGCGCGAATGGGGCACGGCCCTGGGCCGGTGGGGCCAGCCGGTGTACCTCCGCTTCGCCCACGAGATGAACGGGAACTGGTACCCCTGGGCGGAAGGCGTCAACGGCAACGGGACGGGCGACTACGTCGCGGCCTACCAGCACGTGCACGACGTCGTCGCGTCGACCGGCGCGACCAACATCAGCTGGGTCTGGAACCCGAACGTGCCCTACTGGGGCTCCGTCCCCCTCGACGGTCTCTACCCGGGCAGCGGGTACGTCGACGCCGTGGCACTCGACGGCTACAACTGGGGCACCTCCCCGTCGGGGGGCAGCTGGCAGGAACCGGAGGCGGTCTTCGGCGAGGGGATCGCGCAGCTCCGCCGGCTCGCTCCGGGAAAACCCGTCCTGATCGCCGAGACCGCGTCCTCGGAGGTCGGCGGATCGAAGCCTCAGTGGATCACGAACCTGTTCGGCTACCTCTCCGCCCAGCCGGACGTCGTCGCCCTCGTCTGGTTCCACATCGCGAAGGAGGCCGACTGGCGCATCAACAGCACGGCAGCGTCAGCCGACGCCTTCGCGGCGGCGCTCGCCACCCGGCGCTGACTGCCGCAACGGCTGGCAGCGCGGGCACCACCAGGTCCGGCGGCGGCCCGGATCACCGGGCACCTCGGCACGGACGCACACGGTGGTGCCGCAGCGCAGGCACGGCTTCCCGGCCCGGCCGGCCACCCAGTGCTGCTCGCCCTTACGCGTAGTGCCCGTGGTGACCTGGTGGGCACCGGGCTGGACGGCGGAGAACCGCAGGCATCGTGCGCCGAGCGCCACGAGCGCGGGGATGTCGGTGTCGGCCACGGGGGTGTCCGGGTGGATGCCGCGCAGGAAGCACAGCTCGTTGACCCAGAGGTTGCCGAAGCCTGCGACGTTGCGCTGGTCGAGCAGGGCCGCGGCGACCCGTTCGGCGGGATCCCGGCACAGCCTGGCGGCCGCCTCCTCCGCGGACCAGTCGTCGCGCAGCGGATCGGGTCCGAGGTGCCCGACGACGTCGACCTCCGCCCGCGTGGGCAGCAGGTCGACGACGGGCAGGTTCAGTCCGTAGGCGGTGGGGCCGTCCTCGACCTCGAGGATCACCCGTGCGTCGGGCAGCAGTGCGCGCGGCAGCTTCCTGCCCGCGGCGGTGACCGTCCACGAGCCCTGCATGAGCAGATGCGTGTGGAGGGTGAGTCCGCCGTCCAGCCGCGTCAGCAGGTGCTTGCCATGCGTCACGTGCTCCACCACCCGCAGTCCGTCCAGTGCACTCGTGGCATGGGCGGGGACACGCAGATCGCCACGGCGGAGGAGTCGCCCGTCGAGGGACCGCCTCAGCCGTGCTGCCAGCCGGAACACGCTGTCACCCTCGGGCATCGCACCTCCTGCTCGCTCCGGCATCCATCAGGGCAGGCTAGCCCCCGCCACCGACACCCGGTCCGGGAAGACCGGGCGCACGACCCGCTCGTGTCGACCGCCTGCGCCCACCGGTCGCTCCGTGGCTCTGCCCTCCCGGACTCCTCGCCCGGGAGGCAGGGCCGGCGCTTTCCGGCTCCTGATGGGCGGCGTGCTCCTGGCCGATCGCGACCTCACGGACCGGCAGGCGAAGAACACGTCGACGTAGCGCCGGGCGGCTTCCGTTCCGGGCGGTCGAACCGGTACTCTTTTGGCTTGCCCTGCCGGGTTCGCCCGGCATGCGTGGTCTAGAAGCGGGCCCGATCGCAGTGTCCCGTCCCACCACCGAACAGGCACCCCCTTGAGAACCAGACTCACGCCCTCCGACGACTTCCCGGAAGACCTCACAGCACTCGAGCTGCCCGAGGTCGAGGTCCTCAACAGCAAGATCCACCGCGAGCTCGACCACGAATACGCCACCGACGGCGAAGCGGCCATGGAGACCGAGATCCGGCACGAGGAACTCACCGAGGAGCTCGATCGCAGGGACCAGCAGCCCGGCTCCTCCCCGGTCCGGCCCGACGTCGTCGAACCCGTCCTCCGCTCCTCCTGACCGCCGGCACCTACACCCGCCCACGAATCGTGGCAACCGGCCGCCGGGTGCCACGTGGCGTTGTAGCCCCGGAGGGGAACTCCTAGCGTTGGGATTGCTTGCCGACCAGCACCCTACCCGCGGCCCCGCCGCATCAGGAGCGTCCCATGAAAGCACTCGTCTGGCACGGTGAAGGTGACATCCGCCTCGACACCGTCGATGATCCCTCGATCCTCGATCCCAATGACGCCATCGTACGGATCACCCGGAGCGCCATCTGCGGTACCGACCTGCACTTCATCCGCGGCACCATGTCGGGCATGAAGGAAGGGACGATCCTCGGCCATGAAGCCGTGGGAGAGGTCACCGCCGTCGGCGCAGCGGTCCGCCGGTTCGCCCCCGGCGACCGGGTGGTCGTCTCCTCGACGATGTCCTGCGGCGTGTGCTGGCAGTGCCGGGCCGGCCACACCGCCCAGTGCGACACCGCCAATCCGAACGGCCCGCAGGCCGGCACCTGCTTCTTCGGCGGGCCGCAGACCACGGGGCCCGTGAACGGGCTGCAGGCCGAGTACGCCCGCATCCCGTGGGCCTCGAACACGCTCACCGCGCTGCCGGACACCGTCAGCGACGAGCAGGCCATCCTGCTCTCGGACATCTTCCCCACCGCGTGGTTCGGTGCCGAGCTGGCAGGAGTGCGACGCGGCGACACCGTCGCCGTGTACGGCGCGGGCGTCGTCGGGCAGTTCGCCATCGCCTCCGCCTTCCGCCAGGGCGCCTCACGCGTGTTCGCGATCGACGGCGTCGAGACCCGCCTCGTCCAGGCGCTCGGCCAGAACGCCGAGGTCGTCGACTTCAACCGCGAGGATCCGGTGCAGGCCCTGATGGACGCCACGCTGGGCATCGGCGTCGATGCCGTCATCGACGCCGTGGGCGTGGACGCCCAGCGCCCGTCCTCCGGCCCGGCGGCGGCGGACGGCGAGCAGCAGGCGGAGCAGTTCGCCCGGGAGGTCGCGGAGGTCGCCCCCACCACGAATGCGCAGGGCGGGAACTGGGTGCCGGGGAACGCACCCTCCCAGGTGTCCCGGTGGAGCGTGGAGACCGTCCGGAAGTACGGCCGCATCGGGATCATCGGGGTCTACAGCCCGCAGATGATGACCTATCCCATCGGCCAGGCGATGAACAAGAACCTCACGATACGCATGGGCAACTGCGATCACCGCTCGGTCACGCCGCCGCTGCTCGACCTCGTCGCGTCGGGGGTCTTCGATCCGACGAGGTTCATCACCCAGCACGAGCCGCTCACCGACGTCGTCGACGCCTACCTGACCTTCGATCGGCGCGAGGAGGGCTGGCTCAAGACGGTACTGACGACGGCATAGGCGTCCGCCGCACTCCGAGCAGGAGGAGGAGGGCGGCCACCACCGCGCACGCCAGCATGACCACGGCGGTGGGCACGGGCGAGGACAGCCCGAACGCTCCGGTGAGGGGGGCGATCACGGCGGCACCTGCCATGTTGGACGCGCCCAACAGGGAGGCGGCGGTGCCGGCACGGAGGCCGTGGTGCTCGAGCGCCGTGGCCTGCAGGGCCGGATTGACCAGGCCGAACGATGCCGTGAAGCCCATGACCGGCGCCATCAGTCCCCACAGGCCGAGGTGCGGGGCGAACCCGACGCTCAGGAGCAGGACGGCGGCGGCCACCACCAGGGCCACCGCACCGACGCGCACGGCGAGGACCGGCGAGGCCCGGCGCGCCACCAGGCCTCCCACCTGCGCCCCGACGACCATGAGGGCGCCCTGGGCGCCGAACAGCAGGGCGTAGGCGGACGGGCTGAGCCCGAAGACCTCCTGCAGCAGGAAGGCGCTGCCGGCCATGAAGGACATCATCGCGGCGAAGAGCAGCCCGCCGGCCACGGCGACGGACCGGAACCGGGCGTCCGAGGCGAGGCTGCGGTAGTCGTCCCGGAGGCGGACGCCCTTCCGGAGCAGCCGGCGGTCCCGCGTGTGCGTCTCGTTCCGAAGAAGGATCCTGCCCGCGACACAGAACAGGACGACGCCGTAGCCGAGGAGTGTCCAGAACAGTCCCCGCCAGCCGACCACCTGGAGGAGCTGGGCGCCGAGGGCGGGGGACGCCACCACGAACACGCCGGAGACGATGGACAGTCGGGCGAGGAAGACCAGCAGGCGCCTGCCCGTGTACAGGTGACGGACGATGGCCAGGGCGATGACCGCACAGGCGGCCGACCCCATGCCCTGGAGTGCCCTGCTCGCGATGAGCCAGGCCATGGTGGGAGCAAGGGCGCACGCAGCCGTCGCGATGCAGTAGACCACGATCATCACCGCCAGGGGGCGCGCCCGTCCGACGGCGTCCGACACCGGTCCGGATGCCAGCTGACCGATGCCCATACCGATGAAGGCCGCTGTCAGGGTCAGCTGGACGGCGGACTCGTCGGCGCCGAACTCGCGGCGGATCGCAGGGAACGCGGGCAGGTACAGGTCCATGGTGAGCGGCCAGATCACCTGCAGCATCGCGAGCGCCGCGACGAGGAGGAGGACCCTCGGGTGTGGAGCGTCCCGGCGGACGTCCTTCCCCGAGCGTGCGAGGAGGTGCGGGGTGGAGCCCAAGAGAATTGCCTGTTCTGTGGATAGCGCTTTCCCTGCCATCCTCGCCCATCCCCGGCCGCGAGGCCAGGACCTGCCATGCAATCGCCGTAGGGCCGGCCAGGGCGTCCGACGGAAAACTTCCCTCGCTCCCCCTCGCGTGGTGGTCTAGATTCGGAAGCACGCAGTCCACCGAAGGGAGAACGGCATGAAGAACAAGATTGTTTTCGGAGCAGGCATGGCGGCCGGTTACGTCCTCGGCACCCGCGCCGGCCGTGGGAGCTACGAGCAGATCAAGACGAAGGCCCAGCAGCTGTGGAACAATCCGAAGGTGCAGGACACCGTCGCGTCGACCACCGGAACCATCAAGAGCAAGGCGCCCGCGGTGCAGGACTCCCTGAAGGGTGCGCTGAAGAAGGGCGGCTCGGGATCCGACGACGGCGCCAAGAAGCCGTCCGAGCCGGGCGTGGCCGTCGGCGCGAGCGGGGATCTCCCCCTCGATGTCCCACCGGTCGTCACCGCCATGGACACGGGCAGCACCGGCCCCACCGGTCCGAGCGGCGGCGATCCCGCGCACGTCGAGGATACGCCGTTCCTGTCACAGGACGACGCCACCCGCCCCGACCTCGGCAAGTAGGGGCGACAGCACGCCCGAAGGCCCCGGTACTGCCGGGGCCTTCGGGCGTACGGGGGCGGGGGGACCCTGCCCCGGGCTTCAGACGCCCTCGCTCACCGCTTCCTCCGCCTCCAGGCAGACCTCGCAGTCCTCCTCCACCAGGATCGCGTTGACTGCGACGGCGATCCGATAGGCATCCCCTGCCGCCGGCACCAGCTGGGCGGCGGGATCGGTCGCGTTGCCGACGGCCCAGACCCGTTCCACCGAGGTCCGTCCGATGTCGTCGGTGCTGACGCAGCCGTCGTCGCGCATCTCGCAGCCCAGGCCCGCGAGGAGCGGCGTACCCGCGTCCGCGCCCGGTTCGCAGAACACCGCCACGCAGGGCACCGCGGCGCCGTCCTGGAGCCGGACGCCCAGGAGTGGGCGTGGCGCGCCGTCGTCGGCCCGGCCCGGCAGGAATGCCTCCACCCGGCCCTCCGCGATCCGCACTCCGCGTCTCCGCAGGCGGTGTCGGTCGTCCTCGGACAGGGCGCCGAGGGTGTGGGGGAAGAAGGTCACGTCGTCGGACCACTGCCGGAGGAGGATCGCCTGGTGGATGGAGGTCGGGGCGGAACCGAGCACTCCGAGGGCCTGGTCGCGGACCTCCCAGCCGTGGCAGTAGGGGCACTGGAGCAGTCCCCGCCCCCATGCCTCCCGGGCGCCGGGGATGTCCGGCAGGATGTCGCGGAGCCCGGAGGCGATGACGAGCTGGCGCCCTTCGACGGTCCGGCCGCCGGCAGTGCCGATCGACCACCCCCGCGCCGTGTCCACGGCATGCTCGGCGCGATCGTCGAGGAAGTCCACGCCGTAGGGTTCCAGGTCCTCCCGCGCCAGCGCCACGAGATGTTCCGGCGGCGTCCCGTCCCGCGTGGGGAAGCCGTAGGCGGCGTCGGCCGGAGCATTGCGCGGCGTACCGGCGTCGATCACCACGACGCTCCGCCGGGCCCGCCCGAGGACGAGCGCGGTCCCCAGCCCCGCGATGCCCCCGCCGACGATGACGACGTCGTACGTCCGGGTGTCGTTCCTGTTCATCCCTCCATCCGACCACGCGCCGGGGCCGTGTCGCCTCCCGACATTGTGCTTGCGGTCAGCCGATCGGCCCCGTGCCGCCCGCATCGTCCGCCGGAAGGCCCAGCGAGGCGACCAGCGACGCGAAGCGCTCAATGCCGGCGAGATCCTCGATGAGGACGGCGTTCCCCGCGGCGTCCGCGAGGGGGATCCGCCAGTTCGGGTATTCGTCGTTGGTGCCGGGCTGGTTCTGGGTACGCCGCTCGCCGACCGCGTCGGCGAGCGCGACCCCGAGCAGCACCGACGGCGTCTGCGCGATGAAGCCGTGCAGCGCCTCGACGGTCTGCTGGACGCCCGGGGACTCCTGAGGGAGCAGGTTCCGCTGCCGCAGGAGCGCGAGGAACTTCTCCTGGCTGGCGCGATCCTCCGCCTGCTCCTCCTCCACGGGGCGGCTGAGCAGGCCGAGCTTCTCACGGAGCACCACGTGCTCGCCTGCCAGGTAGCCCGCACTGGGCGGCAGGTCGTGCACGGTGACCGTGGTCAGGCAGCCCCGGCGGTAGGCCTCGGGAGGCAGCGGCCCGTCCTCGTCCTGCTCGAACCAGAGGATCGAGGTGCCGAGGATCCCGCGCTCGCCGAGGTACTCCTGCACGCCGGGCTCGAAGACGCCGAGGTCCTCGCCGACCACGATCGCGCCTGCCCGTTCCGCCTCGAGCGCGAGGATGCCGATCAGCGCCCGGTGGTCGTAGTAGACGTAGGCACCGGCACCCGGTGCCTCACCCTGGGGTATCCACCAGAGCCGGAACAGCCCGAGGATGTGGTCCACGCGGATGCCGCCGGCGTGGCGCAGGATGTTGCGGAGCATGTCCCGGAATGCGGCGTAGCCGGATTCCGCGAGCCGCTCGGGGTGCCATGGCGGCTGGCTCCAGTCCTGGCCGTGCTGGTTGAACATGTCCGGCGGTGCCCCGACACTGATGCCCGTCGCCAGCACGTCCTGGAGGGCCCAGGCGTCGGCACCGCTGGGATGGACGCCGACCGCGAGATCGTGCACCACGCCGATCGACATCCCGGCGCCCGTCGCGTCGAGTTGCGCCTCCTGCAACTGCTCGTCCACGAGCCACTGCAGCCACTCGTGGAACTCGATGCGCGCTGCATGCCGTTCGGCGAACTCCCGGGCACCGGGCGATCCGGGGCGTCCGACGTCGTCCCACTCCTGCGCGCCCGGCGGGACCGTCTCGGCGAGGGCCGACCACAGCGCGAAATCGGCGAGCCCCTGGCCCTGGTGGGAGCGGTAGGCGTCGAAGTCGTGCTGGCGCTGTTCCGGGAGCGGCACCGCGAACACGAGTTCGAGTGCCTCGAGTTTCGCGGCGTAGGACGAATCCCGGTCGAGCAGGTCGGTGGAGGTGTTGGCGTCCGCGAGGCCGGCGGCCAGCTCTCCGATCCGTGCCCGTGCCCCGGCGTCCAGCCGGGCGTACTCGGGGATGTCCTCGATCCGCAGGTAGAGGGGGTGGAAATAGCGCCGCGTGGTCGGCAGGTAGGGCGAGGGCTCCACGGGCGGGACGGGTTCGGCGGCGTGCAGGGGGTTCACCAGCACGAAGTCGCCACCGTGCGCGGCGGCGGCCTGGGCCAATCGGCCGAGGTCCGCGAGGTCGCCGATGCCCCACGATTCCGAGGACCGCACCGAGTAGAGCTGCGCCATGAGCCCCCAGCTGCGGTGGTCCATGAGTGCCGCCGTCGTACTCAGGCGGTCGGGCGTCACCACGAAGGTGCAGGTCGTCTCCTGCCCGTCGACCGTCGCATGGAGGGTGTGCCAGCCGAGCGGCAGCGCGTGCGGCAGCACGCCCTCCCGCCGCTCGATGTCCTTCCCGTCGATCGTGCGGACCTCGGTCGCGTCCGTCACCGTGCCGGTGTAGTGGACCCCGTCCTCGTCGACGGCCCAGAACTCCACGTCGGCCCCGGCGGGCACGTGCAGCAGCACCGGGTCGACGTCGCTCCGGCGCACCACGACGACGGCGGGCAGCACCCTCTGCCAGGGCCCGGCGACGACGTCGTCCAGCGCGCGGGCGATCGCGGTCTCGGAGGAGGCGTCGACTCCGAGCGCCGCGAGGACCGTGACGAGGGTCTCCGGGGCCACGCGGGCGGGTTCACCATCCCATCCCTTGAAGGTGGTCCCCACGCGGTGCGCTTCGGCGAGCTGTTCGAGCGGTGTGGGAGCCGCCGGGGCTGTTGCTTCGTTCTCGGTTGTGTCGGCCATGCCTCCAATCTAGGCATGGAGTACCGACCGCCGCACCCGGTCCGGCCTCCCGGCGTCGATTTGACGCTCCCTCGAGGGCCTCGTCCCGGCGGACGGGTACCAGTCCGCGATGGGATGGACAAGCTCCTGCGGCCGCACGGCGACCGCTGGCGATGCGCCCCGGAGCGGTGGTTGGCTGGAGCATGGCCTATTTCCTCGAGTACGTGGTCCCGGCGGAGAGCGGAGGAGCGGAGGTTCCCCTCGACGACACCAATGACGAGTTCACCGTCCCCCTCGGCGAAACCGCGGAACGAGTGGTCCACCTGGACGCCCTTCCCGCCCGCAGCCGCATCGTGGCCGACGGGCTCGAGGACGCGCACGCCGAGGCGGAGCAACTCCTCCGGCACAGCAAGGCCGACGCCGGCGAACTCTACGAGGACGCCGACGACTCCCTCGAGGCCGGCTCCGGCCGGCGGGTGGGAGCGTTCCGCGAGGGCTCGGGATGGAGCGAGGGCTGATCCGCTACCAGGTGTCCTTCGTGTAGGTGCTGTTGAGCCGGGCGATCAGGACCCCGAGTTTCTCCACGTCCTCCGGCGCCCAGCTGCGCATCAGCGCGGTGAACGCCGTGCGACGCCCGGTCTGCGCAGCGGCGAGCTGCTGTTCGCCCAGCGCCGTCAGGAGGACGCGTTGCGAGCGGGCATCGTAGGGATCGAGCTGGCGGCTGACGAGTCCCAGCCGTTCGAGCCCGGCGAGCTGCCTGCTCACGGAGGGCTTCCCCACACCGATGCTGGCGGCGATGTCGGTCGCCCGCAGCGATCCTTCCCGCTGCAGGAGCGTGAGGATCCCGTACGCGGCCGGCTCCATCTCCGGATGCACGTTCTTCGCGAGGGCGTGCGACGTCGTCCGTTCCCGCCGCCACAGCACGCTCGTCTGCTCTTCCAGCACCTCGATGGCCTGATCGAACTCTCCGCCGTCGCGCCCCTCCGCTGTTTCCATGGGGGAAGCGTATAGATGCCCGGGGCACAGTGGGCCCTATTCACCGGAATTCGCCCGAATTCATGGGGAGAAGTCCGAAGATGTCAGGCCGCAGGCACACCGTGTACGCGCACGAAGTCCCGGTGCATCTGTGTCTGGGTGAGCGCGGACAGCAGCTGGAAGCCGTGCAGCCCGTCCCACCCGGCCGTCCACGTCAGTCGTGCGGCGATCGCCCAGACGGCCGGTTCCCCGGAAGCCCCGTCCGACGCCGCGAGCACCTCGGCCACCTCACGTGCCCGCCGTAGCTGGTGCTCCGCACACTCGTCCGCCCGACCTCCCAGCCCTGCGAACCGGTAGCCGTGTCCCGGGAGCGCCTCGTACTCCCCGTAGCGGCGCACGCGCTCCACGGACTCGAGGAAGTCGGCGAGCGGGTTCGACGGCGTTCCGCCGCCCAGGCCGAGACCGGAGAACACCGTCGGCAGCACGTGGTCGCCCGTGAGGAGGAGCCCGCGGTCGTCGTCGCGCAGGCAGATGTGCCCGGGAGTGTGTCCCGGCGTCGCCATCACCTCCATCCGGAACCCCGGGACGTCCAGGACGTCGCCGTCGGACAGCACGGAGTCCACGGCGAGCACCAGCCCGGCAGGAGAGCGGTCCACGAACTGGGCCAGTTCGCTTCTCCGGTCGGCGGGAACGCCCCATTCCTCCAGCCGTCCGGCGGCCTCGTCGAGGTCGAGTAGCCGGTCGCGGTGCCGTTCGAGGGCCTGGCGCTCCCTGCCGTGCATCGCGAGTTCCGCGCCCGATGCGTCCCTCAGCCGGGCTGCCATCCCCACGTGGTCCGGGTGCAGGTGCGTGCCGGTGATGCCCGTGACGGCGTCGGCGCCGCCTCGTCCCGGAGCGATCTCCGCGAGCGCAGAGATCAGCCGCGCCCAGTTGTCGTCGGAGTCCCAGCCGGGATCGACGACGTGGATGCCCCCGTCCGCGTCCCGCAGCAGATAGGTGAAGGAGTACGCGAGATGTCCGCCGGGCATGGGCTGGGCGAGCGCCCACACGTCGTCACGCACCTGCTCCAGCGGGGGAAGTTCGCCGCGCTCCAGGGCGTCGGTCTGCTGCCTGCTCGTGCTGTCCATGGGTCCTTCCGGAGTGTCTGGTCCCATTCAAGCAGTGCGCGGGGGTGCCCGCGACGGCCTGCCGCCGGTATCCGCACGCCGCCCGGCCCGCACCGTGCGAGGATGGCCGGATGACGGTGCCGGCCGATGTCCTGCTCGGGGGTCCACGCGGCCGCCGGCTCTGCCTCGAGCTCGCGCTGCTGCTGGCGCCGGACCTCCGGAGCCCGGTCATGCGCCTGGCCGGCGCCCTCGACCCGGCGTCGGGCACCTCGCGTGTCACCCTCGTCCTCGCCGCATCGGACGACGACGGGCCGGCCATGCACCCTGGACGACCGGACGCGACGACGCCGGCCGGGGTGGCGGCCCGGATCGCCTCGATCAACCCGGGGGACATCAGCGACAGCAGGATCCTCGACGCGTTCGGGCAGTCGGTCGGCGCTGCCCGCGGCTGGCAGGAACCCGACGGGGAGGACGTCCTCGCCGCGCTCCCGGTCATCCGCGAGTCGCTCCTCCCCGTCGCGGGGCGGGTCCTGGCGTCCACTACCGGACCGTGGCTGGCATCGGCCCGGCGAACCGTGCAGTGGCACCTCGACTGGCGCGTCCCCGAGGACCCCGTGCACCTGCCAGGGAGCCCGCGGGAGGCCCTGGCAGCCTGGGCCCGCGGCGCGCGTGCCGAGGAGGAACGGGCCCGGCACGATCGTCCGAGCGACCCCCGTGCCCCCTACTCCGGCACCTGGTGGTCGCTCCCCGAGGGGCTCCTGCAGACGGTCGGGAACATCCCGGCCGCACTGGATCTCGTGGAGGACGCCGCGGGCGAGGAGTTCGCCACGGCCGTCCCGGTCCGCGGTGGCGGCCGCACCTTCGAGGTGGCCGTCGAGGAGGACTGGGCGGCCCTGTGCCGCGAGTACCCCCTCGACGTCACCGCGTCCCGCCGCCACGACTGGTACCGGACCACCGGCCGTGCCGGCGGCTGGGTGATCCCGGACTGGGAGCGCGTCGCGGCGGACTGGGACGCCGTGCATCTCTCCGCCCTCGGCTACCTCCGGTGCGCCACCCGGGCGCTGCGGGTCGAGGCGGACACGGCATCGGTGATCGCCGGCTGGAACCCGGACACCACGGTGTGGCTGACCGACGTCGCACGCGAGTCGGTGGAGCCGCGGCAGGCATGGCAACGGCACCAGGACACCATGGCCTGGGCACCGGCACGGCAGACCGGGTGACGGCGTGACCGACGGCGCCGGTCAGCCGCCGAAGAGGGCCGCGACCCGGGTGAGGGTCTGGAAGACGCCGTAGGCGAGAGGCACTCCCACGAGTGCCCAGACGACGGCGATACGTGCTCCGGCCATGTCAGGCCTCCTTCGCGAATTCTCGGGATGCGTCCGCCGTCGGTTCGTGGAAGCGCGGGTCCACGGGCCGGACGAGCAGGTTGGCGATGAAGCCCACGACCAGCAGCCCCACCATGGTGAGGAGAGCCGGCTGGTAGGCCCCGGCGTTCAGCTCCCCGGGCGTTCCCTGCGAGTCGAGGAAGGCGTTGACGATCAGCGGCCCGGCGATACCGGCGGCCGACCACGCGGTCAGCAGGCGGCCATGGATCGCACCGACCTGATAGGTGCCGAAGAGGTCACGCAGGTAGGCCGGTACGGTGGCGAATCCGCCGCCGTAGAAGGAGATGATCACGAAGGCCAGGGCGACGAACAGCAGGGTGGTGGAGGACCCCGCGAGGGCGAGCACCAGGTAGAGCAGGGCTCCCACGCCGAGGTAGACCATGTAAATGCGCTTGCGGCCGATGAGGTCCGACGTCGTGGACCAGGCGAACCGTCCACCCATGTTGCCGATCGAGAGCAGGCCCACGAAGCCACCGGCGACGGCGACGGACACCGCCGTCGTGCCGTCCGCGCCGCGGAAGAAGTCCTGGATCATCGGGGCCGCCTGCTCGAGGATGCCGATACCGGCCGTGACGTTGCAGAACAGGACGATCCAGACGAGCCAGAACTGGCGGGTCCTGATCGCATTGGCGGCCGAGACGTTGTCGGTGGTAACGAGGGGCTTGGACTTCAGCTGCGAGGGGTCGAACCCCGCGGGCTTCCAGCCCTCCGCCGGCACCTTGATGGTGAAGGCGCCGAACATCATGTAGACGAGGTAGACGACGGCGAGGGTCAGGAACAGCTTGCCCACGGCGTCGCCGCTGGCCACCCAGCCCTCGGCCCCCGAGTTCGGGTCGTACATGCGCAGCAGTTGGGTGGAGAGCGGGCTGGCGATCAGGGCGCCGCCGCCGAAGCCCATGATGGCCATGCCCGTGGCCAGGCCCGGGCGGTCGGGGAACCACTTGATCAGGGTGGATACCGGGGAGATGTAGCCGATCCCCAGGCCGATGCCGCCGATGACCCCGTAGCCCAGGTAGACGAGCCACAGCTGGTTCGTGAAGATGCCGAGCGCCCCGACCAGGAAGCCGGAGGTCCAGAACAGCGCCGAGGTGAACATGGCCTTGCGGGGGCCGTTGCGGTCCACCCAGGTGCCGAGCACCGCGGCGGACAGGCCCAGCATCACGATGGCGATCGAGAAGATGATGCCGACCTGCGTCAGGGTCGCGTCGAAGTGCGCCGTGAGTGCCGTCTTGTACACGCTGGTCGCATAGGCCTGGCCGATGCACAGGTGGACGGCGAGCGCCGCGGGTGGGATGAGCCACCGGTTGAATCCCGGTGGTGCGATGGTGTGGTCGCGGTCGAGCCAGCTCATCGAGAGCCTTTCTGTCAGCGTGGGCGGCCGCCCCCCGGCCAAGATCCTGTCCAAGGCAAGTATGGTGTGCATCACATGGATGTGGGGTATTTCTCGATCGGCGGTACTCCCCGCGCGACGAATGGCGGCCCGCGTGGTATTTCACAAGCAGGCTTAGCATTTTCGCCTAAACTGGCGCCTATGCCCACCATGGAACAGGCCCCCGACACCCGATTGAAGCGCGGCATCTCGGGTCCGCTGCTGTACCTCTTCATCCTCGGCGATGTCCTCGGCGCAGGCGTGTACGCGCTGGTCGGCGTGATCTCGGCGGAGGTCGGGGGCGCCATCTGGGTGCCCCTCATGGTGGCCCTGGCCCTGGCCCTCCTGACGGCGGGATCGTACGCAGAGCTCGTCACCAAGTACCCGAAGGCCGGTGGCGCGGCGGTGTTCGCCGAACGGGCCTTCGGGAAATCGTTCATCTCCTTCCTCGTGGGCTTCTGCATGCTCGCGGCCGGCGTGACGAGTGCCGCAGGCCTCGCCCAGGCGTTCGCGGGCGGCTACCTCACCACCTTCATCGATGTGCCCGCCGTTCCCGCGGCCCTGGTGTTCCTCGTCCTGCTCGCCCTGCTCAACATGCGCGGCATCAAGGAATCGGTGCGCAGCAACGTGGTCATGACCGTGGTCGAGGTCTCCGGGCTCGTCCTGGTCATCGTCGTCGTCGGCATCTTCCTCGCCGGCGGCAACGGCGACATCTCCCGCGTCACCGAGTTCCCACCCGGCGTGAGTGCGGGCACCGCCGTCCTCTCCGCGGCGCTCATCGCGTACTACTCCTTCGTCGGCTTCGAGGTCTCCGCGAACGTCGCCGAAGAGGTCCGGGACGTCAGCCGGGTGTACCCGAAGGCCATCTTCGGCGCCCTGCTCACGGCCGGCGTCGTCTACCTCCTGATCGGGCTCGCCTCCTCCGCGGCGCTCGCCCCGGAGGACCTGGCCGGCTCCAGTTCACCCCTGCTCGACGTCGCCGCGGCCACCGGAGCGGGCATCCCGAACTGGCTCTTCAGCCTCGTTGCCCTCATCGCCGTCGCCAACGGCGCGCTGCTCACCATGATCATGTCGAGCCGGCTCACCTACGGGATGGCGGAACAGGGACTGCTGCCGTCCGTCTTCGGCCGCGTCCTGCCCAACCGCCGCACGCCCTGGATCGCGATCGTCGCGACCACGCTCGTCGCCATGGCACTGACCCTCACGGGCGGGCTCGAGTCGCTCTCGCAGACCGTGGTCCTGCTGCTGCTCTTCGTCTTCCTGAGCACCAACATCGCCGTGATCGTCCTGCGGAAGGACACGGTAGACCACGGGCACTTCCGCATCCCCGTGGTCTTCCCGTACCTCGCGATCGCGTCGTGCATCCTCCTGCTCACGCAGCAGACCGGGGAGATCTGGCTGCGCGGCGGCATCCTGCTCGCACTGGGCCTGGCGCTGTACGGGATCCAGCGGCTCGTACGGGGCCGGGCGGCGACCAAGGCCTGAGGCGCCGGTGGGTACGGGTGCGCCTACCGCTCCGACCGGGACCAGACCTGGCGCCGGGAGCGGACCGTCTCGCCCGAGGCCGCCGCTTCCTTCATGAGCAGCGACAGGTAGTGGTCCTGGCTCGCTTCGGCGAGACTGTACAGGTCGGGGCCGCCCTCGACGCATCCACTCATCCGCACGAGGCACTCGGCGATCGCGATCTCGTCGTCGCTCAGCCGGGCGGGCAGGAAGCGGTTCTCGAACACCCACTCGGTGCCGGCCATGATGCCGCGCAGGAAGAGCCCTTCGAGGTTGCCGCCCTCCCCTGCCGCGACACGGCGGAACGTCGTCGAGACCGGCGTGCGCACATCCCCGAGGTAGTGCACATCGGCGTTGTTGATCTCCCCCCGGTCACCCCTGACCAGCAGCCGGTTGGCCCGGATCCACGAGAAGTACTGCTGCTCGGCGAAGTCGTAGAGCCCCAGCCGGTCCCCGACGTCGAAACGGGCGGACAGCTGCTCCGCGGTGACGGTGACCTCCTCGCGGGGATCCCCGTACCGGTCGGGCCCCTTCACGAGCGGCGACCGGAAGATCGACGCCGTGATCGAGACATCGTCGAACCCGATGCCGAGTGCGCGGCGCATGATGCTCACGCCGTGGTAGTCGTGGCACTGGGCGACCAGCACCTGGCTGATCTGCCCCAGGCGCCCCGACGCGGCGACGCCCAGTTGTGCACGCAGGAGTGGGGACAGGTGGTACTGCTCCGCCACCTGGATGACGGCCCCACGCTCGACCAGCGGATACAGGCTGGTCAGTGCCGCGAGGTCGGGGCCGGGCGGGGTCTCCGTGAGGACCGGGACCTTCAGTTCGGCGAGGTGGCGGATCGCCTCCGGTGCCACCTCCCGTGGGACGGACACGACGACGAACGAGGGCGTTGTCTTCGCCACGAGGTCGTCGATGGAGGCGAAGGCCCGCACCTGCCACGTCCCCTCGATACGGCGGCCGGTCACCTCGTCCCGGGTGACGAGACCCGTCACCTCGAAGCGGTCGGGGAGTTCCCGCGCGACCCGAAGGAAGAACTCGCTCCTCCAGCCGCTTCCGACGATGCCGAACCGGATCTTGTCCCCTGACCTGTCCGCGGTATCGGTCCGTGAATCCATCGGGGGCTCCCTGCCTGACGTGGTTCGGGTGTGGTTGATGCCGGTGGTCCTCAGACCAGCCTGGCGGCCTCGCTGGTCGTCCTGGTGACCGGGACCAGGCGGGTGAGCTGGGTGACGTGCCTGGGTTCGAGTTCGCCGATGTGTGAGACCCCGAGCAGGCGCATGGTGCGCTCGATCTCGTCGCGGAGGATCGCGATGGTCCTGTCGACGCCCTCGCGTCCGCCGGCCATCAGCCCGTAGAGGTAGGCGCGGCCGATGAGGGTGAACTTCGCCCCCAGAGCCATGGACGCCACGATGTCGGCCCCGTTCATGATGCCCGTGTCGACCATGATCGTGGCATCGCTGCCGACTTCCCGGACGACCTGCGGCAGCAGGTGGAACGGGATGGGTGCGCGGTCGAGCTGTCGGCCGCCGTGGTTGGACAGGATGATGCCGTCGACGCCCATCTCCACGAGGCGCACCGAGTCCTCGACGTTCTGGACGCCCTTGATGAGGATCTTGCCAGGCCACAGGTCCCGGATGACGGCGAGGTCGTCGTAGCTGATGGTCGGGTCCATCGCCGCGTTCAGCAGGTCCCCCACCGTGCCGCCGGTGTCGCTCAGGGACGCGAACTCCAGCTTCGGGGTGGTGAGGAAGTCGACCCACCACCAGGGCCGTGGGACGGCATTGAGGATCGTCCCGATCGACAGCTGCGGCGGGATGGAGAAGCCGTTGCGCTTGTCGCGCAACCGGGCACCGGCAACCGGGGTGTCGACGGTGAACATGAGCGTGTCGAAACCGACCTCGGCGGCACGTTTGACGAGGTCGTAGGAGATCTCCCGCTGCCGCATCACGTACAGCTGGAACCAGTTGCGCCCGTTCGGGTTGGCCGCCTTCACGCCCTCGATCGAGGTCGTCCCGAGCGTGGAGAGGGTGAAGGGGATACCTGCGGCAGCGGCCGCACCTGCGCCGGCGGTCTCCCCTTCGGTCTGCATGAGCCGGGTGAATCCGGTCGGCGCGATGCCGAAGGGAAGCGCGCTGGGACCGCCGAGGATCTCCACCGACGTGTCGACGTGCTCGGCGGGGCGGAGGATCGAGGGGTGGAACTCGATGTCCTCGAACGCCTGGCGGGCACGGCTCAGGGACAGCTCTCCCTCGGCCCCGCCGTCGGTGTAGTCGAAGGCGGCCTTCGGGGTGCGGCGCTTGGCGATGGTCCGCAGGTCCCCGATGGTCAGCGCGGCATCAAGCCGCCGCTTCTTGCCGTTGAGCTCGATCTTCTTGAACTGCATCAGCTCGAGCATCTCCGCCGGAACGGGAAGTTGACGCTTCGTCATTGGAGGGTCCTTTCACCTGCAGGAACACCGAGGGCGGGCGGTCTCGTGCCCTGCAGTCGCGGTGGTCGTGGCTTGAAACGATTCAAAGTATCGGGCCCACCCTACCAAGAAGGAGCAGAAGCTTCTACAGGTCCCCGGAACCCCGACAGCAGGCGTGCACGGCGCTCCGGCCCCCATGCACCGGCGCCGTAGGAGGCGAACCCGTCTTCCGCGGGCACCGACGACAGCCCTAGTGAGCAGCAGACCCGACGCCAGGACCGGTCCGGGTCCGTCCTTCGGTGGCGCACGGCGATGGGACGTCCGGCGCTGGGCCGGATGACTCCACCCACTGCTGCCACTCCACCAGCTCCACGGACGGGCCGTCGTCCCGCTGGTCCCGCCGGGACAGGACGGTGCGCGCTTCCGCCGGTAGATGGACGCGGTGGTCCGGACTCAGAGGCAGCACCGTCAGGACCAGGGCGTCCTCGGCACCGACGTCCAGGCCGTCGAGGTCGACGACCCAGGGCGAGCCGTCCCAGAAACGGTCCGCCACCACGGTGCTGCCGACCATCAGCTGGGCGACATCACCCGTCCAGCTGATCTCCAGTTCACGTCGTCGTCGCTCCATGCCTCGCGGCCCGTCGGCACCCTCTATCCGGTAGGAGGCCGCCAACCGGGAGATGTCGTCCTGGGTCGGGGCGCTCGCTCGTCCGGCCGATTCGCCATAGCCTGTCGGCACCGCCTGCGCCGCTCGTCGGAGGATGACCGGGAGGCGCCGACGGCCGGCGGCAGCGTCTCGCAAGGCCTCGATCGGCACAGGCACGACGGCGCGCGTCGACGTGTCGTACCGGCGGACCTCCGGCTCGGGCGCCGCCGTCCGCCCGCCGAGCGCACCGTCCGCCTCGAGCCAGACCGGATCGTCCGACAGCACCAATTGCCGCTCCGCGCCGTCGCCGAGCACCCAGGCCCGGTCTGCCTCCGACGCCGGGAGCACGACGACGTCGATGTGTGCTGTAGGCGTGGAGCATCGGTACCTGCAGACCCGGGTGACCAGCCCTGGCCCGCTCGAGGCGTCGTCGTCGTCGTCCTCGTACCGGGTCACGGCAACGTCGTCGGCCCATCTCCATGCCAGCGGGATGCCGTGCTCGGCCGTGAGGACGAGCACCGTGATGGCGCCGTCCTGCAGCGTGGTCAGCGGCGAAGCGGTCGCCCATTCGAGCTCGACACCGTCGATCATCAGGCCGAGGGGCCAGTGTGCGAGGGTTCCGGCCGGTATGTCCACGGGATCGGTCGGAAACTGCCTGGGCCCGTCGTCCATGGCCACCGCGAACCGGGCCTGCTCATACGTCCGCAGCGGAACGTGGGGCTGATGCCACGTGATGAAGAGGAAGGCACTTCGCCCGTCGCTGCGTACGGCCCACCGGAGAGTCCTCGCGTCATCGACACCGGCTGGTTCCACGGCCGGGAGCTTCGATTCCATGGAGCCGAGGGACGGGCCGAAGGCGGCCAGGAAAGCGTGCTGGCGACGTAGCAGGTTGTGGCTCGGCCCCAGCCGCCCCGAGGATCCGATCGGGGCGTGGAAGTCGTAGTCGTACCGGGGCAGGTCGTTCGGATACCCGGTGTCGTGGGACTCCTGCAACCCCGTCCGGTAGGAGTGGTCCCGATCGGACGGGTTCACTCCTCCGGCATACATGTAATAGCCCTGCCAGGCGGAGCCGCTGCCGATCTTATTGTGCGCGACGGCGGCGATGTCGAACCCGCTCGGACGTGGCCGCCGGTGGTAGGCGGTAGCCATGCCTCCACCGAGCTCACACGTTGCGGGCGGGTAGGGATTCTGCACCGGGGACTGTGCACGGGGGTCGGAACGGATGTCGGCGCCGATACCGGGATCGTCCCACTCATGCGAGAAGAAGAAGTGCGCGCGGAAGCTCTCGTCCCATGGCCGGTCGGCGTCGACCCAGAATCCGTCGCCGTAGCCGCCGAACAGCGGAATGACCTCGTCGAGTGGCAGGTCGGCTCCGCCCCACGCTGTTGCCGTCCAGAAGGGGGCGGTGATGCCGCAGTCGGTGGCCAGGCGCTTGAGGGTACCGATGTGACGGGGCTGATCATAGAGTTCGTTCTCGAGCTGGACGCCGAGGACGGGACCGTCGGGCCGGCAGAAGGGTGCGATCTCCTGACCGAGTCGACAGAGCCACGGTTCGATCAACGCGAGGTAGCCGGGATCGTCCGTGCGGTGCCGAACGGGTGCCTGCTGCACCCAGTCGGGGAAACCGCCGTTGCGGACCTCGCCGTGACACCAGGGCCCGATCCGCACGACGACAGCCAACCCGAGTTCCGCGCACAGGTCGATGAAGGCCGCGATGTCGAGCCTGCCGTCGAACGACACGACACCACGCTGGGGCTCGTGGTGGATCCAGAACACATAGGTCGACACGACCGTGATGCCACCGGCCTTCAGGAGGTTCAGGCGGTCCCGCCACTGATCCCGGGGGACGCGGCTGTAATGGATCTCGCCGGACACCGGGACGACCGGGACGCCATCACGTGTCACGGACCATGGCGTCAGCCGATATCGGGATGGCTCACCGTCCACAGGAGGGTGGGGCTTCCCGAGCTCCCGCGTGGATCGTCCATCGATCACCAGTGGCGGACGTTGCACATCGGAGGTCATCGGTACCGGCTTCCCGCCGGCCTTCCGGCCGGCTTTCCTGGTCACACCTTCGGAAGCGGGTCCCCGAGGGGAATTTCCGAGGAGGATCCGCCACGTGTATGGCATCAATGCCATCTAAGCAAAACAGCGGCGCTACCCGAAATACGTGGAGACGGATACATGATCCTCCATATTGACGGCGTATACCGCTATGTCGCCCGGTGAATCCCGCGCCTAGATTTGGCGCACCGGACCCGGAAGGGTCCACCCGTCCCGCAGTGCAAAGGAGCATGTCATGTTCGGCAACCACTTCTCGGGCCGACGGTCGGCGTTGGCCGCTTCGGTGATCATCGTCCTGGCCGGTGGGCTCACCGCGTGCAGCGGTTCCGGCGGGGACACCGCACCGGCGGCGCAGGAGGGACCGGTGGACATCACCTTCCAGTCCTGGGTCCCCAACATCGACCAGGCCGTCGACGCGTACAACGCCTCACAGGACGACGTGAATGTCACGCTGGAGACCATCACGGCCGGCCCTGATGGCGGATACGCCAAGATGCTCTCGGCCGTGCAGGCAGGCAACCCGGCAGATGTCGCGCAGCTCGGGTACGACGCCATCCCGGACTTCCTCGTCAATGATGCGTTGGAGGACATCACCGAGTACGTCGGCGACCAGGAGGACAAGTTCGTCCCCTGGCAGTGGGAGACAGGTGTCTTCAACGACAGCGTCTACGCCGTCCCCCAGGCCAGTGGGCCCCTCGGCCAGTTCTACCGCAAGGACATCTTCGACTCCCTCGGGATCACGTACCCGAAGACGTGGGACGAGTACTACGAGGCCGCGAAGAAGATCCGGGCCTCCGACCCCAACCGCTACATCACCGCCTTCGCCTTCAATCAGGCACCCTGGCTGATCGGGCTGTCCCAGCAGGGCGGCGGCAAGTGGTTCGCCGCCGAGAACGACGCCTGGACCGTCACCATCAACGACGACGAGACGCTGAAGGTCGCCGAGTTCTGGCAGAAGATGATCGACGAGGACCTCGTGAAGATCGAGGCGGACTTCTCGAGCGAATGGAACGCCGATATCCAGAACGGCAACGTCACCTCCTGGATCTCCGGTTCCTGGGCCGACGCCATCCTCCGTGGCACCGCGCCGGACACCGCGGGCCAATGGGCCGTCGGGGCGATGCCCCAGTGGGAAGACGGCGGGGATGTCTCCGCGACGTGGGCCGGCGGTTCAGCCAGCGCCGTGCTCAAGGGCTCCGACCATCCGAAGGAGGCCGCCGAGTTCGCGGCCTGGCTGAACTCCGACCCGGAGAGCGTCAGCATCCTGACCAGCGTGGGCGCCGGGTGGCCTGCCATCGCCGACACCGGTTCCATCGCCTCCCTGCAGGACGACCCCGAGGTCTTCGCCTTCTACGGCGGCCAGGACATCTGGGACGTCTTCTCCGAGTCGGACAAGAACGTCGACAACACCCTGGAAGTGGCCGCCCCTGTCCTCGACGCTCTTCGCCTCACTCAGCGACAACGTCAAGACAGCAGTCGAGAGCGGGACGCCGCTGACCGATGCGTACGACAAGACGCAGGATGACGTGAGCACGGCGCTCAAGGACAAGGGAATCGCGGTCAATTGAGCCAGACCCGAGCGGCGGGGCGGGGGGGGGGGCTCCCCCCCCCCCCCCCCCCTGCCCCAGCACCCCGGACACCCCGCACCGCGAGTCCTCCGGCATCGACGGGGACGCCCCGCCGGCACTCGAGAATCGCCCTCCTGGTGATGGTGGTGCCCTTCGCGGTCATGTTCGCTGCGTTCTTCATCGCACCCATCGTGTACGCGATCAATGACAGCCTGTTCTCCACGAAAGCATCGGGGCTCGGGTTCGGTGCCCCCGAGAAGGTCTTCGTCCTCTTCGACAACTACGGTGCAGCCCTCGGGAACCCGTCCTTCATCGAGAGCCTCGGCCGGCTCCTGGCGTTCGCGGCCATCGAAGTGCCCCTCATGGTGGTGACGGCCGTGGGACTGGCACTCCTGATCGATTCGGCGGCCGCACGCTTCCCGCGGATCTTCCGGGTCGTCTTCTTCATCCCCTACGGGGTGCCCGGCGTGATCGCGGCCCTGCTCTGGGGCTTCCTCTACATCCCGGCGACGAGCCCCATCCTGCAGGGGTTGTCCTCGATCGGCATCGATCTGAACCCCCTGAGCACCGACAGCATCCTGTTCGCGATCGCGAACATCGCACTGTGGGGCTTCGCCGGCTACAACATGCTCATTCTCATCGCGGCCCTGAACGCCATCCCGTCCGAACTCTTCGAAGCTGCGAAGATCGACGGGGCGTCCGAGTGGTCGATCACCTGGCGCATCAAACTTCCGCTCGTGCGTCCCTCCGTCGTCCTCGTGACCGTCTTCACGATCATCGGCACCCTGCAGCTCTTCGTCGAACCGCTGGTCCTGAGACCACTGACCACGGCGATCAGCTCCGACTACACGCCGAACCTGGCTGCGTACAACCAGTCCTTCTCGCAGGGCAACCCGAATCTGGCCGCAGCGATGGCTGTCATCGTCGCCCTGCTCGGCTTCGCCTTCTCCTTCGGATTCCTCCGACTCGTGAACCGCAAGGGAGACCGCGCATGGTGACCCGGAACCAGCCCATCCGCCAACCCCTGACCAGCACCGTCGTGGTCAACGGCGTCCTCGTCGTCGCCGCCCTGTACTTCCTGCTCCCCATCCTCTGGGTCCTCGTCGCCGCGACCAAGAGCCCAGGAGAGCTGTTCAGCAGCTTCGGCCTGTGGTTCACCGACTCACCGCAGGCCTGGCTGAATCTCACCAACGTCTTCACCCAGGACGGTGGGATCTTCACCTCCTGGATCCTCAACAGCATCCTGTACTCCGCCGTCGGAGCCTTCGCCGCCACGATCCTGTCCGCGGCGTGTGGCTATGCGATCGCCAAATTCCCCTTCAGGGGTCGGGAACTGCTGTTCTCGATCGTCCTGGGAGGGGCCCTCGTGCCCGCGACGGTCATCGCCCTGCCGCTGTACTTCCTCCTGAACGCCGTCGACCTCACCGGCACCTACTGGTCCGTCCTCCTACCGAGCATGGTCAGTCCGTTCGGCGTGTATCTCGCACGGATCCATGCGAACGCCGCTGTGCCGGACGAGATCATCGAGGCGGCGCGCATCGACGGTGCCGGAGACCTGCGCATCTTCGGCGCCATCGCGGCCCGCATGATGACGCCGGCCCTCGTGACCATCTTCCTGTTCCAGTTCGTCACCATCTGGAACAACTACCTGCTCCCCCTGGTCATGCTCAATGAGACGAAGACCTTTCCGCTCACCCTCGGGCTGACCCTGTGGAACTCGCAGACCCAGCGGGACCCGATGTTCTACCAGCTCGTCGTCACCGGATCCGCGCTCTCCGCCGTCCTGCTGGTGGCGCTCATGATCGGATTGCAGCGCTTCTGGAAGGCCGACCTGACTGCGGGAGCCACCAAAGGCTGAGCGCATGCGGGAACGGCCGGTCAGCCCTTCCGCTCGGCCCGGTAGGCACTCGGGCTGAGTCCGTGCAGCCGGCGGAACTGCCGGGAGAAGTAGAACTGGTCATCCATCCCGATCTCCTGCCCCACCTGGGCTACCGAGAGTGTCGTCGTGTCCAGCAGGCGCCGCGCCCGGGCCATCTTCAACGCCACATGGTGGGCGAGGACCCCTCCCCCGGTCGCCTCGCGGAACAGCTTGCTCAGCTGGGACGATGACACACCGACGAGCGCCGCCAGATGCGGTACCCGGATCGTCCCGTCGATGCGTTCCTCGAGGAACCGCATCGCCTGCTCCAGTGGCGCTCCCTGCTCCGGCGACCGGCGGTCGACAGCCAGGGAGGTCAGGAGGCGCCATGCCATGCCCGCTGTCGCCACGAGGCGGGCGGGCGACTGGTCCCGTTCGAGTGCGGTGATGATCTCGTCCAGGACGGCGGTCAGCCGGTCGACGGCGACCAGCCCGATGAGCGGCCGGTCGTTGCTGATCCCGGCCTCGCCGATGAGCTCCGGCACATCCGTGCCCCGGACATGGCACCACCAGATCGTCCATGGATCCTCGAGTGCGGCCCCGTAGGCGTGGGGTATGCCCGTGTTCCCGGGGAGCACGACCGCCGTTGCTTTCCCGACCCGCGCCCGGTCCCCACCGACCTCGATCCAGCCACTGCCCGCCACGCACAGCATGATGATCGTCTCCGGCGCACCCTTGTCCCTCCGGCGCCCATGCCCGTCGGCTCGCGGGAAGAAACCCGCATCGGTGACCACCATCCGGCGTGTCACCGGGCGGCCGAGTGCTTCCCTGACGAGCGGCCGGGGAACCACCACCAGGCGCTGGTCATCGAATCCCGTCGCTCGCTCGCCCACAGGTTCATGGGTGTCGGATCGTCCATGCATGCCTCATTATGTGCCATGGCGGACGGAGTCGTCCGTTCCTAGTGTTGGTTCTGTGAGCCATGCCGATGACGCCCCGAGTTCCATCACGCTTCCTCCGGCCCCCGCCGGCCAGCAGGCGCTGCTCGATGAGGGCGGCGTCGCCTGCTGGAGCGAAGCGGTGTCGATCGATACGTACGCGCCCGACGAACCGGACGAGTACCCGATGTTCCTGGACCGCCGCGTCTATCAGGGCTCGAGCGGACGGGTCTATCCCATCCCCTTCACGGACCGCATCTCCACCACGAAACGGCCCCGACTGTGGCAGGCCGTGCATCTCGAGAACCAGTGGATCCGGCTGATGATCCTGCCCGAACTCGGCGGGCGGATCCATATCGGCTACGACAAGACCAACGGGTACGACTTCTTCTACCGCAACAACGTCATCAAGCCGGCCCTGGTGGGACTCGCAGGACCGTGGATCTCCGGCGGGGTCGAGTTCAACTGGCCGCAGCACCACCGCCCGGGCACCTACCTACCGGTCGAGACCTCCGTCGAACGCTCCGAGGACGGTTCCGTGACGGTCTGGCAGGGTGATCTGGACCCGCTGCAGCGGATGCGGGGAACGCACGGCATCCGGATCCGCCCGGACAGCTCCGTCATCGAAGTGGCCGTACGCCTGTACAACCGGACGGACGAGCCGCAGACGTTCCTCTGGTGGGCGAATGTCGCAGTCCGGGTCCATGAGGACTACCAGGCGTTCTTCCCTCCGGATGTCCACTACGTGGCCGACCACGCCCGGAGAGCCGTCACGGCCTTTCCCCGGGCGGACAGACCGTACTACGGCGTCGACTACCCGGCCTGCGTCAGCGCGTCACGTCCGGACGCCGACCGCATCGACTACTACGGCAACATCCCTGTTCCCACCTCCTACATGATCACCGACACCGAGGACTCCTTCTTCGGCGGGTACGACCATCGGGCGGATGCGGGCTTCGTCCATTGGGCGGACCGGTCGATCGCGCCCGGCAAGAAGCAGTGGACCTGGGGCAACGGTCCGGTCGGTCATGCCTGGGACCGCCTCCTCACCGACTCGGACGGGCCCTATGTCGAACTCATGGCCGGCGTCTTCACCGACAACCAGCCGGACTTCAGCTACCTCGCGCCCGGTGAGACGCGCACCTTCAGCCAGTTCTGGTACCCCATCCGGGCCATCGGCCCTGCACATCAGGCCACCCGGGAGCTCGCCGTCTCACTCCACTGCGACGAGGATGCCTCGATCATCGAGGTCGGAGTAGCAAGCGCCAGGGTGCTCGACGACGTCCGCGTCGTCCTGTCCTGGGACGGCACGATCCTGTGGGAGACCAGTACCGCCGTCGCGCCGGCCACGCCCTTCACGGCGACCGTGCCGTTGCAGCTCCCCGCCACTTCCGACCGCCTCACGCTGCAGGTCCTGCACGACGGCGCAGAGCTGGTCGCCCGGACCCTGCACTCGGGTGGCATCGACGCCGTCGAGCCGTGGGTGGCGACGGAGCCCCCAGCACCGACCGCCGTGGCGTCAGCCGACGAACTGTACGTCACGGGGACGCACCTCCAGCAGTACCGGCACCCGACGCGGTCCCCCGAACGCTACTTCCGGGAAGCGCTCGACCGGGACCCGCACGACTCCCGGTCCTGCCTGGCTCTTGGTAGCCTGCACCAGCGGCGTGGTGAATACGGAGAAGCCCGGGAGCTGTATCAGCGTGCGCTTGCACGGCTGACGTCGCGGAACCTCAATCCGCCGACCGGTGAAGCCCACTACCGCCTGGCACTCCTTGCCGAACGGACCGGACACCTCGACGAGGCGGCGACCTACTTCGGGAAGGCTGCCTGGGACAAGGCGTGGGCGCATCCGTCGCACCTCGGCGCGGCCCGTGTCGCGCTGCGCACCGGGCGGCCGCGCGAGGCGCTCGACCACGCCCGCGCCGCCCGACAGCACGACCTGTTGAGCCCCGCCGCACAGCACGCGATGATCGTGGCGCTGCGTCGAACGGGAGACGCTGCCCATGCCGAGCAGGTGCTCGAGCGATGCCTCACCGGAGATCCGCTCGACCCGGTCGCGCTGGCCCTCGCGAACAGGCTGGAACCGATCGATCCGAGGACAACCCTGACCGTCGCCCTGGACCTGTGGCGTCTCGGCGACGCCGGCACGGCACTCGGACTCACCGCACATCCGCCCGCAGCATCCCTGAGTACCTTCGGCAACCAGGAACCACTGCGGCACTACCTGAGGGCCCTGTGGTTCGATGCCCTGGGCGATACAGCCGGCGCATCGGCCGAGCGGGCGGAAGCCCGCGGGTCGACGACGAAGTACGCCTTTCCCTCAGGCCTGGACGAGTACGACGCACTGATCGCTGCCAGGACATCGGATCCGACGGACCATGTCGCCCACGCCCTCCTGGGAGCCTGGCTGCTCGACGCCGGCCGGACGGCCGAAGCACGCGAAGCACTGCAGCAGGCAACGGATCTCGGGTCGATCGATCCTGTCGCATGGCGGAACGCGGCGGTCGCGACGGTCAACAGCGGCGGACCCGCCACGGACGGCGCACGCTACTTCGAGCGGGCACTCGAGCTCCGGCCCGGCGATCCCCGTCTCGTCTTCGAACGCGCTCTCCTGGCCGCACTGGCCGAGGAGCCTCCCGAGGACCGCCTCCACCGCATCGAGCGCTGGGGCACGGCAGTACTCGTCCGCGACGACCTGACCCTGCACTACGTCAACCTGCTCGTCGATACGGGAAGAACCGACGACGCCCTCGCCATCATGCAGCGACGCACCTTCCAGCCCTTCGAGGGTGGGGAGGGCAAGGCCCTCGCGGCGTACGACCGGGCGTCCCTCGCCGTCGCCCGTCGTCTTCTCGACTCCGACCCTTCGTCCGCGGTGGAGCTGCTCGCAGCAGGGATCGGCGCCCCGGCCAACCTCTCGGAGGGACGGCACCCCGCGGGCAGCCTGGCCGAGCGCTACGTCCTGCTCGGCGAGGCACTCGAGCTGCTGGGCGACAGCGACGGGGCGCTGAAGGCCTTCGCCCGCGGGTGCGCCGGCCCCGACGCACTGGCGGTCGGGCGCGCTGTGGGTCAGGAGGACTATTGGCGCGGCGTCGCCTGCCTCAAGCTCGGCGATGACGCGAACGCCACGACTGTCTGGGCGAGCCTCGAATCGCGGGCGGACGAGCTCGAACGGGCCGGCTCGACGGTGGACTACTTCGCCACCTCGCTCCCCGAACTGCTGCTCTTCACCCAGCATCCCGGGACCGAGCAGGCGCTGCTGGCAGCCCGGCTCAGGAGTCTCGCCGATCAGGGCCGGGCCCTCCACCTGAAGGAAGTGAGCACTCTGTGAAGAACCGATACCTGGGCTCGGGCACCGTCGATTCCACCGCCTCCGGGCTGACCGGCCCGATCCCGGAACACCTCCCCCGCCGGCTCACCATCAGTCTGTGGGACTTCTCCTGGTACACCAGGGCGGAACCGGGCGGACCCTACGCAGACCTCGATGCCGCGTGCGCCGAGGCGGCCGCGCTGGGCTACAACACCATCCGGATCTGCGCAGCACCGTTGCTCCTCTTCGGGAACCTCGGCCTCGACCACCTGGCCGGGGCGCTCGATATCGAGGGCCTCGGCGCACGGCCGGACGGAGGCTTCTTCGGGCAACGCACCCGGTGGTACGACGCCCCCGGCGGCTACACCATCAACCTGCACGAGCGCCTGATGGAACTGTTCGACGCCGCCGCCAGGCACGGGCTCGTCGTCATCCTCGCCAGCTGGGAGTACCAGCAATCCCCGTCGTTCGCGCGATCCCAGGAGTGGTTCCGCGCCATCGACGAGGTAGCACTCGGCGACCGCTACGCACTCCTCGCAGCGGCCTGGGACAGGCTCATCACGGCCCTCACCACTGCGGGTCATCGACAGCGGATCGCTCTGGTCGAGCTGCACAACGAGGTCGATTTCTCCATCCTGCCCGCGCTGCAGGACGGCGGCGGCGACGCGGTCCTGCAGCTCCGTGGGCTCCACCCCGACCTGCTCGTCACCGCGAGCTACGGGAAGCCCCCGCACCTCACGATGCACGAGCTCCCCAGCGGCCTGGGTGCGGCACAGTTCCACATCTACAGCTACGGGGTGCTCGACGCCCTGCAGAAACGGATCGACATCCGGTCCGAGAACACCGCCGACTTCCCCAACCCCGAACTCAGAAGCCTGCTGCGTCCGGATGCCCCGACCCCGGCCGACTACGGTCGGGCAGCGGAGTGGAAATACGCCGCGACCGTGGTGACCGATCAGATGGTGTACGGGTACGACTGGATCGACGCCGATGCCTGGGACGCCTGGCTGTACAACGAATACGGCACCTACCGCGAGGTGATGCGCCGCGAGATCGAATCACGGGTGATCGCCGTCGCAGGGTGGGCCCGATGGCAGCAGGTACCAGCGGTCATCGGTGAGGGCTGGATCGGCTACACACCCCTCCTCGGCACCTTCGAGGAAGGAGTCATCGGTCGGGAACTGGCGGTCCACGGCATCACGACCGCCCTCGATCACGGCGTATGGGGCATGGTGCTCGGGTCCAACGCGGCACCGCACCACCCCTTGTGGTCCGACAAGGGATGGCAGCAGCAGACGAACGCCCGAATCCTCGATCATCCGTAGAGGGCAGCGGCATTCGTCCTGCTGTCCCTCGGGAGGTGCCGCGCGGTTACGGCGTGCGAGCTCCTTCGATGGCCAGGATGGTGACGTCGATGCTGCCGATGGTGAGGCCTGCGTCCTGCACCAGGCGGCCGGCGAGGTCCTGCGCTTCCTGAGCCAACTCGAGGGCCGACCTCCTGATGTCCGTCGCGAGATCGATCTGCAGCGTCAGGACGAGGTCGGTCATCGAGAGCACCAGTCCGTCACGGGCCACGACCGGAGGTCGGGCAGCGGGTCGGAGGCTCCTGTGCATCTGGTCGATGGCTGCCGGTGTCCAGCGATCGATGACGCTACGCACCGTGGGTTCGAGGCGCACGACGCCGGGGTGCGCGGCGAGTGCGTCGCTCAAGGTGTCGGCGAGCGCCTCGAGGTCCACGGCCGACGCACGGAGGGACTGATCAGAAGTCATAGAGGTCCTCCACGATGATGTCGATCTGTTGCATGGTGATGGACGTCTGGGCCTGCACGACGGCGTTGATGCGCTCGCGGAGCAGGTCCATGGTGGCGGGGATCCTGACCCCCGAGGCGATCGCCACGGTGAGTGTGATGTGCACGTTCCCGGCATCGACCGCCGCGGGCGCCGGCTGGGGAGTGCCTGGTGTGCTGGAGATCGTGCAACGGCGGGCGCGAACACCGGGCAGGGTCGAGGCCGCGAAGCGGATGAGTCCGCTGAGAGCCTGTTCGCTGATATCGATGACGCCCAGCGCAGTGGTGGCCAACGGCGCCCGTCGGCTGCGCCGGACCTCGGCCCGGGCAACCATCATGATCGCCTCCTTGACCCTCAGCCCTGGTTGCAGGGCCGGATCGTCCCGGTCCCGCTCGCGGAGCGACCCGGCGACTGTCTCCAGCTGGTGGAGTGCGAGGCGCGCGCTCTGACAGTCGGGACACGTCTGCTCGTGCACCGTCGGCGGCTGGTCGATGGATGCCCACACGTCGTCGATGATCCGCCCGCACCCCAGGCGTGGCTGATCCTCATTCAACGCCATGGTTGCATCCCTTCTGCGAGGAACCGTCTGGCCCGCGCAATACGTCCACGGACAGTACTTTCGGGTATCTGCACGATTGCCGCTATCTCAGCGTAGGAGAACTCGTGGACATCCCGCAGCAACCAGCAGGCTCGCGGCCCTTCAGGGACGGTTTGCAGCAGGTCCGCCAAAGCGCGCATCTGCGCTTCGGTCTCGTGGTGAAGTGCCGGGTCCTGGGCGGTGCGCGACCCGACGGCCGTCCCCACCCGCCCCCCGGGCCCACCCTTCCAGCCCTGCTCCGGGATCGGCGCTCCTGCCGCACCTTGCTCGCCGTCGAAGGCGGTCGAGTCACTGGGCCGCCGCTGGCGGCTGCGCAGCAGGTCGAAGCACTTGTTCGTCGCGGAGCGGTACAGCCAGGGGATGAAGGCCTGTGGCGAGGAGAGCCCAGGCAGGCTGCGCCACGCGGCGATGAAGGTCTCCTGCACCACATCCTCGGCTTCCGCGTGATCGTTCAGCATCCTGAAGGCCAGCCGGAACACTCCCCCCTGGTGGGCGGAGACGAGCCATTCGAAGGCTTCGAGGTCACCGTCCTGCGCCCGGGAGACGATCGTCGATTCATCGAGGTCGTCCAGGGCCTCGACGGGCGGACCTGCCTCGTCGGAGTCATGGGTGGAGTCCATCGGCATGCCTCCTTCCGCTGGGACCGTATGCAGTCGACACGCCATTCGTGGGGTCGTCGCCGAGTGGCGCCGCCATCGACATCGACAGCATAGGCGACCGGGCACGCCTTCCTCCCATCGACGCAGGAGCACTCCACGTACCGCAGCGCAGGACGACCCGCGGGACCCTTCCCCCGGCACCGCTGGAGCTACCGGGCCGTGTCCAGGCGGGACAGGTCGGAAAAAGAAAGTCGTGTCGACGGCGTGACGAATCGGCGAGGGCGTCGTCTTTACCTGTGTACGGCACCATCCCCCACATGTAGGAGTCCGACCGATATGGCAGATGACCAGAACGCAGCAGCACGCCGGGTAGCAGTAGTCCCCGCCACCCACGAGGACCAGGATCACCACGCGGGCCTGGCACGCGGAACCCGTGACTCCGGGTCTGCAAGCCCCCTGCAGACCGACCAGGGCAACACGTCGATCGCCGATACCGTGGTGCAGAAGATCGCCGGCATCTCGGCCCGTGAGGTCCCGGGCGTCCATGCGATGGGGAACGCCGCCCGCCGCGCCTTCGACCAGATCGCCGAGCGGATCCCTGGATCGCAGACCAATGCCTCGGGCGGAGTCAGCATCGAGAAGGGCGAGAAGCAGACCGCGATCGACGTCACGGTCGTCGTCGAGTACGGCGCATCGATCGTCGACGTCAGCAACAACATCCGCAGGAACATCATCAGTGCCGTCGAGCGCGCTACGGGACTGGAAGTCATCGAGGTCAACGTGACCGTGTCCGATGTGCACCTGCCCACGGACGACGACGCGGATGACTCCTCGAACGGTGCGAAGACGTCCTCCACGGGCAAGGAACTCGAGTAGACGCCTTCGTCCCACCGCCGGTCCCGAGCCTTCCCCGTCAGCTTCGGACCGGCGCCCGCCCTGATCCCGCCATCTTTTAGGACACAGTCATGTCACGCAGCACCATCGGTCTCTTCGTGGGACTCCTTCTCGGCTTCGCGTCGATCTTCGGGGGATTCCTGGAATTCCTCGCCGTCATCCTCTTCGCGGCGGCCGGCCTGGTCGTCGGGCGTTTCCTGGACGGCACACTGACGCTCCAGGACCTCTCGGGCTCCCGCAGCCGGGGCAACTGACCCATGTCCATCATCACACCCGAGAGGGTGGGGTCTCGCCCCGACCCAGGGGCTGCCACGAGCCGTGAACCCCACCGGCCCTCGCCGGCCGCACCCACCCGGGGGACGCTCACCCTCACCGAGAAGGTCGTGGAGAAACTCGCCGCGCAGAGCGCATCAGAGCTCCCCTTCGTCACAGGGTTCGGCGGCGGGGTACTGGGAGTAGGGCAGCGCGTCGGCAGCCGGCATCGCCCGCACGCGTCCGTCGATCTCAGTGGCCCGACCGTCTCCGTGGTCCTCGACGTCGCACTCGAGTTCCCGGCGAACATCGCCGCACGCTCGACGGAGATCCGCCGGCACGTCACCGACGCCCTTGCCCGGATGACCGGCCTGCACGTGCGTCGCGTCGATATCACCGTCAAAGCCCTCGTCACAGGGACCGACCGAGCACGCAGGAGGCTGGAATGAGCAGCACCACGATCCGCAGGCGCCCGACGCGAAGCGCGCCCTCGATGATCTGCGCGGCCCTGCTCCTGGGTGTTTCGGTGGCAGCCGTGTGGGCAGGAACCACAGCCGTCTCCGGGGACACCCGCATCGTCGACGCAGCCATGGCGGCAGCAGAAGCGCCCTGGTCCGGGCAGGCAACGTTGATCGTCGCAATCCTCACCGCGGTGGCCGGACTGCTCCTGATCGTCATCGCCCTGACACCGGGCCCGTACAACGCCCATGTCATCCAGCATGGTGGTCGGGCTCAGGCCGTGCTCAGGAACAAGGCGCTCGAGACCCTCCTGGCCGACACCGCGACGTCGATCGACGGCGTCGATGCCGCCACGGCCACCGTCACCAACCGGAAAGCGGACATCCGTGTCGCGACCTACGTATCGGAGCGTCGCGATCTGAGGACAACCGTCACCCGCACCCTGCAACGCCGGATCGACGCTCTGGAGCTCACTCACGCACCCCGCGCATCGGTGAGTGTCCGCGCTCACAAGGACTAGGACCCATCATGCGACACACCCCAGGGCGCCTCAATCGCGTCTGGCTCACCATCATCGGCATCATCCTCCTCGTCGGAGGGGGCCTGGCCACCTCCATCGGGCTCGGCCTGCTCGAAGGGGTCGCCGTCGGCGGGCTACGAGCACCGGCGAGCGACCAGCCAGTGCTCGTGCTGACCGCTCGAACCCAGCTACTCCCGGTCGCGCTCATCGGGGCCGGAGTCGTTGTCGGGATCTTCGCCGTCCTCTGGCTCCTGGCACAGATTCCGCGCAAGCATGGCGCATCCACCCTGAAGATCGAGGACCCGGACAGCAGGGGGCTGACCGTCCTGAAACCCACCCTCCTCGAAGGGGCCATCAGTGACCGCGTCGCCGAGCTCCACGACGTGACCGGAGCACGGACCGTCGTCTGTGGGTCATCGCGGACACCGGACATCACGGTTCGCGTCACGGCTTCCGCCCACGCGGACATCCCGAGTGTTCTCGCTGACGTCGAACAGCGCGTCACGAGCGACGTACGTGATGCGCTCGGTCAACAGCCGGCGGCCCTGGCCATCGAGGTGGACATCAGGACCGACCCGAAGAAGGACACCTCGGTCACCTTCAGTGCCGACGCGCTCAGCGCCTGACAAGCCCCGGTCGGCACCCGCCGGCCGGTCATCGAGAAGTACGACCACACGAAGGAGAACGTCATGGGACTGGACGACAAGATCAGAAATGCAGCCGAGAAGGCCGCCGGCAAGGCCAAGGAGGGCTTCGGTAAGGCCACCGACAATGAGCGGCTCCAGGCCGAGGGCCAGTCCGACCAGGCCAAGGCCGACCTGAAGAGCGCCGGCGAGGACGTCAAGGACGCCTTCAGGAAATAGGTTGTGGCCGCAAGGAGCTGCCCGCGGAAGACGGGCAGCTCCTTCGCGTTCCCGCCATCCGCCTCGTACGGGACAGGCTTGAAGCAACGCCCTCGAAGTCCGCGCCGTGGGCTTGTCGATGGAGCGGCGTCACCGCCGCGAGTCGGCGGCGCGTCCCGGCAGTGATGTCCCGAGTCACACCGCTGCTTCATGGCGTCATGAGCGAAGACGGCCCTTATCCGGATGTCCGGCTGATCGGGTCCCGTAGTGCCTGGGGGTTCTCCTCTTCCGGCCGGCAGGATCACACGCCCGGCTCCTGTCGATCAGGCCGGCCCGATCGCCAGATGGGTGATGGCGTCGTCCTCGATGGTGAATGCGAAGGCGAACAGCACGAGGCGGTCTCCCACGCATGAGATCGGGGTGATGACGACATCGCCTGCTCGGAAGCCGGGATGTTCGGCTCACGCCACGCCTGCACCGTGCCCTACCGAGCGATCGGACCGCAGATCCATCGTCGGAGGAATTGTCGCGCACTCCCGACGACGGTGAGCTCTGTATCTACTGCAGGCCTTCCTCAGGCAGGACAGAAGCCCCGAGGTCCGGTTCCACGGACCTCGGGGCTTCCTGTCGGTTGTTACAGGGGTGTGAGGAAGGTCAGGGCGGACCCGGCCCCCACGATCAGGTTGGCGAGTGCTGCGTTGAACACCGTGCCGTAGTCGGCGCTGATGTGTGCGTCGAATGCTTGCTGGTCGCGGTAGATCTCGTAGACGAAGAAGTCGTTGGGTGACTCCTGCCGGCGGTGGGGATCGAAGGTGATGTTCCCCGGTTCGTTCCGGACCTTCGCGGTGAGATCGAGCAGGAGTGCCTGGACTTCGTCTGCTTTGCCGTCCTGCGCGGTGAACTCGGCGTAGAGGGCGATGGTCGGTTGCGTCTGTGAGGTCATGCGGTCTGTGCTCCGGTCATGATGGCGACCGCTTCGGTCATGGTGTGGCTCTGCGGCGTGATGGTCGTGGCGCACTTCCCGAGGCGCTGGATGTGGATACGGTCCGCGACCTCGAAGACGTGCGGCATGTTGTGGCTGATCAGGATGACCGGGATGCCCCGGGTTCGGAGGTTCTTCACCAGTTCGAGGACCTGCTTCGATTCCCGGACGCCGAGCGCCGCAGTCGGTTCGTCGAGCACGACGACCTTCGATCCGAAAGCTGCAGCGCGGGCCACCGCAACGGCCTGGCGCTGACCGCCCGACAGGTTCTCCACGGGCACGGTGACGTCCTGCAGGGTACTGATGCCGAGTTCGGCGAGTTCGGCTCGCGCTTTCTGCCGCATGCCCTTGGTGTCCACGACCCGGAAGACGGAACCGAGGATGCCCTTGCGGCGCTCTTCCCGTCCGAGGAACAGGTTCGCGGCTACATCGAGTGCGGGCGACACGGCGAGGTTCTGGTAGACCGTCTCGATACCGGCCTGGCGGGCGTCCTGCGGGCGCTTGAAGCTGACCGGTCGGCCTTCGAGGAGGAGTTCGCCCTGGTCCGGGACCTCCGCGCCGGTCAGGCATTTGATGAGGGTCGACTTTCCGGCCCCGTTGTCCCCGATGATGGCCAGCACCTCACCCGGGTAGAGCGCCAGGGAGACGCCGTCGAGGCCGACGACCTTGCCGAAGGTCTTCACGAGGTTGCGGGCCTCGAGGATGGGCTGCCGGCTGGAGTCGCCGCTCGGTGATGGGAGGGTCGCGCTTACGGCGTCGGTCATTTGCGTACCTTTCGGATCCACTGGTCCACGGAGACAGCGATGATGATGAGGACGCCTACGGCGAAGGTCTGCCAGAGGACGTCGAGGCCGGCGAGGGAGAGCCCGTTGCGGAACACGCCGACGATCAGGGCTCCGAGAAGAGTTCCCCAGACGGTGCCGCGTCCGCCGAAGAGGCTCGTCCCGCCGATGACGACGGCGGTGATGGAGTCGAGGTTCAGGTCGGCGCCGGCATTGGGCGATGCTGCGTTGCTGCGGCCGATCTGGATCCAGGCACCCACGGCGAGGATGGCACCGGCCGCGAGGTAGACGCTGACAAGGACCCGGTTGACGCGGATACCGGCGAGCCGTGCCGCTTCCTTGTCGTCACCGACCGCGTAGACGTGGCGGCCCCACGCTGTCTTCCCGAGGATGAGGGCGACGGCGATGTAGAGCAGGAGCATGAGGACGACGCCGTTGGTGATGTTCACGCCCGCGAGGCTGAAGGTTGTTCCGGTGGCGGTGAGCACGCCGGGCATCTCGGATCCACGGACGGTGGCTCCGGCCGAGTACAGCAGGGTGAGGGCGATGAAGATGTTCAGGGTGCCAAGGGTCACGATGAAGGGTGGGAGCCGGAACTTGGTGACGAGGAAGGCGTTGAAGGCGCCTGCGGCGAGACCGACGACCAGTCCGAGCAGCAGCCCGATGAAGCCGGGGACCCCGTTCTGCGAGGTGGTCTGCGCTATGACCATGGAGGTCAGGACCATGACCGCGCCGACGGAGAGATCGATGCCGGCGGTCAGGATGATGAGGGTCTGCGCGATGGCGAGGGTGCCGACGACGGCGACCTGCTGGGTGATCAGGGACAGGTTGGCCGGGGCGAGGAAGCGTTCGTTGAGCAGGCCGAAGACGATGACGGCGATGACCAGCACGATGGCAGGGCTGAGCGCCGGGTAGCGGTGCAGGGTGTTGCGGACGCGTGTGAGCGGTGTGGTGCGGTCGAGGAACTCGCTGGCGAGGTCGTGACTGCCCGACGAGGGCGCCGTTCTTACTGACTGGTTCATGGAAGAACTCCGTTGGTCGTTGCTGATAGCCGGTCCGCGGGGAGCGTGTCCACCCGCGAACCGGCTATGTCGAGGGGTGCTTTATCCCCAGCAGATGTCGCTGGCTGCAGCGGCGTCGATGGATTCGAGGCCGTCCTGCGCCTCGTTGGTGACCAGGGCGACGCCCGTGTCGAAGAATTCCTTGCCGTCGGTCGGCTTGGGTGCTTCGCCGGTTTCGACCAGTTCGGCGATTGCCTGTACACCGAGTTCGGCCATCTTGACGGGGTACTGCTGGCTGGTGGCGTCGATGATGCCCTCGTCGACCTGGCCGACTCCTGCGCACCCGCCGTCGACGGAGACGACGATGACGTCTTCCTTGCCGGCTGCCTTGAAGGCTTCGTATGCGCCGTAGGCGGCTGGTTCGTTGATGGTGTAGACGACGTTGATGTCGGGGTTGGCGCTCAGCAGTGTCTCTGCTGCCGTGCGGCCGCCGTCCTCGGCTCCCTGGGAGGCTTCGTTACCGACGATCTCGTACTCGCCACCGCTGTAGGAACCGGTCTTCTCCTCGTCCCCGTTCTTCTCGGCGTCGGCAGTGTCGATACCCATCCCATCCAGGAAGCCCTGGTCACGGTTGTAGTCGACGGAGACGATCTTGTCGTCGAACAGATCGATCATGGCGATGGTGGCCTTTTCGCCCGCCAGCTTCGCTGCAGTCCACTTGCCGATCTCCTGGCCTGCGACGAAGTTGTCGGTCGCGAAGGTGATGTCTGCGGCCTCGGGTTCTGAGGGCGGGGTGTCCAGGGCGATCACGAACAGGCCGGCGTCCCGGGCCTTGGCCAACGCGTCCTCGACTGCCGGGCCGTTGGGCGTGATGAGGATCCCGGCGTCGCCCTTGGAGATCGCGTTCTCGATGGCCTGGATCTGGGTGTCCTCGTCACCGTCCTCCTCACCGGCGGCGACGGTGAGCTCCACGCCCTCGGCGTCAGCCGCGGCCTCAGCGCCTTCCTGCATGGCGACGAAGAACGGGTTGGTCGTGGTCTTGACGATCAGCGAGACGCCGATCGGCCCGTCAGCCGATCCCGACGCTGCACCATCGCCGGACGAAGAGGACGAATCTCCCCCACCGCATGCGGTGAGGGCCAGAAGCGAAAGTGTCACGATCGAGCCCGCTGTCGTCATACGCCGGCGGAACGAGGGGGATGGATGGGACGTCATGCGATTCATCCTTGAATCTCCTTTAGTGGCGGGAGGTCTCCTCCCTGACAACGATGTCATGTCAGGTATAGACTATGATCTGGCTCACAGTCAACCTTTCAGGAACGATGGAGATTAGAACGTGACATCGATGTCAGGCACAGGTTCCCACCAGTCTCCGCGATCACGGCCCACCATGCGCCACGTTGCCGCGCTGGCCGGCGTGGGGATCAAGACGGTTTCCCGCGTCATCAACCAGGAACCGAACGTCTCGGCCGCGACGATCGCGAAGGTGATGGATGCTGCGCGGTCACTGGACTACCACCCCGACGAACAGGCCGGGAACCTGCGGCGGGCAGACGGACGCACGCGCACCCTGGGCCTGCTGGTGAGCAGCGTCGACAACCCCTTTGCCGGAGCCATGCATCGCGCCATCGAGGATCTGGCGCTGGAGCGTGGCATCGCCGTTTTCGCCTCCAGCCTGGACGATGACCCTGAGCGTGAACAGGCGTCGGTGGCCGCCTTCCTCCGGCGGCGGGTGGATGGCCTCATCCTCACCACCATTTCACGCGACCAGTCGTACCTGGCCTCCGAGATGCGGCACGGGACCCCCATCGTCTTCGTCGACCGCGAACCGGCGGGCATCACCGGGGACTGCGTCGTGAGTGACAACCGTGAAGGTGCGATGACGGCTACCAATCACTTGCTCGACCATGGCCATCGACGCATCGCCTACCTGGGAGACCGCAGTGACATCTACACGGCGGCGCAGCGGCGCAGCGGTTTCTTCGATGCTCTCGGGCGGGCAGGGGTGCCGACCGGTGACATCCCGGTCATCGAGAATCTGCATGATGAGCATTCGGCAGCGCAGGCAATGCTCGCCCTGCTGGACTCCCCCACGCCACCCACGGCGGTCTTCAGCAGCCAGAACCTGGTGACCATCGGTGCGATTCGGGCACTGAGGTCCCGCCAGGCACACCGAAGCACAGCCCTTGTGGGCTTCGACGACTTTCAACTCTCGGACCTGCTCGATCCAGGAGTCACCGTCGTGGCCCAGAACCCGGAGGACATCGGCCGTACCGCTGCTCAGCGCCTCATCGGCCGGCTCGACGGAGAAGTGGCACCGCCGCGCACCTGCATCATCCCGACCACCCTCATCGTCCGTGGCAGTGGTGAAATCTCCCCCGCTCAGCGCTGAGCACGACAGAAAGAACCACAATGACAGCCCAGACCACCCGCAGCGTCGTCGTGATCGGCGACGCCCTCATCGACGAACTGCGCGAACCATCCGGATCCCAATCCTTTCCCGGCGGGGCAGCACTGAACGTAGCTGTCGGACTGACCCTGCTCGGCGTCCCCGCGACCCTCGTCGCCATGGTCGGTGACGACGCCGACGGCCGACGCATCAAGGACTTCCTCGACCATCACGACGTGGAGCTTCTGGCAACACCCGCACCCCATGGCACCGCGCGCGCCGTATCCCACCGCACGAACGGCGAACCCCGGTACGTCTTCAACCAGGCCGCCCAGCATCGAACCCTCGTGTATCAGGGCGTTCACAGGGCAGCAGTGGAACGGGCGACACTCGTCGCCGTCAGCTGCTTCCCCTTCGACAACCAGAGAGAGGTCGACGCCCTCACCGCACTGATCGAGCAGCCGGAGCGCCGCCTCGTGGTCGACCCCAATCCCCGATCAGGGATGCTGGCCGACAGGGACCTGTTCCTGGCCAACTTCACAGCTGTAGCGACACGGAGCCTTCTCAGCAAAGTCGGCGACGACGACGCCAGGCTTCTCGCCGACGAGGACCTCCATACTTTCAGCCGGCGCCTCCTCGATGCCGGAGCGCCGACCGTCCTCGCCACCGCGGGGCCCGAGGGAGCGTCGATCCTGCACGCCCTGCATCCTGAGGTCCATCAACCCGTGGCAGATCTTCCTGGACGCATCGTCGACACCATGGGCGCCGGTGACGCAACCCTGTCCTCGGTCCTTTCGACTCTCGCCCGACACGGGATGCCCGAGACATCCGCAGCAATGGACACCGCGCTGGCTGAAGCAATGCTCATCGCGGCCGCCACCTGCCGCACAGACGGCGCCCTGCTGCAACGCCCGGAGGCATACGGAAGCCGCGGTGCTCCGGTGCCTGCGACCCCTGCAACTGCGGGCAGCTGAAGCGGAAGACAAACGCTCTTGAATTGTCCGCCGGACAGTGCGTAGCATCACGATCACAAATTGACAACGTTGTCAGTCCAGCTGACACGCGCAATGAAGGGCGTACCTAGACCATGAAGTCCGGAACCCGCAGCCAGACCCTTACTGCTGGAGTGATTGCCGCTCTGGCGGCCTCGCTCCTTGCCGCCAGTGCCCCAGCCCTGGCCGAAGAAGCACCTGTCGATCCCGCAACCCAGCAGTACCGCCCGTTCATCCACTTCAGTCCCGAGAAGAACTGGATGAACGATCCCAACGGGATGGTGTACTACAAGGGCGAATACCACCTGTTCTTCCAGCACAATCCCTTCGGTACGACCTGGGGAAACATGAGCTGGGGACACGCCACCTCCACGGATCTCCTGCAGTGGGAAGAGCAGCCCCTGGCCATCCCCCAGACCGTCAACACCGAGGGCGTCGCGATCGAAGACATCTTCTCGGGCTCGATCGTGGTCGACGAGACCAATTCATCCGGGTTCGGCACGGCAGAGGATCCGCCACTCGTTGCCGTCTACACCAGTGCCTACACGGGTGCGCACCCGACCCTGGCCGGTCGCCAGGCCCAGTCCCTCGCCTACAGCACTGATGAGGGCCAGACCTGGACGAAGTACGAGGGAAATCCGGTCCTGGATCGGAACTCCGCGAACTTCCGGGATCCCAAGGTGTTCCGCTACGACGGTCCCGCCGGGTCGTACTGGGTGATGACGACGGTCGAGGCCGCCGACCACAAGGTCGTCCTCTACAAGAGCGACAACCTCAAGGACTGGACCCACCTCAGCGATTTCGGACCCGCGAACTCCACAGCAGGTATCTGGGAATGCCCCGACCTCTTCCCCATTGCGGTGGATGGCGACCCCGACAACATCAAATGGGTGATGGTCGTCAATCTCAACCCGGGAGCTGTCGCAGGAGGAAGCGGCGGACAGTACTTCGTGGGCGACTTCGACGGCACCACCTTCACCTCCGACACCACCGAACCGGTGGACTCCATCCCCGACGGGACGACCTTCGCCGGCTTCGACGACGGAACGTACAACGGCTGGACCGCCGACAACGAACCCGGCAACTGGAAGAACGGCCCCTGGTCCGACACCCCGGCCCCGGGGGCACTCCCAGGACAGCTGACCGTCTCCGGATACAGCGGGGCAGGGCTGATCAACGGATTCAACGACGGCGACTGGCCCGTCGGGACCATCGAGTCCCCCACCTTCACCGTCGGCAGCCAGGACCACATCAACTTCCTCGTCGGCGGCGGCAACCACCCCCACGTACCCGGCGGCCAGCTCGAGAACGATCCAGCACCCGGCACCCTTCTCTTCAACGGCTTCGAATACGCCCAAGGCACCCTGACCGACCAGGGATGGTCCATCGACGGCGACTTCGAAGCAGCCCGCAACCCATCCACGGCCGGCGGCGAGAACTCCATCGGCACCGGCCGCATCAACACCTTCGAAGCCGGCCCCAACGGCGACAACAACGTCGGGACACTCACGTCGCCCGAGTTCACCATCGACAACTCGAACCTGAGCTTCCTCGTCGGCGGCGGACGACGCACCGACGGAACCCTGCAGGCCGAACTGGTCATCGATGGGCAAGTCGTCCACACCGCCACCGGAAAGAACTCCGGATCACTCAACTGGGAGAACTGGGATGTCAGCGCCTACCTGGGCAAGCAGGCCACCCTGAGGATCGTGGACAACGCCTCCGGAGGATGGGGCCACCTCACCTTCGACCACGTCGTACTCGGCGACGAACCCGCCCAAATCCGCAGTGACGAGACCTCCGTCAACCTCGTCGTGGACGGAGAAGTCGTCCGCACCGCGACCGGCAACAACAGCGAAACCCTCGACTGGACGAGCTGGAACGTCAGCGAGTTCGAGGGACGGGAAGCCAGCATCAAGGTCGTCGACAACAACCGCGGAGGCTGGGGCCACATCCTCGCCGACGAGTTCATGTTCTCCGACGAACCGGCCACGAGCCGCCTTGAGAACTACGACTGGCTCGACTGGGGCAAGGACTACTACGCAGCCGTCTCCTTCAGCAACGTCCCCGACAACAAGAGGATCATGCTCGGCTGGATGAGCAACTGGGACTACGCCAACGACATCCCCACCAGCACCTGGCGGAGCTCCATGGCACTCCCCCGCGAAGTGAGCCTGACCGAAACCGCAGACGGCCCCCGCCTCGTGCAGAAAGTCGTCGACCAGATCGACATCCTCCGCGAAGACGACGCCGCCTACACCACGGGCCCCCGAAAGATCGCGGAGGGGACAGAAACACTTCCCGTGACAGGCGACGTCGTCCAGGTCGACGCCGTCTTCAGCCCGGGCGACGCCGAGTCCTTCGGACTCAGCGTCCTCGGGGACGGCACCGAAGCCACGAAAATCGGCTACAACGCCGAGACCAGCAGGCTCTTCGTCGACCGGACCAACTCCGGAAATGAGGGCTTCCACCCCGCGTTCTCCTCCATCGAGGACGCCCCCGTGCCATTGAAGGACGGGCGGGTCGCCATGCGCATCTACGTCGACCGCGCATCCGTCGAAGTCTTCGCCGACGACGGACTGACAACCGTCACCGACCAGGTCTTCCCGAACGCCGGCGCCAACCAGATCGGCCTGTTCTCCCAAGGAGGATTCGCAACACTGGAGAGCCTGACCGTCACACCGCTCACACCCGCCATGTGGCATGGAGCTGTACCGCCGAAGCCTGAGGACAAAGCCACGACGGCACCGGGCATGGCTAAGCTCTCCGTCGACCACGGTAAGGACAAAGGACCCCACGACGGCAACTACACCGTGAACATGAACCTCGAAGCCGGGGAGAACGGCAGCAACTTCACCCTGTACGAGAACGGTGAGCAGATCCACACCCGGAAACTCGCCTGGAACACCCCGCAAGCCCAGAGCGCGGCAGCGGACATCACCAACAGAGCCCCGGGCAAGTACGTGTACACCGGGGTGCTCGAGAACAGCAAGGGAGCAACCGAGACGACCAAGCAGACCGTCGTCGTGCAGAAGCCGAAGAAGTAGCCACGAGTCGAGAGCCGGTGGTCCTCACTGCAGGACTACCGGCTCTCCCTGTGACAGTCCCTGTGCGATGGTCGAATCTTGGTGACAGTCTCTCAATGCTTCCCCCCTAGAAGAGTGCACTTCAAGTGCAGTATGATGCACTCATGACGATCGATACTGCACTGCTTGCGAAGGCGATTGGCGAGCGCGTGAAGGATGAGCGCCTGAACCGACGGCTGACCCTTGATCAACTGGCGGAAGCGACGGGCGTGAGCCGCCGAATGATCGTCAACATCGAACAGGGTGCGACCAATGCGAGTGTGGGGACACTGCTGAAGATCAGCGATGCCCTGGGTGTGGGGCTGCCGGAGTTGGTGGCACCTCCCAACAGCGCTCCTGTGCTGGTCACCCGGAGCGGCGAAGGGGCTGCTTTATGGACGGGTGACCTCGGTGGCTCCGGGGTCCTGGTTGCGGGCACCCGCTCACCGGATGTCCTCGAGCTGTGGGACTGGACGCTCGAAGCGCAGGAACAGCACACCAGCGAGGCCCACGCGGCAGGAACGATGGAAGTCCTGCAGGTCCAGCAGGGATCGCTCACGGTCACCGTGGCCGGCGAGCCCGTCGCCCTGGGCGAGGGTGACGCATTGACCTTCGCCGGCGATGTGGACCACAGCTATGTGAACCACGGCGGGACCCCGACACGCTTCACGCTGGCCGTCTTCGAGCCCGGTGTCGGGTTGACCCAGAAGGACGGCACCCATGACTGAGCGACGGCGGCTTCAGGAATTCCTCGACGCGGCCCGCGTCGATACGGCGGTGTCCGCGCTGCGCCCCGACTATCGGGCACTGCTGATCGCCGTCGACGGGCTGGTTCCCGGCCCCGGTGACGCCGGGAGCGAGGCGTTGCTGCGCCGTGCAGAAGCGGTTGCAGGCACCTGGCTGGCGGAGCGACAGGTCACGGACCTCCCTCAGGTCGCATCATGGCGGGAGGCATACCAGGGCTTCGGCGCCAAGCCGAACCGCACCCGAAACAGCCTCGAGGCGCTCCTGCGGCGCACGCCTTCGGGCCTGCCGCGCGTGAACCGCCTGACGGACATCTACAACGCGGTCTCGGTGCTGCACCGGATCCCCCTCGGCGGCGAGGACCTCACCCGGTACCAGGGTTCCGCCGCCCTCATCCGCGCGACCGGGAACGAGATCTTCGACACCGCCAGCAACGGCGAGACGGTCATCGAGCATCCCGAGCCCGGAGAGGTTGTGTGGAGCGATGACGCCGGCGTGACGTGCCGCCGCTGGAACTGGCGGCAGGGACGGCGAACCCAGCTCACGGACTCCACAACATCGGCCCTGTTCATCCTGGATGCGCTGGCGCCTCTGACCGATGAGGCCCTGATCACTGCTGCGGATGACCTGTCCGATCACCTGAAGCGGCTTGGACCCGAGATCTCGATCGTCCGCCGCCTGATCACCGCCGACACGTCCGGCGCACCCGGCACTAGCAGCGCACACGGCCTGCCCAGCGAGAACGGTCGATCATGATCGGTTCACGGGCAGGAGTGTCCGTCCCGCCGTGGGGGCTGGCGGTCACCGCGATGGTGTCGGTGCAGCTCGGGTCCGCGCTGTCCGTGGATCTCATCGGACAGGTCGGCGCGGCAGGTACGGCCTGGCTCCGGCTGAGCATGGGCGCGGTGATCTTCCTGATCATCGCGCGACCGCCCCTGTCCAGGGTGCGCCGCCCCGACGTGCCCGTGCTCCTCGGGCTCGGGGTGACGACCGGGCTGGTGACCGTCGGGTTCCTGTCCGCACTCGAATACATTCCGCTGGGCACCGCAGTCGCGATCGAGTTCCTCGGTCCACTCACCGTCGCCGCCCTGCGGACCCACTCGGCCCGCGCTCTGGTCTGGCCAGGACTCGCCCTGTGCGGCGTCGCCCTCCTCACCGAGCCCTGGCACGGCGAGGTGAACCTGATCGGTGTCCTGTACGCGGCACTGGCCGCGATCGGATGGGGTATCTACATCATCCTCACCCAGCGGATCGGCGACCGGTTCACGGGCATATCCGCCCTGTCCCTGACCATCCCCGTCGCCGCCCTGACAGCTGCGGTCATCGGGGTCCCACAGGCAGTCGGTCACCTGGACTTCGGCGTCCTCGCAGCAGCTGCGGGCCTGGCCGTCCTGCTGCCGGTACTGCCCTTCGCGCTGGAGATGCTGGCCCTCCGACGCATGACAGCCACCGCCTTCGGAACGCTCATGTCGCTGGAACCCGCGATGGGACTCCTCCTCGGCCTGATCGTCCTTCACCAGCAACCCTCCCCCATCCAGCTCGCCGGGATCCTCCTGGTGGTCCTTGCCGGTGCCGCAGCCCAACGCGGCGGCCGCCGAACCCCGGACGCCGAACCAGCACGCAGCACGCCCGAGCTCGGCCCCACGCGCTAGGCACCTCCGGCACAGGACCTGCCCTGCGTCCGGTACATCATCACGCTGTCCCTCACTTCCCCACCCCCCACCCCCCACCCCCTGGGAGTCCACCCATGTTCACCGGGCTCAGCGCCTTCCCCCTCACACCCATTCACCACGACGCCGTGCACGAAGAATCCTTCATCCGCCTGGTCGAACGCCTTGCGGCAGCTCGGGTCGACTCGATCACGGCACTGGGATCAACCGGCTCGTACGCGTACCTCGATACCGATGAACGGCGCCGTGTCGCCCAACTCGCCGTCGCGCACGCTGCTGGCACCCCGGTCTTCGTCGGTATCGGAGCCCTGCGGACCTCCCATGTCCTGGCCAACGCAACCAACGCGGAGAACGCCGGCGCAGCCGGCCTGCTGCTGGCGCCGATGACCTACCAGCCGCTCACCCCCGATGACGTGTTCGAGCTCTTCCGGGCCGTCACCACACACTCGTCACTGCCCGTGATCGTGTACGACAACCCGGGAACCACTCATTTCACGTTCACCCCGGAGCTCTACGGGAGGATCGCCGCACTGCCTGGCATCGCATCGATCAAGATCCCCGCGGTACCCGCGGACCCCGAGCATGCACGGGAACGGGTCAGGAGCATCAGAGCCGTCATCCCCGATCACGTGAGCATCGGCGTGTCCGGAGACGCCGGCGCAGCTGCCGGCCTGGCCGCCGGATGCGACGCCTGGTACTCGGTCATCGGCGGGACCCTGCCGGTCATCGCCCGGACGATCACCCGGGCAGCCCAGGAGGGCCGGATGTCCGATGCCGCCACCGAATCCCGGCGGCTCACGCCCTTGTGGGATCTGTTCGCCGAGTGCGGGGGAAGCATCAGGGTCGTCGCCGCTATCGCTGAGCAGCTCGGGCTAGCGCCCGCCGCAAGCCTGCCGTTGCCTCTTCAGGGCCTGACCAAGGAGCAGCGTCACCGGGTCACCGAGGTCATCGATGAGCTCGGCCTCGACGAGTAGACACCCAGAAGTGCCACGCCGGGTACCGCGCGGGACAGGCCGACGACACCGTGCGCTGATTCGGTACGTGGTCGCCGCGACGCTGGTGCGCAGCGCCGACGGCGGCGCCGTCGTCGCCATCGTGCTCCTGGCGCATGATCTCGGGATGCCCGGCTGGATCGCGGGGCTCCTCGGGGCTTCGATCACCGCGCCTCACCTCCTCGGACCTTTCATTGCCCGCCGCCTGGACGCCGCCCGTGACGGGCGTGCGGTGATCGCGGTGTCCGCGGTCCTCCACGGCGTACTGCTGGGCGCCGCTGCGCTGCTCATGCCGGTCACCTGGGCACTCTGGCCCGCTGTCCTGCTCCTCGTCTCCGGGATGTTCGGGCCGATGCTCACCGGTGGCATCAGTAGCCGCCTGCCGTCCATCGCCGGGGCTGACCAGCACGCCCAGCGCAGGGCGCAAAGCTGGGATGTGGCGACCTATGGTTTCAGCGGCACACTCGGACCGGCCGCAGTGGCGTGGATCGCGGCGGCATCGCACCCCCTGACGGCAACCCTGGTCCTCGCCGCAGCAGCCGTCCTCGGCGCAGGAGCAGTGTTGGCGCTTCCCCGGCAGACCCCGCCGGACCCGGCGGTCGATGTCCCCTCACCTCTACGGACCCTGGCGGGTATCGTGCGATACGGTCCGCTCCGGCGCACCCTGGGCCTGACCGCCACCGTCGCTTTCTCGGTCGCAGCACTTCCGATCCACGCTGTCGCGATCGCCCCGGGGATGGGCGGCGCATCCACGGCCGGTGCACTGGTCGCCGGATACGGCGTGGGAAACCTGCTCGGATCAATAGGCCTGATGCTCCGACCGCTGCGCGGGGACGCCGACCGGCTGATGACCCTGCTGTCCGTCCTCGTCGCCGTCACCTTGGTACTCGTCGCTCTCGGGCAGGACCTCCCGACGTCACTTCTCGCTTTCGGTCTGGCCGGGATCGCCAACGCGCTGTTCTTCGCGGCGACACTCGCCGCGCGCAGCGAATATGCGCCCCGCGCGGCACGCGGGCAGGTTTTTGTCTGGGTCGGCGCCCTCAAGATCGCGGCAGGATCCGCCGGCACGGCCGCCGCCGGTACGATCACAGGTTCCGCCGGCTGGGCACCGCTCGTCCTGGCGGCAGCGCTCACCCTCCTGGCCGCCGGGTTCAGCACACGAGGACGAACGCGGGCACTCCCCCGATGATCCGGTTGGTTCGTCCCCGCACCGTCGCGGCACGAGCAGTCTTGATCACACTCGAGGAAGGCACCGGCGGGAGCTCCCTCCACCCCTGCCGGAGGACGACCCATCGGCACATCCGTGTAGCCGATCAGCCATCGCCAGCACCGAGCAGGTGGTCCATCCGCCCCAGGACCGGGCGGGTGGAGACCAGCTACTTCTCGGCCCGCAGTTCGTCCTTCTCGATGCCGAGGAGGAGTAGCTTCCCGCTTCGGCGATCGGCCAGGTAGTCGCGCATCTCCCGCTTGATGACGGGGAGCAGGAAGTACACGCCGAGCAGGTTCACGAAGGCGCAGACGAACAGCGCGGCGTCGGCGAAGCTGATGACCTGGCTGAAGGTCAGCACGCACCCGGCCACCGTGAAGAACAGGAAGATGACCTTGTAGGTCAGCTCCGCCACCTTGCCACGACCGAAGAGGTACTCCCAGGCCTTGAGTCCGTAGTAGACCACGTGATGAGAGTCGAGTAGGCGAACAGGACGACGGCGACGGCCAGGACGATGGGGAACCATGGCAGGACCGTCGCGAATGCGTCCGACGTGAGGATGACGCCATCGGGCGTGTCCCCGCCACCCTGGACCTGATCGATGCCCGCCTGCAGGCTCGGGGCACCGGCGATCACGATCGCGAGGGCGGTCATGGTGCAGATCAGCACGGTGTCCACGAGCGGCTCGTAGAGGGCCACGAAGCCCTCGCTGACCGGACGGCGGGTCTTGACCGCGGAGTGGGCGATGGCTGCCGAGCCGACGCCGGCCTCGTTGGAGAAGGACGCACGCTGGAAGCCGACGATCAGGACGCCGAGGATGCCGCCCGCGATGCCCTGCGGGTTGAATGCGCCGCCGATGATGGCACCGAACGCAGCGGGCACCTGCTCGATGTTCACGATGATGACGAAGAGGCAGGCCAGGACGTAGATGCCACCCATGGCCGGGACGAGCCGGGACGTCGTGGCGCCGATCGACTTGATGCCGCCGAGGATGACGATCGCCACGAAGAACGCGAGCACGACACCGAAGATGAGGGCGGCACCGGCGCTCCCGAGGAACCCGTCCTCGCCACCGGTGACGTTCTGCACCTGGGCGAAGGTCTGGTTGGCCTGGAACATGTTGCCGCCTGCCAGACCGAAGATGAGGATGGCGACGGCGAAGACGCCGGTCAGGATCTTCGCCGGGATGCGGCCCAGCTTCCGGAACGCGATGGGCAGGTACTTGAAGGGACCACCGCTGACGCTGCCGTCCTCGTGGACCTCCCGGTACTTCACGCCGAGCGTGCACTCGGCGAACTTCGTAGCCATGCCGATCAGCCCCGCGCAGATCATCCAGAACGTGGCTCCCGGGCCGCCGAGGGCCATCGCTGCGCCGACACCTGCGATATTGCCGAGGCCGACGGTTCCGGAGAGTGCCGAGGTGAGCGCCTGGAAGTGCGGGACCTCGCCCGGATCGTCCTTGGAGGAGTAGCGTCCGCGAACCACTTCGTAGCCGACCTTCAGGCCGCGGAACTGGGGAACGCTGCGTCGAATGTCATCCGTCAACGAAACCCTGCCTGAAGCGGGAGCGCAATGACAATCGGTCCTGAACCGGAAAATATTCCGATCGTGACGTCCGTGAGTGCGACGAGGCGGAGGAAACCGATTCCCCTCCTCACCCCGGCAGGTGGCCGGCCGCCCGCGCACAGCCCGCACCTGTCCCGACGACGAGCCCCTTTACAGGTAACCGCGAACTTACCTATTATGATCGCGTGACGGATATCTACCGGGCGCTGGCCGACGAGACGCGGCGGGCGCTCCTGGATGAACTCCTGGGCCGGGAGAAGCAGACCCTCTTCGAGCTGTGTTCGAAGCTCGCCATGAACCACGGCATCACCCCGTCACGCCAGGCGGTGGCACAACACCTCGACATCCTGGAGGCGGCCGGGCTCGTGCACTCCGAACGCAGTGGTCGTTACCGGTTCCACGCCATCGACACCTCGCCACTGGCCGGGATCCTCGACCGCTGGCCGCCCCGGAAGGCAGAATCATGAAACTCGAAGCAGTCAGCATCTTCGTCGACGACCAGCAGCGGGCCCTCGACTTCTACACCCAGCACCTCGGCTTCGCCGTGTCCGCGGACATCCCCATGGGCGAGCACCGCTGGCTCACCGTGATCGATCCCGATCGCCCCGACGGCACGCAGATCTCCCTCGAGCCCAAAGGCCACCCTGCCGCAGGGCCTTTCGCCGACGCGCTGGCCGCCGACGGCATCCCGTTCTGCGTCCTCGGGGTCGCGGACGTGCACGCCGAGTACGACAGGCTGACGGCCCTCGGTGTCACCTTCACGCAGCCGCCGACCATGATGGGCCCTGTTATCGTGGCAGTCCTCGACGACACCGTCGGCAACCTGCTGCAGCTCGCACAACCCACCGGCTGACACGGCAGCCAGGAAGGGCGAGGCACGTGCGCCGCTACTGCTTCCCGTACTTCCGGTGCACGGCCTGCTTGCTCACCCCGAGGCACTGCGCGATCGCCTCCCAGGACAAGCCGGCCTGACGTGCACCACGCACGAGCCCGGCCTCGGCCCGGCCCACCTCGCGGTGCAGTTCGGCGATCGCCTGCAGGGATTCTACCGGCCCTTTCCCATCCATCGAGCCAACGAGTGTCTTCATCCGCTCCACCTCCATGCGTCAACATTAGTTGACGCAGGGAGGTCACCGCAAGAGCTCTCCGATCTGCAGCGCCGGGCGCTACCAGGAATGCGGCGCAGGCCTGCGGGTGCTCGGGAGCGCGTTGTTGAGCCGCCATTCGTGGATCCACTCGGGCAGCACCAGGCCCTCGGGCGGCGCACCGAATGCGGTGACGATCTCCTCGTTGCTCACCGGCCCGGACCCGGAGACCAGGCGTGTGGCGATGAAGGCCCGGGCGTAGATCTCGCCGTCGGCCACTGCCCGCTGCTCGAAGTAGATGGCTCGCTCATCGAGTCCGATGATGCGCGTCTCGATCGCGTAGAGCTGGCCGAGCTGGAGGGACTTACGGAAGCTGATGGTCTCGCCGGCGGCAACCGGACTCCACCTCCTGCGGCGCATCTGCGCCCACACGCCGCTGCGCACCATGAGATCGAAGCGCCCGAGGTCGAAGACGGAGAAGTACATGCCGTTGTTCATGTGCATCGCGATGTCGATGTCCGTCGGAAGGACGCGCAGGGTCACGCTGCTGGAATCCCAGATGCCGAGGGCAGGCCGCCTGCGCGACAGGAGCAGTTGCAGCATCGTGCGGAAGATCAGGTGCATGGCAGCAATATTACTCACCAGTAACATGGGCGACCTCCAGTCGCTCCCCCCTAGACTCGGTGGATGGAGCAGCCCTCACCGCACGCCCTTCCGTTCGGCCGGTACAGGGAACTGCTGGACCAGGAGTACCGCACCCTCTCGAACCTCGTCGGGCCCGCGCTCGACCGCCCGGTGCCGGCCTGCCCGGGCTGGACCGGTGAGGATCTGGTACGCCACACCGCGATCGTCTTCCTGCAGAAGGCGGAGACGATCCGGACGGGCGTGAGGCCGAGCCACGGCTGGCCACCCGTCAGTGTGGGGAGCTTCCCTCCGCAGGCACTCCTCGCCCACTGCTACGCCAGCCTGATCGAGCAGTTCGATGCGCATGAGCCCGGCGACCGCGTCGAGACCTGGGTCCCGGAGGACCAGACGGTCGGATTCTGGATCCGGCGCCTCACCCATGAGACCGCGATCCACCGCTTCGACCTCGAGGACACGGTCGCGGGCGGCACCACGCCCCTGGACGCCAAGCTGGTACTGGACGGCATCGACGAGGTCCTGACGGTGATGCTGGGGCGCGGACACCCCGATCCGTCGGCCTCGGGGGCGGTGGTACGACTCGAGGCGGGGGGCCACTCCTGGGACATCCGACTCGACCGGCGGCGGGCCGTCGTCGAGCGTGACATCGCCGCGGACGGCCAGGCGACCCTCCGGAGTACGGCGGAACCGCTCCTCCTCTGGCTGTGGGGACGTGCACCCGGGCCAGGACCCGCAGCCATCGAGGGACCCGCGGCCGAACTGCGGGCCCGACTGGCCGCCGCCCTGTAACCGGAATAATTCCTCCGGATAATTGCTTGTCGCCTGCAGGAAGCAACCAGCACAAGGAGCACCATGGCCATCAGCACACAGATCCAGCTCGTCCGGCGCCCGGTCGGCAGTCCCACCGAGGAGGACTTCGCCACCGTGACGGCGGAACTGCCCGCACTCGGTGCGGGTGAGGTACGGGTCCGCAACGACTACGTGTCCGTCGATCCCTACATGCGCGGGCGCATGAACGACTCCCGGTCCTATGTCCCGCCCTTCGGACTCGGCGAGACGATGACCGGTGGCGCGGTGGGCAGGGTGGTCGAATCCGCCTCCGACGCGATGCCCGTGGGCACCGCCGTGCTCCACAGCTACGGCTGGCGCGACCTCGCACAGGGCCCCGCGGCGCACTTCTCGCCCCTGCCGGAGACGGACCTGCCCCTATCGGTCTTCCTCGGTGCGGCCGGCATGACGGGTCTCACCGCCTACGCCGGACTCAAGCGCGTCGCAGGGCTCGGGGAGGGCGACGTCGTCTTCATCTCCGGAGCGGCCGGCGCCGTCGGCTCGATCGCAGGGCAGGTGGCACGGAAGCTCGGCGCATCGCGCGTCATCGGCTCGGCGGGGTCCGCCGAGAAAGTGGCCCTGCTCAAGAGCCGGTACGGATATGACGAGGCATTCAACTACAAGGACGCGCCGGTGCGGCAGCAGCTGCGCCAGGTCACACCCGACGGCATCGACGTGTACTTCGACAACGTCGGCGGCGACCACCTCGAGGCGGCGCTTGACCGCCTGAACACCGGTGGGCGCGCCGCGCTGTGCGGCGCGATCTCGCAGTACAACGCCACGCAGCGGACGCCGGGACCGGACAACATGGCGAACCTCGTCACGCGGTCCCTCAAGCTCGAGGGCTTCATCGTCGGCCGGCACCAGGACCTGCAGGCCGAGTTCGTCCAGCAGATGACCGGATGGCTGTCGGACGGCAGCGTGGTCTTCGACGAGACCGTGGTGGACGGCATCGGGAACTCCGTGCGGGCTTTTCTCGACATGATGAACGGCGCCAACACCGGCAAGATGCTCGTCCGCGTCTGACAGCACGGGCCTCGCAGCGCTCGGACGGCGGGACGGCGACGACGATGGGACGGACCAGGTGACTGCCGGCTCGGTCGGCGCGATGGTGGAGCGCGTCCTGCTCCGCCCATCCGCGCGGTACCCGTCGCAGCCCACGGCCGCTTCCCGCCGGTCGAGCCGGCAGCGTGCGGGCTAGGCGGTGCCGCCGTCCCGCAGGCTCGCTTCGAGCCTGCGGCGCTGGTCCGCGGGCAGCAGCGCCCGGTACTGGGGGAACTCGGTGAGGAACGCGCGGACCCGCGGGCAGTAGGGGACGACGGCGATGCGCCGCTTGTGCGCGTTCAGCAGGACCTCCCGGACGAGTGCCGGCTCCACGTCGACGGCGTCGAAACGCGGGTCGACGACGGCCTGGATCAGCACCGCGTGTGAGCCCTTCATCTCGTACTTCACGTGGCCCACCATGGTCCCGTCGCTGAAGAGCTCGAACCGCGAGAACAGCGCGTTGTCACGGAAGCCGCTGCGCGCCCTGACCGGGGCGGTGCGGGCCTCGGCCTGCACCTCCCGCCGCTCGATCTCCTCGACCAGCAGCTCGTACCGGTGCAGGGCTTCCATGGGCGGGAAATCGCGGTCGAGCAGGCGGTAGGCCTGGTTGCACAGGACCCGCAGCTGCCGGGTGGACACGACCGTGAGATCGTCGGGAAACTCCGACTCCTCGACCCGGGGAGTCGGACTGGGGGAAATCCTCGGGAACGCACCCCACGCGGACTGCTCCGGCTCGGCAGCCTGGACGGACTGCGGATGGGGATCGACAAAAAGGGAAGTTTCCATGATCAGCTCCACGATGGTGGTTCGATGGCCCGCTGCTAGGCCCTGCCAGAGACTATAGGCCCATTCTTTCGGGATGTGAAATTAAGTACCCTTACTACTTCTCCCCGGAACAGGTCGCCGCCGCACGGCCGGCCTTGAACCGATCTTGAGGATTCCTCCGGCCTACCTTGATCCGTTCGAGACCGAAACGAAATCATTCCCCTGCCCTCCGAGGTCGGGGACCGCGTGTTGACGACGCCGAGGCCGTCGGTGGAGGCTGGGACCGACACCACCCCTCGAGCAGGAGCTCCACCATGGCACTCGCCCCCACCGTCCAGCTGCGCGGCGGCGCGCACCTCCCCCTCCTCGGACTCGGCACCTGGCCGCTCAACGACGACGAGGCGGCGGAGACCGTCAGCCTCGCGATCGACACCGGATACCGGCTCATCGACACGGCGGAGAACTACCGCAACGAGAAGGGCGTGGGTGAGGGCATCCGCCGCTCGGGCGTCGCCCGCGACGAGCTGTTCATCACCACCAAGTTCAACCGCGAGCACCACAGCAAGGACGGCGTCCGACGGGCGTTCGAGGCGAGCACCGCACTGCTGGGCCTCGACTACGTGGACCTGCTGCTCGTCCACTGGCCGAACCCCGACCAGGGTCGCCATGTCGAGGCAGTGCAGGGCATCGCGGCGCTGATGGAGCAGGGACTCGTACGGGCCGTCGGGACGTCCAACTACAAGCCGGCACACCTGCAGCAGGTTCTCGACGCCGGGATCGTGCCCGACGTGAACCAGATCCAGCTCGACCCCCAGCGGCCCCGCATCGAGGAACGCGCGTTCCACAACGAGCACGGCATCGTGACCGAGTCCTGGAGCCCGCTCGGCCCGGGCAGCGGACTGCTGGACGACGCCGGCGTCGTCGCGATCGCGGAGGCGCACGGCAGGACCCCCGCACAGGTGGTGCTGCGCTGGCACGTCCAGCAGGGCATGGTCGCCATCCCGAAATCGTCCAACCCGGAACGGCTCGCGCAGAATCTCGCCGTCTTCGACTTCGAACTGTCGGGAGAGGAATTGGCCCGCATCTACAGGCTCGACACCGGCGAGGCCGAAATCGTCGATTCGGACACCTTCGGCCACTGAGCCGGGGTCGCCCGTTCTCCTTGACACCGGCCCCGGTCGCCGGGAAAGTAATAAGCACGCTTAGTTCTTCGTGCCGACCGGACCTGCCGATCTGCGCGGGAGCATCGACCGGAAGGAAGATCAGCATGGCGGACCAACCCGGAAATCAGACCCCGAACACCCCCGAGGTCAGTGAGACCGAACTACGCGGGATGACGGTGGACGAGCTCCGCAAGGAGGCCAAGGAGGAGGGACTGCCGGGCACCTCCTGGATGCGGAAGGACGAACTCGTCGATGCGGTGGCCTCGGCCCGGCAGGATTCCACGGACGGCCCGTCCGGAGCCGGCGGCGACCGGTCCCGTTCCGAGGAGGAGGACACCTCCGCGGAGGTGGGTGCCGGCCCGGACGGCGGCCGGATCCGCACGGGATCCGAGACCTCGAAATCGCTGAAGTACTCGCAGGAGATCACCTCGCCCGACGAGGACCCCGAGCGGGAGGGCCGCAGCCTGGCGACGACACACCACGAGGTCATCAAGCAGTGGGCCGAGGCGCGGGACGCCCGTCCGGCGACCGTCGACGGGACGGAACACGGTGACCACCTCGGCGTCCTCCGCTTCGATTTCAACGAGGACACCGACAAGCTGCGCCACGTGAGCTGGGAGGAGTGGTTCCGGACATTCGACGAGCGCCGGCTGAACTTCATCTACCAGGAGCAGCGCAAGGACGGGAAGCAGTCGAACTTCTTCATCCTCGAGAGTCCCGACCGCGAGGACGCCTGACGCACCATCCGGGCCGGGCCGGTCCGCAGGGAAGGGTGACCAGGCATATCCTTGGCCTGGTGCCCTTCCCGCCGCGCATTTCGATGCCCTGAATCGGCGGACACCTCCCACCACCGAGAGGACCCCGCTTGCTCGAGATCGCCGTGATCCTGGCCGCCGGCTTCTGGGCCGGCATGATCAACGTCGTCGTCGGCTCCGGCACCCTGGTCACCTTTCCCACCCTCCTGCTCTTCGGCTACCCTCCGATCGTCGCGAACATCTCCAACAACATCGGCCTGGTGGGCGGCGGCCTGTCCGGATCGTGGGGCTACCGCCGCGAGATCGCCGCGAACAAGCGCCTGCTCCTGCGACTCCTGCCCCTCTCCGTCCTCGGCGGGCTCGGCGGGGCGCTCCTGCTGCTCGTCCTGCCGGCACAGGCCTTCCAGGCGATCGTGCCCGCCCTCATCATCATCGGACTGGTCATGGTGGCGCTGGCCCCCCGGGTGCAGCGCGCCGCCGCGGCCAAGGCCGCCGAGAGTGCGCCGGACGCGGCGCCGTCCCGCCGTCGTTCCCTGCTCCTCCTCGCGGGGATCGGTGTCCTCGGCCTGTACGGGGGCTATTTCGGTGCGGCGCAGGGCATCCTGATCGTCGGCCTGATGAGCATGGTGACCATTGAGAGCCTGCAGCGCATCAACGCCATCAAGAACGTCCTGACCACCGCCGTCAACAGCGTGGCCGCCGTGACGTTCATGGCCTTCGCCTGGGAGTCGATCAACTGGTCGCTGGTGCTCCTCATCGCCGTCGGCGCCACCCTCGGCGGCTTCCTCGGCGCCCGCGTGGGCCGCAGGCTCTCCCCGCTCGCGCTGCGGGCGACCATCCTCGTTCTCGGGACCGCCGCCCTGATCCGCATCGTCTTCTTCGGCTGACACGCCACCGCCCACGAATCCCAGGACCCTCCATGCAACGTTTCGCCTGTGCCGTCTGCTCGGCGCCCCTCTTCTTCGAGAACTCCCGCTGCCTCGCCTGCGGCACGCAGCTCGGCTTCCACCGCGGCGAGCGGGTCATCGCACCGCTCGACGACGACGGCGCCTACCGCGACCTCGAGGGCCAGGTACTCCGTCGCTGCGTCAACCTGAAGCTGTCGGGGTGCACCTGGCTGGTGCGGGAGGAGGGCGACGAATGCTTCAGCTGCAACCTCACGCGGACGCGCCCCGACGACCACGACACCACCGGACTGGCGCAGTTCCTCGACGCCGAGCGGTCCAAGCGCCACCTCATCTACGAGCTCGACGGGCTCGGCCTGCCGATCCGGGACCGGACCGAGGACCCGGACCGCGGCCTCGCCTTCGACCTGCTCTCGAGCGTCGAGGAGAAGGTGGTCATCGGACACCAGAACGGCCTGATCACCATCGACCTCGCGGAGACCGTCGACTCCCACCGCGAGAAGATGCGGGCCAGGCTCGAGGAGCCCTACCGCACCATGCTCGGGCACTTCCGGCACGAGACCGGACACTACTTCGAGGGCACGCTCGTCTTCTCGGATGCCGAGCTGACGGGGAGGGCGCGCGACCTGTTCGGTGACGACCGCGCGAGCTACCAGGACGCCATCAAGCGCCACTACGACGAAGGCGCACCCGAGGGCTGGGAGAACGACCACATCTCCATGTACGCGACCATGCACCCGTACGAGGACTTCGCCGAGACGTTCGCCCACTACCTGCACATCTGCGACACGGTGGACACGGCCCGCAACCATGGGCTCGCCTCGGGCCCGGACACGACCGAGGACTTCGGGACGGTGGTCCGTGAGACCTGGATCCCGCTCGCCGTGGCCCTCAACCAGGTCAACCGCAGCATGGGCGCCAATGACCTGTACCCGTTCGTCCTACCGCCCTCCGTCGTCGACAAGCTCGACTTCGTGCACAAGCTCCGCGTGCGGGTCGGAGGGACCCCGGTCGGATCGGGGACGGTCCCCGCATAGACGCAGTCGTGCCGGGGGCGGCCGTCGTCCGGAGACGGACTACGGCCAGAGCATGGTCCTGCGCCAGCCCTCCCCGAAGCGGGTGTAGAGCAGCCGCGTATGCCTGCGCTCCTGGTCGGCCTGCCAGAACTCGACGGCGTCGGGGGCGACCGTGTAGACGGTCCAGGTGGTCGAGGCCAGGCCGCCGGCGGCGTCGATCTTCCGCACCTGGTCCTCCACCGCCGCGTCCAGGTCCTCGCGGCCGCCCATCACCGCGCTCTGGCTCCCCGCCAGGACGAGCGCACGCGCCACCGGGTGGCGGCGCTGGAAGTCGGCGTCGTTCTCGTCCGTGCTGCCGACGGAGACGGAACCGCGGATCCTCACCTGCCGCCCGGCGGCCGGCCAGAAGAAGGTCAGCGCCGCAGCGGGATGCGCCGCCAGCTGCCGACCCTTGGGGCTGTCGCTGCTGGATGCGACCTGCCAGCCGGCAGCCGTCACGTCCTTCACGATCACGACGCGGGCATCCGGGGTGCCGTCCTCGCCCACCGTCGACAGGGTGACCGCGTGCGGCGCGGCGATGCCGTCCTGCACCGCGCGCTCCAGCCACTCCACGAAGAGGTCCACGGGCGAGGGGGGCGCCGCCGAGGGGTCGAAGGGCGGCATCACGTCGGGGAACACGGGTACGCCGCGGACTACGTCGCGGATCCTTCCGGGGTCGGTCATGGCGCCAGCCTAGTTGCACGGCGCCCGCAAGCGCAGGAACACAGCAGGCCGGGGGCAGGACCGCCAGTGCCGACGGCGGAAGCCACGGGGAATGCCGGGCACGGCACGACCGGCATAGAGTCGGGGGATGCCCTCCCACCAGGACCAGTACGTAGGACCCCGCGATCTCACGCGATGGACGACCCCGGTCGGCCGCCTGCTCGTGCGGTGCGTCCGGCCCCTCGCCCGGTGGCTGGGACCGCATGCGGCCCTGCTGCTCATCATCGCGATCGGGGGCGGTGTCGCCGCGGCCCTCACCGCGGCATCGGCCGAGGTGTACGAGTCGGTGGTGGAGGCCGACGGCGTCGCAGCTCTCGACCAACCCGCCCTCGACCTCGCCGTGTCGCTGCGGCAGGACTGGCTCAACGCCGTCATCACGGGCTACACGCACATCGGCGGCCCCATCGGCATGCCCCTTCTGGCGGTCGCGATCCTGGTGCTGCTCGCCGTGCGCCGCAGGTCCTGGACGCCGGTGATCCTGCTACCGGCCGCGGCCTTCGGCTCGCTGCTGATGACCGTCGCCGGCAAGGACGCGATCGGACGCCTGCGCCCGCCGATCGAACTCGCCGTCCCACCCTACGAGACCTCGCCGTCGTTCCCCAGTGGCCACTCGCTGAACGCCCTGGTCATCGCGGGCATCGTGGCCTACCTGCTCGTCCTGCGGCAGCACCGCAAGCGCACCAGGGCACTGACCATCAGCCTCGCCGTCGTGTTCGCCGCGACCATGGGACTCAGCCGCGTATTCCTCGGCCATCACTGGCTCACCGACGTCCTCGTGGCATGGACCCTCGGCATCGCCTGGCTCGCCGTCGTCATCACCGCGCACCGGCTCCTCCTCACGTTCCGGCTACACCGGGCGGCGGCGCGTGGCACACCCGCCTGAACCACCCGAGGCGGTTTCCGCCGTCGTCCGGCCCCTTCGGCGGGACGCGCAACGCAACCGCGAAGTGGTCCTCGCGGCGGCGCGACGGATGTTCGCCGAGCACGGGACCGAATGCGCATTCGAGGACATCGCCCGGGAGGCCGGAGTGGGAGTGGGCACGGTCTACCGCCGCTTCCCGGACCGCCGGACGCTCATCGAGGCGATCCTCGAACAGCGTGTGGCCGACGTCGCCTCGGTCGGCGCGGATGCCCTCGCCACGGCCGAGCCCTGGGCCGCAGCACGGCTGTTCATCGGATCCACCGCACGCATGCAGCTCGAGGACCGGGGCCTGCGGGAACTGCTGCAGGACTCCGTCTTCGTGTCCGCCGGCCTCGCGATGCTCCGCGAGCGCATCGCACCCGTCGCGGCGGAGCTGGCCCGACGGCTCCGGGACGACGGCGGCGCCCGACAGGACGTCACGGGACAGGACCTGCTGGTCCTGATCCGCATGCTCGCCTCCCTCACCCCCGAGGCGGCAGGCCGGCCCGCAGCAGCTAGCGGCGTCGAGCGGTACCTCGACCTCGTCCTCGACGGACTCCACCCGCCGCCGGAAAGAACACGTAAGGAGGAATGAACCTTTCCGTTCAGGTACGCCCACTTCCGCTGATGGGTCGCCCGCCCCATACTTGGCTGGTGCGGAAATGCCACCCCTCCTAGGAACGGACGATGATGTCGAACAGCTCAGGCGTACAGGGCACGCAGTCGATCCTGCGGCGTAAACCCATCGACAACGTCGAGGACGAGACGGGCCGCACCGGCCTCTTCAAGAGCCTCGGCCTGTGGCAGCTGACGGCCATCGGCGTCGGCGGCATCATCGGTGTGGGCATCTTCACGCTGGCAGGGCTCGTCGCCAACGGTGGCGAGGACGGCGCGCCGGTGGGGCCGGCCGTCCTGATCTCCTTCCTGGTCGCAGGGCTGGCCAGTGCGGCGGCCGCGCTGTCCTACGCCGAATTCGCCGGCATGATCCCCAGGGCCGGTTCCGCCTACACCTACGGGTACGTCGCCCTCGGTGAGATCATCGGCTGGTTCATCGGGTGGGATCTCCTGCTCGAGTACATCGCGATCGTGGCCGTGGTCGCCATCGGCATCTCCGGCTACTTCACCGAGTTCATGTCCGGGATCGGGGTCACCGTGCCCACCTGGATGCAGGGGACGCCGGACACCATCGAGGGTGGCGTGGTCAACGTGCCCGCGATCGTGGTGTGCCTGCTCATCACCTTCATCCTGAGCCGCGGCACCAAGACGTTCGGCCGGTTCGAGCTCATCGCCGTCGGGCTCAAGATCCTGCTCATCCTCGGCATCGTGGGCCTCGGCTTCTTCTACGTGAACGCCGACAACTACTCTCCGTTCCTTCCCTCCGGCTTCGGCGCCGTCTTCACCGGGGCCGCCACCGTCTTCTTCGCGGTCTTCGGGTACGACGCCATGAGCACCGCGGCGGAGGAGGCCACCGACGGCAAGAAGCACATGCCGAAGGCCATCCTGCTGTCGCTCCTGATCGCGATGGTGCTGTACGTCCTCGCGACCCTCGTCCTCACCGGCATGCAGAACTACACGGACATCAGCCCGACGGCGGGCTTCGCCTCCGCCTTCCAGTCCGTGGGCCTGCCGGTCGTCGCGACGATCATCTCGGCCTTCGCCGTGATCTCCATCCTCACCGTCATGCTCACGTTCCTGCTCGGCGTCACCCGCGTGTGGTTCTCGATGAGCCGCGACGGCCTCCTCCCCGCCTGGTTCTCGACGACGGACCGGAACGGCACGCCGCAGCGCGTCACCTGGATCGCCGGCATCGCCGCGGCGCTCCTCGCCGGGGTCTTCCCCATCCGCGCCGTCGCCGACCTCACCAACATCGGCATCCTCGCCGCGTTCATCGTGGTGTGCATCGCCGTGATCGTGCTGCGCCGCACGCGCCCCGAGGTACCCCGCACCTTCCGGTTGCCGCTGATGCCGATCGTGCCCGCCTTCGGCGTCCTCGCGTCGCTGTTCCTGATCCTGCAGCTCCACTGGGAGACCTGGCTGCGCTTCGGCGTGTGGCTCCTGATCGGGCTGGCCCTCTACTTCCTCTACGGCAGGAAGCATTCGCTCATGAACCCGGACAGTCCCCGCCACGCCCTCCTCAAGCGCGACGCATAGCCTCTTCCGGCACCGGAGGGAACGGGCCCGCCGCATCGTCACGAAGATGCGGCGGGCCCGTTCGTTTCCTATCCTCGACAAGGGCCTGTCGCGTTCCCGCGGCCGGCCTCCACCCCGAACAGATGAAGGATCAGCACACCCATGGACCTCTTCCGGACCAAGTCCATCGAGCAGTCGATCAGGGACTCCGACGAAAAGGGACACGGCCTCAAGCGGTCCCTCAACACCTGGGACCTCATGATCATGGGCGTCGCGGTCGCCGTCGGCGCCGGCATCTTCTCGGTGGGTGCGCAGGCGGCGGCGTTCAACGCCGGTCCGGCCGTGACCATCTCCTTCGTGCTGGCGGCGATCACGTGCGCCCTCGCGATCATGTGCTACGCCGAGTTCGCGACGGCGCTGCCCGTCGCGGGCAGCGCCTACGTCTTCACTTACGCGACGATGGGCGAGCTGCTGGCCTGGATCATCGGCTGGAACCTGATCCTCGAACTGCTCATGGCAGCGGCCGTGATCGCCAAGTTCTGGGGGGTCTACCTCTCGGATCTCTTCAGCGTCCTCGACCTCGACATCCCCGCGGAGATCAGCGTCCTGGGGCTCGACCTCACCTGGGGACCGCTGCTGATCGTGGCGATCTTCACGGCCGTGCTCATCTATGGGACCAAGCTCTCCGCCCGGGTCAACAGCGTGTTCACCGTCATCAAGATCGGCATCGTGCTGTTCGTGATCGTCGTCGGCTTCTTCTACGTCAGCCCCGAGAACTACGCGCCGTTCGTGCCCGCCTCCGAACCTGCCGCCGAGACCGGTGCCGACTGGGCGAACCAGCCCTTCCTCTCCTTCCTGAGCGGCGCCTCCCCGGCGGCCTTCGGCTTCACGGGGATCATCTCGGGTGCCGCCCTCGTCTTCTTCGCCTTCATCGGGTTCGACGTCGTCGCCACATCGGCGGAGGAAGTGAAGAACCCCAGCCGCACGCTGCCGCGCGGCATCTTCGCGGGCCTCGCGGTGGTCAGCGTCCTCTACATCCTGGTGACCCTCGTGGTCACCGGCATGGTCTCCTACAAGGAGCTCGGCGCCTCGGGTGCGCCGTCGCTCGCCACCGCCTTCCAGCTCGTGGGCGCCGACTGGGCCGCGGGCATCATCTCGCTCGGCAGCCTGATCGGCCTGACCACCGTGATCATGGTGCTGCTCATGGGACTCGCCCGCGTGATCTTCGCGCTCAGCCGCGACGGCCTCCTGCCGCGCGGGCTCAGCCGCACCTCCGACAAGCACGCGACGCCGGCACGCACTCAGATCCTGTGCGGCGTCGTCGTCGCCCTGCTCGCCGGGTTCACGCAGGTGGAGGTGCTGGCGGAGATGATCAACATCGGCACGCTGTCCGCCTTCATCACGGTCAGCCTGGGGATCATCGTGCTGCGCCGGAAGCGCCCCGACCTCCGGCCCGCGTTCCGGGTCCCGTTCGGCAAGGTCATCCCGATCGCCTCGGCCGCCCTGTGCCTGTACCTCATGTTCAACCTGGCCACCATCACCTGGCTGTTCTTCGCCGGCTGGCTCGTGGTCGGCTTCGTCATCTACTTCGCCTACGGCAACCGCCACTCCCGCCTGCGGTCGGTGCAGCGCGTGGACGCCTAGCAGCAGGGGTCCGGGCCCGGGCCCGATCCCGGGAACCCGGCGGTGCGGGGTATGCGCCGGCGGGCCGGACGCGAGATGATGGTGCCCCGGCAGCAACAGCTCCGGGGCACCCGCGCACCAGCAGAGCAGAGGAACCCGCCATGTCCCAGGACCCCTACCCCAGCGAGCTCCCCTACTCAGGCCGCCATTCGAGCCCGTACGACGGCGGTGCGTACGGCAGCCAGGGCGGCGCTCCCTACCCGCCCACCCAGCCGTACCAGGGGGGCTACCAGCCGGGACCGTACCAGTCCTCCTACCAGTCGATCGAGGGCGAGAAGGCGGCGCAGCTCTCCCTGATCCTCGGCATCGTGGGCCTGTTCGTGGCCGGGATCGTCCTGGGGCCGCTGGCCATCTGGCAGGCGAGGAAGGCCGAGCGCCTCGGCGTGCCCGCGACGGCGGGGAAGGTGCTCGGCTGGATCAACGTCGTGCTCTACGGCCTCGCCATCCTGTTCGGGATCCTCCTGGTGGTCCTCATGTTCGCCGGATTCGCGGCCACCTCCAGCTACAGCACCTGAGCCGCTAGAGCGTCGGGAAGCGGCGGGTGGACTGCTCGCCGGCCTCGACCAGGTGCGAGTTCGGCCCGGTCCCCACGATCAGGGGATCCGGTGTGCCGACGACGTCGGCATCCTTCTCGTCGTAGTCGAGGACCGACAGGACGTAGCGGAGTGCCTCGATCCTCGCCCGCTTCTTGTCGTTGCTCTTGATGACGGTCCACGGCGCGTCCGCGGTGTTCGTGTAGAAGAACATCGCCTCCTTCGCCTCGGTGTAGTCGTCCCACTTGTCGAGCGACTGCAGGTCCATGGGGCTCAGCTTCCAGCGGCGCACCGGGTCCGAGTGGCGCTGGGCGAAACGCCGCCGCTGTTCCTCTCGGGACACGGAGAACCAGAACTTGATGAGGAACGTGTCGCTGCGCACGAGCATGCGTTCCACCTCCGGGGCCTGCCGCATGAACTCGAGGTACTCGGTCGGCGTGCAGAACCCCATGACCCGCTCCACACCGGCGCGGTTGTACCAGGACCTGTCGAACAGGACGATCTCGCCGCCCGAGGGCAGCACGGAGACATAGCGCTGGAAGTACCACTGCGTCTGTTCCTTCTCGCTGGGCTTGTCCAGCGCCACCACGCGCGCCCCGCGGGGATTGAGGTTCTCCGTGAACCGTTTGATCGTGCCGCCCTTGCCGGCGGCGTCGCGCCCTTCGAACAGGATCGCGACCTTGGCCCGGTTCGCCCTGACCCACCCCTGCATCTTGAGCAGTTCGATCTGCAGCGCCCGCTTGGTCTTCTGGTACTCGCGCTCCGTCATCCGGGTGTCGTACGGGTAGTCCTCGCGCCAGGTGGGCAGGTCCGGATGCGGCAGGAGCACGTGGTCGTCACCGTCGCCGTTCCCGCCGGGAGTCGGCACGGGGACGGGCGGCGGCTCGTCGGCGCCCTCGCTCCCGGCGGAGACCGCAGCGCGGTCGGCGGGAGCATCGGTCGGCTCGTCGGTCAGTTCGTCCGTGGGTTCGTCCGTGTGTTCGTCCTCGGGCTCGTTCGCAGCCCCGGTCGCCGTTCCTGGTCCATCGGTCATTCTCTTCTCTCCTGCCCGTCGACGGTCCATCGTCGCAGACGGACCTGGGGACGGGACGAAAGGAGGCAGGACCGGAGGCCCGGTGGACGGATCGACGGCCTGCCGGTATGCGGCTCGCCCGCGGAGCGGGAAGGCGCTGGACGTGGACACCGTGGGACATGGATAGCGTGGGGCGGGGACGCCGCGGACCGGGAATGCCGCGGGCACCGCCCGGGTTCTAGGCGGTGCGGACAGAGCAGTGCAGGAACACCCGAGCAGGAGGACAGGATGAGCACCACCACCCGGACGGCCGAGGAACGCTGGGCGCGTTTCCGGGAGGCGCGCAACGCGGCGCTCGCTGAGGAGCACGGCTGGCTCTCGCTGACGTCCTTCCAGTGGCTCGGCCCCGAACCCGCGGAAGTGGAGCAGGTCCCGGGGCTGTGGTCCGCGACGGATGACGGAGCAAGCCTCACGGCCTCCGCCGCCGAGGGGCTGACCGGGCTGCCGGGCGGGCACCGGGTGGACGGCACGATCACCGCTGTCCTCGACGACGAGGAGTCACTCCTGTGGGTCTCGCACGGCGGGTCCACGGGACGCCGGATCGTGGTGGAACTCGCCCGCCGTGCCGGCCGCTACGCCATCCGGACCAGGGATGCGGAATCACCGACGGCGACCGGCTTCGAGGAGGTCCCGGTATTCGGCTACCGCCCGGACCTGGTGGTGGAGGCCCGCTTCGAGCCGTACGACGAGCCGCGCGAGGAACACATCAGGACCGCGCATGACGAGGTCCCCGGCGCCACCACGCTCGTGGGCGACGTCGTGTTCTCGCTGCCGGGTGACGCCCGGGAGTTCCGGCTCGGCGCCTCCCAGGAGGAGGCCGGGGGCCTCTCCATCACGTTCCACGACAGCACCAACGGATCGGCGACGGCCGACTGGCGGAAGGTCGCCACGCGCCGCCCGCGCCCGGACGGCACGGTGATCGTCGATTTCAACAGGGCGATCAACTATCCCAGTGCCTTCACGCCCTACGGCACCTGCCCCATGCCCGTCGATGCCAACAGGCTGGAGGCGGCCATCGAGGCGGGGGAGAAGAACCCGCTCTCCTGAGGAGCAGGACGCCGCCGGCGCCGGCACGGCGTAGAGGACCGTCCGGGAGCCAGGGGCCCGCACACCGCACGTGCGGACCGGCATCTGTAAGGTGGCGGCATGGTGATCGAGATCCGGCCGGCGACGGCGTTCGAGGACATCTCCACGATGGTCGGTCCCAAGCGGCCCGACGCCACCGTGTGCTGGTGCCTGAGCTACCGGATCCCGTCGACGCTGAATCTCGCACTCCGCGGCCCCGAACGCGGAGCTCTCGTCAGGGAACTCGCAGCACAGGACCCTGCACCGGGAGTGCTCGCATACGACGGTGACGACGTCGTGGGATGGGCAGCCGTGCATCCCCGTGCCGCCACGAGCTTCGCCCGGAACCGCAGGATCCCTCGCGTGGACGACAGTGATGTGTGGTCGATCTGGTGCATCAGGGTCCGCCCGGGACACCGCGGACAAGGCATCTCGCACCACCTGCTCAGCGGCGCCGTACAGTTCGCCCTCGATCACGGAGCCCCAGCGATCGAGGGATACCCGGTCGACAACCAGGGCCGGAAAGTAGACCTCACGATGGCCTACGTAGGAACCCGCGCACTGTTCGAACGAGCCGGCTTCACCGAGTCCGCCGTCACGAGCTCGGTCATCAACGGGTTTCCGCGCCTCCTCATGCGATACGAGCCGGATCAAGCCGGCGAACACTGAGCGCTCGACCTGGACTACCGGACCTGGACCGGGACCTCGACCTCGACCTGCCGGCATCCCGGACAGGGAGTCCTTCGGAGCCGTCGGTCGTACGGCCGCGGTCCGTGGCCTCGTGCGAACCTCGTCACTGCCGAGGGCAGCTTGTCTTCAAGTACTTGAAGTTCCTATCGTTGATGGAGTGAGCGCACCGACGGTCCGAAAGACGTACACGATCAAGGAGACGGCGGCCCTGACGGGGCTGCCGGCGAGCACGCTGCGCTATTACGAGTCCATCGGCGTGATCACTCCGATCTCCCGCGGCGCGAGCAGCAAGCACCGGATCTACACGCCGGAGGACCTCGATCTGCTGACCTGGGTCTCCTGCCTGAGCGCAACGGGGATGTCCGTCAGCGACATGCGCCGCTACATCGGGAACGGAGCACTCGGGGCTGCTGCTGCCCCGGAGCAGATCGAGTTGTTGAAGGCCCAGCAGGAACACCTGGCCGTCGAAGCGAGATCCATCGCCCTGCGCGAACGCTACGTCGCACTGAAGATCGACTACTGGCAGGCCGTCCAGGACGGGGACGATTCCAGGGCCGCGCACCTGTCGGACGAAGCCCGCTCCCTGGCCGACGATCTCAAGAAGACCAGGAAGCAGTAGGCACGGCGCCACCGCCGAAGGGCTTCACGGCCCAGAACGCCCTTATGCAAGCGGACGAACACGGCCGGCCGCAACCAGCAACCGAACACCCCACAAGGAGAAACCCATGCCCACCACAGTTCACGCCTACGCCTCGCCCTCCGCTGACGGCGACCTCGCCCCCACCACCATCGAACGCCGCGACGTCGGTCCCCACGATGTCCTGATCGAGATCAAGTACGCCGGCATCTGCCACTCCGACATCCACACCGTGCAGGGCGACTGGGGTCCCCAGCCCTACCCTCTGGTACCCGGGCACGAGATCGCGGGCATCGTCGCCGAGGTCGGCTCCGAGGTGACCCGGCACGCCGTCGGCGATCGCGTCGGCGTCGGCTGCATGGTCAACTCCTGCGGGGAGTGCAAGAACTGCACGGCGGGCGACGAGCAGTACTGCGTCAACGGGATGGTCGGCACCTACGGTGCCACCGACCGCGACGGGACCGTCACCCAGGGTGGCTACTCCACCCACGTCGTCGTCACCGAGGACTTCGTGCTCAGGATCCCCGAGGGCATCGAGCTCGACGCCGCCGCCCCCCTGCTCTGCGCCGGCATCACCACCTACTCACCCCTGCACCGCTGGGGCGCCGGCCCGGGGAAGAACGTCGCCGTGATCGGCCTCGGCGGCCTCGGTCACATGGCCGTCAAGATCGCGCACGCCATGGGCGCCGAAGTCACCGTCCTCTCACAATCACTCAAGAAGCAGGAAGACGGCCTCCGCCTGGGCGCCGACCACTACTACGCCACCAGTGACGAGACCACGTTCACCGATCTGGCCGGCTCGTTCGATCTCATCATCAACACCGTCAGCGCCAGCATCGACATCAGCGCCTTCCTGGGACTCCTGACGGTCGACGGCGCTCTGGTCAACGTCGGCGCGCCCGCCGAGCCGCTGCCGGTGAACGCGATGGCGCTCATCGGAGGTCGCCGTTCGTTCGCCGGCTCCATGATCGGCGGCATCGCCGAAACACAGGAGATGCTCGACTTCTGCGCCCGGAACGGGATCGGCGCCGAGATCGAGGTCATCCCCGCCGAGAAGATCAACGACGCCTACGAGCGTGTGCTCGCCTCGGACGTCCGCTACCGCTTCGTCATCGACGCCGCCACCTTCGCCTGACCACGACCCGCCGCGCAGTCCAGGAGACCACCGGCACCGTCCAGCAGGCAGGTCGCCGGCCCACCATCCTCGATGGAGGACGCCGACAGTCGTCGGAACTCAGCAGCCCATTCCTGCTCAAGGAGTGGGCTGCTGTTCCGGGTTCCAGGGTGGTGCAGACGATCGGCTCGCGACCGGCACTTCAGGGAGGCCTCCGCGTCGTCCGCCGGTGACCTTCCGGCACTTCGTCATCCGCCGTCCTTCCGGGTGAGCGCGGAAGTCGGCAGGGCGGCGGTTCCGCCGCACAATGGTGGTGTGACCGATCCGATGGACGCCCTGATCCCCCGGCCCCGGCAGGAGCCCGCTCCCGGGGCTGTGCACGTCCCCGGCTGGCTCGACCTCGATCGCCAGCGGGAACTCGTCGGGCTCTGCCGCACATGGGCCAATGGACCGGTCCCGATGCGGAGGGTGACGATGCCCACCGGCGGGGTCATGTCCGTGCGGAGCGTGAGCCTGGGCTGGCACTGGCTGCCGTACCGCTACAGCCGCACCGCGGACGACGCCGGTGGCGGGGCCGTCGCGCCGTTTCCCGAGGTGCTGCGCACGCTGGGACGGGACGCCGTGGACGCCGCGTACGGCGACGGGTCAGGCGCGTCCTACGAACCGGATGCCGCGCTGGTCAACTACTACGACGACGCCGCGAAGATGGGCATGCACCAGGACCGCGAGGAGCGCGTGAACGCGCCCGTGGTGTCCCTCAGTCTGGGCACCACGTGCGTCTTCCGCTTCGGGAACACGGAGAACCGGAACCGTCCGTGGCAGGACGTGCACCTGGCGTCCGGGGATCTCTTCGTGTTCGGTGGCCCGTCACGGTTCGCCTACCACGGGGTCCTCAAGACGCTGCCCGGGAGCGCCCCTGCCGGCATCGGGTTCGAGGGCCGGCTCAACATCACGCTGCGGCAGACCGGGCTCGGCTAGCTCCCGGAGAGGATGATGCCCCGCGCATAGGCCGCCTGCCCTGCGTGCTGCACGGCATCGTCCACCACACTCACGAGCCGCACGAGCAGCGTGACCGGTGGGTCCCACTGCTCGTCGACGATCCTGTGCAGGTCCTCGTCGGTGAGGCCCGCGACGAGGCGCCGGGAGCGCTCGTGGACGGCATCGAAGTAGTCCAGCAGCTGTTGCGCCGACCCGACCCGCACGGCGTCGACCTGATCGGTGGAGTGACCGTAGCCGGTGTCCTCGCGATCGAGATGCAGTGCCCACCGATCGGCGTAGCCGTCGGACAGCCACACCTGCTCGTGCCCGAAGGCCTCGGCGAAGTGACTGTCCTCGACGCGCGTGAGGTGCCAGACCAGCCAGGCGATCGAATTGGCCGAGCCGCCCGGGCGGAGGGACAGCTGCTCGGCGTCGAGGCCCTCCACAGCGCCGCGCACCAGGTCGGGCAAGCGCCCGAAAGCCTCCGAGAGGACCTCGACCGGCGTCACGAACGCTCCTGCCCGGCCACGGCGGCCCGCGATGCCAGCAGCAGCCTGAACCGTCGACGCTGCCTGGCCGGGATGAGGGAGAGGAACTGCGGGTGGGAGGCCAGGAACTCCTGCGCCTCCGGGCAATAGGGCATGACGGCCAGGCGGCGACGATGCGCGTTGAGCAGCACGGCCTGCATCAGCACCGGCTCGAGGCCTGTGCGGCGGAACCTGGGGTCCACCACGGAGTGCAGCAGCAGGACGTCCCCACCCCGCATCTCGTACTGCACGTAGCCGGCGAGAACGCCGTTGCGGTACAGCTCGAACCGGGAGAACAGCGCGTTGTCACGGAACTTCTCCCGGGAATCGTCCGCTGCCCCGTGCCGCTCGGCCTGGCGTTCACGCCGCTCCAGCTCCTCGACGAGGAGGTCGTAGCGTTCCCGCATCGGAAGGGACGGGTGGTCGGTGTCCAGGGCCTGGTACGTGCGGTTGCACAGCATGCGCAGCTGGCGCGTCGACACCTCGGCGAGGTCCTGCGGGAAGTCCGCGTCCGCGTCCTGCGGAACAGCGGTGAGATGCGCTCGCCGGAGGCCCCAGGACGGCGTCTTCCCGTCCTGTCGTGCGGTGGGATGCTCGAGTACGTGCGGAAGGTGTTCCATCGTCAGCTCCACGTCCGGTGGGTCCACGGCCTCCTGCTCGACCAGTTCCAGAAGTCTAGGTGACCTGCGCCCTATTGCAAAGCACAGCAGACTGTCAATGGCCCTACCTCTCGCTGTGGATACCCGACTCCCGGTAGAAGCCTTCGATATGATCCTGCACCAGCTCCGCGGCGTGCTCCCCACGCCCCTCGAGCACCGCGTCGAGGATCGCCCGGTGCTCCCGGCGCAACCGCTGGGACGTCGCGCCCCACTCGGGCAGGCGCGCGGTCAGCCGCTGCGTGTAGTCCTCGATCGATCCCCGGAGGGATCCCATCATCGCGCCCACCAGGACGTTGCCGGCGGCCTCCGCGAGCGCCACGTGGAAGAGCGCGTCCCGCTGCAGGAAGCCGGCGGGACCGTCGTCGTAGCGGTCCATCTCGTCGAGCAGCCGTGCCGCGCGTTCGAGGGACGGTGATCCCGGCGACGCATGGGCCGCCGCCCAGGTCTCCAGCAGGAGCCGCGTCTCCACGATGTCCTTGACCGGCAGGTGGGCGCTCGCCACATGGAGCCGGAGGGCGGAATCGAGGGCGAGCGACGGGTTGCCCGTGATCACCGTGCCGGCCTGCGGCCCGGACCCCACTCCGGCGCGGACGACGCCGAGCGCCTCGAGGACGCGCGTCCCCTCTCGGACGGACGCACGGGAGATCCCCAGCCGCTCCGCCATGGTGCGCTCGCCGGGCAGCCGCGAGCCGATGGCCAGGCGGCCGGCCGCGAGTTCCTGCTCGAGCCATGCCGAGACCACCTGGTGCGTGCGCATGGCGCCAGCATAGCTTGTGTGGTCTGACCACAGCCCGTAGGATCTGCGATCAGACCGTCCGGCCCGACGACGAGCAGAGGCACACCATGCAGACCCCTTCCCGCGCATCCGTCCCTCCCGCGCTCAGGCGCCGGATCCCCAGAGTCGCGGATCTCGCCCCACTGATGCAGTTCAAGAAGCCGGAGTTCGGCGCCGCGGCCCGACTCCAGCGGGCCAACACCGTCTGGGACCTCCGCGACATGGCCAAGCGCCGCACGCCGACGGCTCCCTTCGACTACACGGACGGTGCCGCCGAAGCCGAGATCTCCCTCGGCAGGGCCCGCGAGGCGTTCCTCGACCTGGAATTCCGTCCCGGCATCCTCCGTGACGTCCGGACCGTCAGCACCGTGACGCCGATCCTCGGCAAGGACTCGGCCCTGCCGTTCGGTATCGCCCCCACGGGCTTCACGCGCATGATGCAGTCGGAGGGCGAGTACGCCGGATCGCAGTCCGCAGAAGCCGCAGGCATCCCGTACACGCTCTCCACCATGGGAACGGCGTCCATCGAGGACGTCGCACAGGCAGCCCCGAACGGGCGCAACTGGTTCCAGCTCTACCTGTGGACGGACCGCGACCGCTCCATGGAACTCATCGCACGTGCGGCCGCCGCCGGGAACGACACCCTGATGGTCACGGTGGACACCGCCGTCGCCGGCGCCCGGCTCCGCGACGTCCGCAACGGCATGACCATCCCGCCGGCACTGACGCTGAAGACCGTCGTCGACGCGTCGTACCGCCCCGCCTGGTGGTTCAACTTCCTGACGCACGAGCCGCTCTCGTTCGCCTCGCTCTCCCGCTATTCCGGCACCGTCGCCGACCTCATCAACTCGATGTTCGACCCCACCCTCACGTTCGAGGACCTCGACTGGCTGCGCAGCGTCTGGAAGGGCAACCTCGTGGTCAAGGGGATCCAGACCCTCGATGACGCCAGAAAGGCCGTCGACCACGGAGCGGACGGCATCATCCTGTCCAACCACGGCGGCCGGCAGCTCGACCGCGCGCCGGTCCCCCTGCACCTCCTGCCGCGCGTCGCCGCCGAGCTCAAGGGCAAGACGGAGATCATCCTCGACACCGGCATCATGAGCGGCGGTGACATCGTCGCGGCGCTGGCCCTCGGCGCCGACTTCACCCTGATCGGGCGGGCCTACCTCTACGGGCTCATGGCGGGCGGGCGCAAGGGCGTGGACCGCACCATCGAGATCCTCGGTACACAGACCGCCCGCACCATGCAGCTCCTCGGCGTCAACCGCATCGAGGACCTGACCCCCGACCACGTCCGGCTGCTCGGCGATGCGACGGCCGACGTGAAGCTGCCCGACGCCGCCATGACCCTCTGACGGCCGGACGGGTCCGTCACCGGGTGCCCCTTCCGCGGGCCTCCGCCTGCTGTTCCCGGCCGAGTTCCACGAGGCGGTCGTCGTCCGTCCGGTTGCCCTTCAACTCGATCGCGACACCCTCGACCTCCTCGGCGATGGCGCGGACGGCGTCCACCGGAGCCAGGGAGGAGTGCACCTCCGGCAACTCCGGCAGAACGGCGATGCCCGCGCCGCGAACACTCCCGCCGTCGGTCCCTGGCGCGTGTGCTGATCCAGCGAGTGGCCGCTCCGCCTCGAGGGTGCCGCTCGCGTGGCGCACGCAGAGATCCGCGACCTCCCTCGCATGCGCGTGCATGACGGAGTGCGCCGCGCCTTCGATCTCCACGACCGGAGCCCCGCCGAAGGCCCGGCCCAGCCTCGTCACCCAGGCCGGCGGGCACACGGCGTCGTGCTGGCCGCGGATGATGAGCGTCGACGAGCGGACCCGGGTGGCCGTGGTCTCGATCGGGTACGACATCATGCGCGGGAGGATCTTGAAGAACCAGCCGAACCCGCACGTCAGGTAGGCGACGACGGCAAGCAGTTTCACGCGGGCCGGCTCATGGAGGCTCGCCCGCAGGAACCGGAAGGCCTGGACGGCCGTGGAGCGCGCCGCATCGTCCACGACGGGGCTGATGAGGACGAGGGTCGAGAGCTGGGGCCGGGACGCGGCGAGATGGGTGCAGATCTGGGTGCCCATGGAGTGGCCGATGACGACGGGATCCTCCAGCCCGAGATCGTCGATGGCCTTGCCGACGAGCTCCGCGAACTGTCCGATCGACAGGGCCCTGCGTGCATGCGGGACGCCGCCGAAACCGGGCAGATCGAGGGCGAAGACAGGCCCGAACTGCATCAGGTGCGGCGCGAGCTGCTCGAAGTAGTGCGACGACACACCGAGGCCGGAGACCAGCACGAAGGCGCGCTCACCGGCCTCACCGACGGAGCTGACACGGGCCCACACGCCGCTCCCCTGGATTCTCCGGACCGTGATGTCCGGGCCCTGCTCCGTTCCTCGTGAAATCGCCACGCCTCATTCTGTTGTCGGAGGCGGGGAAAGCCTCGGTCGCGGTCTATTATTCATCCTGTGGTCCTGCCTGGGGCGGGTCCGGAAAACATAAGTCTGGGGAGACGAATATGAAGCGTGGGCGGATGCACTATCCGTTGCGTTACAGGCGCGCGCGGTCACTGCTCTACGCGATCGGCCTGTTCTGGCTGTGGCTCTGGTTCGGCAGCGCTGCATCGCTGGAGGTGCTCTACGGTTCGCCCGTGCATGCGGCCCTCGCGATGTACGGTCTCGCCGTCGTCATCCTGGTGTCGATTCCCGCCGCACTGCTCGCGGTCATCCGGATGGTCCTGACGCGTCCCCGCCGGGACGCCGTCGTCGTCGAGCTCCCTGTCGCGTCGCGGTCGCGCCGACCGCTCGAAGCCACGCACTGGTGGTACGACGAGAAGGCTTCCTGAGCATCCCCCGACTCCGTTCCGCATGACGGCGCCTCCCGCGGGAAACGCCGCCGTCGTCCCGGGGCCGCGGGTCAGCCCTCGCAGTCGCTGCAGTACTGCCGGCCGTCCTTCTCGAGGGCGATCTGGCTGCGGTGCCGGACGAGGAAGCAGGACGCGCAGGTGAACTCGTCCTCCTGCGGCGGGATCACCTGGATGAGGAGTTCCTCACCGGAGAGGTCGGCGCCCGGCAGGTCGATGCCCTCGGCGGTGTCGCCGTCCTCGATGTCGACCGACGACGACTGGGTGTTGCTCCCCCGATTCGCCTGGAGCGCCTCGAGCGACTCCGCTTCCTTGTCCTCGTCGTTGTTGCGGGGTGCGTCGTAGTCCGTTGCCATGCCGATGCCGTTCTTCGTGGGGTTCGTTGTGCCGCGGGGCGCGTGCAGCAATCGAGTCTAGTGGGAAATATCGGGCGTACTGCCGGTTCCGGGCCTCCTCGCCGTGATGCTTGTCATAGCGTCGGGATCATGCCGTCGCCCCTGGTCCCGCCTCGTGCCGGAGGGGTACTGACCGCCCGCGCCGCCCGCCACGGGGACGCGAAAGTGCTGGACGGGTCCGGGGCGGCGCTGGCACGCTGGGAGCTGTCCGCTTCCCCCGACGACGGGTGCCGCCATCGCTTCGTCCGCCATCCCGCCCGTCCCCGCCGCACGGGACGCCGAGGGCCTCCAGCGCCGGAACGTCCTGGTGGGCGTCCTGTTCGGCTGCGGCCTCATCGCCTTCGTCGACGAGGCCGTCTTCCATCAGCTCCTGCACTGGCACCACTTCTACGACCGGTCCACGCCGGCGGCCGGCCTCGTCTCCGACGGCGTGTTCCACGCGTTCAGCTGGTTCGCGACCGTGGCCTCCCTGTTCCTCTTCGCCGATCTCAGGCGCCGCGGAGCCCTGCGGGCCCGGCGATGGGTGGGCGGTGTCCTCGTGGGCATCGGCGCGTTCCAGCTGTTCGACGGCCTGGTGCAGCACAAGCTGCTCGATCTGCACGAGGTGCGGTACGGCGTCGACCTGCTCCCCTACGACCTCCTGTGGAACGGTGTGGCCCTCGCCTTTTTGGCCGCCGGGATCCTGGTGCTCCTCGGAACCCGTCGCCGGACGGGCCCGGACGCCGTTCCCCGCCATGGGTGACGATCCGCACCACCTCGGCGAGGCCGTGTCCGGGCACCTTCCGGGAGGGCTCGTCGGGCTGGTCCTCGGCACCGCCGTCGTGCTCGTATGGCTCGGGGCGGCCGCGGCGTACCTGCTCGCCGGCCGCGCCGCCGTCCTGCGCGGACGGACCGGATGGCCTCCCCGCCGGTCCGTGGCCTGGGTGGCCGGCACGGTGCTGGGGCTGGCCGTCACGGTGGGCCCGCTGGCGCAGGCCGCCGGCCGCAGCTTCACGGCGCACACGGCGGTCCATCTGGCCCTCGGCATGCTCGTCCCCCTGCTGCTCGTCCTCGGCGCTCCGGTGAGCCTGTTCCTCCGCGCCGTCCCCGTGTCCGTCGGGCGGCGCTTCAGCCGTCTCGCCGCCTGGGTTCCCGTGCGGCTGGGCACCCATCCGGCGGTCGCCACTCTCCTCGCCACCGTCCCGATGGCACTCCTGTATCGGGACGGGGGCGCCCTCGACCTGCTCCACCACCCGGTGCTCGGGCCGCTGCTGCATGTCCATTTCGTGGTTGCCGGGTGCATCTTCACCTACGCCGTCGTCGGAACGGACCCGAACCCGCACCGGGCGCCGGCGTGGCAGCGCGGCGCGGCGATCGTCACGGCGATCGCGGTCCACGGCATGGTGGCGAAGCACCTGTACGCCGTCGGCGGCGAAGCCGGCCCGCCGGATGTGGAGCAGGCGGCCCAGCTCATGTACTACGGCGGCGATGCCGTCCACGCGCTCCTCCTCGTGGTCTTCTGCGCACAGGTCTACCGGGCCGGCGGACGGCGCCTGGACCGGCGCACGGCTTCCCCGGCATCCTGTGTAGCCTTGCCGGAGCGGGCGGGTAGCCCGGCGCCCACCGAAGGATGACCATGCAACGCTTTCCACCCCTCGCGGGACTGTCCCTGGCCGCCCTGCTCGCGGTGGCCGGCTGTTCGTCACCCTCACCGTCACCGTCATCGTCACCGTCGCCATCACCGTCCGCGGAGGCGGACGGGACGACAACGGCGCACGACGGATCCCGCACGTACTCCTCGGAGGAACTCGCGGCGATCCTGGGCACCGTCACCGAGGCGGACGGCGCCGCCCTGCAGGTCCTACCTACGGACCAGATCGACCAGGGCATGGACCAGGCGCGCCGGTTCCTCGAGTCGGTCGTGATCACGCCGGAGGAGTGCGCGGTGTTCGCGTCCAACACCCTCGAGGTGCCCGAGGACGCCGGCTACGCCACGGGTGTCTCCGGCGCCGGTGGTGACGCCGTCCAGACCATCGTCTCGGCGTCGTCGTCCGCGGATGCCGCGTTCTTCCCCGGTCGCATCGACGCATCGTCCGCCGCACTGCAGGCATGCTCGTCCTTCACCGTCGAGGCACAGGGCGTCGTGATCGACCAGACGGTCCAGGACGTCGACGCGGCGACGGACGCCGACCGGAGCTTCGGGAACCTGACGCTGCAGTCCTCGCCGGACGGCGCCCGGCAGGAGACGATGACCGTCATCGGGACGCGGGGGAGCCTGGCCGTGACAGCTGTGCGCACCGCCCGGGACGCCCTACCCCAGGGGACGCAGGACGAGCTCCAGGACCTGATCGACGAGACGCTCGCCGCCGCTGGGTAGCCTCGCCCGGTCCGGGACTCGGCCTGCGCAGGGACCGCAGCAGCACACCTCCGAGACGGATACCTGACGGTGGTGTGGAGCAACCCGAAGTGGACAGGGCTATGTCAGTCCGCATATAACTAGTTTGTCGAACTAGTTGACAGTAGGGTTCGTATTCTTGATGAAAGGGCGAGCATGACGCAGACAATCAGTGACACCCTGGGCGCAGGAGACACCGCCGTCGGGGCACCCCTCCACTGCGGGGAGCCCATGACCCTGCGCGAGACCTCCTACACCGGCTCCTCCTACGGCATGATCCCGCAGGCTCCGGCCGGGTTCGACGTCGAACTCGTGTGGGCCTGCTCGTGCGGTTTCCAGCTCTCCTACGAGGAGCCGGCCGAGCTCGCGCACCCGCTGCCTCCCGCCCTGCGCCGTGTCGCGGCGGCCGCCGCCGACCTCGAGTCGATGCAGTGGCAGCTCGACCAGCTCGCGGGGGAACTCGAGTCCGCCGTACTGCAGGCCGCCGACGCGGGCGCAGCCATTGTCGACATCGCCGACGCCGCGCACCTCGAGCCGGGCGAGGTGCAGCAGCTCGCCTCGGGCGGCCACCTCCTCGTGGACGCGAGCTAGCCGGCCTCCTCCGGGCCGCCAGCCGCCCTGCTCCACCCGATCGCCGTACCGAAGGGCAGGACCGCATGAAGGAACCCGACTGGGTCCGGCACGTGATCTGGTGGCACGTGTACCCGCTCGGTTTCGTCGGTGCGGAGAAGACCGCGACCACCGATCCGGCAGCCGCCCATCGCCTGCTGGACCTGGTGCCCTGGCTCGACTACGCACTGGAGCTCGGCGCGTCCGGGCTGGCGCTCGGGCCCGTGTTCGCCTCGGAGACGCACGGCTACGACACCACCGACTACTTCCGGATCGATCCGCGGCTCGGCACGTCGGAGGACTTCGACACCCTCGTCGCCGAAGCGCACCGCCGCGGTCTGCGGATCCTGCTCGACGGAGTCTTCAACCACACCGGGCGCTCCTTCGCCCCGTTCCAGGACGTCCTCGCCGACGGCCCGGGAGCAGCGACCGCCCCATGGTTCCTCCTCGACTGGCCCGACGCTGCCGGGGCCGGCACCGAGCCGGGGTACCGCGACTTCGAGGGCCACCACCACCTCGTGGCGCTGAACCACGACGAACCGGCCGTGGTGGTCTTCGTCGCCGGGGTCATGGAGTACTGGCTCGGTCGCGGGGCGGACGGTTGGCGGCTCGATGCCGCCTACGCCGTCCCGGCCCGGTTCTGGGCCGAGGTCACCAGACGCGTCCGGTCGTCCCACCCCGAGGCATGGTTCGTCGGTGAATACATCCACGGCGACTACGGGTCGGAGATCCGGGCCGGCGGGCTCGACTCCGCCACGCAGTACGAGCTGTGGAAAGCCGTCTGGAGCTCGCTCAACGACGCGAACCTCTTCGAACTCGCCGCGGCACTGGAGCGCCACAACGCGCTGCTCGGGAGTTTCGCCCCGCTCACCTTCATCGGGAACCACGACGTCACGCGGATCGCCAGCAAGCTCATCGACCCCGCCCTGCTCCCCCACGCCGTCGTCGTCCTCCTCACGGTCGGCGGCACCCCGTCCATCTACTACGGGGACGAGCAGGGCTATCGCGGGATCAAGGAGGACAGAGCAGGGGGCGACGACGACATCCGGCCGCTCTTCCCACCCTCCCCGGGTGACCTCTCCCCCGTCGGCAGGCCCACCTACGAGGTCCACCAGGAGCTCATCGGCATCCGCCGCCGGCATCCGTGGCTCCACCGTGCGACGACGCAGGTGCTGCAGCTGTCCAACGAACTGCTGGTCTACCGCGTCGCGGCCGACGGCGACGCGCCACTCGTGGTCGCGCTCAACCTCGCGTCGGACACCCGGTCGGCAGAGACCGGCGGCGCCGTCGCCGTCCTCGCCGGACGGGCGACGGTCGAGTCCGGCACGCAGCGGATCCTCCTGCCGCCCCGCGCCTGGGCCGTCCTCGGCTGACCCGGCCCTCGGGACGGGACCGCCGGTCCGCGGAGGGCGGCCAGGCCTGCCACGAGTGGATAATGGGACGACACATCCGCTGCGGAGGAGGTCGCATGGGTCCGGAGGACGCGCCGAGGGACATCGACACGACCGACTTCACCCCGTGGCCGCGACCGGTCCCGGCGCACGTCCTCAACGGCGTGAAGAAGCTGCTGCTCGTCGCCGCGATCCTCGTGGGCGTCCAGCAACTGCTGCCGTCCACGAGCATCGGATCCTCGCTGAGCAGCACCTTCACGCTGCTCGTGGTGATGTCGTGGCTGGGACCGCTCGCCCGGATCCTGGCGGCACGACCGTGGGCGCGGAAGGCACCCGAGGAGTAGGTCACCCGAGCCGGCCATCTCCGCCACGACGAGAGAAGCGGGGCTCCCGGTGACAGGACCCCCGCTTCGTGTTCCGGACCGTGGAGCTTAGGGGAATCGAACCCCTGACCTTTTCATTGCGAACGAAACGCTCTACCAACTGAGCTAAAGCCCCGGACACCACTTCCGAACACCAACACTCTACCCAAGAGAAGGGCCGAGGCCCAAAGTCACGCCGGGACGGCCTCCGCTCCGGAGTGTCGGCACGCGGGCGTAGTCTTCTTCCCATGTCCAGCAACCCTCCGGCGGAGGCTCGTGCCCCGCTCCAGAACGACGACGTCAGGCCCTGGCCGGCCCTGTGGTCGCTCGTCATCGGCTTCTTCATGATCCTGGTCGATTCGACGATCGTCTCCGTCGCCACCCCCGCCATCATGGAGGGACTGGGAGCCGGCATCGACAGCGTCATCTGGGTCACGAGCGCCTACCTGCTGGCCTACGCCGTCCCGCTGCTCGTGACCGGCAGGCTCGGCGACCGGTTCGGGCCGAAACGCATCTACCTCGTGGGCCTCGTGGTCTTCACCCTCTCGAGTGCCTGGTGCGGTTTCTCCGGCACGGTCGAGGCGCTCATCATCGCGCGCGTCCTGCAGGGCCTCGGCGCCGCCCTGATGACCCCGCAGACCATGTCCGTGATCACGCGGATCTTCCCGCCGGAGCGCCGCGGTGCCGCCATGGGGCTCTGGGGATCCGTCGCCGGCATCGCCACGCTCGTCGGGCCCGTGCTGGGCGGCCTGCTCGTCGACTCCGCCGGCTGGGAGTGGATCTTTTTCATCAACGTCCCGGTGGGCGTCGTCGGCTTCATCCTCGCCGCCCGCCTCGTCCCGGTCCTGCCGACGACGTCCCACCGGTTCGACATGCTCGGCGTGTTCCTCAGCGCGGCCGGCCTGTTCTGCCTGGTCTTCGGGATCCAGGAGGGCGAGACCTACGACTGGGGCACCATCGCCGGCCCTCTCTCCGTCTGGTCCCTCATCATCACGGGCCTCGTGCTGCTCGTCGCCTTCGTGGCCTGGCAGCGCTTCAACCGCGGCGAACCCCTGGTCCCCCTCAAGCTGTTCCGCGACCGCAACTTCTCCCTCGCGAACACCTCCATCACGGCCATGGGCTTCTCGATCACCACCATGACGCTGCCCCTCATGCTCTACGCCCAGACGGTCCGCGGCCTCTCGCCCACGCAGGCGGCCCTGCTGCTGACCCCGATGGCCGTCATCTCCGGCGTCCTCGCCCCGTTCGTCGGCAAGTACGTGCAGCGCAGCAACCCCAAGTACATCGCCATCGCGGGCTTCGCCGGGATGTCCGCCGCGTTGTTCTGGCTGGGCTCCATCCTCACGGTGGACGTCCCGCTCTGGCAGCTGCTGCTGCCCATCTCGCTGCTCGGCCTCTCCAGTGCCGGCATCTGGGCGCCGGTGTCGCTGACGGCCACGCGCAATCTCGCTCCGTCGCTCGCGGGCGCCGGCTCCGGGGTCTACAACACCACGCGGCAGATGGGCGCCGTCCTCGGCAGCGCCGCGATCGCGGCCGTCATGCAGTCGCACCTCCTGGCCAACCTCGGTGGAGGCGGTATCAGCACCACTCCGGGGACGGCCCTCCCCGACGAGGCCAAGGCCGGCTATGCGCTGTCCATGGGGCAGTCGCTCTACCTGCCGGCGATCGTCATCATCCTCGGCTTCGCGGCGGCCCTGTTCTTCGCGAGGCCGCAGCAGAACCGGGTCTGGGAGGGCGATGCCGGGGCCGCGGGTGGGAGCCCGTCCGCGGCGGACCGGCCTCGGGAAGCGACACCGGCCGACTCCTGAGCTGTTGCCTCGGGGAACTACCGGTAGTCTTCTGCCATGGCTGATGAGACGCAGGACACAGCGAAGGACACGGACACCGCCGCGGCGAAGGAGGTGTCGGACGACTTCGCCGTCCGGGAGCACACCTCGCCGTCGGGTCTGAAGTACACGACGACGACGGGACGCCTCGTACTGCGGCGCGAGGAGACGAAGGACGGCAAGGCGGACGGCTTCAAGCCGAAGGCCGAGATCTTCCTCGTCGCGTACACGAAGCAGGACGCCGAACCGGACCGGCCCGTGACCTTCGCCTTCAACGGCGGACCGGGCTCGGCCTCCGTCTGGCTGCACCTGGGCCTGCTGGGTCCGCGCCTCGTGGAATCCGGCGACGTCGGGACCATGACGCCCGCCCCCTTCGGACTCGTCGACAACCCCGACAGCCTGCTCGAATCCAGCGACCTCGTGATGATCGACCCGGTCAACACCGGATTCTCGCGGGTGGTGGCAGGCGAGAAGGCCGACGAGTTCCACGCCTTCGTGCAGGACCGCGACCTCGTCGCGGAGGTCATCCGGCTGTGGACCACCCGCAACAACCGCTGGCTCTCCCCCAAGTACCTCGTCGGCGAGTCGTACGGCACCCTCCGCGCCGTCGCGGTGGCCGGACGGCTCTTCGACGCCTACGGCATGGCGGTCAACGGGCTCGGTCTCATCTCCACGGTGCTCAACATGTCCACGCTGCGGTTCTTCCCCGGCAGCGACCTGCCGTACGCCCTGCACCTGCCGACCTACGCCGCCATCGCGCACTACCACGGCCGGCACGGCGACCGTGAACTCGCCGACGTGGTCCGTGAGGCCGAGGAGTACGCGGCCAGGGACTTCGGCTACGCCCTGACGCAGGGCAGCCGGTTGACCCCGGAGGAACTCGACGAGGTGGTGCACCGGCTCCACACCATCACCACCCTCGACGAGGGCTTCATCCGCCGCACGAACCTCCGCTGGGCCTACCACGAGTTCGCCGCCGAGATCCTCCGCTCCGAGGGCCTGGCCGTCGGCCGCATCGACGGTCGCTTCGCCGCGAAGCCCGCGAACTTGCAGTCGTCGGACTCGTTCGACGACCCGAGCATCCGGGCCATCACGGGGCCGTACTCCGCAGCCATGAACCACTACGTCCGCGCCGAGCTCGGCTACGAGAACGACCTTCCCTACGAGATCCTGACGGCCCGTGTACAGCCCTGGAGCTACCGGACGTTCGAGGGCGCCCCCGTGGACGTCTCGGGTGTCCTCGAACGCCTCCTCGTCCACAACCCCGCCCTGCGCGTCCACGTGGACTACGGCTACCATGACGGCGCGACGCCCCACTTCGCCGCCGAGTACGTGTGGGCGCACATGAACCTCGACGACGCCACCCGTGCCCGGTTCACCCACCACTACCACGAGGCCGGTCACATGATGTACCTCAACCCGGTAGCACGCGACACGCAACTGCGCGCCCTCCGGGCCTTCGTCACGCAGGAGCGGACCGGCCGGGAATAGTAAGTAGGATGATGAAGACGGTCGCGGCGACAGCCGCGACGGCCCCTACCTTAAGGACTCGACCATGCTGAAAAGGATCCTCTGGGCCCTGGTGCCCATCATCGCCTCCCGCGTACTGAACAACCGCCGCGGTGGGCAGCCCCGGGCCAACAAGACGCGGTACAACGGCAAGTACGGCAGGTAGCAGCGCGCCGCGGGCGGGAGGACCGACGATCGCACTCCGTGACGAGGCCGGCTTCGCCGACATCCGTTCGTACGCCGCCATCGGTGACGGGCGGACGGTGGCGCTGGTGGCGCTCGACGGCTCGATCGACTGGTACCCCACGCCCGACCTCGACTCCACGCCGACGTTCGCCCGCCTGCTGGACGCCGACGAGGGTTTCATCTCCCTCGCCCCCACGGCGGAGTTCTCGGTGGAGCGCCGCTACGCGGACGGCTCCAACGTCCTCGAGACCACGTACACCACGGCCACGGGCACTGTCCGCGTCACCGATTCCCTGAACACCGGGGTCGCGGGCAGGTTGCCCTGGGGCGAGCTCGCCCGCCGCATCGACGGGCTGGACGGATCCGTGCACATGGCGTGGTCCGTCGCGCCGGGCACCTGTTTCGGCACGGCGTCGCCCTGGCTCGACGAAGGACCGGAGCACCCGGTGCTGCGCATCGACGCGGTCGGGCTCGGAGTCCTCGGGATCGACCACGGACTGAAGACCCCCCAGGGCCGATCCGTCGAGGGAGCCTTCACCACCTCCGCGGGATCCCGCCATCTCGTGGCCGTCGTCTCGACGCACGGGGAGCCGCTGCCGCTCCCGGACCCCCAGAGCATCGACGACGGCGTGGACCGGACCATCCGCAACTGGCAGACGTGGTCCGACAACTTCGGGTATGACGGCGACTACCGGCACGCCGTGCTGCGCAGCGCCCTGGCCCTGAAGCTGCTGCTGCACAGTCCGTCCGGAGCCATCGCCGCTGCGGCAACGACGTCGCTCCCCGAGAGTGCGTCCGGCGGCAAGAACTGGGACTACCGCTACGCCTGGGTCCGGGACACCGCCTATACGCTGCACGCACTCACCCGCGCGGGTCTTCGCGAGGAGGTCCACGGAGCCGTGTCCTGGATGCTCAAGAATCTGCGGTCCCAGGGCTCGGACCTCGAGGTGTTCACGCGCCTGAACGGCGACACCCCCGACGGCACGCGACGCCCCGACCTCACCGGCTGGCGCGGCAACGGCCCGGTGGTCGACGGCAACCCGGCGGCAGGGCAACTGCAGCTGGGCGTCTTCGGCGACGTGTTCGACATCGTCTGGCAGTACGTCCAGGCGGGCCACGTCCTCGATCCTGCGACCATGCGACAGCTCGCCGACCTCGCCGACCTGACCTGCGATGTCTGGCAGCGACGCGACGCCGGGATGTGGGAACTGCCAGAGGAACGCCACTACGTCACCTCGAAGCTCGGCTGCTGGAACGCGCTGCGGTGCGCCGTGCTGCTCGCCGAACGAGGCCAGCTCCAGGGCCCCTTGGAGCGGTGGAGCGCCGAGCGCGACCGCATCCGCGACTGGGTCCACGAGCACGGCTGGTCCGAGGAGCGGCAGAGCTACATCTGGTATCCCGGATCCACGGAGCTTGACGCCTCGATCCTCCTGCACGCCATGAGCGGCTTCGACACGGGCCCGCGGATGTCGGCCACCATCGACGCCCTGCGCGAGGAACTCGGCGCAGGACCACTGCTCTACCGCTACAGCGGGATGCAGGAGGAGGAGGCGACCTTCGTGGCGTGCGCCTACTGGCTGGTATCGGCGCTCGTCGCCGTGGGCCGCCGCGACGAGGCCGTGGACCTGATGGAGGAGCTCCTGCCGCTGGGGAACGACGTGGGCCTCATGTCCGAGATGATCGACCCTGCCGACAACTCCTTCATGGGGAATCTCCCGCAGGGGCTCAGCCATCTGGCCCTGATCGTCGCCGCCCTGTCCATCTCCGGCAAGTCCTGAGCCGTCAGGACGTGACGAAGTAGACCCAGACGCCGATCACCCAGGTGGTGCCGGCGAGGCAGGCGAGTCCCAGCTCCGCGAGGATGCCCAGCCCGGTCGCCTTCAGGGCGTGGAGGCTCGAGGCCAGTGCCGCACGTGCATTGCGCTGGCGGGCGAACTCACTGGCGAACAGGCCGAGGGCGAAACCGACGAACAGGCCGACCACGGGGATCACGAACATGCCGGCGATCCCTGCCAGCACCCCGAGGGTCACCGACCGGCCCGGTATCTGCCGCTGCCTGAGGGTCCGTCCCGTGAGCACCACACCGGCACCGAGACCGGCACCGGCCAGGACCGTGCCGATCGCGAAGACCACCCAGCCCTCGGTACTGGCCACGGTCAGCGCCCACATGAGCAGTGACACGATGATCAGGATGCTGCCCGGCAGGACCGGGACCACCACTCCCGCGATACCGACGGCGATGAGCGCACCGCAGACCACCGTCATGAACACCTGTAGATCCATGGCCCAAGTCTTGCATCGACGGGCGTGACGCGCGGCCAGGGACGGGCCCCGTGGCCCCGGTCATGGAATACTGGAGGGAATACTAAGCCGCCTTAGCGAGCCTGCGGGCCCTGAGATCAGGAGGATCAATGAGCACACCGGCAACAGGAAACAACGAGGGCGACCGCTCCCGGCACGCCGACGACTCCGACAACCCCACGGAACTGCTGGACACAGGACGGTCCGGCGCGGGCGCGAGCAGCGCCGGCGCAGCGGGCACGGGCCGCACGGGAACGGACGACGGCGGGAGCGACTACGTGCCCGGCGCATACTCGGCCGACGACGACTCCAGCGGCGAGTACGTCCCCGGCATGTACTCGGACGCACCGGACAGCACCCCGACCCGCGAGCACACCCAGGCGCCCATCTCCGCGTCGAGGGCTGTCCCGCGCGACGAGGACACGAAGATGCACACGCAGGTCGCCCCGGTGGTGGCGGCCCGGCAGGAGACCGACGCGCGCAGCGACGATCGGAGCCGTGAGCGGCCCGCCCCGCGGAGCGCCGTTCCGGGATCGCGTGTTCCGGGCCTGGAGGAGCGCAAGCTGCTCCACCAGCGCGAGAAGGAGCACTTCGGCGGCATGAAGTTCGGCTCGGCCTTCTTCGGCTGGCTCACCGCCACCGGCATGTTCGTGCTGCTCTCGGCCCTCGTCGGGGCCCTTGCCGCGGTCTTCGGCATCGGTTCGAACCTCTCCACCGCGGACCTGACGAGCGGTTCGGGCGAGGCGCAGACCACGGGCATCACGGCCGCCGTCGTGCTGGGCGTCGTCCTGCTGCTCTCCTACTTCGCCGGTGGCTACGTGGCCGGCCGCATGGCCCGGTTCAGCGGGGTCAAGCAGGGGGTCGCGGTCTGGCTGTGGGCCGTCATCGTCGCCGTCGTACTCGCCGTCATCGGGTTCATCATCGGCAACCAGGCCAACGTCACCGAGCGGTTCCAGGGCCTCGGTGTCCCGTCCGCCGCCGACCTCACCGGCCCCGGACTCATCAGTCTGCTCGTGGTGGCCGCCGTCGCGCTCGTCGGGGCGATCCTGGGTGGCCTCGCCGGCATGCGGTACCACCGGAAGATCGACCGCGCGGACTTCGATGCCCTGGAGACCACGGAGTAGATACGGCACAGGCACCGGAGAGGTGCCGGCGACCGGACGGTCGGCAGCCAGGATGACGACAGCCCCGGACTCGAAGGAGTCCGGGGCTGTCGTCGTCCTGCGGGAAGCCTCAGGGCGAGGGCATCCCGCCGTTGACGTTGAGGGTCTCACCGAGCACGTAGCTCGCCTCGGACGAGGCCAGGAAGACGTAGGCGGGGGCGAGTTCGGTCGGCTGTCCGGCGCGGCCGAGCGGGGTGTCCTTCCCGAATTCGGGCAGCGCCTCCGCGGGCTGTCCGCCCGAGGGCTGCAGCGGCGTCCAGATGGGACCGGGTGCCACGGCGTTGACGCGGATGCCCTTGGGCGCGAGCTGCTGCGCGAGTCCCTTGGTGAAGTTGTTGATCGCGGCCTTGGTGCTCGCGTAGTCGACGAGTGTCGGTGACGGCTCGTAGGCCTGGATGGACGTGCTGTTGATGATCGCCGACCCGGGCTGGAGGTGCTTGAGCGCCTCCCTGGTCACACGGAAGAACGAGTAGATGTTCGTCTTGTAGGTGTGGTCCAGCTGCTCGTCGCTCAGCTCCTCGAGGGACTCGACCGCCACCTGCTTGCCGGCATTGTTGACGAGGATGTCCAGCCCACCGAGCCCGTCCACCGCCTGCTGCACCAGGGCGGTGCAGTACGCGGGGTCCTTGAGGTCACCCGGGATGCAGACGGCCGTGCGGCCCTCCGCCTCGATGATGCCCTTGACGACCTGCGCGTCCTCTTCCTCCTCGGGAAGGTAGGACAGGGCGACGTCGGCTCCCTCACGCGCGTACGCGATGGCGACCGCCGCGCCGATCCCGGAGTCGGACCCCGTGATGAGGGCCTTCCGGCCCTGCAGCCGGCCCGTCCCGCGGTAGGAGGTCTCCCCCCGGTCCGCCTTGATCTCCAGGTCGGACTCGAGCCCCGGCTCGGCCGTCTGCTTGGCCTGCGGGGTGATGCTCTCGAAACGGGTGACGGGGTTCTGGAAGGTGTACTGGTCGGTCGATCCTGAGGTGCTCTCGGAGGTCATAGGTGTTCTCCCTGTACAGAATGCGTGTGCCGCGTCATGTCGACGCCTGGCTGGTTGACAGCTCGGCCCTGAAGCTAAGCCTACTTATCACCCTAGGCGCGGGGGAAAGCCCGGACAAGCCCGCCGGACGCCACGCGGATCGCTGGCATGACGTGCCACCGGCGGCTACGACGGCGCGCGGTGCCGTCGCACGGGAGAACGGTCAGAAGACGACCGAGAAGAAGCCGGCGCCGATACTGAGCACGAGGGCGGCGACGACCAGCCAGACGATCGGGGTGCGGAGCCTGCGCATGTGATCCATAGTGCGTCCAGTCTAGGGGGCGCGCATCGGGAGCGACCGGCGGTCGTAGAGTCGGTGCCATGGAGCTGTTGCTGATCCGTCATGGCCAGACACCGAACAATGTCGCCGGATCCCTGAATACGGCTTTCCCGGGTGCCGGACTGACCGCGCTCGGCGAGCACCAGGCCCGCGCCGTGCCTGCCGCCCTTGCGGGCATCGCCCTCTCGGGCATCTACGCCTCGCCGCTCGTCCGGACGCAGCAGACCGCCGAACCGCTGGCCTCGACGCTCGATCTCGACACCCGCGTGGTCCCCGGGCTGGAGGAGATCAGTGCCGGCAGCCTGGAGATGCTGAGTGATCCCGTCTCCGCGGAGGCGTATGCGACGTGCCTGCTCGGATGGATGGAGGGCGATCTCGACCGACGCATGCCCGGCGGCACGACCGGGCATGCGTTCATCGAGCGGTACGACCGCGCCATCCGGCGGATCGTGCAGGACAGCACCCAGGAGCAGTCGGTCGCCGTCTTCTCGCACGGCGCCGCGATCAGGGTCTACACCGCCGTGGCCACCGGCCTGAGCCCCGCCCGCGCGCGGACCCTGACCATCGACAACACGGGTATGAGCGTCCTGAGCGGCGGCCCGGGTCGGTGGCACCTCGCCTCGTGGCACCCGGAGCCCCTGGGAGGGCCGGCACTCGAAGGGTTCGCCGGGAACGACGTCACGGGTCAGTCCACCTGAGGTCCCGCGGTCGGGCCGCGGGACCCGGATCGGCCCCGCCCGGGCACCGCACCGCCGGCAGGGACGAGCCTCCTGTCCGACCGTGCCTCAGCGGTTCTTCGGCACCCGCCGGACCGAGCCCGTGGTGCTGAAGAGGAAGATCAGCACGGACGCCAGCAGAACCAGGAGCGCAGGTGTCCAGGATCCCGTGGTGTCGTGCACGAAACCCAGCAGCGGAGGCGACGCTGCCGCCAGGCAGTAGCCCGATCCCTGCACGATCGCCGACATGCGACCGGCAGATGCCTGGTCGCGGGCCAGCCGGATGATGGCGATGAAGATCACCGTGATGCCCCCGCCCTGGGCGATGCCGCCACAGATGGACCAGAACCACCACAGCTGCGGCGCCAGGAGCAGTCCGGCCGGGACGGACGTCCACAGCACTCCGACGGTGACGGCCACTGCCGTCGTACTCAGGAACCGGGCGGCGAACGGCACTCCGAGGCCGCCCACGATGGCGAGGATCTGGAAGATCGACGATCCGGCACCTGCTTCGGAGACGGACATGCCGAGTTCGTCATGCAGGTAGCTCGGCAGCCAGGCCGTCAGTCCGTAGTAGGAGAAGGCCTGCATGGCGAAACCTGCCGTCAACCCGGCAGTGATCCACCCGGAGCCACGTACGGGCGGCAGCGTCGTGTCGCCGCCGTCCTCGGCCGAGACCGAGAAGGCGGTCCTCGGCCCCACCGCCAGGGTCCAGACCGCCACCGCCGCGACGGCGAGGACCGCGACCGCGGCGAGCGCGACCCGCCATCCGGCCAGCCCGGCGAGCGGCGCTGTCACCACCGAGGTGAGGAAGGATCCGATGTTCAACGCGGCGGTGTAGATCCCCATCGCCGTCCCCTGCCGGGACGGCGGGAAGTCCCGCCGGACGATCAGCGGGACCGCGATGTTGCCCACCGTGATCGCAAGGCCGATCACCACGGTGCCGCACACCACCAGCACGGGGCCGCCGGCGGAACGCACCAGGACGCCCGCCAGCACGCCGAGGATGGTCAGCGTCACCGCGAACTCGGCACCCCATCTTCTGGCGGCCAGGGACGCGAGTGGTGCCGCGAGGGAGAAGCACAGGACCGGGATGCTGGTGAGCAGCCCCAGCAGGGCGGGCGAGAAGCCAAGATCCGCCTGGATCCGATCCACCACCGGAGCGACCGCCACGATGGGGCCCCGCAGGTTGAGTGCCACCAGGCCGATGCAGGCGAGCAGGATGTAGCTTCTGGGAATCCCGGCGGGGAACCGGCCCCTCATGGGGCAGGACGCGGGGCCGGCGACTGTTTCATTCCTCCCATTGCTACCATGCCCGGAGCGCCGGCGCCTCGAACGGCTCCCGCTACACGCGGCCCGGCGACCGGGCACGGGCCAGGCGCTTCAGGCCGTCCGCGGGCCGCACGGGGTCCGGCCACCGCGGCTGCAGGTCGTCACCCAGGGTCACCTTCCGCAGGCGGCGACCGAACATCGGCACCACCCACTCCCCCAGCCAGGCCGTCTCACGGCGCAGTCCGGCCACGAGCCCCGCGTACTCCTTCCGGTCGGGGAGGCGCGGGGTCAGCGAATGGTCGATGCCGAGGGACCGCAGGACATGGGCGGCGAGGTTCCGGTGACCGGCCGGGGACATGTGCAGGCGGTCCGCGTCCCACAGGCCCGGGTCCGAGTACTCCTCGAAGCACCAGTAGTCCACCAGCACGGCGTCGTAGGCGCGCGCGATGCGCCGCACGTGGTCGTTGTACAGCCAGTTGCGCCGCTTCATCGGCTCGAAGACGGGGCTCAGCGGGATGTCGAACCCGGTGAAGAGGAGCGGGCGTGCCCCGGCTCCGGCGATGCGCGCCACCATCGACTCGTACGACCGCATGAGGGCAGCCATGTCGATGCGGAGTTCGAGGATGTCGTTGCCACCGGCGTAGAGACTGACGAGCGTGGGCTTGAGCGCGAGGGCCCGGTCCACCTGCTCGTCGCGGACGTGGTGCAGGCGCTTGCTCCGGATCGCGAGGTTCGCGTACTCCCACTCCGGGTCCTGGCGTCCCAGCTGCTTGGCGACGCGGTCGGCCCACCCCCGGACACCGTTGGGGAAGGTCGCGTTCCAGTCGCCCACGCCCTCCGTGAAGGAATCACCGATCGCCACGAACCGTCCCGCCATTCGAGGGAGCCTAGCGGTGCCGGGCGACCCGGGAGCGACGACGGGGCGAACGTCCGGTGAAACCCCCACGCGGCAGGCCGGAAATAATCGACGGGCGATCGTGGCTGAGAGGAGCATGGAGCATCGCATCGCAGTCACAGGCTCGACCGGCACCGTGGGCGGCGGCGTCGCCCGGATGCTCGCCGCCGAACAGGTGCCGCTCGTCCTGCCCGTCCGGTCCCCGGACCGGGCACAGCACCTGCCCGAGTCCACCGTCCGACGAACGACCTATGCGGACTTCGACGCGTCGGTCGAGGCCCTCGCCGGGGTCGATGTCCTCTTCATGGTGTCCGCCGCCGAGGAACCGGACCGGGTGGGGACCCACCGCACCTTCGTCGATGCGGCGAAGGAGGCGGGGGTGCAGCACCTCGTCTACACCTCGTTCCTCGGTGCCGCCCCGGATGCCGTGTTCCTCCTCGGACGCGACCACTGGTACACGGAGGAGCACATCCGCAGTTCGGGCATGTCCTGGACCTTCCTCCGCGACAGCCTCTACCTCGACTTCGTCCCCTCGCTCGCGGAGGACGGCGTCATCCGCGGTCCGGCCGGCGACGGCCTGCTCGCCGCCGTCGCGCAGGCCGACGTCGCACGCTCCGCCGCCGCGGTCCTGTGTGCGCCCGGCGACCACGCGGGGAGGACGTACCACCTGACGGGGCCCGAGGCCTTCACCCTGGCGGACGCCGCGGCGACCATCACGGAGTGCACGCCCGCGACCGTCCGCTTCGAGGACCAGACCCACGACGAGGCGATGGCGTCCCGCGCCCACCACGGGGCACCACGGTGGCAGGTCGAAGCTTGGGTCAGCACGTACACCGCGATCGCCCGCGGCGAGCTGGCGGAGGTCTCGCCCGACGTCGAGCGCCTCACCGGGCGCCGCCCCCTCGGCCTGCGCGAGCTCCTCGCGGCGAGGGGCTAGGGCCGTGCGCCGGGATATCGTGCCCGACCCGCAGGCCGGCCGTGCCTTCTACCGGTTCCTGACCTCGGTGGTGGTCCCACGCCCCATCGCGTGGGTCTCCTCGACCTCGGTGGACGGCGTGGACAACCTCGCCCCGCATTCGTTCTTCACCATCGCCTCGGTGAACCCGCCGATCGTCCAGTTCACGTCCGTGGGCCGCAAGGACTCCGTGCGCAACATCGAGGCCACGGGTGAGTTCGTGGTCAGCCTCACCCCCGAGCACCTCTTCGAGGCCGTCAACGCGACCGGCACGGACTTCCCGCCCGACGTCAGCGAATTCGATGCCACCGGGCTCACCCGCGAGCCCAGTGCGAGGGTCAGGCCGCCCCGCGTCCTCGAATCCCCCGCCGCCCTCGAGTGCCGGCTGCACCTTCTCCAGGACATGGGGGACTGCACGCTCGTCTTCGGCGAAGTGGTGCACGCGGTGGTCTCCGAGGATGTCCTCGACGGCGCCCTTCCCGCGATCGATGCGCTGCGTCCGCTCTCGCGTCTCGGCAGGGACGAGTGGGGCACGGCCGGCAGGATCCGCTCGATCCCACGGATCCCCGTCGCGGATTGGCCCGGGCACTATGACGCCGACACCGCAACTCCGTGACCTGGATCGACCCCATCTGCAGGCGCCGCCCAGGGTGCTGACATACAGTGGGGACATCTGCGGGTTTAGCACCCCACTCCCGGGCTGGGAAGCCATCCGTCAGCCCCAGGGACCCACATGAGCGTTACCGCCGCCCCGCGCACCGTCCGCATCTCCAGGCCGAACGACGTCGTCGCCTCCTACTCCGTCCTGCTCAAGCAGGTCCGCAAGGAAGGCCTCCTGAACCGCCGACGGCGTTTCTACGTCTCGGTGTTCGCGGTCCTCGCCCTCGCCATGGGCGCGGCGTGGACGGGGTTCGCGCTCCTGGGTGACACCTGGTTCCAGCTCCTCGTGGCAGCCGTGCTCGGAGTCGTCCTCACGCAGGTCGCGTTCCTGGCGCACGAAGCCTCGCACCGCCAGATCTTCAAGACCCGCGGCGCGAACGACTGGTCCGGCCGCATCCTGGCCGCCGGCGTCGTCGGCATCAGCTACGCGTGGTGGATGGACAAGCACACCCGCCACCACAACGATCCGAACACCCGCGGCAAGGACCCGGACATCGAGGTGGACACCATCTCGTTCCTCGAGGAGGACGCCGCCAAGGCCCGTGGCATCCAGGCCTGGATCACGCGCCGCCAGGGCTACCTGTTCTTCCCGCTGCTCACCATGGAGGGCATCAACCTCCACGCCCGCTCGATCAGCACCCTGTTCGCCCGCCGTGCCATCAAGGGCCGCTGGGTCGAGCTCGCACTCCTCGGCGCCCGCTTCGGGGCGTACCTGGGCGTCCTGTTCTGGTTCCTGCCGGTCGGCATGGCCTTCGCATTCCTCGGCGTCCAGCTCGCCGTGTTCGGCATCTACATGGGGGCGAGCTTCGCCCCCAACCACAAGGGCATGCCCGTGGTACCGAAGGACAGCAAGCTGGACTTCTTCCAGAAGCAGGTCCTCACCTCACGCAACATCCGCGGTGGCTCTTTCGTCAACAACGCCTTCGGCGGCCTCAACTTCCAGATAGAGCACCACCTCTTCCCGGACATGCCGCGCCCGCACCTGCGCCGCGCCGCCGTGATCGTGAAGGAGCATTGCGAGCGGCTGCGCGTGCCGTACACCGAGGTCGGCGTGGCCGCGTCCTACGGGGCCGTCGTGTCCTACCTGAACCGCGTGGGACTCGCCGCCCGGGATCCGTTCGACTGCCCCATGGTCAACCGCTTCCGCAGGCCCTAGCGTCCGGCCGCCTGCGTCACAGCGCGGCGGCCGGAGTACGCAGGACATGCGTCAGGACCGGACGCGTGGCCCGCAGGCCGAGTGCCACCAGTCCGACACCTCCCGCGAGGCAGGCGATGATCACGGCAACGGACAGCGGCGCGAAGATCAGTGCAAGCCCGGCGAGCGGGAGCACGACGACGACCGCCGTCAGTGCGCTGCCCACCGATACGACCATCAGCGGGAACAGGACCGCCCGCGTGCGGGCGGCGTTCATCGTCGGAACCGGCATGCCGAGCCGGTCCAGGCTCACGTAGAGGTCCCGCCGGTCGAGCAGCAGTGACGACTGGTTGACGCCCACGGAGCACGCCACCATGAGGAACGACGCGACGATGGTGATGAGCACGCCCGTGCGCACGTCGTCCCCCAGGAAGCGTTCGCTGCCTTCGAGGGGCCCGGCCGAGTTCATCAGCGCCGCTCCCGTTCCTCCGAAGACGGCCACGAAGCACGTCATGGCGACGCCGCTGACCTGCCGCCAGGCGCCCTTCGGGGAGTCGAGGATCTGGCGGGCGGCGAGGAGCCGTTCAGGAGTCCGCGCCGAGCGCACCTGACGGCGGGCCAGGACCCCGATGATCCACGGGCCCACCAGGTCGAGGACACCGAGCGCCCCGGCGAACCCCACCCCCAGGACCACCACCACGGTGGCGAAGTCCTCGACTCCGCCGATAGTGCTCAGAACCGTCACCACGACGGCGATCACGGCGATGCCGATGACGGCACGCAGCCAGTGGATCCGCGGTGCGTGCCGGCGGGTGCGCACGCCGAGCGGGGAGACCACGATCGTCCGCAGGCCCAGCACCGCGCTCACCGCCGCCAGCAGCACCACGCCCAGGGCCACCAGTGCGATGGGACCGGGCCCCATCCACACCGATCCCCCCAGGGCCTGGCCCCGGAAGGGGATCAGCTGGACCACGGGGATCAGCAGCAGGTGGCCGATGATCCCGGCGAGGGCGCCGACGGCGGCCAGCAGGGCCGATTCCGCGACGGTCATGACGGCGACGGTCGAGGCGGGGGCGCCGAGGAGGCGCAGGGTCGCGAGCCGCTCATCGCGGCGGCGGGCGGAGAGCCGTGCGGCCGATCCGCCGAGGGACACGAGCGGGACCACGAGGAGCGCCGTGGCGATCGCGGCGAGCGCCAGGTAGAGCTGGCCGGTCTCGTCCTGCCACTGGAAGAAGGAGAGCCCGCCGGCGACGACGGTCAGCAGGAGCGCGGTCACGAGCCCGAAGGCCGTCACCGGGAGGGCTGCGGCAGAGAGCCCGCCCGCCGAGGGACGCGCGAGCAGCCAGGCGAGGCGGAGCGGCACCTTGACGGGGATGCGCGGCGTGGTCGGTGCCACGGCGGGCGGGACGGCGAGAGCGCCGGTGGCGCTCATGCTGCCGACTCCGCATGCAGCGAGTCGCTGACGATGCGCCCGTCACGCAGCCGGACGGTGCGCGCACACCGGCGGGCGATGTCGTCGTCGTGCGTGACGACGACGAGCGTCTTCCCCGTGCCGGTGGTGGACTGGAGGAGCAGATCCATGACGTCGGCCGACGTGCCGGAGTCGAGCGCCCCGGTGGGCTCGTCGGCGAAGATCACGCTCGCTCCGGACACCTGTGCCCGCGCGATGGCGACACGCTGGGCCTGGCCGCCGGACAGCTGACCGACGCGGCGGTCCTCCAGTCCCGCCAGGCCGAGTGCGGCGAGCCACCCCGCCGCCGAGTGCTCGGCACTCGAGCGGTCGACGCCGAGCAGCATCAGCGCGACGGCCACGTTCTCGAGTGCCGTTGGTTCGGGGATCAGCAGGCCCTGCTGGAACACGAAGCCGAAGGTGGAGCGGCGCAGCGCGGACCGGTCCCGGTCGGAGAGCCGCGCGACGTCGGTGGTGCCGCCGTCGTCGTGCCGGAGCAGGACCTGCCCGGTGTCCGGGGTGATGATGCCGGCGAGGCAGTGCAGGAGTGTCGTCTTCCCACCGCCGGAGGGACCCATGACGGCGACGGACTCACCGGCCCGGATGTCGAGGCTGAGGTCGGAGAGAGCGCGCGTCGCGTGGTAGGCCTTCATCAGGCCGCGTGCGCTGAGCACGGCGGCCCGGGCGGCCGGCGTCGAGCTGACGGGATACGGGGTGGCCGCATCCAGCGCAGCGGGTGTCGTGGCGGGTGTCGTGATGGGTGAGATGGACAGGGGTCTGCCGGGAAGTGGGAAGGTCATGTTTCCATGCTTCCGCTGCCGGCCCGCCCGCGCGTCGGGCTGGAGGCTGACCGGCTTCCGGTCCCCTCATACCGTGGCGGGAGGCGGGTCTACGCCCGGGACGCCGATCCGGGATCCGCCAGGAGCACCCTGAAGACCTCACCGAGCGGGCCTGTGAGATCGTCGGAGGTCGCCGATGCCGCGGGCTGCACACCGGTGGAGGTGCGGAGCATCACCAACCCGAGCATGGTGGCCATGGCGATCTGCGCCCGCACCAGCAGGTGCTCGGTACCGGGATCCCCTGTGCTCCATCCCGCCGCCCCGGCGAGCCTCCGGGTGAAGGACTCCAGGGTCCGTCGGCGGATGCGGTCCGCGTTCTCGTCCCCGGACGAGCGCAGCAGGAGGAGGAGTTGCAGGGGATCGTCGGCGTTCGGCGATTCCACCACGTGGGTGATCAGCCGGCCGATCACGTCGTCGACGCCCACCGCGGGAGCCCTGTTCGCTGTGTCGAGCTCGTCGACGGTCCGGTTCATGCACGCCTCGAAGAGCCCCTCCTTCGACCCGAAATACCGGTTGATGAGCGCGACGTTGACCCCGACGTCGGACGCGATCTGCCGCACGGTCGTCGCGCGGTAGCCATCCGTGGCGAAGCGCCTGCGGGCTGCCCGCACGAGCGCGCGGCGCGTGACCGTAGCGTCCCGTCCGGACCGCACCTCGTCGGCCTGCTGTTCCCCTGTTCCAGGCGATTCCGAAGGCGCCTGCATCCCGTTGGCCATGATGTACCTCCGCACCCACTGTAGACCGCGGACACCGCATGTAAACGATTGTTGATTTGCGGGGACCAGTGATTATGCTGAAAAGTAATCACGCGTTTACTTCTCCGAGGAGCTCCATGTCCACCGTCACCCAGCGCCCCACTACGGGACCGACCCCGAAGGATTCCGCCGGGCGCCCCCGCGGCACGGCGATCATCGCCTACCTGTCCCTCGGCGGACTGTCGTTCGCCGTCCTGCAGTCACTGGTCGCTCCGGCGCTCGGAACGATCGGACAGGACCTGGGCGTCTCGACCGCTTCGGCGAGCTGGGTACTGACGGCATACCTGCTGTCCGCCGCGGTGCTGACCCCGATCCTCGGTCGCCTGGGCGACATGGTCGGCAAGCGCAAGGTCCTCATCGTCGTCCTCGCACTGCTCCTGGTCGGCGCGGTCCTCGCCGCCCTCGCGACCAACCTGACGGTGCTGATCATCGCGCGCATCCTGCAGGGAGCCGCCGGCGCCGTCATGCCGCTCTCGATCGGCATCGTCCGCGACGAGCTGCCGAAGGAACGCGTGAGCGTCACGATCGGCCTCCTGTCGGCCATCTTCGGCATCGGCGCCGGCGTCGGGATCGTCGCTGCCGGCCCGATCGTCGAGTCGCTGTCCTGGCACTGGCTCTTCTGGATCCCCGCCGGCCTCGTGCTGATCGCGTTGCTCGGTGCCATCTTCGGTATGCCCGAATCACCCGTCCGCACACCCGGCCGCCTCGACACCCTCGGAGCGGGGATCCTGTCCCTCGGCCTCGTGGCGCTCCTGCTGGCCATCAGCGAGGGGCAGACGTGGGGGTGGGCCGACGGCAGGACGATCGGCCTGCTCGGCGGAGGAACCGTGCTGCTCGTCGTCTTCGTGCTCGTGGAACTGCGTGTCGCGGAGCCGCTGATCGACCTGCGGCTCTTCCGCCACCGCGGCGTGTGGACCGCACACGTCGTCGCCCTGGCCTTCGGCTTCGCGATGTTCGGGACCTTCATCCTCGTCCCGACACTCCTGCAGCTGCCGACGGTCCTCGGCTACGGCTTCGGGAAGTCGGTGAGCGAGGCCGGCGTGTACCTGCTCCCCACGGTCGCGGCGATGGTCGTCTCCGGCGTGGTCGCCGGGGTCCTGATCCGCAGGATCGGCCCGAAGGTGCCGATGATCGTCGGCTCCGTCGCCGTCGTCGTCGCCTTCGCCCTCCCTGCCCTCGGCCATGCGGAGGAGTGGCAGATCCTCCTCTCGGGAGTCCTCACCGGGATCGGCATCGGGATGGCCCTCGCGGCGACCTCCAACGCCATCGTCGAGAGCGTGCCTGCGACCCAGACCGGAGAGGCGATCAGCGCGAACACCGTCCTGCGCACCATCGGCAGCAGCATCGGGACGGCCGTCATCGCCGCCCTCATCACGTCGAACACCACGGCCCTGGGCGCACCCGCCGATCACGCCTTCACCGCCGGGTTCTGGGTCTCCGCGGGCGTGGGTGTCCTGGCGTTGCTGGCAGCGCTCGCTGCCCCCTCGGTGCGGGGCCGTCATCGGGGCACCACGACGGCGGGTATCGACGACTGAGGACAGCCACCCCACGTACCGCCCCACATCCCGTCGGACACCGCAAGCGATCGGCGCGGCATGCAGGGGAAGAACGCTCCACCGGACCGTCCGGTTACGGTGGAGCATGTTCTTCCTCTTCGGCCTCACCACGCGTGAGCACCTCCGGTTCACCCGCTCGGCGACCTGCCGCTACTGCGGCCGGCATGCCCCGCAGCAGGTCCTCGAGCGCAGGACCAAGCTCTCGGTGTTCTTCATCCCGCTCATCACCCTGAAGAGGACGCGGCTGCAGGTCTGCACGAACTGCGGTGGGACGTCCAGGATCAGCGGCTCGGAACAGCGCGCCCTGGCCCACTAGCTGCTGATGCCCCCGATGGTGCCCCGAACCATGCTGACGCTGGAGTGGGAGGGGTCCCCGTCGAAGGGTTCGTCGGAGACGTCGACGATGGGGAACTGCGCCAGATCGATGTCGGCGGGCACGGCGAAGCTGCCGCGATCCCCGTCCATCAGGCCGATGCTGTACATCTGCCCGAGGTCGGGGGCGATCAGCCACACCTGCCGGTACCCCTCAGGCGCCGGGCCGGTCAGGTCGATGTCGAGGGTTCGGGTGCCGTCGCTCGCCCGCGAGACGGTGGCCTCGCCGGATCCTGAATAACCGGGCAGTGGCTCCAACGCGGCCTGCGCCTGCACGGCGGTTTCCCGATCCGTTCCCAGGGACTGGATCCCCCACAGGGCGCCTCCGCCCACCACGATCCCGACTCCTGCCGCCACGGCGAGCCAGCGCGCCGAGAACCGACGCCCGGCACGTGCGGGCCGGTCCGGGATCGGCACGACGACCGATGACGCCTCCTGCCGGCGGACGGGCGGACCCGACGTGTCGGCATCCAGGTCCACGGACAGGCCGAGTTCGGTCCTGATGGCCTCCCAGACCGCCGGTCCCGGCGGCTCGAGCACGGTCGTCGACCCGTCGGCCTTCGCGACCATGACGACGCTCCGCAACTCCTCCACGTCGGTGGAGCAGGCATGGCACAGGCCGAGGTGCTCCCGTGACCATGGATCGAGGGGCTCGTCGAGCGCAGCGAGACCGACGAGGTCGGGGTCAAGATGCTGCATTCCATTCCCCCAATCGTTGCCGCAGGTGCACGAGGCTTCTCCGTATGTGGCTCTTGACGGTCCCCAGGGGGAGATTCAGGCGGGCCGAGATCTGCTGGTGCGTCAGGTCTTCGTAGAAGGCGAGCTTGAGGATCGAACTCTGCGGCTCGCCGAGCAGTTCGAGTTCGGACCCCAGGACCACCCGGTCAGTGATCGTATCAACCCCGTGATCCCGGGTGACGCCGGTTTCGGGGGTTGCCGCCGAGTGCATCACCAATCGCTGCTGCCTGCCCTTCGCCGACAGGGAGTCGAGGACGACGTTCCTGCAGATCCCCAGGATCCATCCCGGTACCGTGCCGGACTCCGGGTCGAAGCTGCTCCTGAAGCGCCAGGCCCTGACGAACACGTCCTGCGTGATGTCCGCAGCCGCCGCCCGGTCACCCGTCGACCTGAGCGCGATCGTGTGGACGAGGGGCGAGAAACTCCGGTAGGCAGCCGCCATGGCACCCTCGTCTCCTGCAGAGAACTCGAGGTCGAGCTCCCTCGTCCACTCAGGGCCCGGAGGTGCCACGGTCCACTCCTCAAGCGCGGGGGCCGCACCGGCGCGGCGTCCTGCGATCCTACGCCCTCACCGCGGCAAGTCAGAGGGGCAGGGCAGTGAGCACGACATTGTCCTCGTAGTCGCCTTCGTCCGGCAGCCATTCCCCTCCGCACGTGATGATCCTGAGCTGGTGGTCGCCGTCGCGGGCGAAGATCTCCGATCCGTCCAGCGTCGCCTTCGGGATGTTCCGCACGTCGGAGACCCGGTACCCGAGGGACCGCCCGTCGTCGAGGGTGATGGTGACGATGGTGCCGATGGGCACATCCTTCAACCGGGCGAAGGGCATGACCTCCGTGAGGCTGTCCACGTGGGCTGCCAGTACAGCGTTGCCGGCTTCGGCCCCGGGGGCGGGTCCGTACCGGTACCAGCCGGCCTCCCAGAAACTGTCGGGTATCTCCATTGCGTCGTTCGCATCGATCCCGACGTCGACGACCCTCACCGAGATGTCGGTGCCCGCGATGTCGAGTGCCACGGGAGCCGCATCCGCCGGCCTGAGCGCCGCATCTGCAGGCTGGACGGGAACGCCGGTGGCGCCCGTCGCCGGGGCCGCCGGGTCGGCCGCGGGCGCAACGGGTGCAACCGCCGAGGGTGACGAGATGGACGGCGCCGGCTCCGGGGGTGCCGAGGTGTCACCCGGCGCGCACCCGGCGAGGACGACGGCGGCGAGCAGGGCTGCGGTGATTCCTCGCTGACTGGACTGCACTGTCTCGGATACTCCTTTCGAGAACGGTTCCGCGGGGTGGGGAGGCGACGCCGCCTCCCCACCCGCGCGGCTAGCTGGAGACCCGGACGGCCCGCCGGCGGGAGACCGCTGCCGCACCGCCGAGCAGCACCAGCAGGAAGGCACCGATGCCCACGGCGGCTCCGTTGTCGTCCTCTGCCGCGAGGCCGGACTGACCGCCGGGGACGGCACCGGGAGCGGAGTGGAGGCCCTCGATGACCTGTGTGGCCAGCGCGAGGTTCCCCGCCTCGAGGCTTCCCCAGGCGTAGACGATCGTCGATGTGCCTTCGGGGAGGGTGAGGTCCGCAGGGCCGATCACCGGAGCGGTGGTGCCCGTGGCAGCCACCGATGCCGACACCGTGCCGGCGTCCGTGGTCAGGGATGCCTCACCCGGATTGCTGAGGTTCTGGAGGATCGGCGCTCCCCCTGCGAGGACGTCGACGGCGGGGGCGGCTGCGACATGGCGGACCGTGACCCTCGTCTTGCCGGCCTCGACGGCGGAGAGGTCGTTGGTGTAGAAATTCGCGGTGGGGTTCCCCTCGGCATCGAGATTGGCCGTCGCGGTGTAGTTCCCGCCCGCCGCCAGGTCGACGTCGACAGGACCGATGAGCGGCGCGCTCGCGTCGGCTGCATCCGCCGCCGTGACGGCCAGCTGGTAGGCCCCCGCCGGCAACTCCAGCGGACCGGCCAGCTCGCCGGGAGCGAAGTCGTCCAGCGTGAGGGCACCGTTGACGTACACATCGACGGTGAGATCAGGAACGCCGTGAAGCACCGACAGCGATGCGACGGCTGGTGTTTCTGCGGCCGTTGCCGGAGCAGCGATGGACGCTGCTCCCACGACTGCGGCGGCTCCTACGGCGTACAGGCTTCTTTGCATGACATCTCCTCGATCCGGCCCCTTCGGGGGCTGTTTCCACTGACATCCGGTAATACCCGGAGGCGCAGCCGTTTGGATGCAGGAGGACGAGGAATCTTTCCGGCTCAGGCGTTCCAGAGACCGTAGGAGTCGGCGAGCGAGGAGATCTTCTGCGCCCGTGCGAGGCGGGGGAGGTAGGAGCCGTCGCCCACCACGGCACCCGCGGCGTGCTCACGCAGCAGTTCAGCAGCCCAGTTGATCTCTGATTCGCTGGGCGACAGTCCCCGGTTGATGGTGTCGGTCGCGTCCGTGAGCAGGCACAGCTTGCCGGTCATGCCCATGGAAGCCGTGACCTTGCAGGCCTCGAGCAGCTCCTCTCCCAGGGCGCCGACCGTCGGGCCGTCGATCGGGCCGGGCAACTGCCCGACGCGCGAGGCGACCACGAGCTTGGAACGCGCATAGGCGAGCGCCATCGGATCATCGGACGCACCGGTGTCGCGACGGAAGTCGCCGACGCCGAAGGCCAGGCGGAAGGTACCGGGCGCGCTGGCGATCGCCGTCGCGTTCTCGATGCCGAGCGCGGACTCGATCAGGGCGAGGACGGGCGTACCCGCCTGGAGGCGCATGGCCGTGTGGGTCACCTGCTCGGGCTTCTCCGTCATGGCCAGCATGACGCCGCGGAGACCCGGTGCATTCGAGAGGGCCGCGAGGTCCTCGGCCCAGTACTCGGTCTCGATGCCGTTGACGCGCACCCAGGCCGTCATGCCGGTGGACAGCGCCTCGACCACGCGCTCGCGGGCCTCGGCCTTGCCCGCCGCGGGAACGGCGTCCTCCATGTCGAACACCACGGAATCGGCCTCGGACGTGAGGGCCGGGATGAACGTGTCCTCGGAAGCAGCGGACGCCAGCAGCCAGGATCGGGAGAGCTTCGCGGGAAGCGCGGCTGCGCGGCTGTTTCTGAGGGAGGTGGCCATGCTCAAACAGTACTGAGGACTGTGGGGCATTATCCACCGGAGACAGGGTGCGGTCCGTGAACACTACGACCAAAAGGGCTCTCCGGAGCGGCGTCCGGGTTCCCGGCGTCCCGGCGAGCGCGGGGAGGGACCCTTGACCGCTCCCTGCACGGAGCCTACCATTCGTATACGATTTCGTACTCGATGGCGCCCCAGCGCCTCCTCCGGACGTCGACCGCCCGGGAGGATCAGCAGCACGCACCGAAAGACAAAGGGGTTTTTCATGGCATTGGCTTCAGAACGGGCAGAGCCCACCGGACGGCGGGGCATGAGCGCTGCCGACCGCAAGGTCCTGGCGGGGACGATGGTCGGCACCACCATCGAGTGGTACGACTTCTTCATCTTCGCCCAGGCGGCGGGACTCGTCTTCGCGACCGTCTATTTCGGCCCCCTGGAGACGGAGAGCCCCGGGCTCGCACAGCTCGTCGCGTGGGCCACGATCGGTATCAGTTTCTTCTTCCGTCCCCTGGGCGCGGTCATCGCGGGCCGACTGGGCGACAGGATGGGCCGCAAGGCGATGCTCGTCTTCACGCTCATCATGATGGGCGCATCCACGGCCCTGATCGGGCTGCTGCCCACCTACGCGCAGATCGGCGTCTGGGCGCCGATCCTCCTCATGCTGCTGCGCATCCTGCAGGGCTTCTCCGCCGGCGGGGAGTGGGGCGGCGCGGCCCTCATGGCCGTCGAGCACGCACCCGTGGCCAAGCGCGGCTTCTGGGGGGCCTACCCGCAGATCGGCGTCCCGGTCGGCATGATCCTGGCCACCCTGGTCCTGTTCCTGCTGCGCAGCTCCCTGTCCCCCGAGGCGTTCCTCGAATGGGGCTGGCGCATCCCGTTCCTGCTCTCCGTCGTCCTGATCGTCGTCGGCTACTTCATCCGCGCCGCCGTCGCCGAGTCTCCCGTGTTCAAGCGGATGATCGAGCGCAAGCGTGACACCGCCACTCCCCTGCGGAGCCTGCTGAGGACCAACAAGAAGCAGGTCGTCCTCGCCGCGGTCATCTTCATCGGCAACAACGCCGCCGGCTACCTCGTCATCGCCTTCCTCTCCTCGTACGCCCAGAAGAGCCTCGGGATGCCGGCCGCGCCCGTGCTCCTGGCGACGCTGCTCGCCTCCTTCGGCTGGCTCATCTTCACCCTCTACGGCGGCATCCTCTCGGACCGGATCGGACGCGTCCGCACGTTCCAGATCGGGTATGCACTCATCTTCGTCTGGATGATCCCGATGTTCATGATGATCGACACCCGCAACATCTGGGCCTACGGCATCGCCATCTTCATCCTGACCATCGGGCTCGGGCTGTCCTACGGCCCCATGTCCGCGATGTACGCCGAGATGTTCCCCGCGAACGTCCGCTACTCCGGTATCGGCATCGGCTACGCACTCGGCGCCATCCTCGGCGGGGCCTTCGCGCCACTCATCGCCCAGGCACTGCTCGGGAGCACGGGCTGGTCCGGGTCGATCGGCATCTACATCATGGTGCTCTGCGTGATCTCGTTCATCGGGGCGAGCATGGTGAGGGAGACGAAGGGTGCACCGCTCGAGGCGGAGACGGAGGATGCGGACGCCCGCGTCACCCCGTAGCCGATCCACGGGTACGCGGAAGGACGGGTGGGTGCCACCCGTCCTTCCGCTATAGTGGCGAGCGTCGGGCGCCACGGGCGCCGTGCCTGAAAAAGAGGCAATAAGGGCGCCGTCGCCCGAGGCACATACGGAACTCACCCACCAAGTCCTCCGGGTTGACCGTGTGCCTGCACCATCGCCGCTCGGGGACTTCGCCCTGAAGGATTCCCGATGGCCACCGTCTCCGCGAGCATCGTCTCCGCCCTCCTGCCCGTCACCTCCGAGGTCTTCGGCGTCATGGGCAATGGCAACGCCCACTTCCTCGACGCCGTCCTGGCCGCACCGGCCCTGCACTACACCGCCGTCCGGCACGAGGCCGGCGCCGTCGCCGCAGCCGATGCCTACTTCCGTGCCAGTGGGCGGCTCGCCGTCGCGACCACCACCTACGGTGCCGGATTCACCAACGCCCTGACCCCTCTCGCCGAGGCGGTCCAGGCCGGCATCCCGCTGGTGCTCGTGGTCGGGGATGCGCCCACGGCAGGGATGCGCCCGTGGGACGTCGACCAGTCCCAGGTGGCCAAGGGCCTCGGCGCCACCACATTCACCGTCTCGGCAGGTCGTCCCCGGGCCGTCGCGGCGGCCGCCGTCGACCATGCCCTGCGTCACCGGGAGGCCGTGGTCCTCGCGATCCCCTACGATCTCGCGGCCGTCGAGGCCCTGGAGGAGGACGCCGCTCCCGCACCTGCCGCCGCGCCCCTCGACCCGCCGACCGGGGAGGATGTCGAACGCGTCGCGGCGATCCTCGCGTCGGCCGAGCGCCCCCTCGTCCTGGCCGGCCGGGGTGCGTGGGTGAGCGGAGCCGGAGAGGCGGTACGTGCCCTCGCCTCGAGCCTCGGTGCACTGACCGCGACCTCCGGTCTCGGCGCCGGGTTGTTCGGCGACGACGCGGGTGCGCTGGGTATCGCCGGTGGCTGGGCGTCGGAGCGCACCGCGCACCTCATCGAACAGGCCGACGTCGTGCTGGTGCTCGGCGCGCACCTCAACCAGTTCACGACGCGCTTCGGGCATTCCTTCGGCCCGACCGCCCGGGTCGTCCAGGTGGATGTCGCCGCGGGCCCCACCTCACCGGCCGTCACCGATTTCGTCCGGGGTGACGCGAGGCTCACCGCCGAGGCGCTCCTCGCCGCCGTCGAACGCCGGGACGGAGCCCACCGCTGGAGCACCATCGCAGCCGATGCCGCACTGCGCGCCCACGACGCGCGCGACGACGGTGCGCCGACGGCCCCCGACGGCCGCCTCGACCCCCGGAGCCTGTGCCGCGTGCTGGACCGGATGCTGCCGGCCGACCGCACGATCGTGCAGGACGGCGGCCACTTCATCGGCTGGGCGCCGGGCTACCTGCACGTTCCCGCGCCGAACCGCCTGATCATGGTGGGCACCGCGTACCAGACCATCGGGCTCGGCTTCCCCAGCGCGGTCGGGGCGGCCCGGGCCCTGCCGGACTCCACGATCGTCCTGTGCACGGGCGACGGCGGCGCCCTCATGGCGCTCGCGGACCTCGACTCGTTCATCCGCACCGCTCGACGCGCGGTCATCGTGGTCTTCAACGACGCCGCCTACGGAGCCGAGATCCACCAGTATGCCGTCCGCGGCATCGACTCGCGGCCCATGATGATCGAGGAGGTGGACTTCGCCGCCGTCGCCGCCGCCTTCGGGGCCCGGTCCGCCACCATCGCCTCCCTCGGCGACCTCACCGCCGTCGAGGACTGGCTCGCCTCCGACGACGACGGCGTCCTCCTGCTCGACTGCAAGATCTCGCAGCAGGTCGTGGCGCCGTACATGCAGGAGATCGTCGCCGTCGCCACCGGGAGCCGCTGAGGCCCACCGGCGGTGCAGCTCATCCGGTGGGCGCCGGGGCGATCCGGCGGGCGAAGCCGTCGAGCGCCGATGCGACAGCCCGGGGATTGCCGAGGGCCGCGTAGTGCCCGCCGGGGATCTCCACCGGTTCGATCCCGAGGCGCTCGCGCACCTGCCGTCGCATGAAGGGGGCGGGGAAGAGATGGTCGTCCTGGCACAGGATCGCCATCGTGGGGATCTCGGGGTGCCGGCCCGGCCACGGCAGCGACAGCCAGGCGCCCTGCTGGTCACGCTCCCGGGCCCGTGCCTCGCGGGCGAGCTCGTCCGGCACTCCGTTGTAGTACAGCACCTCGGGGTCGTCGGCGATCTCCTCGGAATCGTGCCCGGTCTTCGTCCACCAGTCGGCGAACGACTCACCCGGCAGCGGGATCATCGCGGCGAGGTACACGAGGCCGGCGGCGCCCAGTGCGTCACACACCAACGGTGCGGTGAATCCGCCCAGGGAATGCCCGACGACGACGGCGTCGCGGCTCCCGCCGGCAGCGGAGCCGACAGCGGAACCGGCAGCGGAGCCGACAGTGGTGGTGTAGTCCCCGAGGGTCGCCGGCGTCCTCGCTCGGCAGGTCCACTGCCACCACGTCGTGACCGGACTCCTGCAGCACCGCGCTCACGAGGTGCCAGTCCCAGGCGGTCGAGCCTCCTCCATGGATCAGTACGAACGTCGTCATGGTGTCCACTCCCATCGGCCGGGACGCCCCGGACCGGCGTCGTCACCTGTAGACGTACCGGGGCCCCGGAAACCATCGGTCGGGGTCCGCATGGAACCGGTGGGATCAGCGGGGCCGGAGATCGTAGATCCGCCTGAGCTTCCCGCTGGACCGCACGAGGGACCCCTGCTCGACGACGGCGACGGCGCACGTGGAGCCGATGTGCGTCTTGATCCGGTGCCGCAGCTCCTCCGCCGCCGCGGTGGCGTCGGCAGCACTGACGCCCTCACGTGGTTCCACCTTGACGGTCAGCTGGTCCATCCGCTGGCCCTCGGGACGCGTGAGCTCGAGCTGGAAGTGCGGGCTCAGGGCCGGGATGGCCAGGGCCAGTTCTTCGACCTGCGTGGGGAAGAGGTTCACGCCACGCACGATCACCATGTCGTCGCTCCGACCCGTGATGCGCTCCATCCGGCGCATCCCCGGTCGTGCGGTGCCGGGCAGCAGGCGGGTGAGGTCGTGGGTGCGGTAGCGGATGATCGGCAGCGCCTCCTTCGTCAGGGAGGTGAAGACGAGCTCGCCCGCCGAACCGTCGTCGAGCACCTTCTCCGTGAACGGATCGATGATCTCGGGGCGGAAGTGGTCCTCCCACACGTGCGAGCCGTCCTTGGACTCCACGCATTCACCGGCGACGCCGGGGCCCATGACCTCGGACAGGCCGTAGATGTCACAGGCGTCGAAGCCCATGCGTCCCTCGAGTTCCTGGCGCATGCCCTCCGTCCACGGCTCGGCCCCGAGCACCGCGGTCTTCAGCGACGTCGTGCGCGGGTCGATCCCCGCGGCGGCCATCGTGTCGAGGATCGTCAGGAGGTAGGTGGGCGTGGCGAGGATCGCGTCCGGTTCGAAGTCCCGGATGAGTTGCACCTGCCGCTCGGTCTGCCCGCCGGAGATGGGGATGACGGTGCAGCCGAGCCGCTCGGCTCCTGCGTGGGCGCCCAGCCCGCCGGTGAACAGCCCGTAGCCGTAGGCGTTGTGGACCTTCCAGCCTGCCTTCACACCGGAGGCGCGCAGCGAGCGGGCCACCAGCGAGGCCCAGCGGTCCAGGTCCCCGGCGGTGTACCCGACGACCGTCGGCCGGCCGGTCGTGCCCGACGACGCGTGGACGCGCGCGATGCGCTCCTGCGGCACGGCGAACATGCCGAACGGGTACGTGCTGCGCAGGTCCTCCTTGGTGGTGAAGGGAAAGGCCGCGAGGTCCGCCAACTCGCGGAGGTCGTCCGGGTGCACGCCGGCGTCGTCGAACTTCCGCCGGTACAGGGGCACGTTCGCGTACGCGTGGGCGAGGGTGGACTTCAGCCGGTGAAGCTGGACGGTCTCCAGGTGGTCGCGCGACCACGTCTCCTCGACGTCGAGGGTGGCAGGATCCGCTTCGCTCGCGCGGAGTGGGAGGGTGGTCATGGCTGCTCCTTCGCAGATCAGGTCAGGGGGGCGGGCATCAGAGGACGGACTCGACGGCGTTCGCCGCCGCGGCGACGCGGGAACCGATGTCCTCGAGGGGTCGGTCGCCGGCCAGGAAGACGACGGCGAGCGCCGCGGGGAGCTGGCCGCGGACCCGGATGGGGGCCGCGACGCTGCTGACACCCGGGATGACCTCGTCCCGGCTCGTGGCGTACCCGACGGTGGCGGCGGTCCTCGACTCCGCCCGGTACGGTTCGCCCGGCGCCAGGCGCTCCCAGGAGGCCTCGGTGAGCGCCGACTGGATGGCGATGCCGGGTGCCCCCGCGTCGAAGGGGTGGCGTGAGCCGGGGCGCTGGACGAGGGTGCCTTCGCCGTGCGGCGGCTCCACGGCCACGAGGGTGACGCAGTGGCGCCGGTCCCACACGGCGATGAACGCGGTCATCTGCAGCTCGCCCGCGACGGCCGTGAGCTCCGGCAGTGCGGCCGTCTGCAGCCGGGGCGCGACTCCCCGGGCCAGGTTCGCGAGTCCCGGGCCGGCCTTGAACCGTCCACCCGCGTCCCTGACCACCAGGGAGTGTTCCTCGAGCGTCCTCAGGATCCGGTAGGCGATGGAGCGGTGGACGCCGAGTGCCCCGGCGACTTCCGCCGTCGTCCGTCCGTCCGGTGCGTCGGCCAGGAGCTCGAGTGCCCGGATCCCCCGTGACAGCGTCTGGGATGCCGGCGGGGCCGCCGTCGTGGTTCCGTGCTCCGCGTCCGCCGTGCGCATGTCAGGCGAACGCCCGTCCTGCGCGCCGGTCCGAGCGGGCCACCAGCAGCGGGGCGAAGAACTCCGCGAGGCCGGCGGTGCCGGCCAGCGGCAGCACGTGCGCGACGTACTGGTCGGGTCGGACCACGACGACGACGCCGGAGCGGTCGAGCCCCCGCAGGTCGAAGATGTCCGCGTGCGGGTCGGCGGCGTACACCCGTTCGTAGTCGGTGAGTCCGAAGGGTCCCACGGCGGGCTTGAATCCCGACGGTACGCGCCCGATGTCCACGCGGGTGTGGTCCTGCTGGTAGACGACCTTCACGTCGAACCACGCATCCGGATCCGCGCCCGGCGGGGTGGCCGCGAGCGGCGAGTCCGGAGCCGTGCGGATCCAGTCGGCGAATCCCGACACCAGGGAATCGGCGCCCGCTTCCGCGCCGTCGGCGAAGACGTAGATGCGCCAGCGGCCGTCCGCCGTGGCGTGGTGGCCCAGGTGCATGGGGACGCCGTCGCAGACCCGGACGACCGGGGCCGATTTGAAGCGCTTGCCGATCGGGAAGCCGGCAGCGAGGTCCTGGTGTGCGGGCTCCGCGACGAGGATGGACGGCGCGTACTGGGTCATGAAGCCGGCGGGGAACTCCGCGGTCCGCACGTAGAAGTCCTCCAGCTCGGAGGGGTCGGCGAACTCCTCCGGCTTCCTCGCCATGAGGGTGGACCACTGCCTGTCGAACGCGATGAGCTCCTGCGCGACGACCTGCCGCTCCGCGGAGTACGTCGCCAGCAGGTCCTCGGGGCTGCGGCCTTCGAGCACGTGGCCGAGCTTCCACCCGAGGTTGAAGCCGTCCTGCATGGAGACGTTCATGCCCTGGCCCGCCTTGGCGCTGTGCGTGTGGCACGCATCCCCGGTGATGAAGACACGCGGTGTGCGGGTTCCCAGCTCCTCCGGCAGCACGTCGTCGAACCGGTCGGTGAGGCGGTGGCCCACCTCGTAGACGCTGTTCCAGGCGACGTCGCGCACGTCCAGTGTGTAGGGGCTGAGGATCTGGTTGGCCTTCGCGATGATCTGCTCCACCGTCGTGGCGCGGACCGCGCCCTTGTCCGCCGGGTCCACCTCCCCGAGGTCCACGTACATCCGGAACAGATGTCCACCCTCGCGCGGGATCAGGAGGATGCTGCCGCCCGCCCCGGACTGGATGGCGCACTTGCGGCGGATGTCGGGGAAGTCGCTGACGGCAAGGGCGTCCATGACGCCCCATGCATGGTTGGCCTGGTCCCCTGCGAGGGTGCAGCCGATCGCCTGGCGGACCCTGCTGCGGGCGCCGTCGGCCCCCACGACGTACCTGGCCCGGACGGTGCGCACAGCGCCCTCCTGCTCACCCGCGGTGTGCACGAGCGTGACCCGGACGGGGTACTCGGCGTCGTCGTCGACCTCGAGGTTCGCGAACTCGTAGCCGTAGTCGGGCACCATGCGCGTGGGCGCGTTCTTCATGACCTCGGCGAAGTAGTCGAGGACGCGGGCCTGGTTGACGATGAGGTGGGGGAATTCGCTGATCCCGGCAGGATCGTCCTCGGGGCGTGCCGTACGGACGATGCGCGAGGCGTCCTCGGGGTCCGGCTTCCAGAAGGCCATCTCCACGATCCGGTAGGCCTCCTCCGTGATGCGCTGGGCGAACCCGAAGGCCTGGAACGTCTCGACGCTGCGGGCCTGGATGCCGTCGGCCTGCCCGATCGCCAACCGCTCCGGCCGGCGCTCCACGATCCGCGTGGAGATGCCGGAAAACTGGGAGAGCTGGGCGGCGGTGATCATGCCTGCCGGGCCGGTGCCGATGATGAGGACGTCGACCTCGTCGGGGAGTTCCTCCGGCCGGTCGAGCCCGGTGCCGGCGGCAGGCTGGACGCGGGGATCACCCGACACGTAACCGTGGTGGTGGAATTGCACGGGCTGTCCTCACTTCGTCGTGATGGTTGCCAAGCGGGCCGGTTCGATAATCGAACGGGCGGTTCTTCTTTCGTGAAGCGATGCTAGCCCCCGATGGCGGGCCCAACAACTCCCCTTGACGCTTCCGCCACGTCCTGCCTAATCTTCGTATACGATTTCGTACTCGATGAGGAGCCACGGGTGGAACTGGTAGACGACGGCGTCCTGGCCGCAGCCCGCAAGGTCATCGCCGTGCACATCAACTACCCCAGCAGGGCGGCGCAGCGCGGTCGTACACCCGACCAGCCGTCGTACTTCCTCAAGCCGTCCTCCTCGCTCTCGCTGTCCGGTGCAGCGGTGGAACGCCCCGCCGGGTGCGAACTCCTCGGTTTCGAGGGCGAGATCGCCCTGGTCATCGGCCGTCCCGCCCGTCGCGTATCCCTCGAGCAGGCCTGGGACCATGTGGCCTGGGTGACGGCGAGCAACGACCTCGGGGTCTACGACCTCCGCTACGCGGACAAGGGCTCGAACCTCCGGTCCAAGGGCGGTGACGGCTTCACACCCGTGGGCCCGGGCCTGATCCCGGCCGGCGATCTCGACCCTGCCGCCCTGCGCATCCGCACCTGGCACAACGGGGAGCTCGTGCAGGACGACACCACCGCGGACCTCCTCTTCCCCTTCGCGCGCCTCGTCGCCGACCTGTCGCAGCTCCTGACCCTCGAGACCGGGGACATCATCCTCACCGGCACACCGGCCGGCGCCTCGGTCGCACAGCCGGGCGACACGCTCGAGGTCGAGGTCTCGGCGTCCGGCGGCACCCTCTCGACCGGCCGGCTGGCCACCCGCGTGGAGGAGGGCACGACGCCGCTCGCAGGCTTCGGCGCCGGCCCCAGGGCCGATGACGTCCAGCGGGAGGAGGCCTACGGCTCCCGGGAGGCCGCCGGCCTCCCGGAACCGGCGTCGGTCCTGAGCGCCGGACTCCGCGCCAAACTCGGGAGCGTGGCCACCGCCACCCTGTCCTCGCAGCTGCGCAAGCGCGGGCTGAACAACGTGAGCATCGACGGCCTGCAGTCGACCCGGCCGGACCGCCGCGTCGTCGGTCTCGCCCGCACGCTGCGCTACGTCCCGAACCGCGAGGATCTCTTCGCGGCGCACGGCGGTGGGTTCAACGCCCAGAAGCGTGCCATCGACTCCGTCAACGAGGGCGAGATCCTCGTCATGGAGGCACGCGGCGAGACCGGCACGGGGACCATCGGCGACATCCTCGCCCTGCGGGCACAGGTCCGTGGAGCCGCAGCCATCATCACCGACGGCGGTGTCCGCGACTTCTCCACCGTCGCCGGCATGGACATCCCGACGTACTACGCCAATCCGCACCCCGCCGTCCTCGGGCGCCGGCACATCCCGTGGGACACCGACATCACCATCGCCTGCGGCGGCACGACCGTGCAGCCCGGCGACATCATCGTCGCCGATGCGGACGGCATCCTCGTGATCCCTCCCGCGCTCGCCGAGGACCTGGCGGACGACTCCCTGCAGCAGGAGCGCGAGGAGGCTTTCATCGCGGAGATGGTCCGGCAGGGTCACGGCGTGGACGGCCTCTATCCGATGAACGCGCAGTGGCGGGCGCGCTTCGAGGAACAGGACGCGGGGAAGCGGGCATGAGCAGGACGGGCACGGCCTCCGGCAGCAAATCCGAACAGGCGTACTCCGCGGTCAAGGCCCGCATCGTCGACGGCACCTACTCCCCCGGTTTCCGCCTGGTGCTCGCGAAGATCGCCGACGACCTCGGGGTGAGCGTGGTCCCGGTGCGCGAGGCCATCCGGCGGCTCGAGGCCGAGGGACTGGTGACCTTCGAGCGCAATGTCGGTGCGACCGTCGCGGGCATCGATCCCACCGAGTACCTCTACACGATGCAGACCCTGAGCATCGTCGAGGGAGCCGCGACCGCGCTCTCCTCGCCGCTCATCGGGCCGGCGGACATCGCACGGGCCCGCGCCGTCAACGAGGAGATGCGCGCCTGCCTCGACCATTTCGACCCCGTGCGCTTCACCCGGCTCAACCAGGACTTCCACTCCGTCCTGTTCGAGAACTGTCCCAATCCGCACATCCTGGACCTCGTCCACCGCGGCTGGAACCGCCTCGCGTCGCTGCGCTCCTCCACGTTCCGGTTCGTCCCCGGCCGGGCCCACGAGTCGGTCGAGGAACACGACGCCCTCCTCCGGCTCATCGAGGGCGGAGCGGAGGCCGACGCCATCGAACGCGCGGCGAGACTCCATCGCAGCGCCACCCTCGACGCCTATCTCGCGCAGACCGGCGCACACACCAGTGAGGAAATGCCATGACCAGCCCCATCGACGCGGCCACGACACACTACGTGCCGGAGGACCTGCCGACCTCCATCCAGCACTACATCGACGGACGCTTCGTCGATTCGGTGGGCGGCGCGACCTTCGAGGTCCTCGACCCGGTGTCCAACACCACCTACGCCACGGCCGCGGCGGGGCAGAAGGAGGACATCGACCTCGCGGTGGCGGCCGCACGGGAGGCCTTCACCAACGGGCCATGGCCCCGCATGAAGCCCCGCGAACGTGCCCGGGTCCTCAACCGGATCGCCGACGCCGTCGAGGCCCAGGAGTCCCGGCTCGCCGAACTCGAGACCTTCGACACGGGCCTGCCCATCACCCAGGCCAAGGGCCAGGCGCTGCGCGCCGCGGAGAACTTCCGCTTCTTCGCGGACCTGATCGTGGCCCAGTTCGACGACGCCATGAAGGTCCCCGGCTCCCAGATCAACTACGTGAACCGCAAGCCCATCGGCGTCGCCGGGCTCATCACCCCGTGGAACACACCCTTCATGCTGGAGTCCTGGAAGCTCGCTCCCGCCCTCGCCACGGGAAACACGGTGGTCCTCAAGCCCGCCGAGTTCACGCCCCTCTCCGCCTCCCTGTGGGCGGAGATCTTTCGGGACGCCGGCCTGCCCGACGGCGTGTTCAACCTCGTCAACGGGCTCGGCGAGGAAGCCGGCGACGCCCTCGTCAAGCACCCGGACGTCCCTTTGATCTCCTTCACCGGCGAGACCACCACCGGCCAGACGATCTTCCGGAACGCCGCGGCGAACCTCAAGGGCCTGTCGATGGAGCTCGGCGGGAAGTCACCCTGCGTCGTCTTCGCCGACGCGGACCTCGACGCCGCCATCGACTCGGCCCTGTTCGGGGTCTTCTCCCTCAACGGCGAACGGTGCACCGCAGGCTCCCGGATCCTCGTCGAACGCCCGGTCTACGACGCGTTCTGCGAGAAGTACGCAGCGCGGGCGAAGGCGATCGTCGTCGGGGATCCCCACGACCCGAAGACCGAGGTCGGGGCCCTCGTGCATCCCGTGCACTTCGGCAAGGTGGCCTCCTACGTGGAGATCGGGAAGACCGAGGGCCGGCTGCTCGCCGGCGGCGGACGCCCCGAGCACCTCCCGGAGGGCAACTACATCGCCCCCACCGTGTTCGCGGACGTGGCCCCCGACGCGCGGATCTTCCAGGAGGAGATCTTCGGTCCCGTGGTGGCCATCACCCCCTTCGACACCGACGACGAGGCCCTGGCACTCGCGAACAACACCCGGTACGGGCTCGCCGCCTACATCTGGACGAAGGACCTCACCCGCGCCCACACCTTCTCCTCGAACGTCGAGGCGGGCATGGTGTGGCTCAACAGCCACAACGTCCGCGACCTCCGCACCCCGTTCGGCGGCGTCAAGGCCTCGGGTCTCGGGCACGAGGGCGGCTACCGCTCCATCGACTTCTACACCGACCAGCAGGCCGTCCATATCACCCTCGGTACCGTCCACACCCCCAGGTTCGGCAGCATCGACGCCGCCGCCGCCGACGAAGGCTGAGCCCCCACCCCGTTCGCTCGACGAAGAGAGAATCCCATGACGAATCCCGTACCCACGCCCTCGGTTCCCGCTCCGGACATCGTGCGCTGCGCCTACATGGAGATCGTGGTCACCGACCTCGCACGCTCCCGCGCGTTCTATGTCGACGTCCTCGGCCTGCACGTCACCGATGAGGACGACGAGGCCATCTACCTGCGGTCCCTCGAGGAGTTCATCCACCACAACCTCGTCCTGAGGAAGGGACCGGTCGCCGCCGTCGCCGCGTTCGCCTACCGCGTGAAGTCACCGGCCGAGGTCGACGCCGCCGAGGCCTACTACAGGGAACTGGGCTGCCGCACCGAACGCCGTGCGGACGGCTTCACCAAGGGCGTCGGGGACTCCGTCCGGGTCGAGGACCCGCTGGGCTTCCCCTACGAGTTCTTCTACGACGTCGAGCACGTCGAGCGCCTCACCCAGCGCTACGACCTCTACTCGGCGGGCGAACTGGTCCGTTTGGACCACTTCAACCAGGTCACCCCCGACGTGCCACGCGGCCGGGCGTACCTCGAGGACCTCGGCTTCCGCGTCTCGGAAGACATCCAGGACTCCGACGGCGTGACCTACGCGGTGTGGATGCACCGCAAGCAGACGGTGCACGACACCGCGCTGACCGGCGGCAACGGCCCGCGCATGCACCACGTCGCGTTCGCCACCCACGAGAAGCACAACATCATCCAGATCTGCGACAAGATGGGCGCCCTGCGGATCAGCGACCGCATCGAGCGCGGCCCCGGACGGCACGGCGTCTCCAACGCCTTCTACCTCTACATTCTCGACCCGGACGATCACCGCATCGAGATCTACTGCCAGGACTACTACACCGGGGACCCGGACAATCCGACGATCACCTGGGACGTGCACGACAACCAGCGCCGCGACTGGTGGGGCAACGCCGTCGTACCGTCCTGGTACTCGGAGGCGTCCCTCGTCCTGGACCTCGACGGAAACCCGCAGCCCGTCACCGAGCGCGACGAACGCAGCGAGATGGCGGTCACCGTCGGCGCCGACGGCTTCTCCTACACCCGCAAGGACGGCGCCGAGGCCGAGGGCTTCAAACTCGGCGCCCAGCTGTAGCCATGCTGGACGACGCGACGATCGAGGCCATCGCCGATGAGCTGCTGGAGGCCGGCCGGAGCCGGGTTCCCGTCCCGCTGCTGACCGCCCGCTACCCGGGGATGACGGTGGAGGACTCCTACGCCGTGCAGCGGTTGTGGCGGCAGCGCAACGAGGACGCCGGACGTACGCTCGTGGGCCGGAAGATCGGGCTCACGAGCAGGGCCATGCAGGCCGCGACGGGCATCACCGAGCCCGACTACGGGGCGATCTTCGACGACATGGTCCTCGAGACGGGGTGCTCCGTGGAGTGGGACCGGTACACACACCCCCGGGTCGAGGTCGAGCTGGCCTTCGTGCTCAAGGACGACCTCAGCGGACCGGGCTGCACCATCTTCGACGTCCTGAATGCGACCGACCATGTGGTGCCTGCGCTGGAGATCCTCGACTCGAGGATCGAGATGGAGGGCCGGACCATCGTGGACACCATCTCCGACAACGCGGCGATGGGCGCCATGGTCGTCGGCGGACGGCCGGTGCGGCCCGACGCCGTCGACCTGCGCTGGGTATCCGCCATCCTCTACAAGAACCAGGTCGTCGAGGAGACCGGGGTCGCCGCAGGGGTCCTGGACCATCCGGCCGCCGGCGTGCACTGGCTCGCCAACAAGATCGCCGCCCACGGGGACGGCCTGAAGGCCGGCGACATCATCCTCGCCGGATCCTTCACCCGACCCATGTGGGTGGACCGGGGGGACACCGTCCACGCCGACTACGGAGCACTGGGAGCCGTGACATGCCGCTTCGTCTAGGACCCACCTTCGCCGAGGCACTGGTTGCTGCAGAGCGCCCGCTGGCCGGGATGTGGGTGTGTTCGGGCAGCCCCTTGGTCGCCGAGATCTGTGCCGGGTCCGGGCTCGACTGGCTGCTCGTCGACGCCGAGCACAGCCCGAACGGCCTCGAATCGATCCTCGCCCAGCTGCAGGCCGTCCACGGGTACCCGGTGCAGGTACTCGTCCGTCCTCCGGTCAACGACACCGTGCTCATCAAGCAGTACCTCGACCTCGGCGTGCAGAATCTGCTGATCCCCATGGTGAACACCGTGGCAGACGCGCGGGCCGCCGTCGCCGCCACCCGCTACCCGCCCGAGGGCGTCCGCGGCGTCGGCTCCGCACTGGCCCGCGCCGCCCGCTGGAACAGGATCCCCGACTACCTGGCCACGGCCGGCGGAACCGTCAGCGTCACGGTCCAGATCGAATCCACGGCCGCCGTCGAGGCGGTGGAGGACATCCTCGCCGTCGACGGCGTCGACGCCATCTTCCTCGGGCCCTCCGATCTCGCCGCGTCCATGGGACTGCTCGGCCAGCAGGAACACGCGCAGGTCCGCACCGCCGTCGGGAACTGCCTGCACGCTGCAGCGCTGGCCGGGAAACCGGCCGGCGTCAACGCGTTCACCCCGACCACCGCCCGGCACTACCTGGAATCCGGGGCATCCTTCGTCCTCGTCGGTGCCGACGTCTCCCTCCTCGCCCGCGGCTCCGAAGCCCTCGCCACCGCCTATCTTCCGGCGCCGGAGGACGACTCCCCGTCCAGCTATTGAGCGCCTCCGGACCTGTCGGCGCCACGGCCGTCTTGACGGCTGAGCGTAGTGTGAGGGGTACGCGGTCCAGACATAGGCCGTACTCCTGGTTTCTTCTTGACGGTGCCGTAGCAACCGCATCCATGGCAGAGCACGATCCCCGATAGGGGCAGTGCAGCATGAACGACGACGTAGAACCGCACCAGATCCCCCACCGCATCGCTCCGGATTCCGGATCCGACGACGCACCTGCAGCACGCGCGAGGCATCTGGTCGATGACTGGGCCGGGCTGATCCGCGCCACCCTGTGCCCCGAGCAGGCTCTCCCCCTTCCCCGACCCGTGCAGATCGCGACGGGCATCATCATGGGCAACCAGCACTGCACCGTGCACCAGGCCCATGCCCTGCTGCTCAGCGCGGCGTGCGCACGTCAGGTCCCCGCGGGCCGGATCGCCGAGGACATCATCTCGACCACCCGAAACCCCGTCCTGCCCGGCACCCGCAGCACACCCCCCTGATCGGCCCCGGGCTCCGCTCCCCTCCTTCTCCTCCCGGCAGCCAGGTCGTGCGCGTTCGTCCGGGACAATCCTTCCTATGCCGCACTGCTGCCCCGTACTGCCGGGCGCTCCTAGCACTGGAGCCCTCACCGCGGACGAGCGTGCGGACCCCGACTTGATCCAAAACTGAGGATTCGTTCCGGGTTGTGGCGAGGGTGGTCCATGAGACTGGAGGAACGCAGCAGGAAGACCCGGAGACGTCCGTCTCCATGCCGTGGATACAGGGATGCTCGTGCGGAGGTAGCATTCTCCTCCTCGGTCAGGATGCCTGCCTCGGCGGACATCGACCCATCGGTAATGCCGCGCCCTACCGCAGGGCCGGCACTGTTCTCACAGGAGTTCGACACGCATGGCCGGGACCACCGACCCTCAGGACTACACCAGCGACATCTACGACCTGATGCTCGCGCACCAGAGTGTGCAGGAGTTCCTCGACGCCGTGGTCCGGCTCTCGGCCACGATCATGGCTCCTGCCGACGTGGTCTCGGGCATCACCTACCGGAACCGCCGGCGCATGGTGACGCTGGTGAGCAGCATCCCCGAGGTCGGCGTCCTGGACGAACTGCAGTACGACGCCGGCGACGGGCCCTGCCTCACCGCCCTGAACACCGGAACCACCACGGTCGTGGATGACACCGATGCCGACCAGCGGTGGCGCGGATACCTGCGAGCGGTCGCCGATCACGGCTATCTCTCGATGATGGGGATGCCTCTTCCCCTGCGTGCCAGGAACGACGGCACGGACGACGGCAGGAGTGAGGGTGCGGCGAGCATCAACTTCTACGGCGCCGAACGCGCGGTGTTCACGCCCGAGCGGCAGCGGGCCGCCGAAGCCTTCGCGACCTCGGCCGGTGCCGCATTGAGCCTGATCGTGAAGGTCGACGACGCCAGGGACCAGACCGCGCACATGGTCGCGGCCACGGAGACCCGTTCTGCCATCGATGTCGCTGTGGGAATCATCATGGCCCAGAACCGCTGCAGCCAGGAGGAGGCATTCCGGATCCTGCGGAGCTCCTCGAACAATCAGAACGTCAAGGTCCACACCCTGGCCCAGCTCATCCTCGAACGGGCGTCGAACCCGGCCCCGGTGGTCCCGCACACCGGGAACACCGCCCCGAACCCCTGACCCCCCTCCTGGCGCTGCACGACAGGTCCAGCAGGTCCTGCCGGGATGTCGCATCAGGACCTGCTGGACCGGGAGCTGTCAGCCGGCGCTCGGGACGCTTGCCGGCGGAACCGCCGGCGTGATGTCGTCGAGGCTGAGCAGGGGCGGCTGGTCGACGGATTCCTTCAGCTCGAGAATCTCCTCGGGATCGAGGTCCACCACCTCCGCGATGACTTCCGGGTCCTCGCCGTGCTCGAGGGCGACGACGATGGCCTCCTTGAGGTTCAGCTCAGCATGGTCCAGTTCGAACGCCGCTGCTTCCTTGTCCGCCGCTGCGACGGCGAGTTGATGACGATCCTCTGCTGACATCTGTACACAGTCCTTCTTGAACCTCGGTCGGTGGACACGGCCGTGCCGTCGGATCCGATCTCTCGATCCGCCGTCGCCCCGGGTGTCCGGTTGTATCCCCCATTGTGCCTGCACGGCACCGTCACCGCACCGACCTCGCCCGCGACGTCGCGCTCGAACTCACGACGACCGGAGAACCACCCACCTGCACACCCTGGCCGGTCCTCTCGGGCACTCCGTCCCGATGCCGTCAGTCGACATCCGTGAGTACGGCGGCCAGGGCGGCCACTGTCTTCTCGGCACCCGGCCCCTCGCAGCTGATGGTCACGACTTCCTCGGTACCGGCACCGAGGCTGAGGACCGACGTGACCTGCGATGCATCGACCGAGTAGTCCGGGTCGGACGCGAGACGGAGGAACACCCTCCCGCTGAAGCTGTCGGCGATGGCGGCGATACGGACTGCGAGCATGGCATGTACGCCGCGCGGATTGGCGACGACGACGCTTCGTTCCACGGCTGTTCCTCCTCCCGCCCGGGATCCTGGCCCCTCGACACTGTTCATCTAATCACCACCGCTCGTGTTCCTCGCGGAATTTGCCCTTCCCTTCTCCAGTGCTGGGTCCGCCGCAGGATGCAGGGTGACAGGATCGCCCCCCTTCCGGGCCCACCAGCCATCAGACTGTCCCTATGGACTGGACGCGTGCAAGGGATTGGCTGATCGGCGCTACGGGAATGGCACTCGTCCTGGGGGTAGCGCTCGTGATCCTCTGGTGGGGGCTGAGCGACCCGGCGGACGCAGGCGGGCCGGGACCTGCGCAGACGGCGTCGGCGGGAGCTGAGGACCCATCGACGACGGCAGCACCCCCCGCCACCCTGCTCGAGGACGAGACGTGGTTCGCCGACCTCGTGCTGGAGGCCGGGACGGTCGTGACCCCGGACTCGACGCTCCGCGATGTCCGGGCGGTCGGGCAGGACGTGGTCGTGGGGCCGGACCGGTCGGTGGCCGCGCGGCTGGTCGTGGACGCGACCGTGCCGTTCGAAGTCGTGGCCGACGAGCTCGGCGACGACTCCGTGGTCCGCGCTGCCGGAGGCGGCCAGGCCACGGTGGTCCGCACCGTGGACGCCCTGGGGCGCGAGGTGCGCGTCACGGCGACCGGCACCGTCGACGTCCAGGCCGGCAGGCTCGTGCTGGAGCCGCGCTCGATCGACATCGGTGGCCCGGATTTCCTCTCCGATGCCACCGCCGCCGTCGTCAGGCGGTTCGTGACCATCGAGCACGATATCGACGGCCTGCCCGCCGGCCTCGTGCTGGAGGGGGTCACCGTCCAGACCGACGGCTTCCGCGCGAGCCTCCGGGGCGAGGATGTCAGGCTTGCACCCTAGTCCTGGTCGGCGGCACTCTGCCATCGGCTGTCGAGTACAGGCGCGGGCGACGCCGATGAGCATAGTCTTGGTGGGCGAGGTCGATCCGTCCGGGGTCGACCTGCGATGGTCGAACGGATCAGTGGACGGAGGACGGGCATGCTGGATGGGTACCTTCAGCAGTGGAGCGCCATTCAGACGGTGCGGGCCGCCGGCCTGAACCTCCCTGACGTCTTCCGGACGTATGTCGACCTGGCCGGGGACTCCGACCAGCTCGAGGTCCGGGGCTACCTCTCCGGTCTGGTGATGCTCGAGGTGGAGCAGCGCGACGTGCTCGCCCAGGCCGTCAACGAATGCCTGGACAGCGAGGGATCCACGGCCGATGGTGCGCACTACAGCAACGAGGAGGCCGCCTCCTTCTCCGGCTACGGCGACTACCTCCGCCCCCTCGACCTCTCCCCCGACGGGTACGACTTCAACGCCCCACCCGCCGGGGATCACAGCACCAGCGCTACCTTCGGCAGCGGTTCCTCGTTCGATGCAGTGGCTGCTGCAGGTGGCATCGGAGGTGGATCCGATGCCGACGAGACCGAGTTCCGACGCCTGCAGGCCTTGCACGAGTCCGGCTTGCTGGAGGGTGGTGCGGAGGACCGCTTCGATCGGATCACCCGGCAGGCGCGGGACCATTTCGGTGTCAGCTCGGCCTCCATCGCCCTGATCACCGGCGATTCGCAGATCATCAAATCCGTCGTCGGACCGTTGGGCCAGGATCTTCCGCGGGACCTCTCGCTCTGTGCGACGACCATCGAACAGGACCGCACGCTGGTCATCGCGGATGCACGCGTGCATCCGGAGTGGCGCGATCATCCCCTCGTCACCGGCGCGCCCGGAGTCCGCTTCTACGCCGGTCACCCCGTCTGCACCGTGGACGGCTGGCGTATCGGCACCCTGTGCCTGATGGATGACCAGCCGCGGATCTTCACTGATGACGATGTGCAGGTACTCAGGCGGCTGGCCGGGCAGGTACAGATCGAGATGTGGGTCTGACGAAGGCCCCATCCGCGAAGGCTTCCCTCCTGCCGGACCATGCGCTCACGGCCCTGCCTAGCCGGTCCTGCGCCGATAGGTCATGATGGCGACGGCGTAGGCAGCCACCAGGCCCCCGACGCACCAGGCGAGCGCTGTCCAGATGTCGCTGCCGACCGGCTGCTGCGCGAACAGGTTCCGGATCGTCTCGACGATGGAGGTGACGGGCTGGTGTTCCGCGAACCAGCGCACCGGACCCGGCATGGACTCGGTGGGCGCGAAGGCGGAGCTGATGAACGGCAGGAAGATCAGCGGATAGGAGAACGCTGCGGCGCCGTCCACCGACTTCGCCGAGAGTCCGGCGATCACCGCGATCCAGGTCAGGGCGAGTGTGAACAGCACCAGCATGCCGGCGACGGCGAGCCAGGCCGCAACCCCTGCGCCCGAGCGGAAACCCATGGCGACGGCGGCGAGGACGACGATCACGAGGGAGACCAGATTGGCGACCAGTGATGTCAGGACATGCGCCCAGAGCATGCTGGACCGGGCGACGGGCATGGACTGGAAGCGCTCGAAGATACCGCTCTGCAGGTCGAGGAAGAGCCGGTAGGAGGTGTACGCGACGCCCGAGGCGACCGTGATGAGCAGGACGCCGGGCAGCAGGTAGTTCACGTAGGAGGACGAGCCGGTATCGATCGCACCACCGAGCACGAAGACGAAGAGAAGCATGATGGCGACGGGCATGACCGCCGTCGTGACGATCGTGTCCACACTGCGCGTGATGTGGCGCAGGGATCGCCCTGTCAGCACGGCGATGTCGCCGAGGAGGTGGGTGGTCACCGGGAGTCCTTCCGGGTGGGTCCGGACGGGGTGTCCGTCGCGGTGTCGACGCCGATGATCGCGAGGAAGACGTCCTCGAGGGTCGGTTGCTTCTCGACGTACTCGACCTGGGCGGGTGGAAGGAGCTGCTTGAGTTCCGCCAGGGTGCCGTTCGCGATGATATGGCCCTGATGGAGGACGGCGATGCGGTCGGCGAGGTGCTCGGCCTCCTCGAGGTACTGGGTGGTGAGCAGGATCGTGGTGCCCTGCATAGCGAGTTCCTTCACCGCCTGCCACACCTCGATGCGCGCCTCGGGGTCGAGCCCTGTGGTCGGCTCGTCGAGGAAGATGACGGGCGGGTGCCCGATCAGGCTCATCGCGATGTCGAGGCGACGGCGCATCCCACCTGAGTAGGTCGAGACCTTCCGCCCTCCCGCGTCCGTCAGCAAGAAGCGGCGCAGCAGGTCATCGGCGATGCCGCCCGGGTCGCTGAGGTGCCGCAGCCGTGCGATGAGCACGAGGTTCTCGCGTCCACTGAGCACCTCGTCGACAGCCGCGAACTGACCCGTGAGGCTGATCGATCCACGCACCTGCGCCGGCTGCGCAGCGACGTCGAACCCGCTGATCGACGCCGTGCCGGCATCCGCGGAGAGCAGGGTCGAGAGGATCTTCACGACAGTCGTCTTGCCGGCGCCGTTGGACCCCAGCAACGCGAAGATGCTGCCGCCGGCGACGTCGAAGTCGATGCCGCGGAGCACGTGGAGATCCTTGTAGGACTTCTCCAGTCCCGACACCCGGATGGGGGACGCCACGGCGCTCATCGCCGCTCGTCCCTTTCGGCGTCGTCGATCGCGGAGGCGAGGCGGTTGCGCTCCTTGCGGATCCAGCTTCCACCGCCATAGTTCTGCATGAACTCCTCGGCGAACTCGGCAGGGTCCGCACCGACGACGTCCCGGATGGGCGTTCCTGCGGCGACGCTCTGCTCGAGCAGGTCGGCGAGATCGTTGAGCATGGCGATGAGGCTCTTGCCGTCGTCACTCGGGCCGAGGTTCATGAGGTACCGCTCGAGCGCCGCAGCGGCCTGGCGGTAGCCCTCCGGCAACTGCCGGATGCGCTCCTTGTACTCCCTGTACCTCTTCTTGTCGCCGAGATCCCCGACGATCTTCTCGATCCACATGGTCACACCCCTCCTTGTCGGAGCTGTTCGAGCCGTTCCGAGAGGAAGCTCCATGTCCTCCAGAACTCGTTGAGGTATTCCTGCCCCTGCGCGTTGAGCGAGTACACCTTGCGCGGGGGGCCCTTCTCGGACGGGACCTTCTCCACGTCCACGAGCCCCCGTTGCTCCACCCGCACGAGAAGCGCGTAGATGGTGCCCTCCGCGATGTCCGAGAAGCCCTGCTCACGCAGCCACGTCGTGATCTCGTACCCGTACGCAGCCCTTCCGGCGAGAAGTGCGAGGACGATGCCCTCGAGGGTGCCCTTGAGCATCTCTGTCGCCTGCCTGCCCATGACTCTCCTCTCGCTACTCAGTGTTACTTGATACCGGTACAAAGTAACACTGACTACCAGTACATAGCAAGAGGGAGTAGCAGGATCTTCCGGCCAGCAGTGGTGATCATCCCGGCAGGCGCCTCCCCCGGCGCGGTCGGCCCGCGATGTACCCCACCCCATCCCGGGTGGAGCCCTGCAATCCGCGCTAGGCTCCGAGCATGAGCCTCCGAACGCCTCCCCCGTCGGCTGCGCACCACGGGCCCGTCGGGCTCGCGACCGCCCTCCTCGCCGTCGTCGCGGCATTCCAGGCCGCCCTCGCCGCCGGAGCGCCATGGGGCGCGGCCGCCTACGGCGGTCACACCCCGGGCACCTTGCCTGCCAGGTTCCGGGTGGCCAGCGCGGTCTCGTCCCTGGCCTATCTCGGGCTCGCCCTGGTCACGACGGACCGAGGACCCGGCACGACGACGAAGCGCCGGATCCTCACGGGCGCTGCGTGCCTGATGGGGGTCGGCACCCTGATGAATCTCGCCTCGCGGTCCGTGATCGAGCGGCTGCTCTGGACCCCTGTTGCGGGAGCCCTTACCGTCGCGCTCCTGCGCATCGCCCGGACCCCCCCCGCACGCGGACCGGCCATGACGTCGACCCACGTGGAAGCACCCGTGGACTCGCCTCGACCTCCAGGTGTACCTTTCAGCTGTGGAAGGCTTCGCGCATCCTTCGGACGCCGACCGCGAGTTCGATGAACTGCGTACGAGGGCGTACGGGCCGGACCCCGACATCGGGATCGACCCGCCGGCCCTCGCGAGGTTGCATGAACTCGAGGCTGCGCACCGCGCTGACCTCGAGCGTCGACGCGTCGCCACCACGACGGGAAACGTGACCGGCGCGGCTGGTGAGCCGACGGCTGCTCCCGCCTCCACTGCCTCAGCGGGACGACAGGTGGCTCGGCAGTCGAACGGTCCGGAAGGGGTCGCGTCGTCCCGGCCGGCAGGGAGGGACGACCTGCCGCGGTCGTTCGTGCAGCGCATGATGGCAACGCGGCGCAGTCGCCTCGCGTGGACGGCCGGCGCGCTGGTCGTGGCGGGCGGAGCCGTCGCGACAACACTCCTCGGACCAGCGCCGCGCCCCGATGCCACCCTGCTCCCCACCGGAGCCGCAGCCGGCGACCGGGTCCGCACGCTGGTGGCGATGGAGGGACCCATGTTCGCGATCGACACCACGACCCTCCGCGCGCACGGTTCCTTCCGCGGTCTCACGATCTGGTCCGGCGTGAACGCGTACGACTCGCCCTGTCTCGTGGCCATGCACGAAGCCAGTGGCAGCATGTCGGAAGCGCGCTGCGCTCCGTCTCCGGCAGACCTCGTCATGGACGTCTCGTCGTCCGGCGACGGGTTCGAAGGATTCGAAGGGCTTCCCGGCGTCGGAATCATCCGGTTCATTCTTCACGGCGACGCAGTGGATGCCTACGTCCACCTCATGCCGGAGGCCGGCTGATGGACGGATCCTCGCCCGTGTCGGATCCTGCGGCCGAACTGGACGCGCTGCGCAGGAGGGCCTATGGTCCGAATCCCGATATCCAGGCCGATCCCGCTGCACTGGCACGGCTGACGGAACTCGAAGCGGCACGCACCGCGAGCCGGTCCGGCAGGGACTGCACTCCGGCCCCCGCATCCGGCGCCACCACCGATGGTGCGCCGGTGGCCGACCCGCCCCCGGCCGCCCCCGAAGCCGAGGAGCCGGACGAAGCCGCCGGCAGGTCGCCCGGGGTGGAGCCCGCCGAATGCCCGCCACGGTCGCGATGGCAGCATCGCTGGCATCGAGCCACCGCCACACGGGCCCGCCGCAGTTGGTTCGTAGCCGGCACCCTGGCGGTCCTCTTCGCCCTCGCGTACACCGTGGGGTGGTTCCTCGGGCCCCGCCCCGATGCCGTCCTGCATCAAAGCGCCGGCGGAGGAGACGAGGTGGTGTTCTCGATGCTGGACTTTCTGGGAGCCGACGTCGACCGTTCGAGCATCCGCGGCTATGAACCGTATCGAGGAGTCGAACCGTGGTTCGCCGTGGACAGGCAAGGTCTGCAGTGCTTCATGATCATCGACCGCTCGGGTCCCATGGTCGACGGCGCCAACTGCGTCCCGCCCGGGGTCGGTCTCTTCGCGGACATCGGCACACTGCACCTGTCGCGGGAAGACCCCGGTGCAAGCCTCCCGGACGGAAGTATCATCCGGTTCCACCACCGCGGAGACTCGGTGGACGTCTTCGTCTATCCTGCGTCGAAGGCCGGCTGAGCCCCGACCCCGGAGAACACGACGACGGGCCCTGCCGGGAACACGAGGAGGCGTGCCGCAACCTTGTGTGTGCTCGATGAGTGCCGGGTTGAGGATGTCCGTGGCACCATCACCCTGCCCTGATGCCGGCACGCCCGGCGGGTTCCGGCGGGCCGGGTGGGCTCAGGAGTCTGCTCCTGCTGGTTGCCACAGCTGGATACTGTTCCCTTCGGGGTCCAGGAGCGAAGCGAACAGTCCGTTGGGGTAGGCCTCGTCGTCACGATCCACGGGGATTCCCGCTGCTTCGAGCTGCCGGACCATGGCGGCGAGGTCGGCAACGCGGAACGTGACAGCCCACGATTTCCCGGCCGGGATGTGCCCGGAGTCCGCCGACAGACCGGAGAAAACCGTCGCTCCCCCGTTCTGCCGCCATGACGAGATGTCATAGGACGCCGGCGGTGGATCGATGCCCAGATGCTCGGCGTACCAGCGGGACAGCGCCCCTGGATCCTCAGCGCGGAAGAAAAGGCCTCCGATGCCTTGCACCCGTTCCATGGAGTTACGCGACAGCGGGAACGCCAGGAGCGGACCAGCGATGGATCGGCGGGAGTTCCTCGAAGGCCGGCCTCGCGAACCAATACCCCTGGAACAGGCGGATGCCGGCCGCTTTCAGGACCAGGAACTCCGCCTCGGTCTCGATACCTTCCGCGAGGAGCGTGATGCCGAGAGCCTCGCTGATGCTCACGATGCCGGCGACGACGGCCCGGCGAGCCGGGCTGGTGTCGATTCCCCGGATGAGCTTCATATCGATCTTGACGAGGTCCGGCTGGAACTCGACGAGGAGCCCCAGACCCGCATGACCGGCACCGAAGTCATCGATGGCGGTGGTGAAGTCGTGCTTGCGATATTCGGTGATGATGTTCGTGAGATGGGCGGTGTCCGAGACTTCCTCGTTCTCCGTGAATTCGAACATGATGGCCGACGTCGGGAAATCGAACTGCCGGGCAGCCCGGAGCGTCGCTCGGAGGCATGCGGCCGGCTCGTAGACCGCGTTGGGCATGAAGTTGATCGACAGCTTCAGGTCCTCGCCGGCAGGAAAGAGGCGCGAGGCCAACTCGATGGCTTTGACGCGGCAGTCCTGGTCGAACCGGTACATCTGCTCCGGAGAGATCTTCGACAGGACCTCATGGGCGCCCTCGCCCGATAGTCCCCTGACCAGCGCTTCGTAGCCCCAGACGCGGTCGTCGATCGCGTCATAGATGGGCTGGAAGGCCATGCTGAAATCGAAGTCGAGCTTCGAAGATGTCGTGCACCCATCGCAGGCCATGCCTGATTCCCCCTCACCGATTACTTCCACCATAACCACATACGCCGTGGGCGCGCCGCAAGTTCTCATCCCGCGTGGGAGGGCCAGGAGCTGGCTGCAGAATCGGGTAGGAACAAGGGTTGACGCCTCGGCGCGGGCCCGGGACTCTGGCCCGTATGGAGCAGACCTTCATCGCGGAATTGTTCGAGTGGCGTGGCCCGGCCCCGTTCTACTGGGTCACGGTGCCCGAGGAAGTGTGCGAGTACGTTCGCATCGAGGCCGGCCGGGCGACCTACGGCTGGGGAGTGATTCCGGTATCGGTGCGCATCGGAGGAACCGGATGGGAGACCTCACTGCTCCCCCGCGACGGCGGCTACGTGCTGCCGGTGAAGAAGGTGGTCCGCCTCCAGGAGCGCATCAACGAAGGACGAGCGGTTGTGGTAGCGCTGCAGGTGGCGTCACGCGGCGGTCGAGCCGCCAACGGGACCGGCTCCACGATGTGACACTCCGTCGTCTGGAGGGTCGGTGATCAGCGCCCCGCGCTGCTGGGTACGAGGTCGCCCGCGAGGTCGACCTCGAACCAGGCGGCCCGGACATGACTCCTGCGATGTGCCGTGCCGGCACCCTCCCCTTCCATGTCTCCCAGGTCCGTACCGGGCCACTGCGGATGGGTGAAATACACGATGGCAGCGCGGTTCGCCTGGATGACCACGTCGGCATGCCGGGCCGCGACAGGGAGACCCTCGAAGGTCTCCGGTGCGGTGAGGATCAGCCCGTCATCGCGCTTCTGCCGTTCCCATCCGTCTGCACCATTCCTCGACCGGTGGACGGCCAGGCCCCGCCACTCGTCGGTGACCATCCAGTACCACCGGCCGAGCGCGAAGACCTTGGGACCCTCGTGCGGCCTGCCTCCGATCACCAGACCTTCGACACGCCAGGTGGACGCCAGGAGTGGGGTGGCTGTCACCGCGGCATAGGTGCGTGATCCCCGCGCCTCGTCCTTGTACCAGAGGCGGTACAGCCCATCACCGCACTGGGCCACGGCAGCGTCGATGACCCGTTCGGAATCGAGGTCGAGATAGCCCTGGAAGTCCCACACGTGGAGATCGGCGCTGATGTACTGGGCGATCCTCGCCGGACCGGTCCAATCCGTCCTCTTACCTCCGAGCACTGTCAGGAACATGACCCATCGGTCACCGATCCGGACGACGTCGGGCGCCCACCTGGTGACGGGCTGCGCCAAGCCCGGTGCGTCGAGTCCCTCGACGACGCCCTGGTACGTCCACGTCGACCCTCCGTCGTTCGACCGGGCGACACCGATCTCGGACTCGTGCACCCAGGCCACGCCGTCGAGCCCGATCTCCGCCGCACGGCGCTGCGTGTAGAACATGGACCAGCCCCCTGTCACTGGATCGGACACGAGGACCGGGTCGGCCGCACCGTCGTGAACAGGGTCGCGGTAGGGACTGGCAAGAAGCCGGCGCGAGAGGATGGGATGGATCATCGTGTCGCCGATCGGGAGCCGCGCCCTCTCGCCTAGGCGGGGACGACGTCGACGAGTGCGTGCTGCTTGCTTGCCTCGATGTCCTCGGGCCGCATGCCGTCCCGGACCAGGGTGGAGACCCCGTAGGTCGTCGGCGTGACGTCCGGAGCGAGCGTGATCGTGAAACTGAAGCTACCCGAGGCGTCGGCGATCATGGATTGCTCATCGATCTCCGTCATGTCGGTCTGGTAGATCCCCATGAACATGGAGATGTTCTGGCCGGGCTGGTAACCGGTCCCCGTGAGGACGAACGTCGAGCCCTGGGTGACGGTGATCCGGGGCGCGGCTTCCCAGGTGGTAGCAGTCCCGACGACGATCGGCGCGGGGGCTGGTGCTTCGACGACGGGCTCGGGGGCCGGTGGTTCGACCGGCGTCTCGATGACCGCGGGCGGTGTCTCTACTGGCGCGGCGTCCTCCTGCGTCGGCGCCGGCCCTGCCTCGCTCGATGCGGTGACAGACGCAACCGGAGACGGCGTCGGGGAGGCCGTGGCCGAGGCGGTCGAGGCGGGCTGGGCCGCGGGCTGGTCGGCGGGCGAGCCTGCGCAACCTGCGAGGAGTGCAGCGGCGGCCACGAGGGCGAGGACAGAGGGCGGCTTGACCATGGCGTGGCGCTCCTGATGCAGAGGTTGATTGGACGACGAGGGATCGCCTGGCAAGAACCTGCACTGCTTCATCCCCCACCTCGGACGTTATCGGCTGACCGAGGAGAGGAAATACCCGGAAGGCCGTCCTGGCGCGAACTGTGGCCAAGTCGAGACGTACCGTCGACTGCACCGTGACCTTACCGCCGGAGACTTGGAGCATGGCACTCCTGGGGATCGAAACAGCACGGCCGGCCCGATGGATCAAGAACCATCTCGGCGCCTTGCCGTCCATCCTCGCGCTGGTCGTCGTCGCCGCCTCCTGGGTGGTCGGTGCTGCCACCGCCCACGCCTACCTGACCGACGCCGACTCCCCCCTGGCGATGCTCGGCGGCCTCTACGTCGGTCTCGCAGCGGGGGCCGTTTCCATCATCGTCACCACTCTGGCGCTCAATGATCTTGTCAGCCGGTACTCGCGGCCGCGCAGGCGCCGGTGAGGGGCCCGGGACCCTACAGGGCTCCGCGACGGAACGCACGGTACGACCGTGTGAAGTGTTGTGCCTGGTCTGTGAGCTGCAGGACGAGTTCGTCCGCGAAACCCCGAGATACACCCGAGCAACGAATGGTCGTCAGAGCTTTGGCGGTGCTGTGCTGCAGTGCGCACGCACCAGCCATGGCCGCGCTGGCGTGAAGGCTGAGCAAGGCCGTCGTCGTTTCCTCACCCTCCCCGCATTCCAGGGCATCACCGATCCTGGATATCCGGCGGGTCAGCATCGCGTCGAAGTCCGCAAGGAATTGAAGTGCTTCGGGGTAGGACCTGAGGTCCTGGGCAAAGGTTGCAAAGACGGCTTCATCGAGTGCAGGCAGCATGCTCTTCCATCATTGTCGGAAACCGGTGTCAGCGATCGATCGGCGAACAGCCGTCGGGCCGGCGGGGTGAAGAAGAGCGTCCCCAGTGGCCCGGGGCGGTCTTCGGCTGATCGCCATACTGTGCAGGGCAGCACGCGCGCGTGCCGCGCCGGCAGGGCTAGACGTAGGGGCGTGAGGCCAGGCGCTTCCGGATGAGCGCAGTGCGGACCGCTCCGCGGCGCGACGGACCGGTTCTGCCCGCGAGGGGGATCCTTCTGCCGGCGCCCCGGTGGTCGAGTTCGTCGCGGAGCTCCGCGTACCGGCAAGCGACTCCCTCGACGGGTTCGTCGGTGTCGAGGTCCTCGTAGAGGCGATCGATCATCCGGTGCAGCGCCCTTGTGGGAAGGTTCGCCATGTCGCCCGTGAGAATGCCCATTCTGGCCGTGGGTGATGTGAGCATGAGCCCGCACTCCAGTTTTCTTGCTGAGAAGAAGAGGCCTGCTTCTGGACCACATCCACAGACTACTGATTACCCCTCGAGGTCACAAACGCCTGGTCGCCGGGGTGGATCGTACGGATCCGTTCAGGTCGCCCGGGCTGTCAGGGCTTCCCTGCCGTGACGTCGGCGGCTGCCTGTCCAGGGAAGTACCGCCAGAGGCCCTCCGTGATGACGTCCACCGCATCATCGGTCACGCTGATGGCCGTCTGGTCGTCGATGGCGTAGGACGGGTGAGGTATACCGGCGGCCCATCTCTCTGCTGCAGCCAGCGAGTTACCGGGTGCACCGTCGGGCGCGAGGTGCGGGCAGATCGAGAAGTGGACCATTCCCAGTGCGCTGTCATCGCCCGTCGGCGAGTTCCAGCCGACGAACTCCCGACCGATCTGCGGAGTCATCACCATGCTGCCCGCGCTCATCCCGACCCACACGGTGCGTGCCAGCGACGGGAACATGTCGGCCAGTCCCGACTGCCGTATCCAATGGTCGAGGTAGAGGGCGTCACCGCCTGCCGCCAGCAACACGTCGGTCTCGCGCACGAGCGGCTTCCACCGCTCCTCATCGATGCTCGGCAGCGCGGTCAGCTCCAGCACCCCGACGGATTTCCATCCCAGGTCCACCATGGGGTTCTCGGATCTGCCACTGATGAATCTCCACGCCTCGATGCCGGGGCCGAGCCAGGGGTGACCGTACTGGGCGGTGGGGATGCACAGCGCGGTGGACGCGGTGATCGGCTTCCCGAGAAGCGCTTCGAGAGCGCCGAGGATCGTCGGATTGGTGACCCCGGCCGAGGTGAGAAGAAGCTTCACGGTGTGATCCTAACGGCTGCGGCTCATCCTGCCTGTCGCGCGAAAGCGGACGGAGAGAAGTCCGTCACTGGTGTGCCTCCTTCGCTCGGGAGCCTTCACGGCTGATCATCGCAGGCGGACCGGTCGACGATCGGTACGGTCCACTAGGAGTTCTCGTCGTCGAGCGCACGGATGTGGGCCGCGTTGCCGCTGATGGCTTCCTTGTACCGCTCGATGTCGGGAGCGTGAACGAAGGTCACCACCAGATCGAGCAACGAGGCGACAGATTCATCCGATCGGCCCGCCGCATGGAGGGTGATGGCCTCGAAGGCCCCTAGCGCCGGGGAGCCGGGAAACACAGCGCGAGCTGCCCTGAAGACCTCCAGCGATGCCTCGTACTCGCCGAGGTTCCTGAGCGTCGACCCGTACTGGACATAGCACCGGCGCAGTAGATCACCTTCGAGGCCTGCAGCAAGAGCCTTCTCGTAGAACCCTCGCGCGATGTCTTCCTGTCCCGCCGTGTCGTAGGCCCCGCCGATCTCGTAGAGCACCCGCGCGTTCTCCGGATGGGCAGCGTAGTAGGGCAGCAGGGCATCGATGGTCGGCTGCATGGTGCCGCGGTCTCGACGCTCGAAGATCAGGTCGAGCTCATCACCCAGGGTCATGTCGCCATTCTCGCTCATGACGCACCGAGGCCCGTTCCGTGGATCCGGGGACAGGGTCGGCCTTCCGGCCCGGCGCATCCACCCCGGCACCTGGACGCCCGGCACCTGGCTCGATGCCACCCGGGCTCCCACCGCCGTCCGGTCCTGGCTACGATCTGGGAATGACGAGCTTCCTGGACCAGCCCGAGTGGCACAACACCCCGGTGCCGTCGGAGCGGATCACGAGGGCATCGGCGCAGGAGTGGCTCGATGCGTACGTGACGGCCTGGAAGACGTACGACGAGCAGGCGATCGCGGATCTTTGGTCCGAAGCTGCCGTGTGGCACTACCCCTTCCAGCTGCGGGCGTCCGGACGTCGGGAGATCGTCGCAGAGTGGATGAGCGAGCGCGAGGCATTCATCGGCGAGTCCTTCGACGCCCGGTACCATCCGGTCGCCATCGAGGGTGACCGGGTCGTAGCCCATGGCCGGACGGTGTTCTACGAGCCGGAGAGTGATCGCGTCGTCACGGCGTACGACAACATCTGGTTCCTGCGGTTCGACAGCTCTGGACGGTGCTCCGAGTTCCACGAGTGGTACGCCGGCCGTCCCGAGGATGAGCCGGATCGAGCGGTCCCCGAGCGAGCCGGGTGATCTCGGTGACCGCGTCGCCGGCGACCAGGCCGGTGTTCCGGTCGACCGTGCTGATCGTCGAGGAGAACACCACTTTCGGCATCTCACGCCAGCGGCGGGCGTACTCGATGTGCGCCGGTGTGGCATCGGGCTGCTGGTCGGCGGTCGGTGAGGAAGGCCCCGAGTACCGCGTTGTCCCCGGACGCCGGGTGGACGGACACTGTCGGGGCTGACGGGAGCCGGTCGACGCACTGATCCGGGAACGGCCCGCCACGAGGCAGTTCGGCGCTCCTGGCTGTGATTGGGTGGACGGGTGGATGACTACGTAGGTTCAGGCTTCTTCTGGTTCACCGTCGCCCTCATCAACGCCGGTCTCGCCGAGCAGAAGAATCGCTCCCGGTGGGCGTGGTTCCTCATCTCACTGCTGGTGGGACCGATCGCGACGGCGCTGATCGTCGTCTGGCCGGCACCGGTTGCTCCGTCCATGACCCGCAGCGGCGGACGGAAGGATCCCGAGGAGCAGGAACCGGTCCCATGATCCTTCCGGCTGTTCGCGATGTTCGCCTCGTGTCCGTCCGGCGCAGAGGAACCCTCACCGAGATCGATCACCAGCTCCTGGCACTGTGGGCGGCTACCTGCGCTGAGCATGTCCTGGCCCTGTTCGAGGAATCGAACCGCGGGGACAGCCGGCCTCGGGACGCGATCGAAGCTGCACGGGCCTGGGCGCGTGGTGAAGCACCCATGATGCTGACGCGCGCGATCGGAGGGCATGCGATGGGCGCGGCGCGTCCCCTGCGTGGCACGGCACGCTTCGCGGCGTATTCAGCCGGCCAGGCGGCGTGCGTCGCCCACGTCCCCGAGCATGATCTCGGTGCCGCCGCCTACGCCATCAAGGCCGTGGGAGCTGCAGCGCCCCGAGGCCAGGAACGGGAAGCAGCGCGGGCCGAGCGCGACTGGCAGCGCCGGCAGATCCCCGAGCACCTCCGTGCCCTTGTCCTCGAGGACCAGGTCCGCCGCACCAGCATCTGCTGGTCCGTCTTCGACGACTGAGGCGTCCTGCGCGAGGAGCGCACGCGACGGCCCGCACGGTGCCCTCCTGATCAGAGCTGGTCCTCCAGGTGGAAGACCTCATCGAGTCGGAGGAATCCCTCGTCGGGACGCCCCTCGAGCGCCACGAAGAACGGGCCCATCTCCTGCTGCCACCGCGCATTGACCTCGGTGTCGGCCATCGCCGCCTGGGAAGCCGCGAAGTCCTCGCACTCCACGTACCCGATCAGGAGCCCGTCCGGGCGCAGGAACAGGGAGTAGTTGTTCCATCCGGTGTCCTTGAGCGCCCGCGCCATGTCGGGCCAGATCGCCGCGTGGCGCTGCCGGTACTCGGGGATGCGCTCGGGCCGGACCTGCAACTGGAAGCACACGCGTTCCATCGATATCTGTTCCTTTGGTGGTGGATGTGGTTCAGAGAGAGACGTGGCGGTGTTCGACGCCGAGGAGGGACGCCGCGGCCTTCACGTCGGCGGCCCGGTGGCCCACGCACAAAGCCCAGTGGTGGCCGATGCCGGTCTGGCTCCACTCGTCGACCCAGAGCCCGGGGTCTCCCCCGAAGTCCACGCGCGACGTCGTGTTGCCGATGGCCAGCAGCGGGCCGGGCACCACGGTACCTTCCGAGGTGATGAAGACGTACGAGCCGTCGGGATCCTGTCCGATGCCGAAGGTCGTGACCGGCCCGTGCCGCACGTCGAACTCCACCGAGACGCCCCACCCGCGCTTGCCGTGGTAGACCCCGAGCCCGCGCAGCAGTGGCTCGGCGGCGCTGACGGCGAGATGGGCCGGCCCGTCGTGGCCCATCTCCACCACGTTGTCGGAGAAGTTCAGCGCCTGGATCTCGGTGAAGGACCCACCGGCCCCCATGGCCTGCGCCGCGAGCATGGCGATCGACGTCCTCAGCTCGTACTCGCCCGCCATCGGGACACCGCGGGCGGTGAGGATGGAGGCGCCGAGGATCATCCCCGCGCCGAGGCGCTCGTGCTGCTCGCCGGCGAGGCCGCGGTGGTAGTACGCCAGGGAGTCGAGGTCGAACTCGGTGACGAGTCGGTCGAGGCCCACGGAGACCTTCGCGCCCCAGGCGAAGTCCTCGTCGAGGACGGACCCGTCCACGGTGAACAGGCTCCGGGCCAGGGCTACGCGCTCGCGCACCTGCTCATCGGTCACCTCGCCGACGAACTCGCGGAGGTCGTCGAACTCGACGACCTCGACGTGCGAGCCGAACGTCGTCGACACCGTGGTGAGGTCGGTGGAGACGTCGAGCATCCCCGGGTAGACATGGCCCATGAGCCCGTGGCGGGCGTGCCGCAGCCGGCCACGGACCCCGGCCGCGTGGACCCACTGGTCGATGCGCTGCCACGCCGATTCCTGCTTCAGGTGTCCGGAGACGGAGCGGAAGGGGATGCCGGCCCGCCGGAAGACGTTGGCGACCTCGGGCACGGGGCACTGGCCGCAGTAGGCGAGCCACTTCCCGGTGTCGAAGTTCGCATGGTCCATGGCCTCGGTGGGCTGCAGGTCGATCACGAGGACCGGCGTCCCCGACCGTTGGGCGATCGGAAGCACCATCGAGGATGTCAGGTACGTGGTCAGGAAGATGACGATCAGATCGCAGTCCGCGCGTCGCAGCTGCTCCGCGGCGAGCGCCGCCTCGCGTGCATCGGAGACGAAGCCGACGTCGGTCACCTCGGCGTCGAGCTCGCCGAACCGGGCGGTGACGTAGCGCGCCGACTCCTGCAGCTGCGGCAGCAGGTCGGGGAACTGCGGCCAGTACGCGCCGAGGCCACCCGAGACGAGACCGAGGCGGGTCGGACGACGACGGACCGGCTCGAGCAGCCCCGAGAGGGCCAGTGGGGCGGTGGGCCCGACCGCGGGATCGGTGGTCATGGTGCTCCTGGGACGACGGGTGGGGACGAGTGGGACAACTGGAAGGTCGGCGGGTGCGACGACGGGACGTGGAGAGGACGGGAATGGGCGGGGCGCCCGCGAAGGCACCCCGCCCGACGGACGACTAGAAGTCGTAGTCGTCGATGTTTTCCGCGTTGAACTGCGTGGGCGGTCCGACGAGGACCACTCCGCCCTCGCCGATCTCACGCTCGCCGAGCTCGCCGGCCTCGAAGGTGTCACCGGCCTTCCCGGTGATGTCGCCGTCGGCCAGCGCCTTGCCCGCGAAGGCCGCCACGTAGCCGAGCTGTGCCGGATCCCAGAGGGCGAACTCGGTGACGGTCCCGTCCTTGACGAACGGGCGCATCTCGTTCGGCAGGCCGAGGCCGGTGAGCGCGACCTTGCCCTTGTACTCCGAGGTGGAGAGGTACCGGGCGGTCGCCGCGATGCCGACCGTGGTGGGCGAGATGATGCCCTTCAGGTCCGGGTACGCCTGCAGGAGGCCCTGCGCCTCCTGGAAGGACTTGGTGTCATCGTCGTCGCCGTAGACCTTGGCGACCAGTTCGATGTTCGCGTAGTCGGGGTTGGACGCCAGCTCCTCCTCCATGAACTTGATCCACTCGTTCTGGTTGGTGGCATTGGCCGTGGCCGACAGGATGGCGATCTCGCCTTCCCCGCCGATCTGCTCGGAGATCAGTTCGAGCTGGATCAGGGCCACGTCCTTCGCGTCGACCTGGCTGACGAAGAGGTCCCGGTAGTCGGGATTGGTGTCGGAGTCGAACGCGACGATCTTCGAACCCGCGGTGCGGGCTTCCTCGAGGGCCGGTCCGACGGCATCGGGATCGTTCGCGGCGATCACGATCACGTTGGTGCCGCGCTGGGTCTCGGCGTTGATGAAGGACACCTGGCTCGACGCACTGGCGTCCAGCGGACCGACCACCTCTGAGGAGGCGAACCCAGCCTCCGTCGCGCCGTCCTCGCCGCCGCCCAGGACCACGTCGGTGTAGGGGTTGTTGAGCTGCTTGGGGATGAACGTGATCGTCTGCTCGCCGTCCGACCCGCTGCCACCCTCGCTGCCGCCGCCCTCGGAGGCAGCGCCGCCGCCGCAGGCGCTGAGGACCAGCGCGGCGCTCGTTGCCAGGGCCGCGAGAGCCGCCCGGCGTCCGGTGGATCCGGAATGGATGAACCTCATTGTTTCTTCCTTTCGATGGGCGCTGGGAACCAGACGCCGGGTGCAACCCCAGGGGGACGGCCTAGGGAAGTGGAGCAGTGCGGACACGCCTGGCATGGCGGGCCCCCTTGATGGCGGACGCGATGTTCGGCGCCACCACCGAGATGATGAGCAAGGAGCCCGTCACGATGATGAGGACCACCTCGGAGACGCGGTCCAGCTTCAGGGCGTAGTTGATGGTGCCGATCAGCAGCACACCGGCGAGCACACCCGGGATGGAGCCCTTGCCGCCGAAGATCGACACGCCGCCGAGCAGTACCGCCGCGATGACGGCGAGTTCGAGGCCGCTCGCGTTGTCGCTGCGGGCGCTGGAGTACCGCAGGGTCCAGTAGATGCCCGCGAGCGCCGACACGGTGCCGGTGGCCAGGTACAGCAGGAACTTGGAGCGCGCGACGTCGATCCCGACGAACGTCGCCGCTTCCTTGCTGTAGCCGAGGGCGAAGAGCCCGCGGCCGAAGGGCGTGAAGTGCAGGACGACGGCGAAGGCGATGATGAGCAGGACGACGCCGACCATGACGGTGGGGATGCCCGTCCCGCCGATCTTCGAGGTGAAGAAGGCGGTGAGGCCGGGAGGGAAGTTCGCCACGGCGTTGTCGCCGATCACCACGAGCGCCAGGCCCCGGAACAGGGCGAGCGTGCCGATGGTGACGGCGAGGGACGGTAGGCCGAGATACGCGATGAGCACCCCGTTGAAGGCGCCCGCGACGAGGCCGGCCAGCACGCAGATCACCAGGACGAGCGCGATCGGCATGCCGCCCTGCCAGAGGACTCCCATGAGGGCGCTGGTGAGGCCGGCGATGCTCGCGACCGAGAGGTCGATCTCCCCCGAGATGATGACGAGCGTCATCGGCAGGGCGATGAGCAGGGTCGGGATGACATCGAGGAGCAGGAAGCCCACGGTGACCGGTGAGGCGAACCGCGGGATCACGAGGCTCGCGTAGATCACGACGACGAGCAGCACGTAGATCATGACGGCGTCCCGTCCGAGCAGGATCCGGGCGGCACCGGTGCGCCCCTTGGGGACCGCCAGCACCGTGGAGGTGTCGGCTGCGGCCCGCCCCGGCTTCTGGCGCTTCTCCGCCCGCGGCCTGGTGCTTCCGGGTGTTGCGGCCATGCGCCTGCCTTTCGTTGGAGAGCCGGTCTCCGGCTCGTGCGCTTCGGGCTGGACGGCGGTCGGTGCACCTGAGGGATCAGACATTGCGGGCCTCCGCGATCCGGAGCTTGCGCGCCGACCGCACGCCGGCGATCCGGTCGATGACGACGGCGGCGAGGATCAGGACGCCCACGATGGCCTGCTGCCAGAACTTGTCCACGCGCAGCGCGGTCAGGGCGCTCGTGATGGTGGTCAGCAGCAGGGCGCCGATGGCGGCCCCCACGACGGTGCCGCTGCCACCGAAGATCGCGACACCGCCCACCACCGCGGCGGCGACGACGTCGAGCTCGAGGCCCGACCCCGTCGTCGCACCCACCGAGTTGAAGCGGCTCGCGTACAGCACGCCGGCCAGGCCCGCGAGCAGGCCGTTGACGACGAAGGCGAGCAGCACCCGGCGCGTCACGGGGATGCCGAAGAGCCGTGCGGCGTCGGGCTCGGACCCGATGGCGTAGAGGTCGCGGCCCGGCCTGGTGCCGAGCATGTAGACGGCCACGATCGCGACGACGACCACCGCGATCAGGGTGATCACGGGGAACCCGAGGACCGTGTCCACCGAGAGGTTGCCGAAGGCCTCGGGACGGTCGCCCGCGAAGTACTGTGTACCGCCGGCCCAGGCGTTGTTGATTCCGCGGAAGATGTAGAGCGTCCCGAGCGTGATGACGAGTGCCGGGACCTTCGCGATGGTGATCAGCAGGCCGTTGAGCGCACCGAGCACCGCGCCGAAGAGCATGCCGAGGACGAACACCGCGATGATCGGCAGGTCCGGTGCTGCAACGAAGATGCTCCCCGTCCCGAACGCCACGAGCCCGAGGATGGACCCGACGGACAGGTCGATGTTCCGGGTGATGATCACGAGTGTCTGTCCGACGGCGAGGATCATCAGGATGGTGGCGTTCAGGAGCAGGTCCTTGATGCCCTGCTCGCTGAGGAAGAGCGGATTGATGGCCGCGGTCACTGCGACGAGCACCACGAGGGCGAGGATCACCGGGAGCTCGCGGAGCCGGAGGAAGGATGCGAACGCCGAGGGTTGCCCGTGCCCCGGGGTGGAGTGCGCGGGAGCCGCGCCTACCGCGCCGTCGACGCTCATCGTGAGGCCTCCAGGGATGCGGTGGCGGCGTGCATGACGGTCTCGGCGGTGGCTTCGGCGCGGTCGAGGCGGCCGGTGATCCGGCCTTCCCGCATCACCAGGACGCGGTCGGCCATGCCGAGCACCTCGGGGAGTTCCGACGAGATCATGAGGATCGCGATCCCCCGGCCCGCGAGCTCGGAGATGAGGCGGTGCACCTCGCTCTTGGTCCCGACGTCGATCCCCCGCGTGGGCTCGTCGATGATGAGGAGCTTGGGATCCGTGGCGAGCCACTTGGCGAGCACGACCTTCTGCTGGTTGCCGCCGGACAGGGTGGAGACGGCGTGCTCGGGCGAGCCGGCCTTGACCTGGAGCCGTTTGCCCCAGGTCTGGGCGGCCTCGCGCTCAGCCCGGCCACTGATGATGCCGAACCTGGCGAGCGAGTGGCGGAGCGTGAGGGCCGCATTCCGCTCGACGGACAGCTCCATGACCAGGCCCTGCTTCCTGCGGTCCTCGGGGACGAAGCCGATCCCGGCGTCGATCGCGGCCCGGGGGTCCTTGCGGCGCAGCGGGCGACCGGACATCTCGACGGTGCCCGACTCGTACCGGTCGATGCCGAACACGGCCCGTGCCACCTCCGTGCGCCCCGCCCCCACCAGCCCGGACAGGGCGACGATCTCGCCGGCCCGCACCTCGAAGTCGATGTCGTGGAAGACACCGGGCCGTGTCAGCCCGCTCACGCGCAGGACGACGTCGCCGGTCTCGGTCTCGGTCTTGGGGAACAGCGCGTCGATGTCGCGGCCGACCATCTCGCGGACGATCGCCTGGACCGACGTCGCCTCCGTCGCGTGGGTGGCGATGTAGGTGCCGTCCCGCATGACGGTGATGCGGTCGCACAGCCCGAAGACCTCCTCGAAGCGGTGCGAGATGAAGAGGATGCCGCTGCCTGCATCGCGCAGGCGGCGGGCGACGGCGAAGAGGCGGTCCACCTCGACCCCGCTCAGTGCGGCGGTCGGCTCGTCCATGACCAGGATGCGCGCATCGAGGGAGATGGCCTTCGCGATCTCGATGATCTGCTGGTCCGCGATCGAGAGTCCCTCCGCCACGCGGTCCGGATCGATCGGGACGCCGAGCTGGTCGAAGAGGTCCTTCGCGCGGCGGCGCATCTCCGTGCGGCTGATGAGGCCCAGGCGCCCCTTCGGCTGACGGCCGATGAAGATGTTCTCGGCGACGGTGAGGTCGGGGAAGAGCGTGGGCTCCTGGTAGATGACGGAGATGCCGGCCGCCTTGCTGTCCGCGACGTTGCGGAAACTCACGGGCTGTCCCCCGACGAGGAACTCCCCGGCATCGGGCTGGTGGACGCCGGCGAGGATCTTCACGAGCGTCGACTTCCCGGCGCCGTTCTCACCCACCAGTGCGTGGATCTCGCCGGCGGCGAGATCGATGGTCCCGTCCGCCAGGGCGACGACCGGACCGAACGTCTTCAGTGCCCCTCGGAGCGTCAGCACGGGCGTGCGTGCCGGTGCGGCGGGGTCAGGGGTGTCCCCGCCGTGGCCATCAGAATGCGTCACTGCAATCTCCTCGGGAAAAATGAATCGTTTCAGAGCAACGGTTCATACCGAATAGTAGGCGTGCCCCAGATCACCGTCAACAGCCCGGATCGAACGGCGATCTCATCCTGCGGCCGGTGCCGGCGATCCTGCGGCCGGAGCGAGCGCGGTGGTGCTCCCGCGTTCCACGAGCTCGGGGTCGAAGATCACCTGCCGCCGCCGCGAGGCCGGCCGCTCGATCTCCTCGAGCAGGAGCTCCACGGCCGTGCGCCCCATGAGTTCCGTGGGCTTGCGGACGCTCGTGAGGGGGACGACGGCGGAGGCGGAGAAGTCGATGTCGTCGTACCCGATGAGCGCCAGGTCCTCGGGGATCCGGAGGCCGCGGATCAGCAGGACCGCCTGCATGACGCCGATGGCGAGGAGATCGTTGGCGCAGAAGATCCCGTCGGGCAGCTCCCCCGCCCGGCGCTGCGCGATCGCCTCCCCGACGTCGCGGCCCGCGAGGACCGTCATGGCATCCGCCTCGACGACCTCCAGCACCGCCCCGTCGTGCTCCTCCACGGCCTGGCGTGCCCCCGTCAACCGGTCGGCCACCTGGCGGTAGTCCGCCCTGGTACCCACGAAGACGATCCGCCGCCGCCCTGCCGCCAGCAGGTGCCGCACCGCCATGTACCCGCCGGCGACGTCGTCCACCGACACCGAACTGCAGCGGCGCTGCGGATCGACGCGGTCCACGAGCACCACGGGCATGCCGCGCTTGCGCAGCGCCTCGACGCGGGGACCCACGTCGCCGACCGGGGAGATGAGCATCCCCTGCACGCGCTGCTGCTCGAAGACGTCGATGTACCTCGCCTCACGTCCGGCGTCCTGGCCGCTGTCCCCCAGCACCACCGTGCTGCCGTTCTCGGCGGCGCAGTCCTCGGCGGCACGCGCCAGGGACGAGAAGAAGGGGTTGCCGACGTCGAGCACGATCAGGCCGATGGTGCGGCTCTGGCCCGCCCTCAACTGCCGGGCGGCGTCGTTGCGCACGAACCCGAGGTCGTCGATCGCCCCCTGGACGCGCTCGCGCGTGGCAGCGGAGACTCGTGCGGGGTGGTTCAGCACGTTGGAGACCGTGCCGATCGCCACACCCGCCCGGTCGGCAACGTCCTTGATGCTGACTGGTCGGCTGTCCATGGAATCCTCGAAGCTCGGGTCCGGTCCGGACTGCGGTGCCGGCAGGACTGTTGACACTCGGTCTAGGGCAAGGATAACTTTGAAACGTGCTAATGAAACGATTCAAAGGCACGGCAATTCTGGTTACCTCTCCCGACCCGTCCGGGGTGGAGGAATATCCCGAAGAAATCGCCGCCCGAGGTGTGATGGAGCACCCGGTCGCCATCACGCTGGAGAGAGTACATGACTGTCATCGACGACATTTCGGCGGAGCTGGAGCAGCTCGCCATCGAGGTGCCCTCCTGGGCCTACGGCAACTCCGGAACCCGGTTCAAGGTGTTCGCCACCCCGGGCACGCCGCGTACGGTGCAGGAGAAGATCGCGGACGCGGGCATGGTCAACAAGCTGACGGGCCTGGCCCCGAGCGTGGCCCTGCACATCCCGTGGGACACGGTGGATGACTACGGGATCCTCGCCGAGCACGCTGCGGAGCACGGCGTGAAGCTGGGAACCATCAACAGCAACACGTTCCAGGACGACGACTACAAGTTCGGCAGCCTCACGCACAGCGACGCGACGGTACGGAACAAGGCGATCGACCACATGTACGAGTGCATCGAGGTCATGGACGTCACCGGTTCCCGAGACCTGAAGATCTGGCTCGCGGACGGCTCCAACTACCCCGGCCAGGCCGACATGCGCTCCCGCCAGGACTGGCTGCAGGACTCGCTGCGGAAGGTCTACGACCGCCTCGGCGAGGACCAGCGCCTGGTGCTGGAGTACAAGTTCTTCGAGCCGGCGTTCTACCACACGGACGTCCCCGACTGGGGCACCTCCTACGCACACTGCCTGCAGCTCGGCGAGAAGGCCCTCGTCTGCCTCGACACCGGCCACCACGCTCCCGGGACCAACATCGAATTCATCGTCGCCCAGTTGATCCGCCTCGGGAAGCTCGGGTCCTTCGACTTCAACTCGCGCTTCTACGCGGACGACGACCTGATCGTGGGAGCCGCGGATCCGTTCCAGCTGTTCCGCATCATGGCCGAGGTGGTCCGCGGTGGCGGCCTCTCGCCCGAGAGCGGGATCGCCCTCATGCTCGACCAGTGCCACAACCTGGAGGAGAAGATCCCCGGCCAGATCCGCTCCGTGCTCAACGTGCAGGAGATGACGGCGCGGGCCCTGCTCGTCGACCGTGCCGCGCTGACCGCCGCGCAGGAATCCGGCGACGTGCTGGCCGCCAACGCGATCCTGATGGACGCCTTCTACACCGACGTCCGCCCGGGCCTGGCCTCCTGGCGTGAATCGAACGGCCTCCCGGCCGACCCGATGGACGCCTACCGCGCCAGCGGCTACCAGGACCGGATCAACAGCGAGCGACAGGGCGGCCAGCAGGCCGGATGGGGAGCATGACAGTGACGACGACGACAGGGCCCGCGACCGGCGCCACCACGAACCCGACGGTCAATCAGACCGTGCAGGACCTCATCGAGCGCTCCAACCGCCTGGGCTCGGACAAGCGCACCACGAACTACGCCGGCGGCAACACCTCCGCGAAGGGACTGGGCTTCGACCCCGCCACCGGCGAGGACGTGGAACTGCTCTGGGTCAAGGGGTCCGGCGGCGACCTGGGCACCCTGAAGGAATCCGGTCTCGCCGTCCTGCGCCTGGACCGCATGCGGGCGCTGCGCAGCGTCTACCCCGGCGTGGAGCGTGAGGACGAGATGGTCGCGGCCTTCGACTTCACGCTGCACGGCAAGGGCGGTGCCGCACCGTCGATCGACACCGCGATGCACGGCCTCGTCGACGCCGCGCACGTGGACCATCTGCACCCGGACTCGGGCATCGCCATCGCCACCGCGGCCGACGGCGAGGCACTGACCACCACGATCTTCGGGCCGAAGGTCGTCTGGGTGCCCTGGCGCCGGCCCGGTTTCCAGCTCGGACTCGACATCGCCGCCATCAAGGACGCCAACCCCGAGGCCATCGGCACGATCCTCGGTGGGCACGGCATCACGGCCTGGGGCGAGACCTCGGCCGAGGCGGAGGCGAACTCGCTCTGGATCATCGAGACCGCCGAGCGCTACATCGCCGAGCACGGCGAGGCCGAGCCCTTCGGGCCCGCCCTCGAGGGCTACGCCCCGCTGCCGGCCGAGGAGCGCCGGGCCAAGGCCGCCGCCCTCGCTCCGACCATCCGCGGACTCGCCTCCACCGACAGGGCTCAGGTGGGACACTTCACCGACGACCCCCGTGTGCTGGAATTCCTCGCCTCCAGCGGGCACCCGCGCCTCGGCGCACTCGGCACGAGCTGCCCGGACCACTTCCTGCGCACCAAGGTCAAGCCGCTCGTGCTCGACCTCCCGGCCGGCGCCGACGTGGAGAGCTGCCTGCTGCGCCTGCGCGAACTGCACACCGAGTACCGGGCGGACTACGCCGCGTACTACGACCGGCACGCGACACCGGAATCCCCCGCGATGCGCGGCGCGGACCCCGCGATCGTGCTGGTGCCCGGCGTGGGCATGTTCTCGTTCGGCGCCAACAAGCAGACCGCCCGCGTCGCCGGGGAGTTCTACCTCAACGCCATCAACGTGATGCGCGGCGCCGAAGCCATCTCCGCCTACTCCCCCATCGAGGAGAGCGAGAAGTTCCGCATCGAGTACTGGGCCCTCGAGGAGGCCAAGCTCGCGCGGATGCCCAGGCCCAAGTCCCACGCGGGACGCATCGCCCTGGTGACGGGAGCGGCGTCGGGCATCGGCAAGGCCATCGCCACGCGCCTGGCCGCCGAGGGCGCGTGCGTTGTCATCGCGGACCTGAACATCGACAGCGCGGGCGCGGTGGCCGAGGAACTCGGCGGCCCCGACGTCGCCATCGGCGTCCAGGCCGACGTCACCGACCCCGCCCAGGTGCTCCAGGCCGTGCAGGCCGCCGTGCTGGCCTTCGGCGGACTGGACCTCGTGGTCAACAACGCCGGGCTGTCCATCTCCAAGCCGCTGCTCGAGACCACCGAGAAGGACTGGGACCTGCAGCACAACGTCATGGCGAAGGGCTCCTTCCTCATGTCGCAGGCCGCCGCGAAGGTGCTGATCGAGCAGGACATGGGCGGGGACATCATCTACATCTCCTCCAAGAACTCCGTGTTCGCCGGCCCCAACAACATCGCCTACAGCGCCACGAAGGCGGACCAGGCGCACCAGGTTCGCCTCCTCGCCGCCGAACTCGGCGAATACGGCGTCCGCGTCAACGGCATCAACCCCGACGGCGTGGTCCGCGGCTCCGGGATCTTCGCCGGCGGCTGGGGTGCCAAGCGCGCCGCGGTCTACGGCGTCGAGGAGGACAAGCTGGGCGAGTACTACGCCCAGCGCACCCTGCTCAAGCGCGAGGTGCTGCCGGAGAACGTCGCCAACGCGGTCGCCGTCCTGACCTCGGCCGAACTCTCGCACACCACGGGCCTGCACATCCCCGTGGACGCGGGCGTCGCCGCCGCGTTCCTGCGCTGACATGGCCGGGAGTCGGAGCGGGACCTCGGCGCAGGCGTTCGCCGCCGTCGACATCGGGGCGTCCTCCGGGCGCGTGATCCTCGGCACCATGACGGACGCGGGACCCGAACTCGTCACGGTGCACCGCTTCCCCAACGGGGTGCAGTTCCTCGGGGGCGCGCTGCGCTGGGACGTCGAGGCACTGTTCGCCGAGGTCCTGACCGGCCTCACTGCCGCGGCGGCTGCCGCGGCAGCGGCCGGGACCACGGTGACCAGCATCGGGATCGACACCTGGGCCGTGGACTACGGGCTCGTGGACGGCACCGGAGCGCTCCGGCACCTGCCGTTCAGCTACCGCGACGGACGCACCGAGGCGACCATCGGCGTCGTGCACGCGGCGCTGCCGCCGGAGCGGCTCTACGCCCGCACAGGACTGCAGTTCCTGCCGTTCAACACCCTCTACCAGCTGGCTGCGGAGCGGTCCCTGTCCGGGGTCCAGGCCCTGCTGATCCCGGACCTGCTGGCCTACCGGCTCACCGGCGAGCGCCGCACCGAGGCCACGAACGCCTCCACCACCGGCCTGCTCGACGCCGCGACGGGCACGTGGGCCCAGGACCTCCTCGAAGCGCTCGGACTGCCGGCCGACCTCTTCCCGCCGCTCGTGGAGCCCGGGAGCGTGGTCGGGCACCTGCTGCCCGCGATCGCTGCGGGAACAGGGCTGCCGGAGACCACCGCCGTCGTCGCCGTCGGGTCCCACGACACCGCGTCGGCGGTGGCCGCGGTGCCGGCCGGGTCGACCCGTTTCGCCTACATCTCCTCCGGGACCTGGTCGCTCGTCGGCGTCGAGCTCGACACGCCCATCCTCGGTGACGGGAGCCGCGCGGCGAACTTCACCAACGAGCGTGGTGTGGACGGCACCATCCGGTACCTGCGCAACACCGGCGGCCTCTGGCTCCTGCAGGAGTGCCTGCGCGAGTGGGGCGTCGAGGGGCCGGAGCCGGACCTCCTCGGACTGCTCGCCGCCGCAGGGGAGCTGCCCGCGGGGGGGCCCGTGATCGACGCCGACAGCAACGACTTCCTCGCGCCGGACCGGATGCCGGCGCGCATCCGGCGGGCCGCGGAGGCCGCCGGCCATGCTGCGCCGTCGTCCCGGGCGGCCGTGGTGCGGTGCATCCTGGACAGTCTCGCGGAGGCCTACGCCCGCACGCTCCGGGACGCCGTCCGGCTGTCCGGACATGCCATCGACGTCATCCACGTGGTGGGTGGTGGGTCGCAGAACGCCCTGCTGTGCCAACTGACTGCGGACCGGACCGGGCTGCCGGTCCTCGCAGGTCCCGTGGAGGCGACGGCGCTCGGCAATGTCCTCGTCCAGGCGCGGGCAGCCGGTCTGGTCGCTGCCGGCCCGGGACTCACCGGGATCAGGGAGGCGGCGCGCGCCGCGGCCCACACGGTGCGCTACGAGCCCGCGGACCTCGCGGCGCTGTCCCCGGCGGGGTAGCCGGACGGCGGCGGGAACCTCACATCCGGCCGAAGACGGAACGGATGATGGCGAACACGCCGTAGCAGACGAGTCCGATCGCGATCACCGTCAGGACGTGGACACCGAACGGATGGTACTGGAGCGCCTTCAGGCTGCCATCCAGTCCGGTCGATTCCTGCGGATCGCGGGTCAGCCCCGCAATGACGAAGAGCCCTCCGACGAGGAGCAGAGCGAGTCCCTTGGCCACGTGCCCCACGACGCCGAGGAGGTCGATCAGCCGTCCGCGGGTGGTGTCCTCGAAAGTGCGCAGCTCCGGCCGGAAGCCGCGTCGGATCCCCTTGACGACGAAGTGCGCGCCGATGCCCAGGACGACCGCTGCGGCCACGAACACGAGCACCACACCGGGCCCCGAGGACAGGAGGGACCGCGTGAAGTCGACCGTCGACTCGGAGGAGTCCGGGCCGTCGCCGAGTCCGAACCGCGCGAAGGTCCCCGCCATGGATCCGTAGATGACCACGAGGGCACCCGACGAGATGTGCTTCCCGATCCGCTCGCCCGTCGGCAGGTGCCGCGCGCGCAGGGTGGCCTCGCTGAGCTGCCACAGCGCGAGGCCGGCGCAACCGACCGCGCAGATCCACATGATCGGCGTACCGAGTGGTCCCTCGGCGACCTCCTCGAGCGCGCCGGTCGGCTCGGCCTCGCCGTTGCCGCCGAAGGCGAGGCGCAGTGCGATGACGCCGATCAGGATGTGCACCACGGCGAGTGCCGCGAAGCCGAGTCGTGCCGCGACGTCGAGCGCACGCGTGTCGGACACCTGCTCGACCGCGTCGGCCGCCCGGGCGGTGCGTCCCCGCCCCTCGGCGCGACGGTCCGTCGTCACAGCTCCGTCCTTCCGTGCTCGCGCTGCCATGCCGCCCTGCGGGAGGACAGCCGTGATGGTTGCTCCAAGCATAGGAGAACGGACCGGGCGGGCGATCGGCGGTACCCGGCGCGCCTCGGCCGTGACCCGGCGGGATGTACGGGCGCGGCGCCCTTGAGGCGGGGCCCCCGAGGCGGCACACTGGACAAGCCAGTCCCACCCGGCACGACAGCGCGCACGATGGTCTCTCAACAACTCCTCGGTCAGTCGACAGCGCTGCCTCGACGACTTGGAGCAAGCATGTTGAACGACGACGTCGTGACAGAGGGCGGCTCGCTGCGCCTCGCGCAGGAGCGTGACCTGATCACCGTCCTCGAGGAGGTCGAGATCAGCATCGACCTCGCCGGCGCGATCGCGGAAGCCACCCAGGTCAAGGCCGTCGCGGAGTCGCTGGGGAGGTCCGACGTCGCCTTCTGGGCCGAAGTCACGGCACTCGACGCGCTGGCCCGCTCGAAGGGTTCTCCCGACGCGATGAGCCGGGGCAAGATCATCCTCGACTGGGCGACGCTGCAGGGCGATGCCCGCCTGGCCAGCCGGTGCCATGCGCTCCTCGCGATGATGAACCTGATCGCCGGCTACTCGGGTGCGGGGGCCGAACACGCCACCATCGCGGTCACTCTCCTCGACGGCACCGAGCAGCCGCGCCTGCTGGCGAAGATGCTGACCCGCCAGGCCCTCGGACTCCTCGCCGCGGGACTGCTGGAGCAGGGTTTCGACGTCTCCCGGCGGGCCCTCGCCCTGGCCGAACAGCTGGACGACCAGGAGCTGCTCTCCCGGCTCGCCTCCAATGCCTTCCATTCGGCGCTCGACGAGCTCATGCCGGACGAGGCCCGCTTCTGGCTGCAGCGGCTCGAGGGAGTCATCGCCGCATCGCCGGACCTGGAGGCGGAACTGAGCGACGTCCTCGCGCGCGGGCACCTCGCCGCCGGCCGCCCGGTGGAGGCCCTCGCCGTCCTGGAGCGGTCCGGTGACATCGGTCCGGCCGATGCCCAGCCCGAGACCCGGGCAGGCCGGATGCTCCTGCTCGCGCAGGCCCACCACGGACTGGGGAACCTTCCCGCAGCGATCGACGCGCTGGACGAGGCCGACCGGATCACCGTGCACCATGCACTCGAGGAGGTCGCGTCCATGGTCCTCGAGGAGCGCGCCTCCGTTGCCGCGTCCAGCGGGGACCACCAGCTCGCCTACGAACTCCACCGCAGGTTCCACCAGGCCGCACGGACCCGCTGGATCGAGACGCGGCGCTCGCAGGTGGACCACCTCTTCGCGGAGCAGAACGTCATCGCGGCGCTGGAGCGGGCCGAGCAGGCAGAGGCCGCGGTCGCCATCGACCCGCTCACCAAGGTACGGAACCGGCGGTGGGTCGAGGACTCCCTGCCCGACGTCGTCCGTGCCTGGCAGACCGGCGGCCCCTGGACGGGGTCCCTGGCCATCCTGGACCTGGACCACTTCAAGCAGGTCAACGACCGTTTCGGGCACCACGCGGGCGACGACGTCCTGGTCGCCGTCGCGGGGTGTCTGCAGGAGTGCCGGGGCGTCCGTGATGTCGCGCGCATCGGCGGCGAGGAGTTCCTGCTGGTCCTGCAGCAGCACGCCGACCAGGAGCAGGTGGCCCGGGACGTCCTGTCCGCCGTCCGCGCCCTGCGCTGGCCGCACGTCGATCCCGAACTGCGCCTCACGGCGAGCATCGGCTTCGCGGGGTGCGAGCAGGGGCCGGTGGCAGCCCTCCTGCGCGAGGCGGACCGCCACCTCTACCGTGCCAAGCGGGCCGGCCGGAACCGCGCCGAGGGCCCCTGGTAGTCGCTTCAGGACTGCCGGGAGAGCCACTCACCGAGCGCTGCCCGCACGAGTTCCGCCCCGCGAGTGCCGCCGTAGTTGGCGGCGAAGCGCGGATCGGACACGTACATCTCCCCCAGCCCACGGATGTACTCCGCCGACAGGGACCCGTCGTCCCCGGTCGGCAGGCCGGGCACGCTGGAGAGCCAGGCGACGTGGCGCCGGGCGAGAGCCTGTGCCTCATCCCCCGCCGGGGAGACACCGCGCGCGGCGGCATCGGTCCATCCCGCGTTGAGCGCCGCGACGACGTCACCGAACGCGGCCTTCTCGTCGTCGCTCTTGCCGCGCCACCAGGAGTCACCCTGCTCGTACGCGTCGCGCCCCCATCGCTGTTCGACCTCGTCCCTGTACTGCGTGTGGTCGAATCCGTTGAACATCTTCTCCGGCATCGGTTCTTCTCCCTGTTCAAGGGCCTCCACCGTGGTGAGGACCGCAGTGATCTGCCGGTCGAGCCGTTGCTGCTCGCCGCGGAGGTGGTCGAGGTGGCGGCGCAGGGCGACTGCCGGTGCGTCCGCGGATCCGTCGTCGAGCACGTCGCGGATGACCGGCAGCGGCAGCCCCAGGGACCGCAGCAGCAGGATGCGCTGGAGCCGCACGAGGGTGTCCGCGTCGTAGTACCGGTAGCCGTTGGCCCCCACACGGGACGGTTCGAGCAGCCCGACGTCGCCGTAGTGGCGCAGGGTCCTGCTCGTCGTCCCCGCCAGGCGCGCGACGGTCGTGATCGGATAGTCCACCTGTTCCCGTCCTCCCCCGGGCGCATCGGGCGCCCGTGGGAACAACGGTAGGAGTTGACGCTGCGTCAAGGTCAAGGGCGGCCCGGACAGTTCGTGTGCCCACGCGCGGACGGCCGGCCCACCTCCCGGGGTCGGGCTCCCGCTATCCCTGTCCCGCTGCGCGGATCAGCTGTACCAGAACCACTGCGGCGGGCGCCATGACGCCGGCACCGCATGGGCGTTGAACGTGCCGCACTCGGAGCAGGTGTAGCTGGTGCTCGCGGAGATGAGGTCGGTGGAGTGTTCCGCCTGGCGCGCGGGGACGAACTCCTCGAAGATCAGGTAGTCGTCGGTGCGGCATCGGGGGCAGGAGGGTGCTTCGCCCATCTCGAGGGGTGAGAAGGGCGAACTGCTCGTGCGCAGGCTCCGCCCGTGATCGATTGTTGTCATAGGATTCACCGTTTCGGTCTTGCAACCGGCGCTGGGTGCAAGTAGTAAGGGTACTTATAGCTAAAATATAGACGCCGGCAACGCGTTCCGGAAGCACGGAATACGTGCCGGCGAGGAGCTCGTGGAGGCCCATCGGCTGGCACAATGGCCCTATGACGGCCAGGTCCCCGCGCTCCGCAGCGGCATTGTCCCCCGAGCAGGCGGCCCCCCTGCGGCGCGCCCTCGCAGCGAGCGGGGACGTCACCGTCTTCGTCGACGGTACGGCCCACCGGTTGCCGGACGAGGCCCAGGCAGCCGTCGTCGACCTGCTCGCGCGCCTGTCGGACGGCGACGCGGTCCAGGTGACGTCGGTCGCCGAGCTGCTGACCACCTCGCAGGCCGCAGAACTCGCCGGCATCTCGCACAGCTACCTCCGCAAACTCACCGACGCGGGAACCCTCGCGGTGGAGTACCGCGGGTCCCACCGCCGCATCCGCAGGTCCGACGTCGAGGACTGGCTCCGCAGCCAGTTGCGCCGCAGGGAAGCCTCCGCCGCGTCGACCGCTCCACCGGCAGCAGGGGATGCCGCAGGAGAATTTGTGGCCGAGCCCGAGGACCTGCCCGCCTGACGGGACGCCGGCCGGATCCGTCTCCGGCCGGTCAGGACTGCTCGAACCGGGGGCGGGACCTCCACCTCCGCGCCTTCAGCGCCAGGTGCAGCTCCAGCCGCACCATCCCGGCGAGCGGGTCGACGCCGATGACCGAACGGATCCTGCTCAGCCGGTTGTAGACGCTGCTGCGATGCAGGTGCAGCTGGGCGGCCACGTCCTGCACCGAGCCGTTCTTGTCGTAGAGCAGCTCGAGCACCGGCAGGAGCTCGTCCAGGCGGTCGGCCTCGCTCAACTCGGCGAAATGCACGCTGCCGAGGGCGGGGGCCTGCCAGCCCACGGCGCCGAGGAACTGGTAGACGCCGATGTCGGAGTACGGGCAGACCCTGGCGAGGTTGGGATCCACCGCGCCCGCCTGCACGGCATGCTGCGCCTGCTGGAAAGCCCCTTCGAGGCTGCGTGGATCGGCGGCCGGTTCGCTCAGACCGAGCACCATCCGGCCCGCCGGCCGGCCCGCCCGCTTGGCCACCTCTGCCCGGTAGCCGTCCAGGACGTGCTCCAGCACGCTGCGCCCGACCTCCGGCGCGCAGAGCAGGACGGAGAAGGCGGCCGCTCCTGCACTGAAGAGGACGGGCGCGACGCCGACGGTCGCCTGGAGTGCGAGCGTGCGGTGGAGGAGGGCTGCCTCGTGGGGGTCGTCGCCGACGCCGTCGGACAGCTCGTGCACCACCGCGAGGCGCCAGGGACCGTGCCCGCCGAGTTCGCGCCACCCCCGCAGCTCGTCGACGGCACCCGCGACGCCCCGGCACGCCGCGAGGAAGGTTGCCTCCCGCTGCGTACGCCGCGCCGAGGATGCCGTATCGGTCTCGAGGAGCAGCTCCGCGAGCCGGTCGATGGTCGGCCGGACCGAGGGGAGGACGGCGAGGATCTCGGCGGCGGGATCGTCGGTGGACTGCTGCTGCACCCAGAGGTAGCCCACCCGGAAGCCCCGCACGAGCAACGGGACGCAGACGCGTCCCAGCATGCCGAGATCGTCGTTGGCGGGGACGGCGACGGCACGCACGGCCTGCGCGATGCCGTGGCGGAGCTGCCACTCGCTGACGTCGGCGGGGACCTTCTTGCTCAGCAGGAAGTTCACGCGGACCCGGTCCGCCGAGGTCTGGTGGCTGCTGTAGGCGAGGAGCACGCCGTCGGGATCCTCGAGGGAGAGGCCGCGACCGAGCTTCTGAGCGATGGACTCGACGACATCCTCGATGGCCTGGTTCTGCACAGGCCAACACTAGGCGGAAGCGTCACCCGAAGCGACATCTGCCGCCCTGGGACTCGACATCTGTCGATGGCATTCTCCCGCCTCCGTCTGCTAGTGGCCCAGCTCACAATGCGTCACTGCCCGGGATCCCGGGCTCGACGCCGGTTCCGTCCTGACACCTCCGCTCCGAGCCGTCGGCCGGGGACCCCGAAACCCGCCCACGGGCCCCGGCACGGTCCCTATTCTGGACCTACCCCCGTCCGCCCGATCGCACCCGTGGAGAACCCAAATGATCATCGGCGTCCCCAAAGAAGTGAAGAACAACGAGTTCCGTGTAGCCATCACCGCATCCGGCGTGCACGAGTTCCGGGCCCGCGGGCACGTCGTGCTCGTGGAACGCGGCGCCGGGATCGGCTCGAGCATCACCGACGCGGAGTACGAGGCCGCCGGCGCGGAACTCGTGGAGGCGGCCGACGACGTCTGGGCACGTGCCGACATGGTGATGAAGGTCAAGGAACCCGTCGCCGCCGAGTACCACCGCTTCCGGAAGGGGCTCATCCTCTTCACCTACCTCCACCTCGCGGCGGAACCGGAACTGACCCGGGCGCTCCTCGACGCAGGCGTGACGGCCATCGCCTACGAGACCGTCCAGGACGGTCGGGCCCTCCCCCTGCTCGCACCGATGTCCGAGGTGGCCGGACGCCTGTCCGTGCAGGTGGGAGCCCAGGTGATGACAGCCCCCGCCGGGGGTCCCGGTCTGCTGCTCGGCGGCGTCGCGGGCGTTCGCGCCGCCAAGGTGGTGGTCCTCGGAGCCGGAGTCGCCGGGACCAACGCGACGGCGATGGCCGTGGGCACAGGGGCGGATGTCACCATCCTCGACATCGACATCGCACGTCTGCGCGAGCTCGACGCCCTGTACGCCGGACGCGTCCGGACCGTGGCATCGAACTCCCTCGAGATCGAGAAGTCGGTCCTCGAGGCCGACCTCGTCATCGGCTCCGTCCTCATCCCGGGAGCCCGGGCGCCGAAGCTCGTGACCAATGCGCTCGTGGCCCGCATGAAGCCGGGCAGCGTCCTCGTCGACATCGCCGTGGACCAGGGCGGGTGCTTCGAGGACTCCCGGGTCACCACGCACGAGGACCCCACGTTCACCGTCCACGGCTCGCTCTTCTACTGCGTCGGCAACATGCCGGGCGCCGTGCCGAACACCTCGACCTACGCCCTGACCAACGTGACCCTCCGCTACGCCGTCGCGCTCGCGGACAGGGGGGTGCGGGGAGCCTTCGAGACCGACGCCGCACTCGCCCGCGGGCTGAACGTCGCCGCCGGCAGGGTGGCCCACCACTCGGTGTCCCAGGCACACGGCCTGGAGCTGGCCGAGGACTGGACCCGGCTGGTCTAGTCTCCACGACAGGGTTCCGCAGCGCCGGTCCACCCGGCTCGTCCGGGGACACCCGGAAACCGGCGGGAGCACTGCCCCGGCGGGTCCCGCACGACCGGCGGGAGCTACCGGGGCCGGGCGGGGAACGACGCGTGGACCTGCTCGATGATCCGCACGACGGCGAGCGCGTCCTCGGCCGCAACCGGTACCGGCCCGCCCTCGATCGCCGCTGCGACGCCCTCGTAGAAGGACGGATAGGCGCCGGGTTCGATCGGGACCGGTTCGAGGTGCCCGTCGCGTCCGAGCAGCCCGTGCGCGCCGGCCTGCGCACCGGTCACGGTGCCAGGGGGCATCCCCGCCGCGAGCAGGCCCTCCTGCGGATCCGTGCCGAGGACGGTGAGGCCCGCGTCGTCCCCGGTCACGCGGAAGCGGGAGCGGACCTGCGGCGCGAGCGTCCCGGCGTGCAGGGTACTCGTCACACCACCGAGGTGCTGGAGCACGAGGAAGACCGTGTCGTCCGCCGTTCCTCCCGCCCGGTCGATCCGCAGGTCCGCGAACGCCGGGACGGCGGGGCCGAACAGGCTGAGCGCCTGGTCGATGAGATGCGGGCCGAGGTCGTAGAGGACTCCCCCGCCGGCACCGGGCCCGGCATCCCGCTTCCACGGCTTGGTGATGGACGGCTTCCAGGACTCCATCGCGGACTCGAAGGTCCGGATCCGGCCCAGCGCCCCCGACTCCACCACGGACCGCACGGTGAGGTAATCGCCGTCCCACCGACGGTTGGAGAAGGTTACGAGCAGGCGCCCGGCCGCCTGCGCCGCCTCGATCAGGCGCTCGCCGTCGTCCGCGTGCACCACGAAGGGCTTGTCGAGCACCACGTGCAGCCCCCTGCCGAGGGCCGCGGCGGCCAGGGCGGCGTGGGTCGCGTTGGGCGTGCTGATCACGGCCAGGTCCAGGTCCGGCACCGCCGCGAGTGCCTCGTCGAGGCTGCCGACGACGGCGGCGTCGGGGTAGGCGGTGCGGGCGGCCCGCCTGCGGTCCGCGCTGCGGACCACGACGGCGGCGAGCTCGAAGCGTGGATCGTGGGCGATCAGCGGGGCGTGGAAGACCCTGCCGCCGTGGCCGAACCCGACCAGCACGGTGCTGATCGCTCCGCGAGGTCCCTGCACCACGCGACCACCGTCCTCATCTCGCCACCGGACTCGTGGCCGGCGATGTTCAGTGTACGTGGGCTCCGGCCGGGGGCTGCCCGTGCGGTCCTGACGCCAGCGACGTGACCAGCACCCGCCAGGAGGCCTGGAGCCGGGCCGTGGACATGCCCCTGGACTCCTGCAGATGGAGCAGGAGCCCAGCATTGAGGAACGCGGCCAGCTGGTAGGAGCCGAGCTCCGGATCCGGCGCTCCGATCTGGCGCAGCAGCATGGACAGGTGCAGCCGGACGAGCTGCTGCGTCGGATGCTCCAGGTCCGCACCGCCCTGCTGCTCGGCGGCCCGCAGGATCTGTCCGTCGTAGCGCATCCTCTCGATGCTCGCCTCCCCGAAGGCCACCAGGCGATCGAGGGGGAGGGCCCCCGGGCCCAGCGGTGGCGGCCCCGCCATGAAGGCCTGCTGGAACGAACGGCCCGCATGGTCGGCGAGGGCGTGCATCAGGCCCGCCCTGTTCCCGAACCGGCGGAAGACCGTCCCCTTGCCCACGCCCGCCCGCCGCGCCACGGCGTCCGTGGTCAGCTTGTCCGGACCGCAGGACGCCACGATCTCGGCCGCGGCATCGAGGAGGAGCCTCCGGTTGCGCGCGGCATCGGTCCGTTCTCCGTCGTCTCCCGGAACCCGGAGCAATCCCTCGCCCTGCATCCCGCAACTATAGCGACGGAATAAAACGGACCACGGTCCGCTTGAACAGGACAGACGCAGTTCGCGCTCCCCTTTCGTCTCGACCTCACACCCCTGGGAGAACCGATGTCCACCACGATCCTGACCCTGGTCGGCAGCCTTCGCGAAGGCTCCATCAACCGCCAGCTCGCCGAAGCCGCCGTGGAGCACGCTCCCGATTCCGTCGAAGTCGTCACCTTCGACGCCCTGAGCGAGGTCCCCTTCTACAACGAGGACATCGACAACGACATCGACCGCCCGAAGGCCGCGGACGACCTCCGCGCCGCCGCCGCGGACGCCGACGCCCTGCTGCTCGTCTCCCCCGAGTACAACGGCACCATGCCCGCCGTGCTCAAGAACGCGATCGACTGGCTGTCCCGTCCCTACGGTGCCGGTGCCATCTCGAGCAAGCCCGCCGCCGTCATCGGATCCGCCTTCGGCCAGTACGGCGGAGTCTGGGCCCACGATGAGGCCCGCCGCGCCCTCGGGGTGGCCGGAGCCTCCGTGGTCGACGACGCCAAGTTGTCCATCGGCGGCTCGATCACCCGTTTCGCCGAGCTGCACCCGAAGGACGACAGCGAAGTAGCCGGTCAGGTGAGCGAGATCCTCGCCGCTCTGGCCGGTGCCACCACGCCTGTGGCGGCCTGATTCCCGTACGACGCGAAAGACGCCGGCGCACTGCGCCGGCGTCTTTCGTCGTTCCTGCCGCTGATCCGTCCCGTCAGTGCCAGAGGTTGTCCGCCCACGCGGCATCACGGAGGTAGTCCCGGGCCGGACCGATCTCCCAGAGCTCGCCCTGCGACTCGAGGACGCCGTCGTTCTGCATCGACTCGACCGCCTCGAAGGAGCACCCGAGGGCCTCCGAGAGATCGGCATCGTCAACGGCTAGCACGATGGTGTTCCTTGCATTCATGGTGCAGTCCTTCGCTCGATGGGTCGTGGCGGGACGGACCCTACTGGGGGTTGCGCGTCCCGTTCATCATGACGACCTGCGGCTTCCAGGTCCGTGCGTACAGTCCCAGTGCGGCCTCTTCGCGGGCCACGAAACCGAGACGATTGAGGGCCATGTGCGCCTGGTAGACCGTGAGGTGCTGGGCACTGCGGCTCACCCGCACCTTATCGGCGCGGTAGAGGTAGGTATCGAGCGCCCGGTACCAGCGTCGCCGCCAGTTGAGCACCGCTGATTCGGCGGCGGTCGCGGCCATCAGAGCGTGGAATCCCGATGCCTTGGAGGCGACCTGGGCGGTCATCGCCTCACGAACGCCGGCGGCACGGGGGCCCACGTCGGCGGTGCAGGTGCGCAGGTGGCTGTCCCAGTAGAAGTCCCACGAGAGCCGCCGCCGGTCGGGCCAGCCCGCCGAACGGGGACCGCGCATCATGCTCTGGGCGGCATCGAACAGGACGAGCGCGCCGAGCGCCGAGCGGCCGTGGATGCGCGGGAAGCGCTGGTTGGCCCAGACGGCGAGTTCGGAGCTGAGCTCGAAGACCTCCTCCGCCAGGTCGAGGCCCTCCACGCCGCCGTACTTGACGAGATTCGCCTCCAGTTGCGGATCCGCCATCTCCTGGCCGCCGGAATAGTAGGTGTTGCCCGCAGGGGGCGTGAACTGCTGCCGGACCGCCAGCAGCGGGAGGGTCCGTGCACTGCGGACCTGGAGCGCGCGCTGGAAGGCGCGGAGCCGCTCGAGGACCCGGGGATGGGCATGGATGCTGAGCCTGACCTGGCTGACGACGCCGGTGGATGCATCCTCGCACCGGGTGAAGTACCAGCGCTTCGCGCCGAGTGCCTGTGCCTGCGCCACCAGCGGGGTGACCAGCTCTTCGATGATGCCGTCCGCTACATCGAAGCCACCCGTCGAGAGGGAGAGATGCCACCATTGAGTGCTGACTGTCGTTCGTGAGGCGGTTCGAACGGCTGTCACCTGACTCATGGCTCTCTCCTTCAGGGTCTGTGGTCACCCCCGCTGGGGCGGGTTCCGGGTGGGGCCGCCGGGCTCTAGTCCGGGGCTCCCTGTTACTTGGGCCAGTCCCAGCTGCTCGCCGTCGGCTGGCTCTTCGGCCAATCCCAGCTGGCTGCGCTGACGGACTGGCCTGCCGGCACAACAGCCCCCACCAGGATCAACAGGCCTGCCGTTGCGCCGAGTACCTTTTTCATGGCGATCCTTCCTTGCCCGCTGTCCGGGAGGTCGAGCTGTCCGGCACTGCGACTCCGCAGTACCCGTTTCCTTCGGGGAGCCCTCGGGCTTCCCTCTGAACCGGCTCAACCAGAATGTCCGCCGGCGGCAGGTGGTGTCCAGCAGTACGGGTGGCCGTTTGTGGACATGACGCGAAGCGGACTCGGGCGCCCGGACCGGGCGGTCGACCGGTGCGGTTTCGCGCCGGGATTTCGCGGAAAGACGGTGGAATTGTCCTCCTACGGCACGGCGGAATTGCCAGCCGCACCGAACTGTCATTAACTGGACATGTCATGTTTTTCACGACATCGTGATGCTGCCGGCCGCCCGGTGGCCGGGGACGAGGACTGCTCATGCTGGATGCGACGTCGCTCGAGGTCTACCGGTACGCCGTCGGGCATCCCGGCTGGACGCGCGCCGATGCGTCCGAAGCGCTGGGCTTGACCCTGCGCCGCATCGACACGGCCATCGGTGAACTGTCCGGGCGGCGGCTCCTCAGCCCGCAGGCGGGCAACGGGGAGGGATTCGTGGCCGTGTCGCCCGACGTCGCCCTGGCCGATCTCGTCGACGCCGACGAGCGCGCCCTGCAGGACCTGAGGGCCCGGATCAGCGGCCGGCGCCGTGAACTCTCGAGCCTCCTCCCCACGTTCCTCGAAGCACGGAAGAGTGTCCTCGCCAGCACCTCCGTCGAGACTCTCGAGGACCCCCACCTCATCCATCGGGTCCTCATCGACTACGGTCGTGATGTCACGGAGAAGGTCTACATCGCCCAGCCAGGGCAGGGTTCGACGGCGGACGTCCACGAGGAGAGCGTGCGCAAGGACCTGGAGCTGCTGGAGAACGGGGTGCGGCGGCGGACGCTCTACGACACGAGCACGCGTGACCACGTGCCCACCCGCAAGGCCGTCGCGGCCATCGCGGCCGGCGGCGGCGAATTCGGCGTCCTGCCCTTCATCCCCCTGCGCATGCTGATCTTCGACGACAAGCTCGCCCTCGTGGGCCGCCAGCTGACCCGCGACGACAAGGCCGCCCTGGTCATCCGGGACCACAGCCTCATCAACATCTTCACGCACCTGTTCGACATCGCCTGGGAGATCAGCGAGTCCTTCCTCGCTCCCCAGCAGGTCGAGTCACCGCTCAGCAGCATGCAGCGCTCGATCATCCAGGGCCTGGCCAACGGCCTGTCCGACGAATCGATCGCCCGCCGCCTGGACATCAACGTGAGGACCTGCCGACGTCACATCGCGTGGATGCTCGAGACCCTCCGGGCCGACAGCCGGTTCCAGGCTGCGCTCAAGGCGCGTGAGGCCGGCTGGGTCTGATCAGCACCGGCATCGGCGGCATCGGCGGGGAACGCACCATCGGTCAACAGCTGTTGCCTGACGGTGAACCCGGGCCTAGACTCTGGGCGTGACGTCCTCCAGCGAAGCCTCCGCCGACCTCCTGCCCGCCGAGACCGAAGCCGCCCTCGAACGAGCAGTCGATTCCGCCAACCGCCACGATCAGCTCTTCTCGCTGCGGGCGGCCAACATCAAGCAGTCCGCGGTGCGCGATGTCTTCGACATCTCGATCCGCCCGGGCCTCGTCTCCCTCGCGGGAGGGAGTCCGTACCTGAAGTCCCTGCCGCTCGAGGACCTCGGGCGCACCGCCCAGAAGATCATCGCCGAGCACGGCCTCGAAGCCCTGCAGTACGGCGGCGGGCAGGGGATGACCGAGCTGCGCGAACTGGTCTGCGACGTCATGGCCGCGGAGGGCATCGAAGGCGCCCACCCCGAGGACGTCGTGATCACCACGGGCTCGCAGTCGGCGCAGGACGTCGCCGCGAAGGTCTTCTGCAATCCCGGCGACGTGATCCTGTGCGAGGACCCCACCTACGTGGGCGCCCTGAACACGTTCGAGGCCTACGAGGTCGACGTCGTCACCATCCCCATGGACGACGCCGGCCTGATCCTGGACGAGCTCGAGCGCGTCATCACCGAGCTCGAGGCGCAGGGCCGCGCCATCAAACTGCTCTACACCATCCCCAGCTTCAACAACCCGAGCGGCATCACACTGGCTGCCGAGCGTCGCCAGCGCGTCGTCGACATCTGCCGCGCCCACACCATCCTCGTGCTCGAGGACAACCCCTACGGCATGCTCCGGTTCGACGGCGAACCTCTGAAGCCCATGCGCGCCGACAACCCCGACGACGTGATCTACCTCGGCTCCTTCTCGAAGATCTTCGCGCCCGGGGTGCGGCTCGGCTGGGCCCTGGTGCCGAAGCACCTCTACCGCCGGTTCTACCTCGCCTGTGAAGCCGTGGTGCTGTGCCCGTCCCCGCTCACGCAGATGCTCGTGACCGCCTACCTCACCGAGTACGACTGGCAGGGACACCTGCGCACCATGCGCAGCCTCTACCGCGAGCGGTGCGACGCCATGCTGGGCGCGCTCGCCGAGGAACTCCCGGAAGGGGTCCACTGGACCAACCCCGACGGCGGGTTCTTCGTCTGGGTCACCCTGCCGGAGGGCATCGACACCTATCCCCTGCTGTACAAGGCGATCGACGCCGGCGTCGTGTTCATCCCCGGAGCCGCATTCACGCCGTCGGACGATCCCTCCAACAAGCTCCGCCTCGCCTTCAGCGCCGTGGCGCCGGAGGACATCGTCGAGGGCGTACGGCGCCTCGCGCCGATCCTGCGCGAGGCGATCGAGGACAACCGACGCTGATGCGGTAGCGCCGGCGTCCGGTCCTTCGACCGCCGCCGGTACGCACGCGCCCGGCCCTCCCGAAGCGGGACCGTCAGCGGGGCGGGCGCTTCTGCTGGCGCAGCGTCACCGCGATCGAGATGAGGGCGGCTCCGATCACGAGGATGGACAGCCGCGCCACGGTGCCGAGACCCGGGAAGGCCAGCTGCAGGACGGTCGACGCGAGGAACCCGAGTGCGACGACGAGCAGGAGCCGGCTCAGCGGATAGCGCGCGCGGGGCCGGCGGCCAGGCCCCTCACCGGGTAGCTGCTGGTTCATGAGCCCACCCTAGTCGAGCAGCAGTGCCGGCTCCTCGAGGATGGAGGCGACGTCGGCCATGAACCGTGCGCTCAGGTCGCCGTCGACCACGCGGTGGTCGAAGGACCCTCCGAGCGTGGTGATCCAGCGGGGGATGACCTCGCCGTCGAGGACCCAGGGCTTCTGCTTGATGGTGCCGAACGCGACGATCGCCACCTCCCCCGGGTTGATGATCGGCGTTCCCGTGTCGATGCCGAGGGCACCGATGTTGGTGATCGTCAGCGTGCCGCCCTGCATCTGGGCCGGCTGTGTCCTGCCGGCGCGCGCCGTCGTCGCCAGGTCGTTCAGCGCCAGCGCCAGCTCCTTGAGCGAGAGGTCCTGCGCGTCCTTGATGTTCGGCACTATGAGGCCACGGGGCGTGGCGGCCGCGATCCCGAGGTTCATGAAGTGCTTGACGAGGATCTCGTCATCGGTCCAGGTCGCGTTGACGGAGGGATTGCGGGCCGCAGCCCAGATGACGGCCTTCGCGAGGATCAGCAGCGGCGAGACCTTGATGCCCTCGAAGTCGCGCGACGCCTTCAGCCGCTTGACGAACTCCATGGTGCGGGATGCATCGACGTCCACGAAGATACTCACGTGCGGAGCCGTGAAGGCGCTCTGCACCATCGCCCTCGCCGTGGCCCTGCGGACGCCCTTCACCGGGATGCGCTCGATGCGCCCTCCGCCCAGGAGCGTGCGGTCGGCCCAGAAGGACGGGGCGCCGTCCTGTTCGGCGTCGCGCTGGGACTGGTAGCTCATGAGGTCCTGCTTGGTGACCTCGCCGGCCGAACCCGTCGCCGGGACGTCGGCGAGGTTGATGCCGAGGTCACGCGCGGCCTTGCGGACCGGAGGCTTCGCCAGCACGCGGTTGATCAGCTGGTTGAGCGGATTCGTCCGAGCGGCCGGCTCGGCCTCCGGCCGATCCTGGCTGCCGGACGGAGGCTCCGGCGGCGCCTGCGGGACGGGTCCCGGTCGTGCGGGGGCCTGTGCGGGGCTGGGCGGCACCGGAAGGCCCGCAGCGGGCGCCTGTGCTTTCCGCGGCCTGCGCTTCACCGCGTCGGCCTTCGGGCCGGTGCCCACGAGGGGACCCGGTGCCGCCTCCGGTGCCGCGGCTCCCGGTCGGTCCGCGTCGGCGCCCGGGCGCGACGGGTGGCCCTGTTCGAGCCCTCCGAGCTCCCCCGGCATGCCGGGTACCGGCACGTCGTCCCCGGCTGCCGATTGCTGGTCGCCGTCGCGCCCTGCCGCGTCCGTACCCGCGCCGGCACCGTCGCGCTGGGGCGCACCGGTGCGCTCTCCGCCGTCGCTCCCGACGCCCGGGCCGGAGGCCGCGTCCTCGACCGAGATGATCGGCGTCCCCACCTCGATGGTCTCGCCCTCGGCCACGAGCAGCTCCGACACCGTTCCCGCGTAGGGCGAGGAGAGTTCGACGAGGGACTTCGCGGTCTCGATCTCGCAGATGATGTCGTTGACGGACACCATGGCGCCGGGGGCCACCTTCCACTGCACGATCTCTGCCTCGGTGAGGCCCTCACCGACGTCGGGCAGGTTGAACGTATTGAGCGTCATGATGGTCCTTCAGTATGCGAAGGCACGGTCGAGTGCCTCGAGGATGCGGTCGATGTCCGGCAGGTACTGCTCCTCCACGCGGGCCACGGGATAGGGCATGTGGAAGCCGCCCACGCGGATGACGGGTGCTTCGAGGGAGAGGAACGCCCGCTCGGAGATCCGTGCGGCGATCTCCCCGCCGATGCCGCCGAACGTGGGGGCCTCGTGCGCGACGACCAGCCGGCCCGTCCGCGTCACCGACTCCGTGACGGTGTCGAAGTCGATCGGCGAGATGGAGCGGAGGTCGATGACCTCGATGCTCCGGCCGTCCTCCTCGGCAGCGGCGGCCGCCGCGAGGGCCACGGGCACCAGCGGACCGTAGGCGACGACGGTCGCGTCCGTTCCGCGGCGCAGGACCTGGGCGGAGAACGGGTCCGCGGTGGGAGCCGCGGTATCCACCTCGCCCTTGAGCCAGTAGCGCCGCTTCGGCTCGAAGACGATCACGGGGTCCTCGCAGGTGACGGCCTGCTGGATCATCCAGTAGGCGTCCTGTGCGTTGGACGGCGTGATGATCCGCAGCCCGGCGGTGTGGGCGAAGAGCGCCTCGGGCGACTCGGAGTGGTGCTCGACGCTGCCGATGCCCCCTCCGTAGGGGATCCGGATGACCACGGGCGCGCTGAGCATGCCGTCACTGCGGGTGCGGAGCTTCGCGAGCTGCGTGGTGATCTGGTTGAAGCCGGGGAAGACGAATCCGTCGAACTGGATCTCGCAGATGGGGCGGTAGCCCCGCAGGGCCAGCCCGATCGCGGTCCCGATGATGCCCGATTCCGCCAGCGGCGAGTCGACGACGCGCAGGGCCCCGAAGTCCTTCTTGAGGCCGTCGGTGACGCGGTATACCCCGCCGAGCTCCCCGATGTCCTCGCCCATGAGCAGGGTCTTCGGGTCGTTCGCGAGCGACGCGCGCAGGCCCTCGTTGATCGCCTTCGCGATGGTCATCGTCGCCATCAGGCGTGCTTCCCTTCATCGGCGAATCCGGCTTCGTACTGCTCGAAGAAGCGCAGCTCCTCCTGGATCAGCGGATGCGGTTCCGCGTACACCGCGGCGAAGCGGTCGGCGAGATCCGGAGCCGTCATGGACAGCACCGCCTCGCGCAGTCCGGCGGCCATGGTGCGGGCCTCGGCGCCGAGGTCCTCGAAGAACGCGTCGTCGGCCATGCCGGTCGAGCGGAGGTGGGTCTCGAGACGGACCAGGGGGTCCCGGGGCTGCCATTCCTGCTCGTCGTGCGACAACCGGTACTTTGTGGGGTCGTCCGCCGTGGTGTGCGCGCTCATGCGGTAGGTATACGCCTCGATCAGCACCGGCCCCTTGCCGGACCGCGCATGCTCGAGCGCCCACCGCGTGACCGCTTCGACGGCGACGACATCGTTGCCGTCGACCCGGATGCCCGGGAACCCGTAGCCCTCAGCCCGCTGCGCGAGGGGCACCCGGGTCTGGACCGTCGAGGGGACGGAGATGGCCCACTGGTTGTTCTGGCAGAAGAACACCACGGGCGCGTCGAAGGACGCGGCGAACACCATGGATTCGTGGATATCACCCTCGGAACTCGCGCCGTCACCGAAATAGGCGATCGAGGCCGCGGGCGGGAGGGAGGGGTCGGCCAGCTGGTCGCGCTGCATCCCCATTGCGTAGCCGACGGCGTGCAGGGACTGCGCCGCCAGCACCAGCGTGTAGAGGTGGAAGTTCCGCTCCCGGGGGTCCCAGCCGCCGTTGGTCACGCCCCGGAACAGGCGGAGGATCTCGGCGAGTTCGACGCCGCGGGTGAGGGCGACGCCGTGCTCCCGGTAGGTGGGAAAGGCGTAGTCCTGCGGCTCGAGGGCACGGCCGGAGCCGATCTGTGCGGCTTCCTGGCCCGTGAGCGGCACCCAGAGGGCCAATTGGCCCTGGCGCTGCAGCGCCGTCGACTCCTGGTCGAAGCGCCGGATCAGGAACATGTCGCGGTACAGGGACCGCAGGTGGTCGGGGTCGGATGTCGAGAGGTAGGGGGAGAAGTCGACCGGACGGCCGGCGACCTCTGCGCTCAGTCCTGCCGCCATGGTGCCGTCGGCCGCGAGGACCTGGAGCATGTCGATGCCCGGCTCCCGCCGGCCGTCCGCCTCCGCGGGATGTGCAGCCCGCACGACTTCCTCGACCTCGAACTCCGCTGTCGGCAATCGGTTGCCGTTCATACTGCTCCTTACCCGACGCTGTACATTCCTCAATGAGAATGTATGTAGCAAGTCATACATCGGAGAACATATCTTCCGATGACATACTGACCAAGACTAGTCAGCACGTGCCCTCGGGCCTATTTAAGACGACCTCAACCGGCAGCGGGTCGATGCGTGTAGCCTCTGCACAGTTCCAGGAACCGCGTGTTCGCGGCCTCCTCGCCGATGGACACCCGCACTCCCTCCGAGCCGAACGCACGCACCGACAATGCCTGCTCGCCGGCTTTCGCGGCGAAATCCTGCGCGTGCTCGCCGAGCGCCAGCCACACGAAATTGCCCTCGGCCTCGGGGATGCTCCACCCCAGCCCGCGGAGCCCGTCGACCACGCGGACGCGTTCGTCCACGATGGACTGCACGCGCGCCTCGACCTCGTCGATGTGGCGCAGCGAGGTGACGGCGGCGTGCTCGGCGATCTGGGAGACGGCGAACGGGACGGCGCTGACCCTCAGGTGCTCGGTGAGCGCCTGCTGCGAGACGGAGTAGCCGACCCGCAGGCCCGCCAGGCCGTGGGCCTTGGAGAACGTCCGGAGCACGATGACGTTCGGGTGGTCCCGGTAGAGGGCGATCCCGTCGACCGCGTCCGGGCGCCGCACGAACTCCTGGTACGCCTCGTCGATGACGACCACGATGTGCGCGGGGACCTTCCCCAGGAAATCGACCACGTCCTGGCGCGTCAGGATGGGCCCGGTGGGGTTGTTCGGCGTGCACAGCAGGATGACGCGGGTGCGGTCCGTGACGGCGGCAGCCATCGCGTCGAGGTCGTGCGTGCCGTCCGCCCGGACCGGCACCTGGACGCCGGCTGCTCCGGCGAGCCCCACGCTGATGGGATAGGCCTCGAAGGAACGCCAGGCGTACACCACCTCGTCGGGGGCGTCGAAGTCGTTCTGGCCGGCGAAGGTCGCGAGGATCTGGTTGAGGGCGCCCAGACTGCCCGCCCCGGTCACGATGTCGGTGGCGGGAACGCCCAGATAGCCGGCCAGCTCGGTCCGGAGGGCCGTGGTCAGCGGATCCGGGTAGCGGTTGATCGCGGTCTCGGAGGCGATCGCCTCGAGCACGGCGGGCAGGGGCGGCAGCGGGTTCTCGTTCGACGAGAGCTTGAAGCTCTCCATCCCCTCGACGACGACGGGGGGTTTCCCGGCCGCGTAGCGGGGAAGCCGTCCGAGGACGCTTCGGGGATGGACGGCGGCCGGCGCGCGGTCCGCAGCGGACAGGTCATCGGAGGGCGTTGCCGGCAAGTCATCGATCGACGTCATGGAGACAGCCTAGACCGGGTGCCTGCGCCCCGCGCGGGACCTGGGAGGCTTCGCCGGTCCGGGACGCCGGGCCGCCGTGAAGGACGACCGGCCGGCCGTCCCTGCGGCGCCGGCGGTGGCGAGCAGGGCCGCGGCGGGGACCAGGGACGGTGCGTCACTCGAATCCACGAACCGCGCCCCCGCCGCGTAGTTCTCCAGTTTGTGCGCCGGGCCGAGGCCCCAGGGTTCGGAGGAGCCGTCGTCCCGACGGGTCAGGGCCGGCACCGGATTGCCGAGCGTCACGGTGGTGCGGTGGCGGCCCTCCTCGTTCGCCGTCATGTCGAGCTCGGGCACGGCATCCGCGCGGTGCTCGAGGTGGAGGTACTCGCTGTCGCCGGATGCATGCCATCCCGTGGGAGAGCCCGCCGTCAGGACGAGCTGGACGTCGTAGCGTCGGTCCACCGCCCCCGGCCCGGCCAGGTTCACGGCGTGGAGCCCGCCCTGGCTGTAGCCCGCGATGATCAGGGCATCGCCCGACGCCGCGCCCGCCCGGTCGAGCGCTTCCAGGACGGCCGCCTCGGTGAAGCGGCTGTCCTCTGCCAGGGCTTCCGCGATGCCTCCTTCATCGAAGGGATTGCTGCCGGCGGCACCTTCGGCCGTTCCCACCTGTGTTCCCGGCAGGACGACGACGTACACCGGCCGGTCCTCCGTGCCGGCACGGAGCACCTCGAACGTCCCGGGTTCCTCGGCCTCGACGGCTGCCATCCGGTCGATGATTCCTTCCACGGTCCCGTCGAAGGGGACGGTGTCGCCGACCGCCCCGGCGCGCAGCGAGATGGGGCCGACCTCCAGCAGGTCCGCGTCGATGGCCGAGCGTGCCGCAGCCCGTGCCGCTGCCCCGCTCCCGACCCGGACGGCTTCGAGGGCCGCGACGGCAGCTCGGTCCGCGACGGCATAGGCGGTCAGGCTCGCCCGGAGCCGTTCCTCGGTCGAGGCCAGGGCGCGGCCGTTGTCCGTCGCGGCGGTCCACGCCGCGTCGAGGGAGGCGAGCGCGTTCCCGTAGTGGTGGCCCGCCAGGCTTCCGAGGGGCTGGAGGTGCAGGACCGACCGGGGGAGCTCGCTGACATCCCACCGGAGGTAGCCGAGAGCCATGGCCACGTCCCCTGTATCCGTGGCGAGCAGCGACAGGATCCGCGCAGCCTCCTCGAGCTCCTCCCACTGGAACCGGATCCCGCCGACACCGCCCCGGACGGTCAGCGGGCCGTCGTTCCCCTCGACGGGACGGAGCGCTCCGGTCACTGCCCCGCCTGATGGCGGAGCATCTCTGCGTCGCGGACCAGCCGCCCGCACTCACGGAGGTCAGCGGCTGCAGACTCGAGCAGGTCGATCGTGCGGGACAGCTCGAGGCAGCGCTCGGACAGGTAGGACCTGAAGTTCCTCCCCGCCGGGGATTCCCAGGACAGCAGGCTGACGGCCAGCGCATGCCGACGGATCTCTCCCAGGTCTGCCGCGTGCCGCCGCAGGGCGCCCTCCATCGCGGGAATGTCCGAGCCGGCCGTCACCGGTCCGTCTCGCGTGCCCGCCTCCGGCCGACCGTCCATCGGAGTCCCCTCCCGTCACCGTGCCCCTGCGGTACGCCCAACGCTAGGAGCGCGCCGTGGCGGCATCGGAGCGCCGTTCCGGTATGTGGACAGCGGGGTGAGGACCGCTGCCCGCTCCGTGAAAGAATGGCGCAATGGCTGACTCCGCGCTCTCCCGGGTTGAATTCGCTGCACTTTCCCGAGGGGAGGGGACGTCCCTGACCCTCGGCCCACTCGACGGCCGGTACCGCGAGGCGGTCGCTCCCCTGATCGACTTCCTCTCGGAGGCGGCACTCAACCGCGACCGGGTCCACGTCGAGGTCGAATGGCTGATCCACCTGACCCGCCGGTCCGTGCTGCCCGGGACCGAGCCGCTGGGCGAGGAGCAGGAGGCCCGGCTCCGGGCCATCGTCACGTCCTTCGACGCCGACTCGGTCGCCGAACTCGGTGAGATCGAGGCCGTCACCGTCCACGACGTCAAGGCCGTGGAGTACTTCATCGGGCGGCGGCTCGAAGGGATCGGCATCGGGCACCTGAAGCCCCTCGTCCACTTCGGCTGCACCTCCGAGGACATCAACAACCTCTCGTACGCCCTCGGCATCAAGGGCGCGGTCCTCGACATCTGGCTTCCCGCCGCACGGAGCCTCGTCGCGTCCATCGCGGACCTGGCGCGGACCTCGAGGGACACCCCGATGCTCTCCCGGACGCACGGCCAGCCCGCCACGCCCACCACCCTGGGCAAGGAGATGGCCGTCGTCGCGCACCGGTTGACCCGCCAGCTCGACCGCATCGCCGCGACGGAGTTCCTCGGCAAGATCAACGGTGCCACCGGCACCTACGCGGCGCACTACGCCTCCGTCCCCCAGGCGGACTGGCAGGACGTCTCCCGGTCATTCGTGGAGGGACTCGGACTCGACTGGAACCCCCTGACCACGCAGATCGAGTCCCACGACTGGCAGGCGGAGCTCTACTCGGACGTCGCGCGCTTCAACCGGATCCTGCACAACTTCTGCACCGACGTCTGGAGCTACATCTCCATCGGCTACTTCGCCCAGGTCCCGGTGGCCGGAGCGACGGGCTCCTCGACCATGCCCCACAAGGTCAACCCGATCCGCTTCGAGAACGCCGAAGCCAACCTGGAGATCTCCTCGGCCCTGCTCGACGTCCTGGCGTCGACCCTCGTGACCTCGCGGTGGCAGCGGGACCTCACGGATTCCTCGAGCCAGCGCAACATCGGCGTGGCGCTCGGACACTCCCTGCTCGCCATCTCGAACGTCGCCAAGGGCCTCGCCCGCCTCGATGTGGCCGAGGACGTCCTCGCGGCGGACCTCGACGGGAACTGGGAAGTCCTCGGCGAGGCCGTGCAGATGGTCATGCGGGCAGAGGCGATCGCGGGTGTCCAGGGGCTCGACGATCCGTACGAGCGGCTCAAGGAGCTCACCCGCGGGCACCGGGTGGACGCCGGGCGCATGCGGGAATTCGTCAGCGGCCTCGGACTGAGCGAGGACGCCGAGCAGCGGCTCCTGGAGCTCTCCCCCGCCCTCTACACCGGCATCGCCTCCGACCTCGTGGACCATCTGGGCTGACCGACGCCGGCGCAGGAGCCGGGCAGCAGTTCCGATCCATGCGCCCCACCGGGAAGGCTCCATGCCAAGCACACCAGCACCACTGATCCGGGCCGACCGGACACTGCTCCATGTCATGAGCTTCAACATCCGGTACGACCGCCCCGCGTCCGAGCCGGGCGAGGTGGACTACTGGCCGGACAGGATCGCTCCGCTGCAGGACCTGCTGCGCCGGGAGGTCCCGGCGGTCCTCGGGGTGCAGGAAGCCCTCCACCACCAGCTGGTGGTCATCGAGGCCGCCCTGCCTCCGCACTACCGCCGGATCGGCGTGGGCCGCGAGGGCGGTAGCCGCGGGGAGTACTCGGCGATCTTCTACGACGCCGCGCGGCTGCAGCTCATCGAGTGGGACCAGTTCTGGCTCTCCGACACCCCGCGGCTGATCGGCTCGTGCACGTGGGGAAACGGTGTCACGCGCATCGTCACCTGGGGGCGGTTCCATGATGCCGTGGCGGACCGCGAGGTCCTCCTGGTCAACACGCACTTCGACCACGAGTCCGACTCCGCGCGGGTGCGCAGCGCCGCCGCCGTGCTGGACCTCGTGACCTTCTTCCGCCCACGGCTGCCCACCATCGTGATGGGGGACTTCAATTCCAACGCCGGCTCGTCCCCCGCGTACCGGAGCTTCCTCCAGTCCGGTGTCCTGGGCGACGCCTGGGTCCTGGCGGACGAGCACCTCACCCCCGCGTACGGGACGGTCCCGCGCTACGGGCACCCGGTGGAGGGCGGCCGCCGCGTCGACTGGATCCTGACGACGCCCGACGTGCTGGTGCGCCAGGCCGCCGTCAACACGTCGACGCTGGACGGCACGTTCCCCAGCGACCATCTGCCCGTTCAGGCCCTCGTGGACATACCCCGCCGCCGGACGCCGACCGTCTCCTCCACCGCCGCGATCCCCTAGCACGCCGGCACCTCCCACGGCGGCCCGTCGTGTCCTTGACGCCTCCTCCCCGGGAACAGGACGCTGATGGGATGGAGTGGTGGACCGACGTCCTGACCGCCGAGGACTACGAGGTGGGCCGGCAGATCGTGCAGCGCGGGGTCGCGGCGGTGTACCTCGTGGCGTTCCTGTCCGCGGTGGCGCAGTTCCCCGCGCTCCTCGGCGAGAAGGGCCTCCTGCCCGTGCCGGCGTTCCTCGAACGCGCCGGCGGACGGGCCGGCCCCTCGCTCTTCCACCGGCGCTACTCCGACCGCCTGCTGCTCGCCGTCGCCTGGGCCGGCGCCGCCGTCTCGGCCCTGCTCGTAGTCGGACTCCCGCAGGCCGGTCCGCCGTGGGTGCCCCTGGTGGCGTTCCTCGTGATCTGGTGGCTCTACACCTCGATCGTGAACGTGGGCCAGACGTTCTACGGCTTCGGGTGGGAGAGCCTCCTGCTCGAGGCAGGTTTCCTCGTCGCGTTCCTCGGATCGGACGAGGTGGCTCCGCCCTTCCTCGTGCTGCTGATGATCCGCTACCTCGTGTTCCGCCTCGAGTTCGGCGCGGGCATGATCAAGATGCGCGGCGACCGTTCGTGGCGCGACCTCACGGCGCTGTACTACCACCACGAGACCCAGCCCATGCCGAACCCGGCCAGCCGGTTCTTCCACCTCCTGCCGAAGCCGCTGCACCGCATCGAGGTGGCGGGGAACCACGTCACCCAGCTCGCGGTACCGTTCCTCCTCTTCGCCCCGCAGCCCGTCGCGGGATTCGCCGCACTCGTCATGATCCTCACGCAGGGCTGGCTCGTGGTCTCGGGCAACTTCGCCTGGCTCAACACCCTGACCATCATCCTGGCGTTCGCGGCCGTGCCCGATTCCTTCTACGCGGCGGTGATCCCCACCGTCGATCCCGCCGGCTCCTACCAGCCGACCCCGCTCTGGTTCACGATCGTCGTCGTGCTCGCCATGCTCCTGCTCGCCTATCTGAGCCGGCAGGCCCTCGCGAACCTGTTCGCCCGGCACCAGCTCATGAACGCCAGCTTCAACAGGTGGCACCTCGGCAACGCGTACGGGGCGTTCGGGAGCGTCACGAAGGTGCGCTACGAGGTGATCGTGGAGGGGACGCTCGACGAGGTGGGACCGGGGGCACGGTGGCTCGAGTACGAGTTCAAGGGCAAGCCCGGGGACCCGTCACGCATGCCACGGCAGTTCGCGCCCTACCACCTGCGCCTGGACTGGATGATGTGGTTCCTCGCCCTCGGCTCGGAGCGCGGCTGGTTCACCCCGTTCCTCGTCAAGCTCCTGCAGGCGGACCCGCTGATCCTGAAGCTGCTGCGCAAGGACCCGTTCGACGGCGCGCGACCCCGCTACGTGCGGGCACGGATCTTCCTCTACCGCTTCTCCACGCGGGCCGAGAAGCGCGCCACGGGTCTGTGGTGGATCCGCGAGCCGCAGGGCGTCCTGGTCCACCCGGCCTCACTGCGCGCCGAGGTCTCCTGAGGCCGGGCGCCACTCGACTCCCCCTCCGCCGAGCAGGAGGAGCCGCTTCTCCTGGGCATCCCAGCGACGTACGGGCCCGGTGGAGAGACGTGCCGGCGGACGGTTCCGCAGGATGCCGAGGGCAGCGGCCAGTTGCTCGGCGGTGAGCCCGTGCGCCAGCGTGATGTGCGGCGTCCATGCGCCCGGCACCGTCGTGGGCACGGCATCGGCGACGCCGTCGAGCACGGACCACACGCGCCGGTGCAGGGCGGCCAGGGCATCGTCCGCGACGACGTGCCGGGCGAGCACGTACTTCCGCCGGGTGGGGAAGACCAGGAGTCCCGCCGTCGTGAGTCCGAGCGCGTCCCCTTCCGCGACGGCGGCGAGGTCGTCGTCGTACCGGCCGTCGATTCGCGCGGCGGCCGCGAGCGTGATGTGCGGGCTGTTGCTCGACGACGGGTGGCGGGACTGGTTGGGCAGGTCCCCTGCCTCCAGTGCCGCCCAGTCCTCGAGCAGGAAGAGGTCCGACGCCGGGTCCAGCAGGAGTTCGACGCTATCGGCCATGCCGGTCGCTCCCCCCTGCCGGGACCGGCTGCGGATCCCGGAAGGGCACCGCGGTCAGCGCGGCGGTCGCCGGAAGTCGCCGACGCCCTCGGAGCCGTCCACTTCGGTGGCGCCCGTGCGCGGGTTGCGCTGCGGCCGCTGGTAGGCGAGCTCCCCGCCGTTCCGTCCGCCGAAGGGCCGGCCGTGGTCCGCGTACTCCTCCCGGAAGAACGCCAGCGCCCAGTCGCCGAGCCGGATGCGGGCACCCGTCCGGAGGACGGACTCCTCCCTCCCGTTGACGCTCCCCGTGATGGCGCCGTGCGGCACCAGCACGTACTCGTCGTCGTCCGTGTGGCGGATCTCGGCATGCAGGTCGTCGAGGCCGCTCAGATTGAGCATCGCCCCGGCTCCGCTGCCGATGGTGGTGCGCTCCTCGACGAGGGCGAACTCCCGCGGCACCTGTCCGTCCCACGCGTCGGAGTTCTGCACGAAGATCAGTCGTGGCCGGCCGCCGCCGTGCTCGTAGTGCGTCGTCGTGATGGTCCGGCGGATGCGGCGGTTCACGGTCGGGACGAGCGGGAACGGAGTGGACGGCGGAAGGAGCGACGGCGCATCGCTCTTGTCGAGTGCGCGGCGGCCGACGCCGAGCAGGGGCGCAAGGGTCCCCGGGGAACCGAGCCGGATGTGCGGCGAGCGCGTCACGAGCCGCTGGGCCATGGAGGTCCGCACCGCGCCGATGCTGACCAGGAGGCCCTTCGGGCTGCTGACGGACACCGAGAGGCCGCGGGCCGCCAGCTGCTTCGCGGCAGCACGGACCTGCCCGACGCTGGGGAGGTTGGTGCCCCGGAAGGACGCCGGATCGTCGAGGAAGATCTCCACCGCGGTCCCTGCGGCCTTCACGGTGCCGCTCAGCCCTGTTTCCGGTTTGCCGTCCGCGGCCGGTTCCCCGAGCGAGAAATCAATGTCGATGTCGAGCCTGAGTGTGGCCATGTCGCTGGTGACGCGTCAGCCCGCGTAGGGATCTGATCCGCCGGCGGCGTTGTCACTCGTGGTGATGCGCAGGGTGCCGTTGAACTTCCAGGTGGCGCGGGGAGCATCCGGGCCGATGTCGCGCGGGACCTCGATGGTCATGTTCTGCAGCGTGTAGTTGATCGCAGCGCCCCTGCCGGTCAGGTAGGACCACATCTCCTCCGCGAGGTCGGTCCAGTCGCGGATGGTGTGGGATTCGCCGGCGGTCGAGGTGTTCTCAGTCATGTCGATTCCTTCGTGGGTGATTCAACAATGACAGACGTCCTCTAACCCGTCTGACTTAGGTACTGGCCACCTTAGCCGAGGCCCGCGGCTACCGGAACCCGTCCGCGGCGGACGGGTTCCGGTCGGCGGTCACCACTTCGGGTGCACGGTGGCCCGGAAGTGGCGGTCGTAGATGGCGGCGACGGCGACGCCGATCTCCCGACCGAGGTCCGCGTGGCCGGCGGCCGCCGCATTCGCCCTGGCCTGGTCCGGGGTGCGGGCTCCAGGGATGACCGTGCTGACGCCGTCCTGCGCGATGATCCATGCCAGTGCGGCCTGGGCGGTCGTGACGCCCTCGGGGACGAGCTCCGCGAATTCACGGGCGGCCTGCAGCCCGGTCTCGTAGTCGACGCCGGAGAAGGTCTCGCCGACGTCGAAGGCGGCGCCGTTGCGGTTGTAGTTCCGGTGGTCGTTCTCGGCGAACGCGGTGTCCTTCGTGTACTTCCCGGACAGCAGGCCCGAGGCCAGGGGCACGCGTGCGATGATGCCGACGCCGGCGGACTTCGCCGCGGGCAGCACCTCGTCGAGCGGCTTGAGGCGGAAGGCGTTCAGGATGATCTGCACGCTGGCGGTGGTGCCGCGTGCGATCGCCGCGAGCGCCTCGTCGGTGCGCTCGACGCTGACGCCGTAGTTCCTGATGACGCCGTCGTCGACGAGGGTGTCGAGGGCGTCGTAGACCTCGTCGGAGCTGTACACGGCGGTGGGCGGGCAGTGCAGCTGCACCAGATCGAGGGCGTCGACGCCGAGGTTGGTGCGCGAGCGGTCGATCCACTGGCGGAAATTGGACAGGGAGTAGTTCTCGGGGGTCTGGTCGACGCGGCGGCCCATCTTGGTGCCCACGAGGATGTCGAGGTCCGGGTTGTCGGCGAGGTAGGAGCCGATCGTCGTCTCGCTCCGCCCGTCGCCGTACACGTCGGCGGTGTCGAAGAAGGTGACGCCGGCTTCGACGGCCGCATCGAGGACGGCCACGGCGTCCTTGTCCTCCACCTCGCCCCAGTCGGCGCCGAGCTGCCAGGTGCCGAGGCCGACGACGGAGACGGGACGGCCGGTTCTTCCAAGGGTTCGTTGTTCCATGGTTCCGACTATAGGCCGGGGAGCGTCGGCGCCGCCGCCGGAACTACCGGCGTCGGGTGCTCCTCCGGTGTCCGGCGTTCCTCCAGCGGAGCGCGCGCCTGCGTCCGCGTGCGCTCCGCCGTGCGGGCGGGGCGGTCCTCGTCCACCGCCGTCGACCCCTTGCCGGGGATCCAGCGGGCAGCCTCGTGCCGCAGGTCCCTCTGCCGCTCGCTGTCCATGCGGTCGAGGAGTGCCACGACCATGTTCGACCGCGGGTTGCGGGCGAACAGGTCCCGGTAGTCCCTGATGAACTCCCAGTACAGCGCGTCCCAGCTGAACCGCCAGGGGCCGTCCCTGAAGTCGCTCATCTTCCTGATGTAGTTGCTGCCGCTCACGTAGGGCTTGGTGGTGATCATGCTGCCGGCCGCGTACTGGCTCATGGCGTAGACGTTGGGCACCATCACCCAGTCGTAGGCGTCGATGAACATCTCCATGAACCACTCGTAGACGGCGTCCGGCCTGGCGCGCATCAGCAGGGCCGCGTTGCCGAGCACCATGAGGCGCTCGATGTGGTGTGCGTAGGCCGTCTCGAGGATGCGCGTGATGACGGAGTCCACCGGTGCCAGTCCCGTGTCCCCGGTCCACCAGCCCTCGCCGAGGTCCGCGGTGAGCCGCAGGGTGTTGCCGGTCCGCATCTCGCGGCCGCGCAGGACGTACGACGCCCGGATGTATTCGCGCCACCCGATGATCTGGCGGAGAAAGCCCTCGACGCTGGCGATGGGCGTCCCGTGCCGTTCCGCGAAGTCGAGGGCGAGCTCCACCACCTCGGCAGGGCTGAGCAGGCCGGTGTTCATGCTCGAGCTCAGGGCCGAGTGGAAGAGGTACGTCCGGCCCTCGGCGATCGCGTCCTCGTACGGTCCGAAGAGCTCGAAGCGCTCCGTGAGGAAGGCTTCGAGGGCGTCGAACGCCTGCCGGTGGGTGACGGGCCAGTTGAAGGACTCGGCGTTGCCGGGATTGTCCGGGAAGGCGGTCCGCACCCAGGCGACGGCGTCCTCCACCTCCGGCAGCCGTTCGAACTGCGGGAGGTCCGGCACGATGATCCTCCTGGGGAGCTTCTTGCGGTTCTCGGCGTCGAAGCTCCACTTCCCGCCCGTCGGCGAGCCGTCGCGCTCCACGAGGATGCCCAGCCGCTTGCGCTGCCATTCGTAGAAGGTCTGCATGCGCCAGTTCGCGGAGGAGAAATAGCCGGCGATCGTGTCCCGCGGGGTGAGGAACTGCGGAGTCCCGAGCACGCGCCCCTCGACGCCGGCATCGGCCAGCGTGCGGCTGAGCCGCCCCTCGAGCCAGTCGTCGACGACGTCGTAGTAGCTCACCACCGTGGCACCGCATTCGAGGAGCAGCGCGTACAGCCGCTCCTGACTGGTGGCGTCCGCGGACGTCTCCACGTAGTGCACCGCATAGCCCGCGCCCTCGACCCGGCGGGCGAGGAGCGTCATGGCAGCACGGTGCAGGACGAGTTTCTGCTGGTGGAACCGGAGGCTGCGGAAGAGGAGGTCGTCCTCGAGGAACACGAAATGCGTGTCCGGGGACGCCTCGAGGTGCTCCTCGAACAGCTGGTGGGGCAGGACGAGCCGGACGTGCACGGAGAGTGCCTTCCTGGGAGGAGACGGTCGACGGGCGCAACCCTAGCGCGCGCCGCCGACAGGCCTTGCGATGCTTGACTGTAAGTATGCTTAGTGGTTGCGTGGGGGACATCGATTCGAAGGGACCACCATGAGATCACTCTGGCTCGACACCGCGCCGCACATCCCCTCCGACACCCTGCCGGACGGCGCCTCCTTCGACTCGGTGGTGGTGGGAGCCGGATTGACGGGCATGACGACGGCGCTCCTCCTGGCGCGTGCGGGTCACCGGGTGGCGATCCTCGAGTCCAGGACGGCAGGGGCAGTGACCACGGGGAACACCACGGCGAAGCTCTCGCTCCTGCAGGGCACCAGTCTGTCGACGATCCTGAAGCACCACGACGCCGAGCTGGCACGCGCCTATGTCGTCGGGAACCGTGAGGGCCAGAGCTGGCTGCTGCGGTTCTGCGATGATCACGGCATCGACTACGAGACGCGGGACGCCGTGAACTACGCGACCACCGATACCGGAGCACGGAAGCTGGCCTCCGAGCACGAGGCGTGCACCGAGTCAGGGCTCGCTACCGAGCTGGGCACCGCGGCCACCCTCCCCTTCCCCGTGCGGAGGACGCTGCGGCTGAAGGACCAGGCGCAGTTCCACCCACTGGAGGTCCTGGCGGGGCTGGCGTCGGAGTTCCGGCGGCACGGTGGTGCGCTGATCGAGGGCGTCCGTGTCGAAGGAGTCGCGAAGACGGGCGCCGATGGTGTCGAACTGAAGACCAGCGCGGGCGCCGTGACGGCGTCGAACGTGGTCCTCGCCACCGGCATCCCCATCCTCGACCGCGGCGGCTACTTCGCCGTCCTGCAGCCGATGCGTTCCTACTGCGTGGCGCTGACAGTGGACGACGACGTCCCGGAGGACATGTTCCTCAGCGCCGATTCGCCCACCCGCTCCCTGCGGACCGCCACCGTGGACGGCACGAAGTACCTGATCGTCGGCGGCAACGGCCACAAGGTGGGCCACAGCTCGAACACGCAGGCCAAGGTGGACGACCTCACGCGCTGGGCTCAGGAGTACTTCCCGACGGCACGGCCCGCCTACGCCTGGTCCGCCCAGGACTACACCCCTGCCGCCGCCGTCCCGTACGTCGGCAAGGTGCCCGCCGGCGGCGGGCACATCTACGCGGCGACGGGCTACAACAAGTGGGGCATGACCAACGCCGTCGCGGCATCCATGGCCCTGTCCGGCGAGATCCTGGGCGGCAACATGCCCTGGGCCGAGACCCTGTACCGGACGAAGGTCAGCCCGTCCGACGCGCTCCAGACCGTGCAGGCGAATGCCGTGGTCGGCATGGACATGGTGACGGGCTGGCTGTCCGGTCTCGCTAAGACCGGGGAGACGGCTCCTGGCGAGGGCGAGGGCCGCGTCGTCCGGGAGGGCGCGCGCCCCATCGGCATCTGCACGGTCGACGGCGTGCAGCACCGCGTCTCGGCCGTGTGCCCGCACCTGCGCGGGATCCTCAACTGGAACGACGCGGAACGGTCCTGGGACTGCCCACTGCACGGGTCCCGCTTCACGGCCGACGGGAAGCTGCTCGAAGGACCGTCGACGTCGGACCTCGCGGACACCCGGCGCTAGGGACCAGTCCTGCCGCGAAGTCCCGGGAAGCCTCACTTCCGGCACGCCCGGTCGCATCAGCCCCGGGCGGCGCCGGCAACGGCGCACAGGTCCGTCGCCGCGCTGCGTCGCCGTCTACCTGCGCCGTCAGTGCCGGACGTCCCGGGCGGCCAACTCCTTGAGGAGGTCGCGCATCTCTGTGAGCAGCGCCGTGTCGACGGGCAGGGGCTCCTCCGCGGGTTCCTCGGGTGCTGCGAGCGCGCGCAGGCGGGCGGTCGCCCGGTTCATCGGCATCACGAAGAGGAAGTAGACCACGGCTGCGGTGATGAGGAAGGTGACCGCGGCCGTGATGACGGCTCCGATGTCGACGAAGGTGGCGTCGTTCCCCGGGCGGATCCGGAAGCCGAGGCCGACGTCGACCCCGCCCGCGGACGCGATGACCGGCTGGATGATGTTCGCCGTGAACGCGCCGACGAGCGCGGTGAAGGCACTGCCGATCACCACCGCGATCGCCAGTTCGATGACGTTCCCGCGCAGGATGAAGTCCCTGAAACCCTTGATCACGTGATCGTCCCTCTGGTCGGTGGTTCTGTCGGATGTGGCTGTGCGGCCCACTCTAGTAAGGCGTCCGGGACCACCCGGCATCATGCCTACTCCTGGGAGGCGCCGGCTCCGCGTCCCGAGACGATCAGGTCGACGACGTCGAGCAGTTCGGCGATCTCCTCGGGACTCGTCCGCCCGGAGCCCGCCGAGGCGAAGAATGCGGCATCGTAGTAGAGCCCGTCGCCGAGCAGTTTGACGGCGCGCGCCGTCGTGCGGTCACCGAGCTGCGCCTCGAGGGCGTCCAGCCATCGCTCCTGGATCTCGGCGAGCGAGGCCTTCGCCGTCGGATGGCCCTGCTGCGCGAGGCGGGCCATCGAGACGAGGGCGCGGTCCAGGGCGCTGTCCTCGAAGACGGAGGTCCTGACGTAGTAGCGTGCCGCTCCGTCCGGGGCCGAGGCCATGGACTCCCGGTCCCGGTCGGCGAGGCCGCGGAGCCGGTCGGCAAGGCCCTCCACCAAGGCTTCCTTGGAGGGGAAGTGGTACAGGAGGCCGCCCTTGGAGACGTCGGCGGCGGCGGCGACCGCCTCCATGGTGGCGGCTCGTTCGCCGTCACGGATCAGCGCGTTCTCGAAGCTGTCGAGGATGCGCTCGCGGGAAGTTGACACCCCACGATGATACCGGTCACTTTTGTTGAACTGTACCGGCTGGACGGTATAGCTTAGAGGGATGACAACACCCTCCCCCTCCGCACGTGTGTCCGAGGTGAACCCGCGTGCCGTTCCTTCCTCCCCCGTATCCCTTGCCGGCCGCCGCGAATGGTTCGCCCTTGCCGTGCTGATGCTGCCGGTGCTGCTGGTCTCGGTCGACAACACCGTGCTGAGCTTCGCGCTGCCCGAGATCTCCCGCCACTTCGCGACGAGCGGCACGACGCTCCTCTGGATCGTCGACAGCTACCCCCTCGTCCTGGCGGGACTGCTCGTGGCGATGGGCAGCTTCGGCGACCGCTTCGGCCGGCGCCGCCTGCTCATGATCGGAGCGGCCGGCTTCGCCCTGTTCTCCGTCGTGGCCGCCTTCGCACCGACCGCCGGATTCCTCGTCGCGGCACGCGTGGGCCTCGGCGTCTTCGGTGCCATGCTCATGCCCTCGACGCTCTCGCTGATCCGCAACATCTTCGCGGATCGCAACCAGCGGCGCGTCGCCATCGCCGTCTGGGCCGCCGGCTTCTCGGCCGGCGCGGCCCTCGGCCCGCTGCTCGGCGGCGCCCTGCTCGAGCACTTCTGGTGGGGCTCCGTGTTCCTCCTCGCCGTGCCCGTGCTCGTGCTCATGCTCGCGCTGACCCCGGCCGTGGTGCCCGAATCCAGGGACGCCACCCCGGGCCGCGTGGACTACGCCGGCATCGTCCTGTCCATCGCGACCATGCTGCCGGTCGTCTACGCCATCAAGAACCTCGCGAAGGGCGGACCGCTGCTCGTCTCGGTGACGGCGGCGTTCATCGGCCTCGCTGCCGGCACGGCGTTCGTGGTGCGCCAGCTGCGGGGTCGCGATCCCATGCTCGACGTCCGCCTGTTCAGGGTCCGCGCCTTCACCGGGGCCGTCCTGGTCAACCTGCTCGCGATCTTCTCGCTCGTCGGCTTCCTGTTCTTCGTCTCGCAGCACCTGCAGCTGGTCCTCGGGTACAGCCCCCTCGATGCCGGGCTCGTCCTGCTGCCGGGCCTCGTGGTGACGATCATCGCCGGCCTCGCCGTCGTGCCGCTCGCCCGCAGGCTGCCCCCGCACGCCGTCGTCCCGGTGGCACTGCTCTTCTCGGCGGCCGCCTACGCGATGATCGCCCTGCTGGGTGAGGGCGGATCGGCAGGGTTCCTGATGATCGCCTTCGTCATCCTCGGCATCGGCGTGGGCGCGTCGGAGACGGTCTCGAACGACCTCATCCTGTCCTCGGTGCCCGCCGCGAAGGCGGGTGCGGCGTCCGCCGTCTCGGAGACCGCCTACGAGGTGGGCTCGGTCCTCGGCACGGCCGTGCTCGGCAGCATCCTGCTCGCGTCCTACCAGCAGAACCTGCGGCTCCCTGCGGGCCTCAGCTCGGCGCAGGCGAACACGTCCACCGAGACCCTCGGCGGCGCCGTCGAGGTGGCGACGCAGCTCGGCCCCACTAGCGCGTCCCTGCTCCGGGACTCGGCCTTCTCCGCTTTCGACAGCGGCGTCACGGTGACCTCCGGGATCGCTGCCCTGCTCATGGTCGGGGCATCGGTCCTCGCGGCGTGGAGCCTGCGCGGCGAGGCCAGGGCCGCGGCGGTCGAGCCCCGCCCGTAGGACGACGGCGGCGGCGCTGGTGCTTCCGGCGCCGCCGCGAGCCACCCCGCCCCTACAGCGGCGGGGTCCGCGGCGGGGCCGAGCGTCGCGACCCCGTGGCCTCGAAGGCGGCCGCGAGGCGCAGCAGTTCCGTGTCGCTGTAGGCGGGGCCGGCGAAGGTCAGCCCCACGGGCATCCCGAGGTCCTGCGCCACCCCCATCGGCACGGTGACCGTCGGTATGCCGAGGTGCCGGGGCACGAGGTTGCCGTTCGACACCCAGACGCCGTTCCGCCAGGCGATGTCCGCCGATGCCGGATGCGTATCGCTGTCGGATGGTCCGACGTCCGCTGCCGCCGGGAAGACGACGGCGTCCAGCCCGAGACCGGCCATCCACTCGTCGAGGTCCACGCGGCGTGTCTCCTCGAGGCCCCGGAGACCCTCCTCGAGGTGCGGGATGTCCACGAGCTTCACCGCACCGTGCCGCCGGATGAACTCGGGATATGCCGCGATGTCGTCGTCGAAACCGCTGTACCGGTCCGGAAGTGCCCCGCCGTCCGGCGGGAAGATCGTTGCACCGTCGACGTCGGCGAGGGAGTCCAGGGCCGGGTCGCCGTTCGCCTGCAGGAAGTCGTGCCAGGCCCACGCGGACAGGTCGAGGATCTCGCTCTGCAGGAACTCGGAACTCACCAGCCCCCGAGTCGTGATCGTGGGAGCACCGGGACGGTCGCCCTCGTAGTTGGAGACGACGGGGAAGTCCACCTCGACCACGTCCGCCCCGGCCCGCTCCAGGTCCGCCCGGGCGGCCGCCCACAGGTCGAGGACGGAGGCCCGGGTGCGGATGGCCCGGCCCGTGGGCCCTCCGATGTCGGCGGACGGGCCGGTACCGGCTTCGGGGTCCCCGTTGATGTACATGCGCGGCACGCCGAAACGCTTCCCGGCGAGGTGCCCGCGTGCCTCGTCGGCGTCGCGCGGAGCGAGGGAGACGTACGAGTCGGGCCGGAGGGCCGACGCGGCGGGGATGTCGATCCACGGCTGGGTGCGCCAGAAGTCCCCGCGTGCATCGTCGTCGTCGGCGACGACGACGTCCAGGATCTCCAGGAGGTCGGCCATGGTGCGGGAGTGCGGCACGACGACGTCCATGGTCGGCACGAGCGGCCAGTTCCCCCGGACGGAGATCACGCCGCGGGAGGGTGTGTAGGCGCAGAGGCCGTTGTTCGAGGCCGGTGACCGTCCGGAGGACCAGGTCTCCTCCGCCAGCCCGAAGGCCGCGAAGCTCGCGGCGGTCGCCGTTCCGGAGCCGTTGGACGACCCCGAGGCGAACGCGGCAGTGAGGTAGCCGGCGCTGTAGGGGCTCTCCGCCCGCCCGTAGAGACCGCGCTGCATGCCGCCGTTGGCCATGGGCGGCATGTTCGTGAGGCCGACGAGGACGGCTCCGGCGTCGCGCAACCGGCCGATGGTGAAGGCGTCCTGCTGCGCGACCAGGTCGCCGAAGGCGGGAGAGCCGGCGGCGACGGTCAGGCCCTTCACCTTGTAGCTGTCCTTCGCGGTGTACGGGACACCGTCCAGCGGCCCCCGCACCGTTCCGCGTGCCCGCCGCTCGTCCGAGGCCCGGGCCTCCTCGAGGGCGTGCGGATTCAGGACGACGAGCGCATTGAGGCGTATCCCGCCCCGGTCGTAGGCCTCGATCCGGCGCAGGTACTCGGTGACGAGCTCCTCGCTGGTCGTCCGGCCGGCGGCCAGGGCCTCGCGCAGGTCCCGGATGGTGGCTTCGACGACATCGATCGGCATCACTGCTCGCCCCCTCGTGCTCGCGGCTGCTGCTGCGTGATGCAGTGGATGCCGCCGCCGAAGGCGAAGATGTCGCGGGCGTCCACCAGTTCGATCGTCCGCCCGGGGTAGGCCTCGGCGAGGATGCCTGCCGCCACCTCGTCCCGGGGATCATCGAAGGCGCAGAGGACGACGACGCCGTTCGCGACGTAGTGGTTGATGTAGGACCAGTCGACGAACTCCCCGTCGTCCCGGATCGCGGTGGGTGCGGGCACGTCGACGATCCGCAGGGGGGCGCCGTCGGCGTCGACGGCTGCGGCGAGGACGGATCGCAGCCTGCGCGTCACCTCATGGTCCGGGTGCTGCGGGTCGTCCTGCCGGTGGAGGAGCAGCGTCCCGGCGGCCGTGAACGCGGCGACGATGTCCACGTGGCCCCGCGTGCCGAACTCGTCGTAGTCCCGCGTCAGCCCGCAGGGCAGCCAGACGGCGTGCCGGGTGCCCAGGCGGGCGTGGAACTCGGCTTCCACCGACTCCTTGGTCGCGCTCGGATTCCGGCCCGGGTCGAGCTGGACGGTGTCGGTCAGCAGGACGGTGCCTCGCCCGTCGACGTGGAATCCTCCGCCCTCGTTGACGAGGTCACTCGTCGTCGCGCCCACCCCGGCGAGCCGTGCGACGGCCGCCGCGACCTTCGCATCCTCGGTCCAGGCGGCCCAGTGCTGCGCTCCCCACCCGTTGAACACCCAGTCGACCGCCGCCACTCCTCCGCCCGGCTCCCGGACGAAGGTGGGGCCGGAGTCGCGCAGCCACGCATCGTCGAGGGGCACCGCCTCGACGGTGATGTCCTCTCCCAGCATGCCGCGCGCCCGGTCCAGGTCTGCCGGATCGGCAAGGACGGTGACCGGCTCGTACCGGGCGATGGTCTGCGCCACGCGGACCCAGGCCCTGCGTGCCCGGTCCAGGCTCGCGCTCCCCTGCTCCCCGAAGGTGTCGTTGGCGGGCGGGAACGCCATCCACGTCCGGGCGTGGGGCTCCCATTCGGCGGGCATCGTGGCACCCGGCGCTGGAAGGGTCCCGGCTTCCTGGGGGACGGTCGAGGAGGGGGAGGAGCCCACGGGATCTTCCTTTCGGGGTGCGGACGAATGACCTGCGCCACAAAATGAATGGCGTTCATTATTGCGGCAACTCTAGAGGACGTGGTCGAGGGTGCACAAGCCGGAGATACCCGGAGAAGCTTCACCGATAGCGGCGGGCGTCCGCGGCCTCGGGCGCGAAGACGCCGACCTGCAACCCGATGACGGGGGCATGCCAGTCCGAGACGGGGGACACCTGTCCGGTCAGTCGCTCCCTGAGCCAGCCGCTGAGGTCGCCCGTCGCCCGCGTGCCGTCGATGACGTCGGCCAGGGGGTAGCCCCCGGTCCGGGGGACCTGGACCTTGGTGCCGTCGAGGAAGGAGACGATGACCTTGACCCTGGCATGCTCACGGCACTCCCGCTCGGCCTGATCGGCCTCGTGCCGCAGGGCGGTCAGGGCGTGGTCGAACACGATGCTCCCGCGGTCGAAGGACGGGTGCGCCGGCCGGGCGACCGAGTGGAACGCGACCCAGTGGAGTGGATGCACGTCCGAGACGACGGTCACCGCTCCTGCCCGTGCCCTGATCTGCAGCCACACGAGGTCGTCCGGGACACCGTTCAGTTCGGCGAGGACGGGACGTACGCCGCAGGCCTCCCAGAGCGACGCGATGCGGTGGTGGAGCGCCGGGACATCAGGGCAGGTCACCGTGAACCCGTCCTCAGCTGCCTCGACATCCACCTTGAAGACCAGCATGCCCTACCACCTACGGGACGCGGACGACGTCCCTTACGTCGAAAATAGGCTCCTGCGGGGCGTGGGTCCAGTACTTTGGCGGGTCGGCTTTCCGCTTGAAGCCCGGCGGGGTCCTATCCGACGGGACCGGGGCCGAACTCCACCTGTACGGTGAGGCCGCCGCCGGGGGTCCGGGCGAAGGCGAGGCGTCCGCCGTGGGCCTGCGCTATCCGCCTGCAGGTCGCGAGGCCGATCCCGGTGCCGGACGGATCCCCGTCACGGTCGAGGCGCACCAGCGGCTCGAGGACGCGGTCGTAGTCCTTCTGCGGGATGCCCTTCCCGTTGTCGGCCACCTCCAGGCGCCAGGATCCGGGCGTGGCGGTACCGCTGATGCGTACCTCCGGTGGGATGCCGGGACGCGCGTAGGCGACGGCGTTGGCCACCAGATTCTGGATGAGGACGCGCAGCTGCTCCCGATCGGCGCTGGCCGAGAAGTCCTCGGTGTGGATGCGCACGCCGTCCACGTGGTGCCCCAGGTCGTCGACGGCGGCCTGGACCACGGCCGCGAGGGAGACGGTCTCCGGATGCGCGGCCCCGCCGACCCGCGAATAGCCGAGGAGGTTCTCCACCATGGAGGACATGCGGAGGGCGCTCGCACCGATCCGCTTGAAGTACGTGCCCGCAGGGCCCTCCTGCAGGTCGGGCTCGTCCTCGGCGAGCTCCGCGAGTCCGACGACGTTGGTCAGGGGTCCACGCAGGTCGTGACTGATCCGGCCCGCGAATTCGCCGAGCAGTTCGTTGCTGCGCTGCAGCTCGGAGATCGTCGCGTCGAGCTGGCGTGTCCGCAGCTGGAGGTCGAGGACGTCGACCACCTGGGCGGCCAGGGTCTCGAGTCCCGCCGCCTGCTGTCCGGTGAGGTTGCCCGGCTCCTCGTCGAAGATGCAGAGGGTGCCGAGGGGTACGCCGTCCGTCGTCAGGAGAGGCGTGGTGGCGTAGAACCGGACGGCCCCGAAGCGACCGTCCACGAAGGGGTTCGCCCGGAACCGTACGTCCTCGCTGCAGTCCTCCACCACGACGGTGGAACCGTACTTGAGCACCTGCCCGCACAGCGAGTCGTCCCGCGCGCACATGAGCGGCTCGAGTCCCAGCGCGGCGATCTGGTGGAACTCGTCCTCGGTGATCACGTTGATGGCCCCGTACCGGGCGTTGCAGAGCTGGACGGCGAGCGCCACGAGATTCTGCAGGGCGGCCGGGGCGTTCGAGGCAGCGGCCGGCTGCGGCAGGGAACCGGCGGGCGCCACCTCGCCCAGGGCCACGCCCAGCCCGTACCGCGAGAGCAGGTCGGCGTGCCCGGAGCCTCGGTCAGCCTTCTGCAGGGATGCCTGATCGGTCATGTCGCGAACGTCCTCCCAGTAGCAGCGCGCGATGATCTGCCTCCTAGGGTAGTCCCCGGCGTCCACGCGCACAGCGAACACGCGGCCTCCCCGGCCGGCTGCTCACCAGGATCGGGGACAATAAGGATGTGGCCCTGTTAACCGAATCCCCCGTCCTCGACGCCGACGCCGTCCGCCGCGAGGCCGGACGCCGTCGCACCTTCGCCGTCATCTCCCACCCCGACGCCGGCAAGTCGACCCTCACGGAGGCCCTCGCACTCCTCGCCCGGGCCATCCAGGACGCCGGTGTCACGCACGGCAAGTCGAGCCGCCACGCGACCGTGTCCGACTGGATGGGCATCGAGCAGGAGCGCGGCATCTCGATCAGCTCGGCCGCGCTGCAGCTGACCTACCGCGACACCATCCTGAACGTCGTGGACACCCCCGGCCACGCCGACTTCTCCGAGGACACCTACCGCGTGCTCGCCGCCGTCGACTCCGCCGTGATGCTGATCGACGCCGCGAAGGGCTTCGAGCCGCAGACCGTGAAGCTGCTGGCCGTCTGCAAGGCCCGCAACATCCCGATCATCACCGTCATCAACAAGTGGGACCGGCCGGGCCTGGACGCGCTCGGGCTGATCGACGACGTCGGCGAGCGCACCGGCATGACGCCTGTCCCGCTGACCTGGCCGGCCGGGATCGCCGGCGATTTCCAGGGGCTGCTGGACCTCCGGGCACAGCGGGCCATCGCCCTCGAGGCCGTCGAGGCGGGCGCCCAGGCTGCCGAGGAGACCGACGTCGACATCGACACCCTCGACCCGCGTGATGCGGGTCCGTGGGTCGACGCGCGCGAGGAGTCCGGCCTGGTCGAGTCCTCGAACGGCTCCTTCGACCGCGAGGAGTTCGAAGCCGCGCGGCAGACGCCCGTCCTGTTCGCGGCGGCCGCCAAGAACTTCGGCGTCTCCCAGCTCCTCGACATCCTCGTGGATGTAGCACCCTCGCCCTCGCCGCGTCCCTCCAAGGAGGACGAGCCCCGGCCCATCGACGCGCCCATGTCCGGTTTCGTCTTCAAGGTGCAGGCCGGCCAGGACAGCGCGCACCGCGACCACATCGCCTACCTGCGCATCTGTTCCGGCACGTTCGAGCGCGGCATGGTCATCACCAACCAGCGGACCGGCAAGCCCTTCGCCACGAAGTACGCGCACCGCGTCCTCGGCCGCAGCCGCGAGGTGGTGGACACCGCGTGGCCGGGCGACGTCGTGGGCCTCGTGAATGCCACGAGCCTCCGCGTGGGCGACAGCCTCTTCGCCGAGCAGCCCGTGCAGTTCCCCGACATCCCCCGCTTCTCCCCCGAACTTTTCGCCGTCGCCCGGGCCAAGGATCCGGGACGCTACAAGCAGTTCCGCCGCGGCATCGAGCAGCTCGAGCACGAGGGTGTGGTGCAGGTGCTGCGCTCGGACCTCCGAGGCGATCAGGCGCCCGTCCTGGCCGCCGTCGGTGCCCTGCAGTTCGAGGTCGCCGCCGAGCGGCTCGGCACCGAGTTCAATGCGCCGACGTCGCTGGACCACCTGTCCTACACGCTCGCGATGCGCGTGGCGCCCGAGAGCCAGGGCGTGCCGCAGACCTTCCGCGGCGGTGAGATCATGTTCCGGTCCGACGGCGAGATCGTGGCCGTCTTCGGTGACAAGTGGAAGGTGGGGCACTTCAGGAAGGACTTCCCCGACGTCGTCCTCGAGCCCATCGGTGCCGCCGTCGACCAGTAGAGCGTCGGTCAGTAGCTCCCGGACGCTCCGCCGCCGCTGAAACCGCCGCCGCCGTTCATCGAGGAACCCGACGAGTGGCCGGCGGTGCCGCAGGAGTAGAGCGCGGGGTTCGCCACGTAGAGGGGCAGCCAGAGGGCCGGGTTGCTCACGGCGTCACTGCCACGGGTGCTGTACCGGTACTTCCGGTAGGCGTCGCGCTGCTCCTCGGTGAGCCGGAGATCGGGGTCCGATTCCTCGGCGGCCCGGAGTTCCTCGTCGGCGCGTCGACGACGGCGGCGGGAGTCCGCGACGATCCACCCGATGACCGCTGACAGCAGGAGGGCGATGCCCCCGCCCACCCAGGCGAACAGCACCCAGTCGAAGGGCTCCTCCTCCGGTTCCGAACCCTCCGCGTACAGGTACACCTGGTCCACGGCCTCCGTGAGCCCCCGGGCGTAGTCCTCATCGGCGAAGGCCGGTTCGAGGACGTCCTCGACGACGTCCTCGGCGTCGTCGTCCGAGAAGGCCTCCCGCACGCCGTCGGCCGTCTCGATGCGCAGTTCCCGCTCACCCGTGTCCGCGACCAGGAGCACGCCGTTGTCGGCGCCCTCGTCGCCCACCTGCCAGGCGGTGGCCACCGCGCGCGCGTAGTCCTCGATGGACCCTCCGGCGCCGTCGACCGTCAGGACGGCGACCCGCGCGGCACCGGTGGTGCTGTTCCGGCGATCGATGAGGGCGTCGAGGTCCTTCTCCTCGCCCGGCGTGAGGATCTCGGCGGCGTCCAGCACGTTGCCCTGGACCGGGCGTTCGGGGACATCGGCCGGCCGGCTACCACCGCACCCCGTCACCAGAAGCACCAGCACCGCGGTCACCGCGCCGGCCCGCCGTCGTCTTCCCGGAATCATCAGCACTCCCCCACGGTGTGGCCCTTCGATGTCTCCATTATGGACCGGCCTGCCGTCAGCGCGACCCCATGGAGAGCAACCCGTTCCGGATACCCGGGAGCACGGCGTGCAGCCGGTCGCGCGAGCCGGTCTTCTGCAGCAGCCCGGCGAGGTGGTACGTGATCGTCGTCTGCTCCACGAAGCGCCGGGCGGAGATCCGGCCGGAAGGACAGTGGGCCCGGGCAGCGCCTAGCTGTTCCGTCCCCGCGCCGTGACCGCCCAGCGTCCCTGTGCGGCGCCGTCGCGCACCACCTGCACCTCGTCCACGAGGTTGATCGTCATGCAGACATGGTTCGGGACCACCCGCAGCCGCGAGCCCAGCGGTGGAAGCTCCCGGCCGGTGGGCCACTCGACGGTGGCGTGGTGCTCGGACAACGCCACGATGCGCGCGTCGTGGTGGTCGAGCAGCCTGCCGTGCCCGGTGGCCCAGGCGGCGCGGTCGCTGCCCAGTACCTTGCTGCCGGCATCCAGGATGAAGCGGTCCGGTCCTCCGTCCGCGCCCCGCCGGTGGCTCACCACCGTACTCTCGATGCTCAGCGCGATGTCCGTCGGCCGGCAGTTGCCGAGCTCCCACTGCTGCGCGTCCCCGAAGACGTACACACCGGGGCGCAGTTCCGTCAGGGTGTCGCCCGAGGACAGGGGCGCCGACGGCGTGGACCCGCCGCTGACGGCGGGATCGCTGAAGCCTGCGTCGAGAAGGGCCGCCGCGGCGGCGGACAGGGCGGCCTGCTCGTCGGCGACCGCGGGACCCGCTGCTCCGGGGCCGTAGCTGTGGCCCGGGAAGGTGAAGACGCCGCGGACCTCCAGTCCGGCGGATGCGGCGGCCCTGGCGACCCCGACGGCCTCCCCCGGCAGGACTCCGCTGCGGTGGTGTCCGCTGTCCAGCTCGATGCGGACGCCGATGCGGGCGGCACCGGGCCCGAGGCTGCGGGCCAGCTGCAGGGCGCCCTCCGCCGAGTCGACGCCGACCTGGACGCGGGCGCGGTCGGCCAGCGCGAGCAGGCGCCCGGCGTCCCGCTCGTCGACCCACAGGGGGTAGGCGATGAAGACGTCCTCGATGCCGCGGGCGACGAAGGCCTCGGCCTCGCCGATGGTCGCGACGGTCAGGCCGACGGCACCCGCGGCGACCTGCAGGTGCGCGATCTCGGCGATCTTGTGGGTCTTGGCGTGCGGGCGCAGCGCGATCCCCCGCTCCCGCGCGGAGGTCGCCATGGCGGCGATGTTCCGTTCCAGGACGTCGAGATCGACGACGACGGCGGGCGTTGCGACACTGCCGGTGGCCGGCGGGATCCTGCCGTTCACGAGTCGAAGTGTGTCTCTGGGAGTTCCTGCCCGATCGAGGTGACCACCGCTGCTGCGACGTCGGCGAGTTTCTTGTTCCGACCGCTGGACGCAGCCTTGAGGATGGTCATCGCGGTGTCGTGGCTGCACCGGTTCTGCCCCATGATGATGCCCGCCGCGACGTCGATCGTGGTGCGCGAACTCATCGCGGCCCGGAGCTGGTCACCGGTGTCGGAGAGGTGCGCGACGCGGACAGCCATGCGGAGGGATTTCGAGGCCTCCCGGGCGAGGTCGACGGCGGCGGCGATGGCGGCCTTGTCGAAGGCGTTCTCCCGGGTCGAGTACAGGTCCAGGCCGGCTGCGGCGAGTCCGTCGAGCGGGATCGGCACGCCGATCGCCGAGCGGACACCATGGTCGGCGATGGCCCTCGTGTACTCCCCGAAGCGGGACTCGCTGCGGAAGTCCGGCACCACGTAGACCTGGCCCTCGCGTGCGGCCCGGATGCACGGGCCGTCGTCGAACTGGTACTGGACCTCGTCCATCAACCGCGCCTGCTCGCTGCTGCTCGCCACGTTTCCCTTGGCGCGCGGCCGGAGGAGGGTGACCCCGCAGAACACCTCGCTGCCCTCCGAGGACAGCGCATCCGCAGCGAGCTTCGCCAGCCCGTCGAGGAACTCGTTCACGTCGGAACTCTCCAGCACCATGTCCTGCAGCATCCCCGGCAGGGACACTTCGCCGAGTATCTGGTCGTCAGCCACCGGGATCCACCTTCTGCTCACATCGGGCCGCCGGTACACGGCCCATCGTCCGCCACGCTACCCGCATGGCAGGCCCACGGGAAACAATCGTCGACCTTCCGCATCCGGTCGTCAGGCGGGCCGGGATCAGGGTGGGGCGGAGTCGGACCGGGCGGACCCAGGACCGACGACGGCGGCGCGACGAGCCGCTTCCGGCCCGCCGCGCCGCCGTCGGACGCGGATCGGAGGAACTAGGAGGCGCGACCGGCCGGGGTGATCCCGCCGGAGCAGGCAGCGCCGGGCTCGCGCGTCTGCTCGCCCTGGATGTACTTGTCGAGGAAGGTGGCCAGACGCGCATCGTCCGCGGAGTCGACCTCGAGCTGCAGGCCCCAGGCACTGGCGGCGACCGGGGTGCCGAGGTCCGGGTAGGGGCTGAGCAGCACGTAGGAACGCGTCCCCACGAGTTCGGTCAGCTTGTCGATCTCCTCCTGCCCGATCTCCGGGTCGTAGGTGATCCAGACGGCTCCGTGCTCCATGGAGTGCACGGAGTTCTCATTGGGCACGGGCTCCGTGTAGACGCCGCAGTTGGTCCAGACGGGGCTGTGGTCCCCGCCGACGGGGGGCGACTGCTCGTACTCGACCGGGCCGTCGACGTGGTTGAACGTCACGTCGGGATATTCCTGGATCCCCTCGATGGGCTGCGAGGCGGCAGCCTCACGGTCCCGGTTCACCTGCACCTGGTTCACGATGACGAGGGTCACGGCGATGATGACCGCGAGGATCACGGCTCCGATACCACCGAAGATCAGGGCGTTGCGCTTGCGTTCACCGGCCCGCTGCTGGGCCTGGATGGCGGCCAGGCGCGCCTGGCGGTCCTGGTTCTCCTGGGAACGTTTCTTGTTCAACGAGGTGTCCTTCGGTGCTGGAGTGGCTGCGGCGTACACCGCGGATCGGATTGCGCCGGAAACAAATGTACCGGCGGGTCGCGCCAGTCCTCGAACCCGACCCAGCGGGTCGCGGCCCGGACGGGCGGCCTAGAGGGCGTCGAGCATGCCCTGCATGAGCGTGATCTCGGCCTGCTGGCCGGACTGGATCTTGGTGGCCAGTGACCGGACCTGGCTCGTCTCCGCGAGTTCGGCACCCGCCTCGGCCATCTCGACGCCGGCCGTGTGATGGTTGATCATCAGCGTGAGGTAGAGCCTCTCGGCGTCCTCGCCGTCGGCGGCGCGCAGTTCCTCGAGCTGGGCCTCGGTCGCCATCCCGGGCATGAGGCCGTCGGCGGTGAGCATGGACGCGCCGTCCCCCGAGCCCATGTCCATGCCGCCGTGGTCACCGGATCCCGCGGCCATCCACTCCATGCGGGGTTGCGGGCTGCTCATGCCCAGCCCCCACTCCTCGAGCCAGGCGTACATCTGCCCCGCCTGCTGCTGCTGGGTGAGTGCGATGTCGTAGGCGATCGCGCGGAGCGTCTCGTCGGTGGCGCTGTCACGCACGATCATCGACATTTCGACGGCCTGGTTGTGATGCACCTGCATGTCCCGGGCGAATCCCGCATCCGCGCTGTCCGTGCCCGGATACGAGGGCCCTGCCGAGATGCGTCCTGCGGTGAAGGCCAGCGCGAAGAGGGCGAGTACCGCGATCGCGGCGAGGATCAGGAGCACTCGTTTCTGCCAGCCGGACAGCGAGAGGGTCATGGACGTCCTTGGATTCGGAGGTGTGCCGGTCAGCCACCCTACGGTGTCCGGCTGGGCGTTTCCTTGACACGGGAATATCCGGTCGAAGTGGCGGCTTATACCCCCTGAGGGTATCGTAGACGACATGCGAGGAGCGAATCGATGACCACCGAGACCACAACGGACGGGACCTCGGCACCGCACGGCTACACCGCCGACAAGGACGCCTACCTCAAACGGCTCCGCCGTATCGAGGGCCAGGTGCGCGGCATCGCGCGGATGGTCGACGAGGACAAGTACTGCATCGACATCCTGACCCAGGTCGCAGCCGTCAACAAGGCACTCCACGCGGTCTCCATGGGACTGCTCGAAGAACACATCTCACACTGCGTCGTCGGGGCAGCCCAGGAGTCCCAGGTCTCCGGCAACGACGACGCCGTCCAGGAGAAGGTCCAGGAAGCGACGGCCGCGATCGGCCGGCTCCTGCGCTGATCCGCCACCATCCACCCCGATCCGAGGAGAACACCATGACCACCACCACGATCAACATCACCGGCATGACCTGCGGCCACTGCGTCAGTGCCGTCGAGAGCGAGCTGTCCGGGCTCCCCGGCGTCGAGACCGTCGACGTCGACCTCGTCAACGGCGGGACGTCGACCGCCACCATCTCGTCCTCCGCGCCACTGGATGCCGCCTCGATCGACGAAGCCGTCGCCGAAGCCGGTTACACCGTGGTGCCCGCCGGGTCCTGACATGGCCACGCAGCAGATCCCGGCGCAGGGTGCCGACCAGGAGCAACGCGTCGTCGAACTGTCCATCCAGGGCATGACGTGCGCGTCCTGCGTGGGCCGTGTCGAGCGGAAGCTCGGCAGGCTCGACGGCGTCGAGGCGAGCGTCAACCTGCCACTGGAGAGCGCCGTGGTCAGGGTCCCCGCCTCCATCAGCGACCAGGACCTGATCGACACCGTCACAGCCACCGGATACGGAGCCCACGTGGTGCATCCCGACCGACCGGGCGGGGACGCGCACGACCACGAGCACACGCCGTCCCTGCTCGGGGCCCGGCTGGTGCTCGCCGCACTCCTGTCCGTGCCGGTCCTGTTGATCTCCATGGTGCCCGCACTCCAGTTCGCGAACTGGGGGTGGGTGGTCTTCGCGTTGTCCGTCCCCGTGGTCACCTGGTCCGCGTGGCCGTTCCACCGGGCCGCCGCCGTCAACGCACGGCACCTGTCCTCCACCATGGACACCCTCGTGTCCATCGGCGTCACTGCGGCCTTCCTCTTCTCGGCCTGGCAGCTCGCCGCCGATCCCACCCTGACGCAGCACCCCGGCATGGCCGGCATGGACGCGCATGCCCTCTACTTCGAGGTGGCCGCCGTCGTCGTGACGTTCCTGCTGCTCGGCCGCTTCCTCGAGGCGTCGGTCAAGCAGCGGGCCGGGAACGCCCTGAAGTCGCTCCTGAGCCTTGGCGCCAAGGAAGCGCATGTGCTCCGCACCGTCGACGGCGAGCGCATCGAGGTCACCCTGCCCGCCGACACGCTGATCCCGGGCGACGAGTTCGTGGTCCGTCCGGGCGAGAAGATCGCCACCGATGGCGTGGTCACCGAGGGCGCCGGCGCCGTCGACACCGCACTGCTCACGGGAGAGAGCATCCCGGTCGAGGTCACCGCGGGCGACGCCGTCACGGGCGCCACGATCAACACCTCGGGCAGGCTCGTGGTCCGCGCGACGCGCGTCGGTTCCGACACCGTGCTCTCGCACATGGGCCGCCTCGTCAGCCAGGCGCAGAGCGGGAAGGCCCGGATCGCCCGGCTCGCGGACCGCATCAGCGCCGTCTTCGTCCCCGTGGTGCTCGTCCTCGCGATCCTCACCTTCGTGCTCTGGCTCGTCCTCACGGGCGACCTCGACGCGGCCTTCACCGCGGCCGTCACGGTCCTGGTGATCGCCTGCCCCTGCGCCCTGGGCCTCGCGACGCCCACAGCTCTGCTCACCGGCACGGGCCGCGGCGCGCAGCTCGGGATCCTCATCCGCGGACCCCAGGTCCTCGAGGACACCCGGACCGTGGACACGATCGTGCTGGACAAGACCGGCACGGTCACCACGGGCGCCATGGCCGTGGACGACGTCGTCGTGCTGTCCGACATGGACGCCCCCGGCCTGCTGCGCCTCGCGGGCGCCGTCGAGGCCGCGAGCGAGCACCCCATCGCCCAGGCGATCGCCCGGCACGCCGCCGCGCGGAGCAGGCTCCCGGAGACGACGGGCTTCTCCAGCGCTCCCGGCGGCGGCGTGCGCGGCGAGGTCGACGGCGTGACCGTCACGGCCGGCCGGGCAGCCTGGCTGGAGGAGAACGGGATCCGCCCCACCGGTGAGCAGACCGCGGCCTTCGGCACCGCCGAGGACGCGGGAGCGACGGCGGTGTGGGTGGCCGTCGACGGCGACGTCGCAGGCATCATCACCCTGTCCGACACCGTCAAGGAGGGTTCCGCGGCCGCGATCGGACACCTGCGCCGGCTCGGGCTGCGGCCCGTCCTGCTCACGGGCGACAACCGCGCCGTGGCCCTGCAGGTGGCTGCCGCGGTGGGGATCGACGCCGCGGACGTCCGCGCCGGGGTGACTCCGGCGGGCAAGGTCGACGCCGTGCGCGAACTGCAGGCGGCAGGGGCGACCGTGGCCATGGCCGGCGACGGCGTCAACGATGCCGCAGCGCTCGCCCAGGCGGACCTCGGCATCGCGATGGGATCGGGTACCGACGTCGCCATCGAGGCGGCGGACCTCACCGTGATGGGCAACAGTCTGGAGCAGGTGGCCCAGGCGATCGAGCTCTCGCGCCGGACGCTGGGCACCATCAAGGGCAACCTGTTCTGGGCCTTCTTCTACAACGCCGTGGGCATCCCCGTCGCTGCACTGGGCCTGCTCAACCCGATGCTCGCGGGGGCGGCGATGGCGGCGAGTTCCGTCCTCGTGGTCGCCAATTCACTGAGGCTGCGCAGCTTCGGGCGGTGATCCCGCCGGAGCGGTGCCGGCACCCGATCGGCTCCTGCCGACCGGGTGTCGGCACCGCTCCGGTCTTTTCCGCCGTCGGTCCGTCAGCGGGATGTGGCCGATGCCAGATCGGACAGTGATGTCAGGGGGACCTCCCTGGGCCGTTCCACGGTGCTGCGGACGGGGACGGCGATCCCGTCCGCAGCCGACTGCAGGAGGGATTCCATGACGTCGAGGACGTGGTAGGCCAGTTCCCCGTTGGCCCGGTGCTGCTCACCCGGCGTGGTGAGGGCCATGTCCGCGAGGCCGTACCCGCGGCCGGCTCCGATATAGCCTGCACTGGCGGGGAGGACCTCCCACCCGATCTCCCTGTCGTTGCCCCTGTTCTCCAGGGCGCAGACGGACACCTCCCCGTCGAAGTAGTTGGGGTCGGGGACCGTCATGCTGGCCCGTTCGCCGTGGATCTCGATGTTGGAGGATCGCGTCTGCACGGCGTCGAAACTCATGACCAGGGTGGAGAGGGCGCCCGACTCGTGCACGAGCACACCGGTGACGTGCGTGTCGATGGTCACCGGCACCGTCTGGCCCGCCCGTGGTCCGCCGCCGATGGTCCGTTGTTCCCGCGTGTGGCTGGCCGCTCCGATGACGGACGTGACCGGCCCCAGCAGGGTGACCAGCGCCGTGACGTAGTACGGGCCCATGTCCAGCAGCGGCCCGCCACCGGGCACGTAGTAGAAGTCCGGGTTGGGGTGCCAGCGTTCATGGCCGGGCGTGACCATGGTCGCGGTGGCCGAGATGGGCCGGCCGATCAGGCCGTCGTCGATCGCATGGCGAGCGGTCTGGATGCCCGTCCCGAGCACCGTGTCGGGAGCGCACCCCACCCGGACCCCCGCGGCCTCCGCGAGGGCGAGCACCTCCCGGGCCTCGGTCGTGTTCGCCGCCAGCGGTTTCTCGCCGTAGACGTTCTTGCCGGCCGCGATCGCCCGAGCCGCCACCTCCGCGTGGGCGGCAGGGATCGTGAGGTTCAGGACGGTGTCGATCCCGGGGTCGGCCAGGAGCTCGTCCACGGTCAGGGCCCGCACTCCCTCCTGCGAGTCCGCCACGGCCTGCGCCCGGCCCGGGTCCAGGTCCGCCACGGCCTTCAGGTTCACCGATCCCAGCGACGGCAGGGTCTTCAGGTACTGGGCCACGATCGCTCCGCAGCCGATGATTCCGACGTTCAACGGCTCGCCCACAGCAAACCCCTTTCGATGATGGTCCGGACGTTGGGATCGTCGAGGATCTCCACGCGGTGTCCGGGGGTGGCGACGAAGATACGGCCCTCGCCCCACTGGCGGGTCCAGATGGCGGGGGACGTGACGGGACGGTTCCAGGGGTCCCATGCGCGGACGGCCTGGGTCGTCGTCGCAAGCACGTCGATGTAGTCGTCCGCCAGCACCCAGTACTGCTCGGTCACGAGGTCGAAGTCCCCGATGCCGCGGGTGATCGGATGATCCGCGGCGGCCGGGAGCATGGTCACCCGGTACGGCACGTAGTTGTCGGACTGCTCGCCGGTCCTCTCGTCCGGGTGCTTGCCGGGATGGCAGGCGAACTGACCGCCGATGAGGTGGAGGTAGTCGGATTCGTTGCGGTACGAGTCCGCGATCCCGCCGTGCCAGCCCGCGAGTCCGGTCCCGGCCTCGACGGCCGCCCGGAGCCCGGCGAACTCGTCCTTCTCGATGGTGTTCATCGTGTTGCACTGCAGGATCAGGCTGACGGTCGACATGTAGTCGGCATCGGCGTAGATCTTCGGTGACTCCTCGATGCGGACGGTGTAGCCGTGCTCGCGGAGGAACGGGAGAAAGCGGTCCGTGGCTTCGACGGGCTGGTGCCCGTCCCAGCCGCCGCGGACGACGAGTGCTTCCTTGCTGGTCATGATGCCTCTTTCGTGGTCGTGGATCGGCTGTCGCGCCCGCGGGCGGAGAAGGCTGCATCGAACGAGGCCCCCGAGGGGGCTATGGTGGCCAGCTGCCGCACGAGGGCGAGGGCCTCCGGCGCGCCGATGAGGCGATCCATTCCGGCGTCCTCCCATTCGATACTGGTGGGTCCCTGGTAGCCGATCGCGTTGAGCATGCGGAAGATCGGTTTCCAGGGCACGTCCCCGTGCCCGGCGGTGACGAAGTCCCAGCCCCGCCGCGGGTCCCCCCACGGCAGGTGTGAGCCGAGGCGTCCGTTGCGTCCGTTCAGCTGCCGGACGGATTCCTTCACGTGGACGTGGAAGATGTGCGGCGCGAAGTCCTGCAGGAACATCACGGGGTCGAGGTCCTGCCAGACGAAGTGCGAGGGGTCGAAGTTGAGCCCGAAGCCGGGCCGGTTCCTCATGACCTCCAGCGTGCGCCGGGTCGTCCAGTAGTCGTAGGCGATCTCGGACGGATGCACCTCGAGCGCGAAGCGGATCCCCTCGGCGTCGAACACGTCCATGATCGGGTTCCAGCGAGCCGCGAAGTCCTCGTAGCCACGCTCGATCATCCGTTCGGAGGCGGGAGGGAACATCGCGACGTACTTCCAGATGGAGGATCCGGTGAACCCGGTGACCACCGACGCCCCGAGCCGGGCTGCGGCCCGGGCGCTGTCCTTGACGACCTCGGCGGCCCGCCGGCGGACTCCCTCGGGATCGCCGTCCCCCCAGACCTCGGGGGTGAGGATGTCCTGGTGGCGCTCGTCGATCGGGTCGTCGCCGACGGCCTGCCCGGTCAGGTGGATGGCGATCGCGTGGACGGCGAGGTTGTTCTCCTCGAGGATCCGGAGGCGGTCCTGGACGTAGTCGTCGTCCTGCGCGGCCCGCACCGGGTCCAGGTGGTCTCCCCAGCAGGCGATCTCGAGGCCGTCGAAGCCCCACTCGCCGGCCATCCTCGCCACGTCCTCGAACGGCAGGTCGGCCCATTGGCCGGTGAACAGGGTCACCGGGCGCGGGGTGGCAGCTCCGGCCGCGAAGGCCTCAGACATGCTGCCACCCCGAGTCGCTCGCGGCGGACTTCTCGATGGCGTGCAGGACCTTCTGGACGCGCAGTGCCTCGTCGAAGGACGGCGACGGTGTGGTGCCGTCGGCGATGGCCTCCACGAGATCCACGACCTGGTGCGTGAAGCCGTGCTCGTAGCCGAGGCCGTGCCCGGCCGGCCACCAGTTACCCGTGTAGGGGTGCACGGAATCGGTGACGTTGATCGTGCTGAACCCCGCGGTCTCGGGAGGCTGCGTCGCGTCGTAGAACTCCAGCGAGTTCATGTTCTCGAAGTCGAAGGCGAGCGAGCCGAGGCTCCCGTTGACCTCCAGGCGCATGTTGTTCTTCCTGCCGGTCGCGAAGCGGGTGGCTTCGAAGACGCCGATCGCTCCTGACTCGAAGCGTGCACTGAAGATCGCGGCGTCGTCCACCGTCACCGTGCCGGTCGCCCCGTCGCTGGAACCCTGGCCGCCGAGACCCACCAGGGTCCCGCCGAGGGGACGTTCGTGGACGAAGGTGGTGAGGAGGCCGGAGACTCCCGTGATGGGCAACCCGGTCACGTACTGCGCGGCATCGATGCTGTGCGCTCCGATGTCCCCGAGGGAACCCGACCCCGACCTGCTCTTGTCCAGGCGCCAGGTCATCGGTGCGGTCTCGTCCGTCAGCCAGTCCTGGAGGTACTGCGCCCGGACGTGCCGGATCGTCCCGAGCCTCCCCTGGTCGACGAGCCGCCGGGCCAGGGTCAGGGCGGGCGTGCGGCGGTAGGAGAACCCGCACATCGCGAAGACCCCCTTCGCCTCGGCGGGCCGGGCCGCCGCCGCCATACGTTCGGCTTCCTTCACCGAGTTCGCGAGCGGCTTCTCGCAGAGCACGTGCTTGCCCGCTTCGAGTGCTGCGATGGCGATCTCGGCGTGGGTGTCCCCGGGGGTGCAGATGTCGATGAGGTCGACATCGTCACGCTCCACCAGGGCTCGCCAGTCGGTCTCGGTCTCCCGCCAGCCGAACCTGCCGGCCGCCGCCTTCACGGCGGCCGGGTCGCGGCCGGCGAGGACGGCGAGTTCGGGCTGGAGCGGGAGGTCGAAGAAGCGCGGGGCGGTGCGCCAGGCATGGGAGTGCATCGCTCCCATGAAGGCGTAGCCGACCATCCCGACCCGCAGGGCCGATTGCTGTGGAGAAGTCATCAGGCTGGCGATTCCTTTCGGTCTATTTGTTGAACCCGGCGGTCAGTCCGCTGACGAGCTGGCGGCGGGCCAGCACGTAGAGGACCACCAGCGGGAGGGTGGAGAGCACGACGGCGGCGAGGACCGCCGGTATGTTCACGCTGAACTCGTCCTGGAACGCCCAGAGCGAGAGCGGCAGGACCCGTTTGTCGGGACTCTGCGTGAGGATCAGCGGGAAGAGGAACCCGTTCCAGACGTGCAGTGCGTTGTAGATGGCGATCGTGACCACCGCCGGGCGGACCAGCGGCAGGGCGAGGCGCCACATCATGGTGAATTCCGAGCAGCCGTCCAGCCTCATGGATTCGAAGAGTTCCCGTGGGACGTCCCGGAGGAAGTTCGACAGGATCAGCACGGAGATGGGGATGGCGAAGGCGATCGACGGCAGGATCAGCGCCAGCAGTGTGTCATAGAGGTGCGCCTTGGTGATCATGAAGTAGATGGGGATGATGGTCGCCTGCAGCGGGATGGCGAGGCCCATCAGGAACAGCGTATGGGCGGACGTGATGATGCGCCCGCTTCCCCGCACCACCGCGTACGCCGCCATGAACGAGACGATCACGGCCGGGATGACACTTCCCAGCGTCACGATGACGCTGTTCACGAAGTACCGGACGAAGTCCGCCTCGAGGACCGTCCGGTAGTTCGCCAGGGTCGGGTCCGTGGGTGGCGCCAGCGGGTTCGAGCCGAAGAAGCCCGCCTGGTTCTTCAGGCTCGTGATGATCACGTAGTAGACGGGCAGGATGATCAGGGCGAGCCACACCCAGCCGCCGAGCCCCCCGAGGACGTTCGGACTGCTCCTGCCCACCCGCTTCCGCTGGGAGCGCTCGCCCGCCTGCTCATCGGCGCCCTGCGCCGTCTCGGTTGCCAGTGCCATGGCTACGCTCCTTCCAATTGGCTTGCACTGCGGCTGTTGCCGCCGAGCCGCTGCAATACGAGGGCGAGACCCAGCCCGATCACCACGAGGATCACGCCGAGGGCACTCGCTGCTCCCATGTCGTTGGCCCGGAAGCCGGTGAGGTACATGTGCAGCGGGAGGAGACGGGTCGCGTACCCCGGCCCGCCTGCCGTGAGGACGAAGATCAGGTCGAAGTACGCCAGGGATCCCAGGACCATGAGGGTGGACGAGGTGATGATCGTGTACTTCAGCTGGGGCAGGGTGATGTGGAAGAACTGCTGGATCCGGCCGGCCCCGTCGATCTGGGCCGCCTCGTAGAAGGACGCCGGGATCTGGCGGACGCCACCCTGGTAGATGAGAGTGTGGAAGGGGACGAACTGCCAGGCGATGACGAAGATGACCACGAACAGCACCAGGTCGGCACTGCCGAGCCAGTTTTGGGCGAGGATCGGCAGGCCCAGGCCCGGACCCATGCCGAAGTTGGGGTCCAGCAGGGCCTTGAACGCGATCGCCACCGCAGCCGACGAGAGCAGCAGCGGGACGAAGTACAGGACGGCCAGCACCGCCCGGTAGCGCTGGTTGCCCGCCGTGAACACGCCCAGGAGGAGGCTGATCGGGACCTGCACCAGGAGCGAGTAGACCATGATCTTCAGCGTGACGATCAGCGCGTTCAGGGTCACCGAGTCGGTGAGTGCGGTTCGCCAGCTCTCCAGTCCGGCCCAGGTGATCGCGCCCAGCCCGTTCCAGTTGGTGAAGCTGAGGAACACCACGCCGAGCAGGGGCAGGACGGCGAAGACCAGGAAGAAGGCCAGCGCCGGGACGACCATCCACGCCGAGGGGCCTTCCGCCCGGGCGCCCCGCACTCTCATGGCGGGCTTGGGCTTCAGCAGCGTGCTCATTTGCCCAGGGTGGCGTTCATGTTCTCGGCGAACTCCTCGGGGGTGATCTCGCCGATGAAGATCTGGTCGAGGTTCGCGAGCATGGCGTCGCCCTGGGCGGGGCTCAGCGCCTGGTCCCAGGAGAGCTGGAAGCTCGGTGCGTCCTGCGCCAGTCCGTAGACGAACTCCACGAAGTCCTTGTCCTCGGAGGCTGCGAGCTGGTCCTCGATGCCGTTGACGGCGGGAACCGCGCCCGAGTCGATCATGGCCTGCGTGTACTCCTCGCTGAACAGTCCGTCCTTGAGGTAGTTCAGTGCGGATTCCTTCTGCTGCTCGGAGGCCGTGGAGGAGACGGACCACATGTTCGCGGGGTTGCCGACCACGTTCGCGGGGTCGCCCGCACCGCCCTCGACCTCGGGGAACGGCACGAATCCGACCTCTCCCGACTCGACGAACTCCGGGGCGTCGTTCTTCAGGTTCTGGTAGACCCACCCGCCGTGGAGCATCATCGCCGCCTTATCGGTGTACAGGAGGGCGCTGTCGGCTCCCGCGTCGGCCGCGATCGAGGAGAAGCCGTTGATGAACCCGCCCGCGTCGACCAGCTCCTGGATCTTCGTGAGGGCCTCGATCACCGCGGGATCGGACCAGGCGTCCTCCTCCCCGTCCAGGATCGCCTGGAAGACCTCGGGTCCGCCGATGCGGTCGACGAGGTAGGACAGCCACATCAGGTTCGGCCACTTCGACTGGCCCGCCAGGGCGAAGGGCGCGATCCCCGCGTCGTTGAACTCCGGTACCAGCGCCATCAGGTCGTCCCAGGTCTCGGGGGGCTCGACGCCCATGTCCTCGAAGACCTGCTTGTTGTAGTAGAGGACGACCGGCTGCATGTTGTTGTTCGGGAGGGCATAGGTCTTGCCGTCGATCACGCCGTTCTCGAGGACGGAGGGGATGTAGCGCTCCTTCACCTCGGGGTTGTCGGCGAGGAACTGGTCCAGGTCGCCGACATGGCCGGCATCGACATAGGACTTCAGTACGCCACCGCCCCACCCGTAGATGAAGGTGGGTCCCTCGCCCGCGCCCACCGCGGTGCGCACCTTGGTCTTGTAGGCGTCGTTCGCGAAGAATTCCTGGTTGATCTTGTCGTCCGCGTTGGCCTTGTTCCAGTCCTCGACGGAGGAGCGGAAGATGTTCTCGCTGCTGCCGGTCAGCGCCCACATGGTGGGGGAATCGGAATCGGCGGCGGGGTCGGCGGGTCCGCTGGATCCGCAGGCGGCCAGGCCGAGGGCGAGGGTGATGGCGGAGGCTGCCGAGATGAGGGAGGTGGTTGTTCGCATTTTCATCAGTTCTTCCGTAGTCGACTCAGCTCGAGGCAGGGGGCCGGCTGAGATGGGCAGGTCAACTCCGCGGGTATGCGGTCGCTGACCGCCACGCTGCGGAAGAGATTTCGAAATGTTTTCGATAACAACAAACTAACAAGGGGAAAGTTACCTGCATCACAGCGGGCGGTCAATACCCCTGCTTCTTCCCTCTTCTGCTAGGGATCTTGCCCTGCGAGACGGAACCCGTCAGACTCGTGCAGGAGGGGGTCGAGTGTGCTCCGGGAAGGATTTCGAAACTTTGTCGGAAAGTGGAGTTCGCACCAGGGCCACCCTGGCGTCCGTCGCCGCCCTCGCCGGAGTCTCGACTCCGACGGTGTCCAAGGTGATCAACGGGCGGGAGGACGTCGCTCCGGCCACCCGGAAGCGCGTGCTGGCGGCACTGCGGTCGTCCGAGTACCAGCCACCCGGGCAGCGGCTCGCCCTCGCACCCCCGGCCTCCACCCTGATCGACGTCGCCGTGGACAGCGTGACGACGGCGTACTACGCGGAGGTGATGGACGGGATCCTCGAGTGCGCGGAGGCGCAGGGAGCGGAGATCGTCCTCTCGAAGACGGGGCTCACGCACCTCACGGCCGGCGAGCGGGCCGAGAAGATGCAGGCGTCGGGCCGCCGCGGCCTCCTCCTCGTCACCTCGCGCTGGTCTCCGCGTGAGATCAAGGACGTGAGGAAGCGCGGCATCGCCGTGGTGGTGATCGACCCCATCAATCCACCCGGGCCCGGCGTGGCGAGCGTTGGCGCCACCAACTGGTCCGGGGGGAAAGCTGCCACGGAACACCTGCTCGGCCTTGGACACACGCGCATCGGGTTCATCGGCGGGCACTCGAGCGCGGAATGCAGCCAGGACCGCGAGCACGGGTACGTGGCCGCCCTCCTCGAGCGGGGTATCCCGATCTCGGAGGAGTACGTCCTGGCGGGCGCCTTCGATCCGGAGACGGGGCGCCAGGCCCTGGCCCGGTTCCTCGCCCTGGACAACCCGCCCTCCGCCATCTTCGCGGCCTCCGACAGTATCGCGCTGGGAGTTCTGGCCGAGGCGCACTCGCTGGGCATGACGGTCCCCGACGAACTGAGCGTGGTCGGCTTCGACGGGACCTACATCAGCGAGCAGTCCTCACCGCAGCTCACCACCGTCGCGCAGCCGCTACGGGACATGGGCCGCGCCGCGGTACGTGCGCTCCTCCGGGAGATGGGCGGGGAGGCGCCCGATGCCACCCGCATGGAACTGGCCACACACCTGATCGTGCGATCCTCGACGGCACCGCTCCGGCCCTGACGCCTCGCCGACCGCCGCCGCACCGGCCACGGAAGCGGTCTGGAACGGGTGCCGATTCTCCGGTTATCCTATAGAATCTACGAAACTCAGAAGGGATCGCAATGACGCGTCTGTTCAACGAACCGGAGAACTTCGTCGACGAGATGATGGACGGCTTCGCCGCCGCCGCCTCGCGCTGGGTCCAGCAGATCCCGGGGGGCGTGGTGCGTGTCGGACGACCGGCGGAACCGACGGTCTCCCTCGTCATCGGGGGAGGCAGCGGACACTACCCCGCCTTCGGCGGCCTCGTGGGCCCGGGCCTGGCGCACGGGGCGGTGATGGGCAACCTCTTCGCCTCACCGTCGGCCCACCAGGTACGCACCGTCGCCCGGACGGCCGACCAGGGGCGCGGGGTCCTCCTGTCCTACGGGAACTACGCGGGCGACGTCCTGCACTTCGACGAGGCACAGGCCGAACTGCGCGAGGCGGGGATGGACGTCCGGACGGTGACCGTGACCGACGACATCATCAGCGCGCCCCGGGGCGAGGAACACAAGCGCCGCGGGATCGCCGGCGACCTCACGGTGTTCAAGGTCGCGGGTGCAGCCTGCGAGGAGGGCTACGACCTCGACGGCGTCGAGCGTGTCGCACGGCGCGCCAATGACAGGACGCGCTCCCTCGGCGTCGCCTTCGGCGGCTGCACCCTCCCCGGCGCCGATGCGCCGCTCTTCGAAGTCCCTGCAGGACGCATGGCCGTCGGTCTGGGCATCCACGGGGAGCCCGGCATCGACGAGGTCGACATCCCGACGGCGGCGGGCCTCGCCGAACTGTTCGTCAGCAGTCTCCTCGAGGAGGTGCCGGACGGCGTCGACCTGGCGGGCGCGCGCGTCGTGCCCCTGCTGAACGGCCTCGGGAGCGTCAAGTACGAGGAACTCTTCGTCGTCTACCGCACCGTGCACGCACTCCTCGCTGAGCGGGGTATCAGCATCGTCGATCCCGAGGTCGGCGAGCTGTGCACCAGCTTCGACATGGCCGGCTGCTCCCTCACCCTGCTGTGGCTCGACGAGGAGCTCGAACGTCTCTGGACGGCGCCGGCGGACACCCCCGGCTTCCGGCGCGGACAGGTGGGCGACCAGCAGCGCTTCGACGCGGTGGTGAAGGACGACGCCGAGGAGGTCATCGGAAGCTCCACGGCCGAGTCCCGCGCCTGCGCGGCGACCATCGTCACGGCCCTCGAGGCGCTCGCACGCACGGTGGACGAGCACGCCGACGAACTCGGCCGCCTCGACCAGGTGGCGGGCGACGGCGACCACGGGATCGGCATGCAGCGCGGCGCCCATGCCGGCCGGGACGCGGCTCGAGCCGCCGTCGAGCAGGGTGCCGGCGCCGAGACGGCCCTGCGTCACGCGGCCAACGCCTGGAGCGACCGCGCCGGTGGCACCTCGGGCGCCATCTGGGCGACGATGCTCAAGGCGCTCGGAACCGTGGTCGGCGACGACGCGCGCCCCACCCCGAAGGACCTCGCACGCGGGATCTCCGCGGCCAGGGACGCCGTGATGGCCTTCGGAAAGGCGAAGGTCGGCGACAAGACCATGGTCGACGCCGTCGTCCCCTTCTCCGATGAACTCTCGACACGGGTGGGCGACGGATCCGGGCTCGCCGAGGCGTGGGCGGGAGCAGCCGCCGCGGCCACGGCAGCGGCGGAGGCCACGGCGTCGATGCGCGCCACCCTGGGGCGCGCGCGGTCCCACGGCGAGAAGTCCGTCGGGACGCCGGACCCCGGCGCGGTGTCCTTCGCGCTGATCTGCACCACCGTCTCGGACGTCATCCGTAACGCACCGGGCGCCCGCCCGGACGACCACTAGGAGGAAACATGGCACTCAGGCTGATCGTCGGCTGCGACGACGCGGGATACCAGTACAAGGAGATCCTCAAGCGGGATCTCGAACAGAACGACCTCGTCGAGTCGGTGGTCGACGTCGGCGTGGGCGAGGACGGGCACACGTCCTATCCGAAGATCGCGATCGAGGCCGCCGAGCGCGTCGCGCGGGGCGAGGCGGACCGGGCGCTGCTCATCTGCGGAACCGGCCTCGGCGTCGCCATCGCCGCGAACAAGGTGCAGGGCATCCGCGCCGCCACGGCCCACGATCCCCTGTCCGTGGAGCGGTCCGTCCTGTCCAACGACTGCCAGGTGCTCTGCATGGGCCAGCGCGTCATCGGCAGCGAACTCGCCCGCCGGCTCGTCCGGGAATGGCTGACCTACACGTTCGACACCTCGAGTGCGTCCCAGGCGAAGGTGGACGACATCTGCGCCTACGAGGGCGTGTAGCGCACCCATGCCGAGGTTCACCATCGGCTCGAGCCTCAAGATGTACTTCGGCCATCGGCGCCAGCTCGAGTGGACGCGCCAGGTGGCCGAGATCGCCTCGACCCATCCGGCGGTCCAGCAGGGCGTGGTGGAGCCCTTCGTCATCCCGACGTTCCCGTCCATCCCCGCCGTGCGGGACCTCGCCGTGCCCGGGGGGCTGCTCGTGGGAGCGCAGGACGTGCACTGGGAGGATGCCGGCGCCTACACAGGCGAGGTGTCGGCGGCCGAACTGGCGGAGATCGGCGTCCGGCTGGTGGAGATCAACCACGCGGAGCGGCGGTCGATGTTCGGCGAGACGGACTCCACCGCTGCCCGGAAGGTCCTGGCGAGCCTCCGCCATGGCCTCGTGCCGGTCCTCTGCATCGGCGAGGAGGAACAGGGCGAGCACTCCTCGGCGATCCGGGCATGCGTGCAACAGCTCGAGGCGTGCCTCGCGGCCGCGCGCCGCGACGGGACCGGCGGGCAGGTGATCGTGGCCTACGAGCCCGTCTGGGCGATCGGCAAGGCCGATCCGGCACCCGACACCCACATACGGGCCGTCACCGGCGCCCTCCGTGCACACCTGCGCGACGACGGACTGGTGCAGGAGCCACGGGTGATCTACGGCGGCAGTGCCGGCCCCGGGCTGCTGGGGCGCATCGCTCCCGATGTCGACGGCATGTTCCTCGGCCGATTCGCCCATGATCCGGCCGCGTTCGCGGATATCCTGGACGAGGCATGGGAGATTGGGGTCGGTGATGACAGCAGCGCACTCTGACCAACCGGCTCCGGACATCGACCGGCGCGGCCTGCGGGACCGCGTGTACGACCGGATCCTGGACATCCTCCTGTCGAGCGAGATGGAACCAGGGGCGAGACTGTCGATCGACACCGTCGCCAAGCAGCTCAAGGTCTCGCCGACGCCCGTCCGGGAGGCCATGGTCCAGCTCGAACGCACCGGACTCGTGACCCGGGAGGCGCTCAAGGGGTACCGCGTCGCTCCTCCCCTCGGCCCCGAGCAGCTCGACGAGCTGTTCGAGGCGCGGATCATGCTCGAGGTCGAGGCCGCCCGGCTCGCAGCACCACGTGCTGCCTCCTTCCTGCCCGCCCTGCGCCAGGCACACGAGCACCACCACGAGATGGGTGAGCGGGTCACCGCCGCGATGCTGAGGGGTGACGTCCCGATCCGGACCATCCACGACTATTTCGACGCCGACAACGCCTTCCACCTGGTCGTCCTCGACGCCGCGGGCAACCGCTACGTCCAGGACATGTACGCCAACCTGGGAGCGCTGACCCACCGGATGCGGCAGGCCGTCATCAGGGGGACGAGCGATGTCTCCGAAGCGGCCGCGGAGCACGCCGCAATCCTGGACGCCTTCGCTTCTGAAGACGCCGAAGCACCCGTCCGGGCCCTGCGGGCCCACATCGAGGGCGTCCGTGCCCGCTCCCTGAGCGACTCGCCCCCGAGCTGAAGCGCCTGTTCCGAAAAGCCTTGCAGAGCCGGGAACCTGCGTCTATATTTCCTATAGGATCTTTCCTCTTCCCCGGTATCCCCGATTGCAATGGAGCAAGAAGATGTCTCTGCACCCCGCCTTCTCGGCGCAGGACTGGCCGATCGCCACCTGCCTGCACGGCATTCCCACGGTGAGCAAGGAGGGAGTCGCACTCCACGACGCCGCCCCCGAGGCCTGGGACGACATGTTCAGCCAGGTGGAGCACGTCGGATTCTCGCTGGCCGAGCTCGCCGACAGCCACGTCCGGCCGGCCGACCTCGAACCGTCCCGGCGCGACGAGTTCCTGTCCATCGCCGCCTCGCACGGCGTCCGGATCCCGTCGGTCCACCTGCAGCGGCAGAGCGTGATCATGCCGGGCCACGAGGAGCGCAATCTCGCCTACGCCCACCGGACGATCGACGCGGCGGCCGAGTGGGGCATGGAGGTCTTCTCCACCGGACTCCACCAGCCCTTCAGCGAGGCGCAGCGGCGCGCGCTGTGGTTCTGGACGGCGCAGGGGCCGAAGGACCCGGATGATCCGGAGGTATGGCAGGCGGCGGTCACCCGGCTGCGGGAACTCGGCCGGCATGCGGCCGACGTCGGACTGAAGATGTCCCTGGAGCTGTACGAGGACACGTACCTCGGCACCGGTGACAGCGCCGTGCGGCTCGTCGAGGAGATCGGCCTCGACAACGTGGGGATCAATCCCGACATCGCCAACCTCATCCGCCTGCACCGCCCCGTGGAGGACTGGCGCGAACTCCACGCGAAGCTCCTCCCCTATGCCAACTACTGGCACGTGAAGAACTACACGCGGGACGAGGCAGCCGACGGCTCATGGGCGACGAGCGTCCCCAGCTCGATGGAGGCCGGGCTGATCAACTACCGCCAGGTGATCCGCGACGCCATCGAGCTCGGCTTCGACGGCATCTTCCTGTGTGAACACTACGGCGGGGACAGCCTCGGCAACTGCGCCACCAACCAGACCTACATCCGCTCACTCCTGCCTGGGAAGAAGGACGCATGACACCGAAGAGAATCGCCGTCGTCGGATCGGGCTACATGGGCGGCGGCATCGCCCAGGTCCTCGCCCTGGCCGGGCACACCGTCCGCATCGCGGACGTGAGCGCCGAGATCGCGGAATCCAACCTCAAGCGCCTGTTGACCGAGGCGGAGCAGTTCGCCGCCGACGGCCTCTTCCCCGTGGATGCCCGCGAACGCATCGAGGCGAACGTCTCGGCCGCCGACTCGATCGAGGACGCGGTGTCCGACGCCGAATTCATCGAGGAGGCCGTGCCGGAGCGCATCGAGATCAAGCACGAGACACTCCGGCGGATCTCCGCGGCGGCCCGACCCGATGCCATCATCGGCTCGAACACCTCCACCATCCTGATCGCGGCCCTCGCGGAGGCGGTGGAGCATCCGGAGCGGTTCCTGGGCGTCCACTTCTCGAACCCCGCACCCTTCATCCCCGGCGTCGAACTCATCCCGCACCCGGACACGGACGACGCCGTCATCCCCGTGGTCGAGGAGATCGTCGCCTCCACCGGCAAGGAGACGGCGCGGGTGAAGGATGCCACCGGCTTCGTGCTGAACAGGCTCCAATACGCGCTGTTCCACGAGGCCACGCAGATCGTCGAGGAGGGCATCGCGACCCCGGATGACATCGACACGATCGTCCGCACGACCTTCGGCTTCCGGCTCCCCGTCTTCGGCCCCTTCGCCATCGCGGACATGGCCGGACTCGACGTGTACTCGTTCTGCTACGCGTCGCTCCAGACGCGCTGGCCCGAGCGCTTCGCGACACCGGATTCCCTGAAGGAACTCGTCGACGCCGGCAAGTTCGGCACCAAGACCGGCGCGGGCTACCTCGACGTCCCGGCCGAACGCACCCCCGAGCTGATCGCCTACCGCAACAGGGCGTACGTGGCCATCAAGAAACTCATGGACGAACTCGGTCCTGCACCCATCCACTGATCGCAAGGAGATCCTCCCGTGGCATCAGCTTTTCCCGACTCCAGGTCGGTCATCCTCACCGGCGCCGCCTCACCGCGCGGTATCGGTCGCGCGTCCGCGCACCACCTCGCCGGCCTCGGCTGGAACATCGGCATCATCGACCTCGACGACGGGGCGGCCACGGCGGTCGCCCGCGAGATCGCCGAGGAGCACGGCGTCACGGCCGCCGGTGCCGGAGCGAATGTGGCGGACGAATCCGAGGTGCGGGCAGCCTTCGACAGCCTCGAGGCCGCCCTCCCGCAGGTCGTCGCACTGGTGAACCTCGCCGGCGTCTCCAGCCCCGTGCCGTACCTCGAAGTCACTCCCGAGGAGTGGAACCGCGTCATGGGCATCAACATGAACGGCGTCCACTACGCCACCCGGCGAGCCGTCGAGTCCATGGTCGGGCACGGCGTCGGGCGCGTGGTCAACCTGTCCTCGGTGTCCGCGCAGCGCGGTGGCGGGACGTTCTCCAAGACCGTCTACTCCGCGGCGAAGGCCGGCGTCATCGGTTTCACGCGCTCCGTGGCACGTGAACTGGGCGGGGCGGGCATCACCGTCAACGCCATCTCGCCCGGTCCCATCGACACGGACATCATGGGTGGCACGCTCACGGAGGAACGGAAGGCCGCCATGGCGGCCGACGGCGTTCTTCCGCGCATCGGCACCCCCCGGGACATCGCAGCAGCCATCGCCTACCTCATCAGCGAGGACGCCGGATTCGTGACGGGCCAGACCCTGAACGTCGACGGCGGACTCTACATGCACTGACATGGGCGACTGGTCGAAATCCCGCATCCTGTTCCTCGCCGTCGGCATCATCCTCGTCGGTATCGGGGCCTGGCTCATCTTCCCGTCACTCGTGGGCTGAGCCGCACACCACCACCACAACAACCGCACTAAGGAGAGTCCCATGTCCGCTACGGACGCGGTCAAAGACGACCTGGACAGCCCCGCGCTTGCCTCCGCCGTCAAGAAAGCTGCACGGCACCTGATGCCGATGCTCATCATCCTGTACTTCGTCGCGTTCCTGGACCGCACGAACGTGGGCTACGCCGAGGATGCCCTCGAGATGGACCGCGGCATCAGCGCCGGAGCGTTCGCCCTCGGTGCCGGCATCTTCTTCATCGGCTACGCGATCTTCGAGATCCCGTCCAACCTGCTGCTCAAGAAGTTCGGGGCACGCTGGTGGCTGGCCCGGATCGCGGTGACCTGGGGCATCGTCGCCGCGGCCTTCGCCTTCACGTCCGGCGACACCATGTTCATCATCCTGCGATTCCTGCTCGGCGTGACCGAGGCCGGGCTCTTCCCGGGCGTCATCATGTTCCTCTCGGAGTGGTTCCCCAACAAGGTCCGCGTCCAGATGTTCGCACTGTTCTACCTTGCCCAGCCCTTCTCGCAGATGCTCGGCAATCCCATCTCGGGGGCGCTGATCTCCTTCGGGGACACCTACACCCCGTGGCGCGGCTGGCAGGTCATGTTCTTCACCGAGGGCATGATGGCCGTCATCGCCGGCATCGCCGCCATCTTCTTCCTGATCGACAGTCCGCAGAAGGCGAAGTGGCTGGACAAGGACGAGAAGCGCGCACTGCTCAGGGTCATGGAAGCGGAGGACGAGGTCCGCAGTACGGACGGGCCCTCCGGCATCATGCGGGCCATGGGCAACTGGAAGGTCTGGTACTTCACCGTCATCTACTTCTGCCTCCAGGTCGCGGTCTACGGCACCACGTTCTACCTCCCGCAGCAGGTCCGGCGCATCATCAGCCCGGACGCCGAGTTCTGGCAGATCGGCCTCATCTCGGCCATCCCCTGGTTCGTCGGCCTGTTCGTCTGCTACATCGTGGGCAAGAACGCCAACACCATCCGGCGTCGCCGCACGTGGGGCACCATGTTCTACACCTCGACCGGCCTGGCCACCATCGGTGCCGCCTTCGCCGGCGAGAACGGGATGCCCGTCCTGGCGATCGCCTTCCTCGTGGTCTCGGTCTCCAGCTTCCTGGCCTGCGGCCCCATCACCTGGTCCTATCCGACGGCGTTCCTCACCGGAACGGCAGCGGCAGCGGGCATCGGGCTGATCAACTCGCTGGGCAACCTCGGTGGGTTCGTGGCCCCGATCATGCGCACCGCGATCGATGAACGCTTCACGACCGAGACGGGGCTCTACGGCACCATCTCGGTAGGCGTCTTCGCCTTCCTGGCCGCGGTGATGTTCATCCTGACCCGCAACATGCGGTCCCGCTCGGATGCCCTGCTGGCAGCCGAGGAGAAGACGGCGGCAGCACCCGGCCACTGACGGGGCGATCACCGGTGGCGGTACGACGATCCTCCGCACCGCCACCGGCACGTCCCCCCGACCGCCGTCCAGGCGTCCAGGCGTCCAGGCGCCCAGGCGTCCACCCACCGCATCACGGAGCGCTGCATGCCCACTGAAACGCACCTGCTGTCCGACTACCCGCCGGGCGCGCCCATCTCCGCGGGAGAGGTGGCGGCAGCCGTCCGGTCCGCCGGGCGCCCGCCGCGGATCTTCGTCGTCCTCGACGACGACCCGACCGGGACGCAGTCCGTCGCGGACCTCCCCGTCCTGACCCGGTGGGAGACCGAGGACTTCTCCTGGGCCTTCCATCAGGGGAAGCCGGCCGTGTACGTGCTCACGAACACCCGCAGCCTCGACGCACCGGAGGCGGCGGCCCGGAACGAGGAGATCGTCCGGAACGCCCTCGCCGCAGCGGCGGCGGAAGCCTCCGCCCTGCGACTCGGCTTCGTGAGCCGCGGCGACTCCACGCTCCGCGGACACTTCCCCCTCGAACCCGACACGATCGCCGCGACCGTCCTCGACGCCACGGGCGAGTCCACCGACGGCGTCGTGATCGTCCCGGCTTTCCCGGACGCCGGACGGATCACGATCGGCGGCGTGCACTACGTTCGTGCGCCGGAACTCGGCGAGGACCAGCTCGTCCCCGTGTCCGACACGGAGTTCGCCCGTGACGCCACCTTCGGCTACCGGAACGCCTCCCTTGCGCAGTACGTCGAGGAGAAGACCGGCGGACGTGTCCCGGCGGCGTCCGTGATCGTCCTGGACCTCGGCATCATCCGCGCGGGCAGCACGGGTGGCGGCGCTCCCGCGTCGGCCCGTGCCATCGCGGATGCCGTCGCCGATGCGACCGGAGCGACACCGATCGTCGCCGACGTCGTGACCGAGAACGACCTCCGTGCCCTCGCGCTCGGTCTGGAGGAAGCCGAACGCCGCGGGAAGAAGCTCCTGTACCGTGTCGGGCCGCCCTTCATGCGGGCGCGGATCGGCCAGGAGATCCGCGCCGAACTCACCGGCTCCGAGGCCTATGCCGGCAACGAGCCATCGACCGCCGGCGGGCTGATCGTGGTCGGCTCGCATGTGGGGGTCACCACCCGGCAACTCGGCATCCTCACCGAGCAGCACCAGCACGCGCACACCATCGAGATCGACGTCGAGCAGCTCCTCGACGAGCGCGCGGCCTCCCACCTCGACGGGATCATCGAGGACGTCGTCGACCGGCTCGCGCACGGTGACGTCATCCTCCACACGAGCAGACTGCTGGTACGGACCAGTGACGCCGCCGCCAGCCTCCGGATTGCCCGGACGGTCTCGGCCGCCGTCGTCACCGTCGTGAACCGCACCCTCGGACTGTTCCCGCCCCGCTTCGTGATCGCCAAGGGAGGGATCACCTCCTCGGACGTCGCCGCGCACGGCCTGCAGATCAGGCACGCCATGGTCCGGGGCCCGATGCTCCCGGGCATCGTGAGCCTGTGGGAGCCGGTGGACGGGCCCGCGAAGGGCATCCCGTTCGTCGTCTTCGCCGGCAACGTGGGGGACGATTCCTCCCTCGCCGACGTCACGAGGAAACTCAGCTCCACCTTCTGACACCTCCCCGCAGCTCCTACCCAGCATTGGACGGCGATCCCCATGAACGACAGCTACTCCGTCACAGTCCTCGGCCTCGGCGCCATGGGCCTGCCGATGGCCATCCGCCTCGCCACGGGCCTCACGGTCCACGGCTTCGATATCGCGGAGCCGAGGCTCGTGCTGGCACGCGAGGCCGGGATCCGCACCTTCGCCTCGGCACAGGAGGCGGCGACGGGCACGGACGCGCTGCTCCTCGCGGTCCGCAACGGCGAACAGCTCGACGATGTCCTGTTCGGCGACCAGGGGGTGGCTCCCGTGCTGAGGGAGGGCGCCGTCGTCGTCCTCACCAGCACCGTCGGGACCGACGCGATCCCGGCCACCGTCGCACGCCTCGCGGACCACGGCGTCGCCCTGGTCGACGCACCCCTCTCCGGGGGGCCGAAGCGCGCCGGCGAGGGGGACCTCCTGATCGTGGTGGGGGCCGAACCCGTTGCCCTCGAGAAAGCCCGTCCGGTCCTGGACCTCCTGGCGTCCACCCTGACCGTGGTCGGGGACAACCCCGGGGACGGGCAGGCGCTCAAGACCGTCAACCAGCTGCTGTGCGGCGTGCACATCGCGGCCGCGGCCGAAGCGATGGCCCTCGCCGACGCCCTGGGCCTGGACCCCGCCAAGACCCTCGCCGCCCTCCAGGCCGGGGCGGCCGGATCCTTCATGCTCTCGAACCGCGGACCGCGGATGCTGGAGGCCTACTCGGAGGAGGGAGCGGAGGTACTCAGCCGCCTCGACATCTTCGTCAAGGACATGGGTATCGTCGGCAAGGCCACCCGTGCCGCGGGCCTCGCTTCTCCGGTCGCCTCGGCCGCGGAGCAGCTCTACCTGCTGGGACAGGCGCAGGGCCTCGCCGCAGAGGACGACTCGGCGGTGATCCGGGTGATCGCTCCCACCAGGCGCCCCTGAGGAACTGCCCGCACTCCACGCTTCCCGGCACCTGTACGAACACGGGCGGCCCTACCCCGTTCGCCGGCGCCGCGGTCAGCCTCTGGTGCCGGTGCCCTCGACGTGCGCCTCGAGGACGTCGCGGACGCCCGTCCAGGCCTGCGGTCCGTAGCGATCGTTGTCCACGTGCCGCAGCTCGGCCTCACCGCTAAACATGCTGGCGAAGTACTGCATGCCCTGCCATGCCGGGAAGGTCGCCTCCTCGTCCCTCGACACGCGACGGCCGATCCTGGCCATGCCGGACAGGATCCCCGTGGTACCGGCCCACTGCGTGGTGAACGGGGTACCGGTGAGTCCTGTCATGATCCGCGCGATGTCCCGTGCCGTGACGCGGTCCCCCGCCACCTCGACGACACGGGGCGCGGCGTCGTCCAGCGCGACGTGCGCGACGGTCCGGGCGACGTCGTCCTTGCTGGTGAAGTCCAGCACCTGGTCCGGCGAGGACCAGTAGAGCACCCTGCGACGGGCGAAGAGGATCATCGGAGCCTGCCCGGTCAGCATGTCCGCGAAGGCGCCGTTCAGGACGGACGTGGCGCGGATCGGAGCCGCATCGAGGTACGCGGCGAAGTCCCTGCGCAGCTCGAAGTTGCGGTTGCTGCCCGGGCTGACGCGGCGGTAGTCCGCCGAGTAGTCGGAGGGGACGAACCGTGCCACGCCCGCCTCGACGGCCGCGGCGAGCAGCGCCCGCTGGGCATCGAGGACCACCGTCCGCGCGCCGCTGACAGCGGACACGACGACGTCGGTACCGGAGAGGGCGGCGACGAGGCCCGCGTGATCCGTGTAGGCGGCCTCCCGGACCTCCACGCGGTCCTGCTCCCCGAACAGGGCCTGGGCGGTCCCGCTGCCCGGACGGGTGAGGACGCGCACGAGGGCTTCGGGATGCGCGGCGAGCAGTTCGCGGACGATCCGGCGACCGAGGTCACCGGTGGCGCCGGCGACGAGGAGGGTGGTCATGACGGGGTGCTCTTCTCTGTGGGGGCGCTGTCACGGACGTCGGTCCGACGTCGAGGGGGTGGGGAGTCAGGCGCGACCACCGGCTGCTCGGCTCCCGCCGGCGACCCGATGCACGATTCGGCGTCACCGGCGTCGAGCGCGACGCGTGCCATGAGCCGGCGGAGCTGCGACTGCTCGTCCGCGGTGAGTCCGCGCAGGAGTACGCCCTCGACCTCGCGGAGGGCTGCCCGGGCCGAGGCGAGGAGGGCACGGCCGTGGGCGGTGGGCAGGACCTGGCGGATCCGGCGGTCCTGCGGATCCGGTCGGCGTTCGACGAGGGACTCGCGTTCGAGGGCATCGACGACGTAGGTCATCGCGGTCTTGTCGATACCGAGCCGCTGTGCCAGGACGAGCTGCGAGGTCGGATCCTCTGTGGTGATCGCCACGAGGACCTGGTAGCCGCGCGGGCCGCCGGGCACGTCGGCGACGGCGCCCGTCGCGATGCGCGAGAAACCCTGCGACATCGCCTGGAGGGACCAGCCGAGTTCCGTCCGGATGCCTCCGGCCTCCCAGTCGACGCCTGAGGGATCGAGAGGGTCGGGGACAGGAGCAGCGGGCATGAGGCAATAGTAGCAAGGAAAGATGATCTCACTTATAGACGATCTGTGGGTAAGATGATCGAACATCCACCGGTCGGCTCGTCCGCCCCCTGCCCGAAGGTCGCCATGCCCCACGCACACTCCTCCGTATCGGACCTCCCGTCCGTGGAACATTCCAGCGATCCGACGGACGTCCGCCCCTTCAACCTGTACGTCCCGGACGCCGATCTCGATGACCTCCACCGGCGTATCCGGTCCACCCGATGGCCGGACCGCGAGACCGTGGCGGACACATCCCAGGGACCGCGGCTGGAGAAGCTCCAGGCGCTGGCCCACCGCTGGGCCTCCGCGTACGACTGGCGCCGCACCGAGGCGCTGCTCAACGCGTGGGGCCAGTTCACCACCACGATCGACGGGCTCGACATCCACTTCGTGCATGTCCGGTCCTCGGTGCCCGGGGCTCCTGCGTTGCTGCTCACGCATGGCTGGCCAGGATCGGTCCTGGAGTTCCGGCACGTCGTCGGGCCGCTGACCGACCCGGAAGCGCATGGCGGCAATGCCTCGGACGCGTTCGACGTCGTCATCCCGAGCCTGCCGGGATTCGGGTTCTCCGGGAAGCCCACCGGGACCGGCTGGGACACGCAGCAAACGGCCGGGGCCTGGGCCGCGCTCATGGAACGTCTCGGGTACACGCGCTGGTTCGCCCAGGGCGGTGACCTCGGCGCCTCCGTCACCGCCGAACTCGCGGCACTGCAGCAGTCGCAGGACATCGGGCTCGCCGGCATCCACCTCAACATGGCCCTCTTCATGCCCTCCGACGAGGAGATGCATTCGGCCTCCGACGAGGAGCAGGTGATGCTGCGGGAGGGCTGGTACTACTGGCAGACGCTCTCCGCCTACTCGCAGCAGATGTCCACCCGGCCCCAGACGATCGGCTACCCGCTCTCGGACTCGCCGGTCGGTCTCGCGGCGTGGATCTACGCGATGTTCCAGGACGTCGGAGGTTCGCACGACCGGCACGGGGATGCCGAGGCGATCTTCACCCTCGACGAGATGATCGACGACATCATGCTGTACTGGCTGCCCAACACGGCGGCGTCGGCGGCCCGCATGTACTGGGAGGCGGGCAGGAACGGCTGGGCCAACCCGGGAACGATCGAGGAGCCGCTCACGCTTCCCGTGGGGCTCAGCATCATGCCCGGCGAGTACGCCCGCCGTTCACGCCGCTGGGCCGAACGACGCTACACGAACCTGGTGCACTTCAGCGAGGTTTCGGACGGCGGCCACTTCGCGCTGCTCGAGCAGCCGGAGCTCCTCGTCGACGACATCCGGGCGACGTTCCGCCCGCTGCGGTAGGGCGGCCCGTTGGCGGCGTCTCCGCATCATGCGGGTGAGCGATCCGCCACTGGGAGGTCGCCCATCCGCCACACCTCCTTGGAGGTTCGACTTCTTCTGTTCAGCTGTGATCGGGATCTGTCACCGGATGTTCAGCTTCTGCTGGTGGCTTCCACGAGAATCAGGTCTAGTGTTCACAACACACATAGGTCCAGACACGGGCCACGGATGTGCATCGCACCCGGAGACGGCCATGACCGACTTTCTGAACACTCCCGCATCAGGAACCACCACCTCGGCATCGAAGTTCACCCTTCTCACGAACACCAGAACCTCCAGGGGATCCGCGCGCCCTGGACAGTCCGGGGCCGTTGATACGGACCAGCTGACTGCGTGGGTTGCAGCCGAGCAGGATCGCGACGACGCTCCCACCGATGAGCAACTGACTCCAGCCGACATCGCAGCGCTGTCCACACGACGGTTGCGGATCCTGCTGAACCAGGCGTACGCACTGATGGACGCTGATCACCCGCCGTATGGAGCACATGACCGGTACCAGATGCTCATCGACGAGCTCGAGCGGCGGGTCGAGGCCGCCGTGGGTTGGGCGCCTGCATCTGCGTGTGGCTCATGGCCCCCTTGTTCATCCGTCATCAGGGCGTCCAGTTGCTGCCGCAGCTACTGACTGAAGCACTCCACAGCACTCCTGAAGGCCTCCCCTTGCACGCACCCTCCCTCACGGCTTCACCTCAGCTGTCATGATCGGCGCGGCACGTCTGGCGTTCGTCGCGGAGACGGCCAGGGTCGACATACCAGGGCGCACTGTCGCGCAGCCGGCAATGACAAGGACGCGGACGGCGGGTTCTGCGGCCGTCGCTGAGGGCGCTTGAGGCATCGTGGAGATGGGCTTCGGTGCGATTGCCGTAGCATTCGATGAGCGCTTGAGGTGGCCACTGGTTCAGCAGCGAGCCTTTTCTACCGACCGATACGTGGATGAGGAATTGATGCCGGACGAGAACGAACTGGCCCGTGAGGCCGAGCGGGACACCATCACCGCTCAGCTGCAGAACATGGTGCTCGAGAGCGATGACGTCCAGGAGTTCCTGACCGGGCTCGTCAGTGTCGCTGCGGAGGCTTTCACAGGGCGCTACGGGGACATTTTCTGCGGGATCACGCTTTTGCAGCCCCGATCCATGACCACCGTGGCCAGCAGCAGTGCCAGGGCCCAGCAGGTTGATGAGGTGCAGTACGGATTCGACGACGGACCGTGTCTGCGTGCAGCCCGTGAGGGCGTGACGGTCCACATTCCGGATTTTCTCACCGAGACTCGGTTCCCGGAGTACCGCGAAGCGATCGCAGCGCACGGGCTGCGATCAGCACTCGGGATACCGATACGTCTGGATGAGGGTGCGAGCGCCGGCCTGGACTTCTACTCCACGGAACCCGGAACCTTCGATGACAAGGGCATTCGTGTCGCCGAGGGTTTCGCCCGGGATGTGTCCCAGTCCCTGCGTCTGGCGGTGCGGGTCGCGAAGCTCACGGACGCGGCAGCGAACATGCGGGTGGCCATGGAGTCCCGGACCAGTATCGACATGGCGATCGGGGCGATCATGGCTCAGAACCGGTGCGGACAGAAAGAAGCGACCGCGATCCTGCGCCGCGCTTCCTCGAACCGGAACGTGAAGCTCCGCGACCTGTCCGTCGACATCCTCGCCTCGCTCGGACAGCACGAACCCGTCACCACGCACTTCGAGTCCTGATCCTGGCCTGCACCTCCCGGCGGGCCGCTCGACAGATGCCCGACACACCTGCCACGGAAGGGCCCAGAGGCAAGGCGGCAGGGGTATGGAAGATGTGAGATCCGTGCTGCGTGGTGGTCAGGCGTTGATCTCGTCTTCGACGAGGCGGGCGATCCTGCGCAGGAACCGCCCGTCCTGCGCCGAGAAGCTACGGGGGTGCTGATCGATGACGCACAGGGTCCCGACGGTCCATCCGCCCGGACCGCGCAGCGGGTAGCCGGCGTAGAAGCGGATGAACGGCTCCCCGACCACCAGGGGATTCGCGCTGAATCGGCCGTCCTCGAGCGCGTCCGGGACGATCAGCGGTCCCGCATTACGGATGGTCGCATTGCAGAACGTGATCTCCCTCGGCAGGTTCTGCTCGATGGGTCCGAGGACAGACTTCAGGAACATCCTGTGATCATCGATCAGGGCCACGATGGAGGAGCTGACCTGGAAATAATCCCTGACCTGCTGCGTGTACCGGTCGAAGCGTGCCTCCCCTGGTGAGTCCAACAGGTTCGTCCGGGTGACGGCGTCGAGGCGTTCCTGCTCGGCTTCCTCCGCCGTGAACAGGAACGCACCCAGGGCACCCAGGGACCGCTTGAAGTCCTCGGATGTTTCGGCAGGTTCGTCCTCCTCGCTGCGGGGAACACGGATGTCCACCGGCGTGTGTTCGAGGAGCTCGTTCATGGCATCGGCGAGAATGTTCCGCTCACTTCCATGCAGGACGAGCAGTCCGCCGAGGTAGGCCTGGACCTCGAACTGGGAGACGCTGCCGCCCAGGGCGTAGTACTTCACCCACAGCTCACTCACCGTGCAATGCGATCTCGCCAGGGCGAGCGTCGTCAGCCTGATCTGTATCTGGCCGTTCATTGGACCTCCGAGCCCGACCGTCCCCACTACCGAGTCCCACATGCTGAATCCGAGGCAGTGGCCCGATCACATCGATAAGAGCCCCGGCCGATCATCAGCCTACTTACCTATTCCACCGTAGTGCACACTTTGCTCCTCGCCGGACTGCTCGTCCTTTTTGCGCCTCGATGCCACGTGATGCGCCATCGCCCGTACTGTCGATCACCGGCCCCCGCCCGACATGCCCATGATCCTGGCCTGCGCCATATCGACGGTTGTCGATGTACGGGTATGCTGGCTGGCATGACGGCGATTTCCGAGCCCCGAACCATTGCTTCGACCAAGGACTTCGCGACCATCGAGATGGTTGATGCGGGCCCGTGCTGCGTACCGTCCGGGGCGCCCGCGATGAGCGTGGAGCGGGCTGAAGCATTGTCCAGGCAGTTCAAGGCGATCGCCGATCCGAATCGGTTGCGTCTGGTCTCCCTGATTTACTCCAGCGCAGAGAACGAGGCGTGCGTGTGTGATCTCACCGAGCCGCTGGACCTTGGGCAGCCGACGGTGTCGCATCATCTGAAGATCCTCGTCGACGCCGGGATCCTGCACCGCGAGAAGCGCGGCGTGTGGGCGTATTTCTCGATCGTGCCCGGCGCTCTGGACGCCCTCGCCGGCGTCCTCACCGAACCCGAGTAACACCCCAGCCTCCCGAATCCTGCTTGGCCCCTGCTTTCCTCCTTACCGACCAGAAGTGAGTATTCCTGTGAGTTTCAAGGCTGATAAGCCCTCTGTCCTGTTCGTGTGTGTGAAGAACGGGGGGAAGTCCCAGATGGCCGCCGGTCTGATGGACAAGGTCGCAGGAGACTCCGTGACCACCGCCTCTGCCGGGTCGAAGCCCGGATCCTCCGTCAATGCCCTGTCTGCCGAGGTCGTGGCAGAGGTCGGGGTCGACATCAGTCAGAAAGTGCCCCGCCAGATCACCGTCGAAGACCAGCAGCAGGCGGACCTCGTGGTCATCCTCGGCGCCGAGGCGCAGGTCGACGAGGTCGAAGGCACCCTGTACGAGCGGTGGGAGACCGACGAACCCAGCGAACGCGGCATCGACGGGATCGAGCGGATGCGCCTGGTCCGCGACGACATCCTCGACCGCGTCACCGCCCTCCACGCAACCCTCACCACTCGCTGACCCCAGCACCAGGGCTTCTCACCGGGCGACAACAGTCATGTTCTCTTGCCGGCGCCCGGTGTTCGCTTCCGAGCCCGTTACAACCTCACCTCACACCCACAGGTGAGTTCGTCGATGCGTCTTTTCCTGCCCTCCTGCTAGGAGCCCTGCTGCTATGACTGCCATGACCGTGGTCGCCGTCCTGATCTTCCTCGCCACCCTGACCCTGGTCATCTGGCAACCCAAAGGCCTCGGCATCGGCTGGTCCGCCCTCGGCGGCGCGGTCCTCGCGCTTCTGACCACGGTGGTGAGCCTGTCGGACATCCCGGTCGTGTGGGACATCGTCTGGAACGCGACCTTCGCGTTCGTCGCGATCGTGATCATCTCCCTCATCCTCGACGAATCCGGGTTCTTCACATGGGCGGCCCTGCACGTCGCCCGCTGGGGCAGAGGCAACGGGCGTCTGCTCTTCACCCTCATCGTCCTGCTCGGTGCCGCGATCGCGGCCGTGTTCGCGAACGACGGAGCGGCGCTGATCCTCACGCCGATCGTCATCCAGATGCTCCTGGCCCTGAAATTCCCCGCGAAGGCGTCCCTCGGATTCGTCATCGCCTGCGGTTTCATCGCCGACGCCGGGAGCCTGCCCCTGGTCGTCTCCAACCTCGTGAACATCGTCACCGCCGACTTCTTCGACATCAGCTTCGCCCGCTACGCCGCGGTCATGGTCCCGGTCGGCATCGTGTCCGTCGCCGCGAGCCTCGGCGTTCTCCTGCTGTTCTTCCGCACGGTGATCCCCCGCACCTACGACATGAGCGCCCTCGAGACACCCGAGTCGGCAATCGCGGACCCCCTGACCTTCAAGACCGGGTGGGTCATTCTCGGAGTCCTGCTCATCGGCTACTTCGCCGCCGAACCACTGCACATCCCACTGTCCGCCGTGGCAGGTGTCGGCGCAGTGGTCCTCATGCTGGTGGCATCCCGCAAACCTGCCTTCCTCTTCCCACGCATGCCCGTCCCGGCGATGCAGGAACCTGTGTCCGAGATCGATGCGGCAGGGCAGGCAGCCGACCTCGACTACGAAACTGTCGGAGCGGCCCACCGCCCCACCGGTGCCACAGCGAACAGTGCCCACCCGGCCTCTGGCACGTTCAGCTCGGACGTGGACGACGATGCGTCCCCCTCCTCAGCTGGTGGCGGTGCGGCTACGCTCCCGAACGGTCGGACCCCCCCCCGCGGATCCTGCAGGAAGCACCCTGGCAGATCGTCCTGTTCTCCATCGGCATGTACCTCGTCGTCTACGGATTGCGGAACCAGGGCCTCACCGACGAACTCGCCGGTGTGTTCTCGGCCATCAGCAACAACGGCGTGCTCATCACCGCGCTCGGCGTCGGCGTCCTCGTCGCGGTCCTCGCGTCCCTGATGAACAACATGCCCACCGTCCTCATCGCCTCCCTCGCCATCGGGGCCGCGGGATCAACCGGGCTGACGCAGGAGGCGATGATCTACGCCAACGTCATCGGGTCCGACCTCGGCCCCAAGATCACCCCCATCGGCAGCCTCGCCACCCTGCTCTGGCTCCACGTCCTGGACCGCAAGGGCATCCACATCGGCTGGGGCCAGTACTTCCGCACCGGGATCCTCCTGACCATCCCCGTCCTCATCATCACCCTCCTCGCCCTCGCCGGCTGGCTCACCATCATCGGCACCTGAACACCTTCACGCCTCCGGTCGCCGCGCTCCTGAACCTGTGCACCACCGAAGGCGTCTGACGACGCGATGCTCGAAAGAGATCGGCGGACTCACGTTCATACGCCGGCATCCGGATGCGCCGGAAGATCAGCGTGATTCCTCTGCAACCAAGTCAGGAACGGCTTGTTGTCGGTGTGAGTGACGCCGCCGAGAACTCTTGAGAAGCGCCCTACTACCGACGGGAGGTGGAAAGGCGCACTGCAGTGCGTGTCGAAGTAGATCCTGAGAGAAGGGCTTCTCGCCGTCGTCGTTGGCCTGGCCCCTGTCGTGGTCGCATACTGGCCGCATGATGATGTCGCTCGTGTTCGGTGTGGTGGCCTCCAGCGCGCTGATCATCGGGGCGCTGGTCGGTGTGCGGTTCAACCTGCCCAAGAGGGTGCTGGCAATCCTGCTGTCCTTCGCCGCAGGATCTCTGATCACAGCCCTGGCCTTCGAACTGTTCGAGGACGCCTTCGAACAGGGTGGTATCTGGCGGGCAGCACTGGGCCTGCTTGCAGGCGCTCTCGTCTTCACCGTCCTCAGCGCCCTGCTCGATCGATGGGCCCAAGCCGGCGAGGATCCCGCACCGGCCGACGAGCACGAAGGCAGCGCGAAACTGGACACCGACGCTGCCGCTTCGGACCATCCCGCGTCCCAAGCCTCAGTACGCGGCGCGGCAGGCCTGGCCCTGCTCGCCGCCGTCACGCTCGACGGGGTCCCGGAGAACGTCGCCCTCGGCGTGGCACTGGGCGGAGGCACCGGAGGCCTTGCCCTGCTGGCTGCGATCTTCGTCTCCAACCTCCCCGAAGCCCTCGTCGGAGCATCATCCATGCGCTCCCAGGGCTCATCGACGTCGAAGATACTCGGCCTATGGGGAGCCTGTGCCGTCCTCCTGGTTGCCGCCGTCCTCATCGGCGCCGGTCCCCTCTCAGGGGCAGACCCGGAAGCCATCTCACTGCCCCTGGCTTTCGCCGCCGGCGCTGTCATCGCGTCCCTGGCCGACACCCTCATGCCCGAAGCCTATGAACACGGGGGACCCGCAGTAGCCATGAGCACCGCCGCCGGTTTCGTCCTCTCCTTCACCCTGTCCCTCATGTAAACGTCCAGGTCGGCATTCCTACGACTAGTTGCTTCGCCCCTGATACCGCTGCGCGCTGGTGCACACTCCAGGCATTCGTTCGAACTCCCTCGCAGCAGGTCGCTGCCCACTTGTGGTCTCGGGTCCGGCGGTGGAAGGTGAAGGTAAGGCGGCTTCCTTTTCCGCCTGTCATCAGGAGGTTCCATGTTCTTCCACGTTCAGCAGCTCATCAACGAGATCATCCCCGACGAGCCGGATCCAGCCGCCGCCAACGCCCTGCAGGAAGGTCTCGGCGGGCAGTTCGGCGAGATGCGCACCATGATGCAGTACCTGTTCCAGAGCATGAACTTCCGTGGCGCAGCCGCCAAGCCCTACCGCGACCTGATCCAGGGCATCGGCACCGAGGAGATCAGCCACGTCGAGCTGATCGGCACCACGATCTCCCGGCTCCTCGACGGCTCCCCCCGCTATCAGGGCAAGCTCGAGGATCCGCTGGACACCCCGGGGGCCGGTGGCGCGATCCCGTTGAACCTGGCCCTGTCCCAGGGCAACATCCACCACTACCTCGTGGGCGCACAGGGTGCACTGCCCGTCGACTCGGCGGGCAATCCCTGGAGCGGCAGCTACGTGTACAACTCGGGCAACCTTCCCCTTGACCTGCTGTACAACCTGATGCTCGAGGCGACCGGCCGGCTGCAGAAGTGCCGCATGTACGAGATGACCGACAACAAGACCGCCCGCTCCACGATCTCCTACCTGATCGTCCGCGACCAGGCCCACGAGAACGGTTACGCGAAGGCCCTCGAGACCCTCGGGGTGAACTGGAAGTCGCTGCTACCGATCCCGAAGACCAACGCCGAGCAGTTCCCCGAGGTCAAGAAGCTCCTCGACCTGGGGTTGCAGAGCAAGCAGTACACCTTCGACCTCAAGGGTCAGTCGGAGGCCGGCAAGATCTACCAGGGGTTGTCCCCGTCGAACGACGGAACGACCCTCGACGCCAGCGAGCAGGCCCCCGAGGGCGTGCCGTCGGAGATCGCCCCCGAGCGGCTGGAGGAGTTCGCCCCCGGGCTCGACCCCCAACTGCTCGACCTGATCCAGGCCACGGCCGATATGGAGATGGCCGACATCGACGCGACATTCGGCCCAATGACCACCAAGTAACTGCCAACACTCATCGGAGGGGGTGCCGGCGACAGCTGGCACCCCCTCTCATGTGCACCGTGATTCGAAGTCCTCCCGACGGCCTCTGAGCGCCCTTGAGCTGATGGCTCCACGTCCGACTACGCAACACGCCGTATCCGCAGACAGGGATCCAGGCCTCCGTCCTCGGATCAGCCCCGCCGGCATACCCCGGCTCCGTCGACCCGCGCATGGGACCGCGGGATGGCCGGGCAACCAGACGTTCCGGAGTCGGGCGAGATGCGGCCTGCATCGAGGGTGATGATGTGGTCGGCCGCGGCAAGGGTGGTCTCGTCGTGGGAGACGCAGACGACGGTTGCCCCGCGACCCCGTTCCGCGACCAGAACCTCTGCCACGAGGGCCCGTGTGGTGGCGTCCAGACCGGTGGTGGGCTCGTCGAGCAGGACGATGTCCGCGCGCTGTGCGAGTCCTTGAGCCAGGAAGGCGCGTTGTCGCTGCCCTCCCGACAGCGCATTCAGGGGCCGGCTCTGATAGCCGGCCAGGCCGACGAGGTCGATGCACTCATCGATGATGCGGTGATCCTCGGCGTGCAGGCGTCGCAGCATTCCCGCCGTGGACCAGCGACCCATGGTTACGACGTCGCGAACCGTGAGCGGCATGCGGTCGGAGACTTCGCTGCGCTGGACGACAAGCGCCCTGCGCGCATTCCGGAGTGTCGACACCGTTCCGCGGCGGGGTGCCAGCACCCCGGCAAGCACCGCCAGCAGCGTGGATTTTCCTGAGCCATTGGGTCCAGCGATCGCCGTGACGGCGTCGGGCTGGATCGACAGGGTGATGCCGCGCAGAGCATCGACTCCGTCGTGATCGAACCACACGTCCGTCAGCACGATCGGCCCCGATGAACCAGCCCCCGAGTCCGACGGGTGCGGGCTGGATCTGCTGAAGTGCTGCTGAGGCGGGGAGGAGGCGCGTCGAGCGGAAGGCATCCCACGAAACTAGCATATTGAGAACGAAACTCATTTAAGTCTAGGGTGGCAGGGTGACCCTGTTCCTCGAACCTTTCTCCACGGACTTCATGCTGCGTGCTCTCATCGGCGGTTCGCTGTGCGCCGCCATCTGCGCCGTGGTCGGCACGTGGGTGGTCATCAGGGGCATGGCGTTCCTCGGGGAGGCGATGGCGCACGGAATGCTGCCCGGCGTGGCCCTCGCGACATTGGCGGGTGTCCCGGTCATCCTCGGCGCGGCCTGCAGTGCCGTGGTGATGAGTCTTGGCGTGAGCTTCCTCGCCCGGCGGGGCCGGCTGTCCCATGACACGAGCATCGGTCTCTTCTTCGTCGGCATGCTCGCCGCGGGGGTCATCATCATCTCCCACTCCCGCAGCTTCGCGACCGATGCCACAGCCATCCTGTTCGGCGACGTCCTTGCCATCGGGCCCAGCGAGGTTCAGCTCCTTGCCGGCGCACTGATCCTCACGGTACTGATCGCCGCAGGTTTCCACCGCTCCTTCGTCGCCCTCGCCTTCGACCGCCGCGTCGCCCACGTCATGGGACTGCGTCCCCGGCCGGCCCAGGTACTCCTCGTCGGACTCGTAACCCTGGCCGTCGTCGCCTCCTACCAGGCGGTGGGCGCCTTGCTGGTCATCGGACTGCTCCTCGCCCCTGCTGTCGCCGCTGCCGCGTGGACCACGCGCATCCCGACGACCATGGGGCTTGCGGCCCTGATCGGGGCGTTCTCGGTCTTCCTCGGGCTCCTGGCTTCGTGGCATCACGGGACGGCCGCCGGCGCTTCGATCGCCCTTGCCGCCATCGCCTGTGCCGCCATGTCGAGCATCGTCCGCGGCATGACCCGGCGCACCACCTCTTCTGACAGTTCTCCACAGAACGTCGATCGTCCAGCCGGTTCGGAACCGGAACGTCCATCACAGAAAGCCCTTCGTGCGAACGCCTGAAACTCTTGTGCTCTGCCTCCCTCTGCTCGCCCTGACTCTTACTTCCTGCTCCACCACCACCCCGTCCGGCCCCTCCGCGGATATCGCCAGTGGCCCTCCGGCCGCCTCCAGTCCGGCCTCGCCCCAGATCGGCGACGGTCACGGAACACTCGAGGGCTCCACGGAAGTCGCTGAACCGCAGCTTCACCTGATGACCCTGGACACCGGCGGACGGATCGTCCTGCTCAACCTCGCCGATGGAACGACCACCACCGTCGGCGATGTCCCCGAGGTCAGCAGCACCTCGACGGACGGGCGGTACCTCTTCGCGTCCTCAGCGACCACGGGAGCCCTGACGATCGTCGACAGCGGCATGTGGACGTGGGATCACGAGGACCATTTCCACTACTACAGCGGCGAACCCAGAACCATCGGCACCGTCGAAGGCGACGGCGAAGCCGTCGTCACCTCCGCCTCATCGGGGACGGGCGTCTACTTCCCCGACAGCGGCAAGGGCACTGTGTTCGACAACGATGCCCTGGCCAGGGGCGAGCTCGATGTCCGCACCGAACTCTCCGGAGAACCACATGCCGGGATGCTCGTCCCGCTCTCGGACCTCACCCTCCTCACCGAACCCGGCAGCACGGGCACCGCCGCGTCCGTGCAGGCATACGGCAAGGACGGTCGACCGATCGACGGCACGTCCGCCGAGTGCGTGGACGCCCAGGGCACCATCGCCACAGCTGTCGGCACTGTCATCGGCTGCGACGACGGCGCCCTCCTGGCAACCCTTGACGGCGATCAGGTCAGCTACGAGCGCATCCCCTACCCGGCCGACATGGACGCGCCCAAGGCCACGGAGTTCCGGGCCCGCGAAGGCCGCCCCACGGTCGCCGCCGTCGCCGGGGACCAGGGCGCCTGGCTGCTGGACACCCGGGAACGCTCATGGCAGTTCGTCCCGACCGAAGTCCCGCTCCTGCAGGTCTCCGCGGTCGACGACCGGGAAGGCCATGTCGTCGCCCTCGCCGCAGACGGCCGCATCCTCGTCCTCACCGCCGAGACCGACGAGGTGATTGCCGCCACCGGACCCCTGCTACCCCAGACCCTGCACGACCCCGACCTGATGACCGGGGTCGAGTTGACCGTCGACCAGCAGCGCGCATACCTCAATGCCCCGGCCGAACACACCCTGTTCGAGATCGACTTCGCCGACAACGCCCGGATCGCCCGCACGTTCGACACCGACACCGTCCCCGCGCACCTGGTGGAGGTCGGGCGATGACTCGAACACGTAGGTACGTGGCACTGGTCCTGGCCGTGACAACGATGGTCGGGGCTTCCGGGTGCGCCACCGCCGGGAGCACCAAGCCCGTCATCGTGGTCACCACGAACATCCTCGGCGACGTCGTGCAGAACGTCGTCGGCGACGAGGCCGATGTCCGCGTCCTCATGCAACCCAATGCCGACCCGCACTCCTTCGAGATCTCCGCGCAGGACGGGGCGATGATGCGGCAGGCCGATCTCATCGTCACCAACGGGCTCGGCCTCGAAGAGGGGCTCCAGCAGCACATCGACAGCGCCCAGTCCGACGACGTACCCCTCCTCGTCGCCGGTAACGTCATCGAACCCCTCGCCTATGCGGAGGGGGAATCCGAGGGGTCCATGGACCCCCACTTCTGGACCGACCCGACACTCATGATCGAGGTCGTCGACGAACTTCAGGAGCAGACCCTGAGGATCGACGACATCGACCCGGAAGCCGTCGAGTCCTCCACCTCGGCCTACAAGACCGAGCTCACCGACCTCGACCGGACCATGACCGAAGCCTTCGCGGCCATCCCGGTGGAGCGGCGGAACCTCGTCACCAATCACCACGTTTTCGGCTACCTCGCCGAACGGTACGGCTTCCGGCTCATCGGAGCCGTCATCCCGGGAGGCACCACCCTCGCCTCCCCCAGTGCCTCCGATCTCCGCGACCTCGTCGGAGCGATCGAGGAAGCACAGGTGACCACGATCTTCGCCGAGTCCTCCCAACCCGACCGCCTCGTCCAGGTACTCGCCGACGGCGCGAACATCGACGTCGACGTCGTCGAGCTCTTCACCGAATCCCTCACCGACCCGGGCGAGGGCGCAGACACGTACCTGACCATGATGCGCACCAACACCGAACGCATCGCCGCCGGACTCTCTCCTTGAAAGTCCAGAACACAGAAAGAACGATGATGACAACGAACCCGCTCCCGTACCGCCCGAAGCGCCTGGCCCTCGCAGCCACGGTCGCTACCTCCGCCCTCCTGATGACCGCCTGCGGGTCCCCCTCGGAACCGGCGGCTGACACGTCCGCCATGCCGGAGACCACCACCTCAGCCGCTGCAGCCGGCGAGCAGACGCCCCGCGTCGCCCTGACCTACGACGGCGGGATCGTGGTCCTCGACGGCACCACACTGGAGCTCGAGGGCGACCTGCCCATCGACGGCTTCACGCGCCTGAACCCCGCAGGCGACGGACGCCACGCCCTCGTCACCGTGCCCGAGGGTTTCCAGGTCCTGGACCTCGGCACGTGGACCGACTCCTCCGGCTCACAGCAGGCGGAACCGAAGCTCACGGACCTCATGTTCGAGGCCGACACCGCCGGCCACGTGGTCCAGCACGGCGACAAGACCATCCTCTACGCCGACGGCACCAGCGACACCACCATCTACACCACCGACGATCTCCTCGAGGATCCCGAAAGCCTCCCGGCGACCGAGGTCATCGAAGGCGAAGAAGCCCACCACGGTGTCTCCATCGTCCTTGACGACGGCACCTTCCTGACCACCGTCGGCAACTCCGAGAGCCGCTCGGGCATCGAGGTCCTGGACGCCGACGGCAACGAGGTCGCCACGAGCGACAAGTGCCCCTCCGTCCACGGGGAGGGCACGGCCATGAACGAGGCCGTCGTGTTCGGCTGCAGCGACGGCGCACTCGTCTACGACAACGGCGAGATCACCAAGATCGACGCGCCGGACGAATTCGGCCGTATGGGCAACGCGTACGTCAGCGAGACCAGCCCCATCATCACCGGCGACTACAAGGACGACCCCGACCTCGAGGGCTACCTCCTGCACCAGCTCACGCTGATCGACACCGAGACCAAGACCATGAAGGTGATCGACCTGCCCGAGGGCGTCGAGTACACCTTCCGTGACGTGGCCCGCGGACCGAACGACGAGGTCCTGATCCTCGCCTCCGACGGAGCCCTGCACTCGATGGACCCCGAGACCGGTGCGATCACCGACTCCCTGCCGGTCATCGACGCGTGGGAAGGCCCGGTCGAATGGCAGGATCCGCACCCTGCCATCAAGGTCGTCGGCGGCACCGCGTACATCACCGATCCCGCAGCCAAGAAGCTCCACGCCGTCGACATCGCCACCGGTGAGATCACGTCCTCGGACGAGCTCCCCGGCACTCCGAACGAGATCGCGGCCGTCGAAGGCTGACTTCGACAAACATGACCGCAGCAGGGGCCGGCACCGTCGGGGAGTGCCGGCCCCTGCTGCTTCATGTGCGGCAGCCGTCGCGGTCAGGAGTGGACACCTGCTGGGCCCTTCCAGCCGGTCAGCGAGCTTCTGCCAGGTCTTGTGGGTAACACAGAGGGTAAGCTGGCTTATAAAGGTGTTCGTCTGGGTCCGGTCCGGGTCCCCAGGAGTGTTTTCAGGAACATGGACATGATCGTTCCCGGTTGAAGCCTGAGCAGGCGATGGTATGACCGCGTACACGCAACAACGGAGCACTCATCTGGCAGTCCATCATGCCGGTCTGACGTCTGCAGATCTATGGGTCCACTACTACGCGATCGGCGGGCAGCTGGAGCTCTTCGAGATGGACGCCTATCTGCACGGCGTGTACGAACTGTCGCAGAGCGAACGGAACACCGTTGCCATTGCTGTGAACGAGCTGATCGATGAGCTCCCCCAACGCCCCAGAGCCGAGTTCGTGCGACTTCCTCTCCTCGACTGACGAGGTACCGGGGTACCCGCGCGGCTCACGGCCACCTCCGTCCGCGTCGCCGCCCAGGTCGACATAGCAACTCCCCGCGTATGAGGTCAGACGCCTGGACGCCGATGGATCTGATCCGGTGCCGGGATGACGAGGGTGAGGCAGGGAGGCCGCAGCAGGACCGCGTGGGTGACAGATCCCAGTCCCATCCCTGCTCTCGCACCCTTCCCGTGCCGCCCGATGACGAGCAATGAGGCATCCCGGCTGTGTCGAGCCAGCGCACGGGCAGGCGCATGCACCGTATCGACGATCCAACTCACCATCAGGGCCGGGTACGCGGTCCGAAGTGCGCTCAGAATCGCCGACGTACTGACTGTCCGCGCCTCCGTGGCCGGTGAGGACGGCCGGACGGCCTCCACAACTCTCAGGGGTGTCCGCATCCGGTTGGCTTCGAAAGCTGCCCGTCTCAACGCTTCGTAGGACTCCGCGGACCCGTCGACGCCCGTGACGACGTGTCCTGCCCCCGTCCCGTTCTGACCACCACCTCGATGACCGAGCGGGACGATGAGCACGGGAGCCGCGGACCCGAGCGCGACCTCGATCGCCACGGATCCCTGGAAGACGCCTGTGCGGGTGTTCATCCTGTCCGCTCCGACGACGAGCAGAGAAGCTCCGGCGGACAGGCCGAGCAAAGCATGGACGACATCTCCGCAATGCAGGTACGTACTCGTCCTGAGTCCCGGTGATCGCGCCTCCAGGCGCAGCGACTCGGCCCGCAGCAGAGCTCTGCCCCGTTCGACGACAGGCCCGTATCGGGTGCCGGGCGGCATCAGATCCGCACTCGGAACAGCGTGAACGAGCATCAACGCACGATCGGTGTCACGCGCACGACGCGCAGCCCATTCGAGGGCAGGATTCACTGAGGCAGCCTCGCGTACTGCAACCAGTAGCGGACGAGGTTCGTGCGCGGCCGTGGGATCGGAGTGTGGTTCGGCAACTGTCAGCATGGAGACGTCCGAAGGACGGACCCGCGCGCATGGGTGAGCAGTCGTCCTGATCCTGGTGCGATCGTGCGTCGGATGCGCTCGACGGCGCGTGGAGTCTCCGAGGATGGACGGGTTTCCTGCTTCCGGGCGGTCGCCGACCCGGAACTGTCCTCGTCGGCTGGGGTCGAGGCCGCCCCCCGTCCCGCCGTGCGGAAGGCACGAACGTCCGTGACCGTGGGCTGCCGGGCTGCGTGGCGAGTGAAGATGCGCATCAGCTTCTCGTCTCCTTCGTCCTCTGGGGCGACCGCGATGATCGGGCTCTGTGGTCCTGGCTGAGATCCCTCAGGTGCGGGAGCCCGGCCAGGGCCCTCCTGGAATCGGTATCGCCGTGTTCTGCGCCCGTCGCGATCAGGGCGAGCTCGGGACGGTGAGCGCAGGAGGTGCAATGCCAGGAGCGACGACAGGCGCAGCACCAGGCATGACGACGGACTGTCGGCTGCCCCGGGTTGCTCGAGCACCCAGTCGCGTCATCGAGTCCGATCGTCGTTTGGCGAGTCCTCGTAGGGAGGTGTTGGATTCAGTCGCCAGGTGGGATGGACGACGGCGGACACTCGCCGGGGTCGGCGCCGGCAGGACAACCGGCAGCACGAGCGGATCGTCGGTCTTCGGGCGAGTGGTCATGCCTCAGTATGCGCCTGCACCGCAAGACGGTGTCGGGCGAGGTCCGCGCGCATCAGGAGGATGGCGCTGACCAGCCGGTACTCGTAGCGAGCCTTCTCCGGCGGGTTCTCCATGTCCAGGGCCTGGTACAGGCGGTTGGCGTGGACGCGCAGTTCCCGCATCGACATGCGCAAGTAGTTGGGCCGCGGTTGTGCGATGGCTTCCTGGGCCGGTCGGCGCACCAGGTCCGGTCTCGCAGGTGAGGTGTGAGGGCTCATCATCGACTCCGTGGGAAGGCGTTGGTCGAGCCCCCTGCTGAGCCATGTGTAGGCACTCTATCGACATTCACCTCACCGCCGGAAACCCGACCCAGCATGACGGCGCTGCTTCGTCCGCGCCGTCACCCCCGCGGCAACGGCTCCACCGGGTTGGGCTGGTCGAGCAGGGCAGTCCCTGCGGCGTCCGCGCTCCGCAGCTCGTCCAGCCGCACGCACACCACGCCGGCCACGATCAGGAGCCCGCCGAGCAGCTGCAGGGGTCCGGGCAGCTCACCGAGGATCAGCCAGGCCGCGAGCACCGCGAACATCACCTCGGTCAGCGCCACGAAGCTGGCCACCTTGGACCCGAGGCGCTGCGCGGCGAGGATCCCGGTCACGTAGGCGGCCACCGTCGCCACGAGGACGAGCACGGCGACCGGCACGATCCAGCTGTAGGTCGCCCCGGCCAGGGAGACGTCGGCGAACACGAACCGGAACGGCATGATGTTCGTCAGGCCGAGGACCACTATGGTTCCCGCCGCGACCACCATCCCGCCGCCGGCCATCACGAGCGGGGGGAGGGACTCGTCCACCTTCGCGGACATGAGGAAGAACACCACGAGGCACACGGCCGCGGCGAGACCGAAGAGCACGCCCACGGGATCCAGCCGGGTGTCACCCGTGAGGTCCAGGACGAGCAGCAGTCCGAGGACGGCCGTGACGGAACCAATGATCGTGAGGACCTGCGGCGCCTTCCGCGAGCGCAGCCACAGGAAGCCGACGATCAGCACGGGCGCCAGGTACTCGAGGAGCAGCGACACCCCGACGGACATGCGCTGCACGGCATTGAAGTAGAACAGCTGGCACAGGGCGATCGCCGTGGTCCCGTAGATGACGATCGTCAGGGCATTGCCGCGGAGTGTCGCCCAGCGGCCTCGCAGGGCGATCAGCACCGGGACGAGGAGCACGACGGCGGCACCCCCGATCCGGAGCCCCACGGCGGCGCCGGGGCTCCAGCCGATCTCGAGGAGGGACTTGGCGAACGGTCCGGAGACGCCGAACGTCGCGGCGGAGACGATTGCCAGCCAGAGGCCGGCGGTGGGGCGCAGGGGCACGTCCGCTCCTTCGGGTCGGGAAGTGGTGTCATGAGTGACAAGTGGTTATGGTCGTGACACTAGGGGTTCGTGATGTCAGGAGTCAACATGTCTTTCACCTATGACACGGAGGTGGCGCTCGCGTCCGCGGCCGCACTCATCAACAGTGCGAAGGACGACGTCGACCCGCTGGACACCCTGGAAGGCCTGGACCGCTTCCTCGAGGAGCAGCGCTTCTCCGGCTCGCGGACACACACCGAGGCGGAACTCGACGCCGTGCGCGCACTGCGCGCCGAGCTGGAGGTCCTCTGGTTCGCGGACGAGGACGACGCCGTCGCGCTCGTCAATGCGATCCTGCGGCGCGCCAATGCACTCCCCCAGCTCGTCCGGCACGACGAGTGGGACTGGCACCTCCATGCCACAGCACCCGAGGCGCCGCTCGAGGAGCGGATGGCGACCGAGGCGGCCATGGCACTGGCCGACGTGATCCGCAGTCACGAACTCGACCGCCTCCGCTCCTGCGCGGCCGAGGACTGCGACGGAGTGGTGCTGGACCTCAGCCGCAACCGCTCGAAGCGCTTCTGCGACATGGGCAACTGCGCGAACCGCACGCACGTCAAGGCCTACCGCGCCCGGAAGGCCCGGAGCGCCTGATCACCCCCGAACGTCTCACTTCGATAACGTTCGCCCACACCCTTGTCGCAGCCTGCCTTCCACGGATATGTTGTCTTCGCCTACATATCGTCGATGGTGACATCGACCGGGCGCTACAGCGTTGTATCAGCTCGATCCAGCCATAAGGCACACCAAGGCATGCCGACCGTTACCTCCGGCCCCTGCCCCGGGCGTGCCGCCACCCGGACGGATCCTTTTCAAAGGCTCAACCCATGACCACGATCAAGAATGTCTCGGCCTTCCTGCTGGCAGTCGGTGTCGCAGCGGGAATGTCGGCCTGTGCGCCGGCCGGATCGACCGCCCCCGAAGCCGAGGGCGATGACGCCACCACCAGCTGCAACGTCGGCATCTCCATGCCCACCCGCAGCCTCGAGCGCTGGATCAACGACGGCGAGGGACTCAAGGAGAAGCTCGAAGCCGCCGACTGCACCGTCGACCTGCAGTACGCGGACAACAAGACGGACCAGCAGATCAGCCAGATCCAGAACCAGGTGGCCGGCGGGGCGAAGATCCTCGTCGTCGCGGCCATCGACGGCCAGACCCTCGGGCCCGCCCTCGAGGACGCAGCGTCCCAGGACGTCAAGGTCATCGCGTACGACCGCCTGATCAACGGCACCGAGGCCGTGGACTACTACGCCACCTTCGACAACTACAAGGTGGGCCAGCTCCAGGGCCAGTTCATCGAGGAGCAGCTCGGACTGGCCGACGGCAAGGGCCCGTTCAACCTCGAGCCCTTCGCTGGCAGCCCCGACGACAACAACGCCGCGTTCTTCTTCGCCGGGGCGTGGGACGTCCTCCTGCCCTACGTCGAGTCGGGCCAGCTGGTCGTCCCCTCCGGGAAGTCGCCGGCGGACAACGACGGCTGGAAGGCCATCGGCATCCTCGGCTGGGGCTCCGACGACGCCCAGGCCGAGATGGACAACCGCCTGCAGTCGTTCTACACCGGCGGTGACAAGGTCGACGTCGTGCTCTCACCCAACGACAGCCTCGCGCTCGGCATCGAGGCGTCCCTGGATGCCGCCGGCTACAAGCCGGGCACGGACTGGCCGCTCATCACGGGACAGGACGCCGACGTCGCCAACGTCAAGGCGATCCTGGCCGACCAGCAGTCGATGACCGTCTGGAAGGACACCCGCGAGCTCGGCGGCCAGGTGGAGTCGATGATCCAGGCGATCGTCGCCGGCGAGGAGGTCGAGGTCAACGACACCGAGACCTACGACAACGGCACCAAGGTCGTCCCCTCCTACCTCCTCGATCCCGTGGTCGTGGCGAAGGACGACGTCGAGCCCACGCTCGTGGAGTCCGGCTTCGTGAAGGCAACAGACGTCGTTCCCGGACAACGGGGGGCGGGAGGGGGCGCACCAACACCCCCCCCCCCGTCCTGCCCTAGAGCGAAGCGAGAACAGCATGAGCAACGTCATCCTCGAGATGGACGGCATCGTCAAGGAGTTCAACGGCATCCGGGCCCTCGACGGCGTCTCGGTGAGCGTGGAGCGCGGCGAGGTGCATGCCATCTGCGGCGAGAACGGCGCCGGGAAATCCACCCTGATGAAGGTGCTCAGCGGTGTCTACCCGCACGGCAGCTTCGACGGCACGATCACGCTCGACGGGAAGCCGGTCGCCTACGGCTCGATCAACGACAGCGAGCGCGACGGCGTGGTCATCATCCACCAGGAACTCGCCCTCAGTCCGTACCTGTCCATCGCCGAGAACATCTTCCTGGGCAACGAGGTGCAGCGGGGCGGGGTGATCGACTGGAACAGGACGAACCTGCAGGCCACGGAACTCCTCGCCCGGGTGGGCCTGCAGGAGAACCCCGCCACCAAGGTCCTCGAACTGGGGGTGGGCAAGCAGCAGCTCGTCGAGATCGCCAAGGCCCTGTCGAAAGAGGTGAAGATCCTCATCCTCGACGAGCCCACGGCCGCCCTCAACGACGACGACTCGGCCCATCTGCTGAGCCTGATCGAGCAGCTGCGGACGCAGGGCATCACGTCGATCATCATCTCCCACAAGCTCAAGGAGATCCGCGCGATCGCCGACACCGTCACGGTCATCCGCGACGGGCAGACCATCGAATCCTTCGCCGTCACGGACAGCGACGACATCGAGACCCGCATCATCCGAGCCATGGTCGGGCGCCCGCTGGACCACCAGTTCCCCCCGCGCGAGCCCTCCATCGGGGAGGAGAAGTTCCGGGTCGAGGACTGGACCGTCCACCACCCCATCGATGTGGAGCGGACCGTGGTGGACAGGGCGTCGTTCTCCGTGCGTGCCGGCGAGATCGTCGGATTCGCGGGACTCATGGGGGCGGGCCGCACGGAACTGGCCATGAGCATCTTCGGTCGCTCCTACGGAACCGGCATCTCCGGCCGCGTCTACAAGGACGGCGTGGAGATCCAGACGCGGACCGTCGGGGAGGCGATCCGCAACGGGATCGCGTACGTCACCGAGGACCGCAAGCGCTACGGCCTGAACCTGATCGGCAGCATCACCGTCAACGTCTCGGCAGCGGCCCTCGGGAAGCTCGCCCGGCTGGGGATCATCGACCGCCACCGGGAGTACGCCGTCGCCGACGAGTACCGCCGGCAGATGAACATCAAGACGCCGAGCGTCACCTCGGTGGTCGGTAACCTCTCGGGCGGGAACCAGCAGAAAGTGGTCCTCAGCAAGTGGATCTACTCGGGCCCCGACGTGCTGATCCTCGATGAACCGACGCGGGGCATCGACGTGGGCGCCAAGTACGAGATCTACGGGATCATCAACGAGATGGCGGCCCAGGGCAAAGCGGTGATCGTCATCTCCAGCGAGCTGCCCGAGCTGATCGGGCTCTCGGACCGCATCTACACCATCGCGGAAGGCAAGCTCACCGGCGAGCTGGATCGCGCCCACGCCAGCCAGGAGGAACTCATGCGCCACATGACCGCCGCCAGGAACCAAGGAGCACAGGCCTCATGACCACCACCACGCCCGAGCAGGCCACGGCTCCCGTCCCGCCTCGCCCCGATCCCGCCAAGAAGAGGCGACGCCGGGTCGACATGCGGCAGTACGGCATCCTCGCCGCCCTCGCCGTCATCATCCTGCTGTTCCAGGTCCTCACCGGCGGGCGCCTCCTGTACCCGGGCAACGTGAGCAACCTGATCCAGCAGAACGCCTACGTGCTCATCCTCGCGATCGGGATGGTGATCGTCATCATCGCGGGGCACATCGACCTGTCCGTCGGCTCGATCGTCGCGACGGTCGGCGCCGTGGCTGCGCTCTCCATGAACAGCTGGGGACTCCCGTGGGGTGCCGCCGTCGCGCTGTCGCTCCTCGTGGGCGCCCTGATCGGGGCCTGGCAGGGCTTCTGGGTCGCCTTCGTGGGCATACCGGCCTTCATCGTGACCCTCGCGGGCATGCTGGTCTTCCGCGGCGTGGCCCTCGTGCTGCTGACCGGCGGAACGATCAGCGGGTTGCCGCGGGCCTTCAACTCGATCGGCTCGGGCACGCTCCCTGCCACCGGCACACCGGACCTGATCACGCTCGGCATCGGTGCGCTGGCCTCCCTGGCCCTCGTGGCGCAGCAGCTCAAGGGGCGCGCCGACCTCCGGCGCCTCAACCTCCCCCGCGAGCGCACCCTGTCCTTCGTCCTGAAGATCGCCATCGCCGTCGTCGCCATCATGTACCTGTGCTACCTGCTCGCGTACAACCGCGGTACACCGATCATCCTGATCATCCTCGCGACCCTCGTCCTGCTGTACTCGTTCCTGCTCTCACGGACCGTGTTCGGCCGGCACGTCTATGCGATGGGCGGGAATCTCTACGCGGCCATGATGTCCGGTGTGAAGACGAAGTGGGTCAACTTCTTCATCTTCGTGAACATGGGCTTCCTGGCAGGCCTCGCCGGCGTCGTCAGCACCGCGCGTGCCGGCAGCGCCGTGGCATCGGCGGGAGGCAGTTTCGAACTGGACGCCATCGCCGCCGTCTTCATCGGCGGTGCGGCTGTGCAGGGCGGCGTCGGGACCGTGGTGGGCGCGGTGATCGGCGGCCTGGTCATGGGCGTCCTGAACCAGGGGCTGTCCATCCTCTCCGTCGACGCGGCCTGGCAGCAGGTCATCAAGGGACTCGTCCTCCTGCTCGCCGTCGCCTTCGACGTCTACAGCAAGCGTCGCACCGGCCGCTGATGCAGCGTACTCGCGGACGGGTGGCGGATCCTTCGGGGCCGCCACCCGTCCGCCATCACTCCACGCACCGGCGGGACGGGTCCACAGGGCCCTGACCGGGCCGCCCTACCGAGCGCACCCTCCCCGCCGTCCGCCTGCGGGGGCGGTTCAGATGAAGACGTGGAGGAAGCGGAAGAACACGGAGGCCGCGACGGCGATGTAGGTGACGGCGATGACGGGACCCACCCATGCCGCCAGCCATCGGGTGACGGCGACGGGTGCGGGGATGACGCCGTGAACCATGTTCCGGACGGTGGTGAGGATGAACAGGGGGATCATCGCCGCCCAGACGATCATGCAGTAGAGGCAGAGGACGTAGATCTCGAACAGGGCCTGGCTCCACAGCCAGGCCGCGAACACCACACCGAGCGTGACACCTGCCTGCACGCCCACCCAGTACCAGCGATCGAACCGGGCACCGGCCAGCAGGCCCATGCCGGTGGTGATGATGACGGTGAAACCCACGAGACCGATGAAGGGGTTGGGGAAGCCGAAGAGCTCCGACTGCCAGGTCTCCATGACCTGTCCGCAGGACACCCAGGGATTGATGTCGCAGCTCGTGACGTGGTCCGGGTCCTGCAGGAGCTGAAGCTTCTCGAGGATCAGGATGGCGGCCGCGATCCAGCCGGTGATGCCGGTGGCCAGGAGGAGCAGGCCGAAGGCTCGGGGGCGGGCGAAGGGTGGCGTGTCGGTGTCGGGTCCCGCCGCCGTGCTCGGGGACCGCTCGCGGGAGAGGTTGTTCATTGCGCTGACGGCTCCTCCTGGCTGATGGCGGTTTCGATGAGCCGGCGGAACTCTTCCTCGCTCGAGGGCTGGATCTTCTCGCCGTCGAGGAAGAACGCCGGGGTTCCCTGGACGTCGGGCGCCACGCCGTCGGCCTTGTCCTTCTGGATGCGCTCCATCGTCGCGCGATCCTCGACGGTGGCGTCGGAGGCGGCGTCGGAGGCGGCGTCGGAGGCGGCGTCGGAGGCGGCCAGGTCGAGACCGAACTCCTCGGCGTAGCCGCGGAAGACCGGCGACCGATCCTTATCGGCGTGGCCCCACTGCGCCTGCGTCTCACCCAGGCGCGCGTGCCTGTCCCTGAACCTGCCCTGCTGCGCCGCGGCTTCGACAGCGGCCGCCGCGGCGATGAGCCCGATCGTGATGCGGTCCTGCAGGCTCAGGCCCGTCGTCGTCCGGGGCTTCGTCCTGGGGAAGGGGGTCGGCACGGTGGTGTCTCCTCGTCGGCTGGATGCGTTCTCGTGCCCGGTCCCGACACGATGCCGGGACCGGTGGATTGAAGGCCTGCTCGTCTTCCTACTCGTGCGGGCAGCAGGCGTCCTGGCCGTTGTCGGAGGTGTCCCTCCCGGTATCAACGCTCCCGCCGTCTCCGAGGTTTCCGAGGCTCGGGGCGCAGCAGGAATCGCCCTTCCAGGCTTCGCGGCCCTCCTTGACGGCGACGGCGGCGATGACCAGGGCGGCGACCGGGTCGGCCCAGGACCAGCCGAGGGTGCTGTTGAGGAGCAGCCCGACCAGCAGGACGCCGGACAGGTAGGTGCAGAGCAGGGTCTGCCTGGAGTCCGCGACGGCCGAGCGGGAGCCCAGTTCGCGTCCGGCGCGGCGCTGGGCCCACGACAGGAACGGCATCACGGCGAGACTGGCTGCAGCGAGGACGATCCCGACGAGGGAGTGATCTGCCGCAGCCCCGCCGAGCAGACTGCGGACGGCGTCGATGCTGACGAAAGCGGCGAGGCCGAAGAAGGAGAACGCGATCAGGCGCAGCGCGGTCTTCTCGCGGGCCTCCGGGTCGCGGCCCGCGAACTGCCAGGCCACCGCGGCCGCGGAGAGGACCTCGACGATCGAGTCCAGCCCGAAGCCGATCAGGGCGCTCGAGGACGCGATCGTGCCGGCGCTGATCGCGATGACCGCTTCGAAGACGTTGTAGGTGATCGTCGCGGCGACGAAGAGGCGGATGCGCCGGGACAGGATCACGCGACGCTCCGCGGTCGACGCAGGTCGCAGTGATTGGCCCGACCCGATCGACGTGTGAGTGCTCATCAGCAGCAGGCCCTTCCGTCGACGTGATTCTCGTCAGCGGTGCAGCAGCACTCGGGGCTGCTGACCGCGACGACGCTCAGGAGGGCGGTCAGTGCGTCCCCCAGTTCCGGGTCCGCCAGCTCGTACCGGACCCGCCGCCCCTCGGGGACGGCGACGACCAGCCCGCATCCGCGCAGGCACGTCAGGTGATTCGACAACCGCTGCTTGCTCACGCCCGCCAGCTCGGCCAGGTCACCCGGATAGGACGGGGCATCCCGGAGGGCCAGCAGGACGCGGGCGCGGACCGGATCCGAGAGGGCGTAGCCGAACCTGGCGAGCACCGAGTGATGGGTGAGCGTAGCCATCCGCCAATAGTACATAACCTCATGTACTGATTGGTGCGGGGTGGGAACCCCGGCAAAGTCCCGCCCCAGCGGGAGGCGGCCGGCCGGCATCCGGGCGGGGACCCGACGGAGGCTGGTCGGTCAGGTGTCCTGCCGTGGCAGGCGCTGGCCGTAGCGGGGTTCGTCGTCGGGCCCGGGATCCGCGGCGGGCGGGGCGGGCGCCACCTTCCGGTCCGGCTTCGCCGACGAGCGGTTGACACCGGAGCCCTTGCTGAGGTGTTCGGAGTTCGGGGTCTCCGCCATCATGAGCATGGCGCAGATGACGAGGGAGACGATGAACGCGATCCCTGCCGCCGTGAGGCCGAGGTCGACGCGCAGCACGTTGCTGCCGCCTCCCGTGGCGAAGATCGACGTCGCCACCCCGGCCACGAGGGCCAGGACGGCCGAGAACACGAGCGGTGCCTTGATGCCGTGGCGGAATCGACCCTGCGAGGGCTTCCCAGGCTGGCGCTTGGCCACGGGCACTCCTTCCGGTGATGCAATATTTCTACGAGCTGTAGAGACTCTAGTTTACGGGGTCCGGCTCGCCCCGGGCGCCGGAAGTGGCCGGTGCGCTCAGCGCTGAATCGTGCCGGTAGCTCAGGGCGGCGATCCCGAGCACGACGGCGGTGAGCAGCGCCCCGCCACCGGCCACACCGAGCAGTGCATGGGCTCCGAGGTGCTCGACGAGCGGGAGCAGGGCGCCCGTGACGACCGCCACCGTCCCGACGATCACGAGGTCCCGTGCCATCACGGAACCGCGGGCCGTGAGTCCGCGCAGCACTTCGACCCCGCCGGCGACGACGAGGGCGACCGCGCCGGCGAAGGCGAAGCTGCGGTCATCGAGGAACACGAGGCTCGCTATACCCGCACCGAGGAGCAGTCCGCCACCGATGTCGGGCAGCAGCCGCGTGCGGGAAGCCCTGTATGGCAGGCGGTGCGTCCAGAGGTAGGCCGCGCCCGTGAGCAGGAGGTAGAGCCCGCCGGCGACGGACATCACCAGGGTGGAGGGTTCGCGCCAGAAGACGGTCACGAGACCGAAGACGGCGCCCACCCCGGCACGGGCCAGGAACGGCTTCCAGACCGACAGTTCGGACGCGTCGGACCCGGCGCCGGGGTCGGGCGGTGCAGCAGCCATCGAAGACCTCTCTGGACGGGGTGCGGGACCGGCGATCTCCGGCGAGTCCAGTTTAGTCCTCGGAACGCACCCGCCGCCCCGTCCCTACCCGGTGAACAGCGCGTTTCGCAGGGCATCGGCCTGGGCCCGCCAGAACCTCCGGGAGACTCCCTTCCGCGCGAACAGCGTGTCGAAACCATGGAACGCGCCGTCCACGACGACGAGTTCGCAGGGCACGCCCGCCTCCTCCAACCTCGCCGCGTACGTCGTGTCCTCGTCGAAGAAGAGGTCGAGTGACCCCACGCCGATCCACGCCGGCGGCAGCCCGGTGAGGTCCTCCCGGCGGGCCGGTGCCGCATAGGGTGACACGCCGGGGCCGCCCGGGGCTCGGCCGAGGTACGACGTCCAGCCGAAGCGGTTGCTCCCCGGGGTCCATACCCGCACGTGGCGGGTATCCGCGTCGGTGCGCACCACGGTCCGGTCATCGATCATCGGGTACACCAGCAACTGGAAGGCGGGCCGCACCCCGCCTCGGTCATGGGTGAGGAGCGCGAGACCTGCTGCGAGCCCTCCACCGGCACTCTGTCCTCCGATCGCGATCCGATCGGCATCGATACCCCGCTCCTCCGCGTGGGCCGCGAGCCAGGTCGAGGCCGCGTACGCGTCCTCGAGGGCGGCCGGCGCGGTGTGCTGCGGCGACAGCCGGTAGTCGACGGACGCGACGGTGATCCCGAGGGTGCGTGCGAAGGCGAAGTTGGTCGCATCGTCCTGGGAACTGCTCCCGAGGATCATGCCTCCGCCGTGCAGCCACAGCAGAGCGGGTGCCCTTCCCACCAGAGTCCTCGGACGGATCAGGCGCACGCCCACGTCGGGCGCGCCATCGGCACCGGGCACGGCGATGTCGTCGACCAGGAGGTCCTCGGGGATGTCGGTGGCACTCCTGCGCGGCACGTTGGCGAGACGCGCCAGGCGCGGTCCGAAGGACAGTGGGGGGATCCACCGTCCGACGGCGAGGTCCGGATGGAATACGGTCACGGGAAGGCGCTCCTCTCGCTCGGCCATTGTTGCTCTCACCAGTCTGCCGCAGGACGTCGAGGCGGGGACCGGCCGGGTCAGGCCCGTTCCTGCCGGCTCACCATCTCGGTGATCCAGCTCGGCGCGAAGGGCGAGGTGCAGTTGGGCGGCGTCGGGTAGTCCTTCAGGACCTCGAGCCGTTCCCCGATGTCGAGGGCTCTGGCCCGCTGCGCCTCGTGTTCGATCCCGATCTGCGCGAGCGTGTGGTTCATGGCCCACTGCAGGCGGTCCGGCGCTTCCTTCATGCTGGCCTCGATGGTGTCCAGCAGCCCGGGCAGGTCGAGGCCCTCGGGCTTCCTGACCACGCGCTCGCTGGTGAGAGCCCAGCCCGCACTGGCCACGACGGGATCCGGATCGGCCATCCACTCGAGGCGGAGCCGTTCGGCGTGCGGGTTCTTCTTCACCACGTAGTTCACGAACCAGTCGTGCACCTTCGGCGAGCGTGCCTGGCGCAGCATGGCGTCGAGTTCGTCGTGCCCGAAGGACTTCGGCCGGCAGATCAGCAGCGCCACGAGTTGCGCTGCGGTGTCCGACGTGGCCCAGAGCGCCCGGGCGAGATCGTGGTGCGCCCTCAGCCGCTTTGCGAGCGCGCGCAGCGAGGTGAGGTTCACCCCGTGGTCGTCACCGTGCTTCTCGTTCACCGCGCGGATCCGCGGGTCCTCGAGCTCCGCCAGCTCCGCCAGCACGTCTGCCACCGTGGGCACTCCCACCGTCACCTCCGGCACTCCGGCCTCCCCTGCACTCGTTCGTCGTCGTTCCATCCTCCCGCTCCCGTGGCGGACGCGCCAGAGCCCGGGGTCGCGGTCTCACAGCGGCGGAGCGGACGGGGCGGGGCCGGGAGGAGCGCCGGAGTCGAGTTCGATCGGCAGGGACGGGGCGAGCCGGCGCAGGGACGTGAAGGCCGGGACGAGGGCGTCGTACAGCTCGGCGAAGACCGGCAGCAGGGAGGCGTAGACCGCGGCGGCGGCCGGCTGGGGGCGCACCGTCTCCTCGATCTCGACCATGTCGGCGACGACGTCGATCGACTCGATGAGGCCGAGAGCCTCCATCCCGAGCAGCGCCGCGCCGAAGCCCGAGCCCTCCTGCCCGTGCGCGAATTCGATCGGCATCCCGAACGTGTCGGCGAGGAGCTGGCGCCAGAGGGGGCTGCGCATGACACCCCCGGTCGCGCGGACGTGGGTGACGTCGAGCCCGGCGGAACGCATCGAGTGGAGCACCAGCGCCAGCTGGAGGCAGACGCCCTCGAGCGCGGCCCGCACGAGGTGCTCCCTGCGGTGCGCCCTGGTGAGACCGACGTAGGCGCCGCGAGGCAGCGAACTCCAGTGGGGCGCCCGCTCGCTGAGCAGGTACGGGAGCATGAGCAGCCCGCCCGATCCGGGAGCCACCCGCGCTGCCAGGGCCAGCAGTTCCTCCTCGGGCGGTTCGGCCAGGTCGGGGGCGATCGCGTCACCGGCCCACCCGAGCACCACCCCACCGTTGTTGATCGCGCCGCCGACCACCCACCGGGTGGACGTCAGCGCATAGCAGAACACGCCGCCGAGCGGATCCACCGCGGGCCGGTCGACCGCGACGCGCAGCGCTCCGCTGGTACCGATCGAGCAGGCCGCCACGCCGGGGCGCACGGAGCCCACGCCGAGGTTGGCGAGGGGACCGTCCGCGGCGCCGACCACGACGGGCGTCGTGCCGGGCAGACCCATCGCGGCAGCGGCGTCGTCCGTGAGGGCGGGCAGCACGGTCGTGGTGGGGACGATCTCCGGCAGCTGCTCGGGCTGGATGCCTGCGAGCGCGAGCGCCTCCTCGTCCCACGCCAGGGTGCTCATGTTCATCAGGCCGGTCGCGGAGGCGATCGAGTGGTCCACCACCAGCGCGCCGCAGATCCGCAGCAGCACGAATTCCTTGATGCCGACCCAGAACCCGATGCTCTCGCACAGCTTCGGCTCCTGCTCGCGGAACCAGACGAGTTTCGGGAGCGGGGACATCGGGTGCACCGGGGTGCCCGTGCGCCGGTGCAGGGCGAGCCCGCCGACCGACGCACGCAGCCGTTCGGCCTGGACACGCGACCGGGTGTCGGCCCACGTGACGACCTCGGTGAGCGGTTCCCCGGTCGGGGAGAGTCCGATGAGACTGTGCATCGCCGAACTGAACGAGAGCCCTGCGACGCGCTGGGCGCCCACCTGGCGCACGACCTCACGCACCGACTCGAGCACCGCGGCGAGGATGAGCTGCGGATCCTGGACCGCCTGCCCCGGGTGGGGCTCGTCGAGCGGATAGCCCGCCGCATGGGACGCCTCGAGCGTGCCGTCCGTCCGGAAGGCGACCGCCTTCGTATTGGTGGTGCCGAGGTCCACGCCGATCACGACCGGCCCGGCCGGAGCTGCTCCCGGGGTCATCGCTCGCCGTGCCACAGCGAGATGACGACCTTGCCGGAGGTCTCGGAGTCCCGGGCGACGGCGAAGGCCTCGAGCGCGCGGTCGGCCGGGACCTCGTGAGTGATGACGTTCTCGATCCCCGGGGTGTCGTCGAGCAGTTCGATGGCCCGGTCGATCTCGTCGTCGAACCGGAAGGCCCCGCGGAGCTGGAGCTCCTTCGAGATCAGCGGGGCGAGATTGATGCCCCGGGGTTCGTTGGGCACCATGCCGACCTGGACGACGATGCCCGCCCGGCGGGCGGCCAGCAGGGCCGTGCTGACGGCGGCCGCAACGCCGGAACACTCCAGCACGACGTCGAATGCCAGGGCCGGGATCTCCTCGGTGCCGACCTGCACGGTGCCGTGCGCCCCGAGGCGTCGGGCGCGCTCCAGGGGGCCGGGGAGCACATCGGTGGCCACGACCTCGGCGGCGCCCTCGGCGAGGCAGGCAGCGATGGCGAGGAGGCCGATGGGCCCGGAACCGGACACGAGGACCCGCTTGCCCCGAACCCCTCCGGCGACCGTGATCCCGTGGAGGGCGACGGCGAGCGGCTCGGCGAGGGCGGCCCGACGCAGCGGCAGCCCGGACGGGAGCGGACGCACCATGTGCTTGTCGACGAGCAGGAACTCGCTCATCCCGCCCTGGGTGTGCGGCCAGGTGGAGGCGCTGCCGAGGTAGGCACCCCCGGGCCACAGGTGCCTGCGGTCCTCGATGCCGTGTTCCGGACGCCCGAACGTCGCGGGATGGACCGTCACCGGCGTCCCGGGAGCAAGCTCACCGGATGGGTCGGAGTCCACGGTGCCCGACACCTCATGACCGGGGACGAGCGGTTCGCGCACGACGTACTCCCCGTTGGCGCCTTCGTTGTAGTAGTGGAGGTCGGATCCACAGACACCTCCGAAGGCCATCCGGAGCCGGACCTGGCCCGGACCGGGCTCGGGTGTCGGCAGCTCGGCCTCGACGAGGTCGAGCTTGCCGTTGATGACGAGGGCTCTCATGTGGTGCCTTCCCTTTCGATTCGACGCCGGGCGGCCGCAGCCGCCGTGCAGGCTGTCAGACGACGGACGTCATCCCGCCGTCGACGAAGATGTTCTGACCGGACACGAAGGTCGATGCGTCGGAGGCCAGGTAGACGAGCGTCCCGACGAGCTCCTCGAACCTCCCCCACCGCTGGGCGGGGGTGCGGTTGATCACCCAGGTGTTGAACGCCTCGTCCTCGACCAGCGCACGGTTCATCTCGGTGGCGAAGTAGCCGGGAGAGATGGCGTTGACCTGGATGTTGAACCTGGCCAAATCGGCAGCCATGCCCTTGGTGAGCATGGCCACCCCGCCCTTGGTCGCCGAGTACGGCGCGATGGTCTGCCGGGCGAGCATGGACTGGACCGAACCGATGTTGATCACCTTGCCCGAGCCCCGCTCCGCCATGCCGCGGGTGACCTGCCGGGAGACGTAGAAGACGCTCGACAGGTTCGTCGTGACGATGTCGTCCCAGTCGGCCGGGTCGAAGTCGTTGAACGGCGCGCGCCGCTGGATGCCCGCGTTGTTGACGAGGATGTCCGGCACCCCGTGCTCGGCGACGAGCGCCGCGATACCCCGGGCCGCCCCGTCCGCGTCCGTGACGTCGAAGGTCGTGGTGGCGGGCACCGTCCCGGTCGCCTCACCGATGCTCGACGCCGCATCCGCCACGGCCCCTGCGTCGCGTCCGTGCACAATTACACGGGCGCCGGCCTGGGCGAGGCCGGTCGCGAGGGCGTACCCCAGGCCCCTCGAGGAGCCGGTGACCAGTGCGAGCCGACCGGTGATGTCGAACGCGTGCGGGGTCATCAGCCGATCCAGAAGACGAGGAGGGTCAGTCCGAATCCGGCCACGGATTCGAGCGACTGCTGAACGGTCCAGGTCTTCAGCGTGGTCTTCACGTCCATGCCCATGAGCCGGCCGACGAGCCAGAAGCCGGAGTCGTTGACGTGGCTGGCGAACACGGATCCGGCGGCGCTGGCCAGGGTGATGGCGGCGATCTCGAGGGGGCTGAAGCCGCCGGCCAGAACCGCGGGGGCCATGAGCCCGGCGGTGGTGACCAGTGCCACGGTCGCGGAGCCCTGGGCCACGCGGAGGATCACGGCGATGAGGTACGCGGCGAGGATGATCGGCAGCCCGATCGAGGCGAGGGAGTCCGAGAGCGCGTCACCGATACCGGAGGCACGCAGCACTCCGCCGAACATGCCGCCGGCGCCGGTGATGAGGATGACCGAGCAGACCGGGCCCAGCGCGGAGTCGAGCACCTTCTCCAGGGCGGTGCCGTTCTCGCCGCGCCGGTGGCCGAGTACCGCTGTGGCCACGAGGACGGAGATGAGCAGCGCGACCGGGGACGAGCCGATGGCGCTCAGCACCTGTACCCAGGTCTGTTCCTCGGCGTCGACGACGCCCGCGGCGTCGAGGAAGTCCAGGCCGGTGTTCATGAAGATGAGCAGCAGCGGCAGCAGCAGCATCGCGACGACGGTGGAGAACTTGGGCGGGTTGGTCGGCTGGTCGGCGTCGAGCGTGCCGAACAGTGCCGGGACCGGGAGGATGTACTTGGTGGCCACGAACTTGCCCCACAGGTAGCCCGTGACGTACCAGACCGGGAAGGCGATCAGCAGGCCGATGAGGAGCACGAGGCCGAGGTTCGAGCCGTAGAGCTCGGTCGCTGCGACAGGGCCGGGGTGCGGTGGCACGAAGACGTGCATCACGGAGAAGGCGGTGGCAGCCGGGATGCCGTACAGCAGCACGTTGGTGCCGCCCAGGCGTCGGGCGACGGCGAAGATGATCGGCAGCATGACGATCAGGCCCGCGTCGAAGAAGATCGGGAAGCCCATGATCAGGGAAGCCAGGCCGAGGGCGAACGGTGCACGCCGTTCACCGAAGACGTCGACCAGCTTGTCGGCGAGCACCCGAGCGCCGCCGCTGTGCTCGATCATCTTGCCGAGCATCGCCCCGAGGCCGATCAGCAGGGCGACCGAACCGAGGGTGGTACCGAAGCTGGTCACCAGGGTGGTGACGATCTCGCTCGTGGGGATCCCCGTGGCGAAGGCGGTCAGGAGGGACACGAGGACCAGCGTCAGGAACGCGTGTACCTTGAATCGAATGACCAGGATGAGGATCAGGGCGACTGCGCCCGCCGCGATGCCCAGCAGGGGTCCCGCGCCCAGCGTTTGGGTCCAATCTTCCACAGAACTCTCCATTGATGTTCGGCCCACGACGGGGCGACTTTGCGCTTGGAACCGTAGTCTGGCACGCACATCACGCTCGAAGCAAGAAAGATCACATCTTTGACGCGCAGTAGTCACTCAGCCGCACCTGCTCCCGTGCTGCACAACGCCGTCCTCGAGCGCCTGGGCAGCGAGATCGCCCAGGGCGTCCGGCCGGCGGGGAGCGTCATCACGCTCGCACGGCTGGAGGATGAGGCCGGAGTGTCCAGAACCGTCGTCCGCGAGGTCGTGCGGATCCTCGAGTCGATGGGCATGGTCGAATCCCGTCGGCGGGTCGGCGTGACCGTCCTCCCGGTCGCCGCCTGGAACGTCCTGGACCCCCAGCTGATCCGCTGGCGGCTCCTGGGACCGGAACGCGTCACCCAGTTGCACCGACTGACGGAGATGCGGCTCGCCCTCGAACCGACAGCCGCCCGCCTGGCCGCGAGCAGGGCGACGCCCGAGACCGCCGCCGAACTGATCGAGCTCGCCACCCGCCTGCGGGTGCTCGGCGAGACGGGCCGGGGGCACGAGCAGCCCTACCTCGACGCCGACATCGCCTTCCATGCACTGCTGCTGGCGGCGAGCGGCAACGACATGATGGCGTCCCTGCACGGGATCGTGACGGAGGTGCTCGCTGGCCGCACAGACCTCGGCCTCTCGCCGGCCGATCCGGCGCCCGTCTCGTTCGACAACCACGAAGGCGTCGCCCGCGCCATCGCCGACCGGAACGAGGACCTGGCGGAGGAGTACGCGAGGGCCGTCGTCCTGGAGGTGTGGCACGAACTGGGCGACCTCTGAGCCGGGAGTCCCGTCCTGCCCGAGGCGGGCCGTAGCGTCTACCCGGCCCGTTCCGCCCCGCGGCGCGTCGCCCCGGTGACCATCCAGCGGTCGTCCCGGACGCGCCAGCCCAGCGTCGCCGCGCGCGCGAGCATGTAACCGATGCCGAAGGCGAGCCACAGCCACACGATCCCCTCGCCGCCGGACAGCTCCGCCCTGCCGACGAGGGCCAGCAGCGGCAGGTAGGCGACGAGGTTCACGACGCCGGCCGTGGCAAGGTACCGGGCGTCGCCCGCGCCGATGAGGACGCCGTCGAGCACGAACACGAAGCCGCAGACCGGCTGGGACGCGGCGAGCACCCACAAGCCTGCCGCGAAGGCGGACTGGACGGCCGGGTCGGTGGTGAAGATCCACCCAACGAAGGGAGCCACGGCCGCGAGCAGGCCACCCGTGACAACGCCGAAGCCCACCCCCCACGTGATCATCCGCCGCGTCAGTGCACGGGCCAGCGGCCGGTTCCCCGACCCCAGCTCCTTGCCGATCAGTGCCTGCGCGGCGATGGCGAGGGCGTCGAGCGCGAAGGCGAGGAAGGTGAAGACCGTCATGACGAGCTGGTGCGAGGCGAGGCTGAGGGGACCCTGCGCAGTCGCGACGAGGACGGTGGCGAGGATCGCCACGCGCAGGGACAGCGTACGCAGCATGAGCCACGAGCCGACGCTCGCCGTGCTGCGGATGCCGCGGAGGGACGGCTTCAGGGGGACCTGCTCCCGACGGGAGGCACGCACGATCATCACGAGGTACACGGCCGCCATCCCCCACTGGGCGAGGCTGGTCCCCAGCGCGGAGCCGGCGACCGACATCCCCGCGCCGTACACGAGCAGGTAGTTGAGGACGATGTTGACGCCGAAGCCCGCGCCCGCGACGACCAGCGGCGTGCGCGTGTCCTGCAGCCCGCGCAGCACCCCGGTGGCGGCGAGCACCACGAGCATGGCCGTCAGCCCCGGCATCGACCAGCGGAGGTAGTCGACCGCGAAGGCGTGGACGGCGCCCTCGGCACCCAGCAGGGAGGCGAGCCGGGGCGCGGTGGCCCAGCCCGCGACGGAAAGCAGGACCCCGAGCGCGACGGCGAGACCCACGCCGTCGCGCCCTGCAGCGAGCGCCTCGGGCAGACGGCCCGCACCGAGGAGACGGGCGACGGCGGGAGTGGTCGAGTACGCGAGGAAGACCATGAGTCCGACGGCGGTCTGCAGCACCGTGGATGCGAGGCCCACACCGGCGAGCTCGTCGACGCCGAGATGCCCGACGATCGCGGAGTCGGCGAGCAGGAAGAGCGGCTCGGCGATGAGGGCACCGAGCGCCGGCACGGCGAGCCGCAGGATACTGCGGCTGAGCTGACGGTTGCTGGGGAGGGTCTCGTGCACCGTCCCAGCGTAGGCCGAGGGGCCGCAGGGCCTAAGCTGGAACGGCACGAACCGCCCAGCCACAGGGGAGTCATGAAACTCGGCACCAGGCAGTACCTGGCAGGACTGGTCCTGCTGTTCATCAGCACCCTCTTCGTGCCGCAGGCCGTCTCGGACTTCGCCCGGGCGGAGTCGACGGGCACGCCGGTGCCGGCCGAGGCTCCCCTGCTCCTGGCCATCGGCCTGCTCATCATCCTCGCCGCAGCCGCATGCATCGGCCGGGGCTACTGGCTCACGCACCGCAGGGGAGCTCCACGGAAGTCCCATCCGGAGGACGACCCGGACGAGCCGCTGCTGCGCCCCGGCTACGGGCCGGAGCCCTCGGACCGGGACGCATGGCGCGACCATCCCCTGCGCCGGCACGACCGCGACGACGAAGGACGGTCCTGACCGCCCGCTGCGCGGGACGCTCCTCCGGTCGCCCTGTCCAGCCCCGGCGGTCCTTTTTTCCTCCTTGTCCGCCGCCCGCCGGCCTTCGTACGGTCTAATCATCCGGAACGCGCACACCGCGCGTCCCGGCCGCACTGCTGTCCGGACAGCCGGCCATCCGAGGAGGACGCCACCATGATGCCGAAGACCAGGATCCGCACGTCGGCGGTCCCGTTGACCCTCGCCCTCCTGCTCGCCGTGACGGCCTGCACCGATACCGGCACTCCCGACCCCGCATCGAGCGCGCCCGCCCAGGTGCAGGGCGGGGGTGCGACCGACAGCTCGTCGGACGGTTCGTCGGACAGCTCGTCCGGGGAGTCGGGCGGGCAGCAGGAGGACCTGAGCATCCCGGACATCGTCGACGCGGTACAGCCGTCGGTGGTCACCATCTTCACCGAGGGCGGCCTGGGCAGCGGCGTGATCTACACCGAGGACGGCCTGATCCTCACCAACGAACACGTGGTCCGCGGCAACGACGACGTCGAGGTCGCCTTCGCCGACGGACAGCGGGTGTCGGGGACCGTGGAGGCGACCGACGCGGTGTCCGACCTCGCACTCGTGCGGGCCGACCGCGCGGATCTGCCGGCAGCGACCTTCCAGTCCGGGCTGCCGCGCATCGGTGAACTCGCCGTCGTCATCGGGTCCCCCCTCGGGTTCGAGAACACCGCGACATCGGGCATCATCTCCGGCCTGCACCGGGAGATCCCGGGGTCCGCATCGACCAGCCAGTCGCTCGTCGACCTCATCCAGACCGACGCCGCCATCAGCCCGGGCAACTCCGGTGGCGCCGTCGTGAACGGCCGCGGCGAGATCATCGGCATCAGCGAGGCCTACATCCCGCCCGCACAGGGCGCCGTCGCCCTCGGCTTCGCGATCCCCGCCCCGACCGCCACGGAGGTGGCCGAGGAGCTCCGGGAGGACGGAACGGCGGAACACGCCTTCATGGGCCTGGCGCCGGGCGCGATCACGCCCCAGATCGCCGAGCAGCTGGACCTGCAGGACACCACGGGGGTGGTGGTCCTGTCCGTGTCCGAGGGCGGACCGGCCGACGACGCGGGCATCCGGCCGGGTGACATCCTCACCCGGATCGGGGACGAGGAGCTGTCGGCGCCCGAGGATCTCCTCTCGGCGCTGCGCCGGCGGGATCCCGGGGAGACGGTAGCCGTGGAGACCCGGCGGGGTTCGGAGACGCGGAGCGTTGACGTGCAGCTCACGGATCGGCCCGCGGCGGAGGGCTGACACCTCAGAGGAGGCTCCACGCCCTCCAGCCCGGATACACCTCGTGCTGCATCTCCTGGGCGAGGACCTCGAGGTCCTCGAGGTCCTGTCGCGGGAAGTGGCGTGGCGAGGTGGACATGACGCAGAGTGTCCCGATCAGCCATCCTCCCGGCCCGCGGAGGGGATACCCGGCGTAGAACCGGATGTGCGGTTCACCGGCGACGAAGGGGTGCGAGCGGAAACGCTCGTCCTGCACGGTATCGGGCAGGACGAGGGGCCCGGCGGACCGGATCGTGGCGTCGCAGAAGGCCTGTGTCCGCTCGAGGTCCTGGTTCGCCTTCCCCACCGCGGACTTGATGAACTGCCGGTGGTCCGCGATCAGTGCCAGCGTCGCCACCTCGCAGCCGAACCGCTCGGCGGCCCGACGGGTGATGCGGTCGAACCGCTCTTCGGGCGGGGTGTCGAGGAGGTGCACTCCGGCCAGGGACCGGAGCCGCTCCCGCTCCGCCGTCCCGGCGTCGAGGAGGACCGATCCTGCCGCTCCCAGCTGGCGGATGAGCTCCAGCTCCTGGCCACCCGGCAGCTCCGTCCCGGCGGACGGCCCGATCTCCTGTGCGGCGCCCTGCCCGGACGCCTCCCGCGCAGCCTCGGCGAGGAGGTCGGACTCGAGGGGCGGGAGATCCGCCGACCCGCGGAGATAGGCGTCGATCTCCAGCTCCGAGAGGGAGCCACCCAGCGCGAAGTACTGGATCCACGCCTCGGCGACCGACATGCCTGCCCGCTGGAACGCGTCGGCGATCCGCCCGCGCCGGTTCCGCTCGTCCATTGCTCCCCGTTCCCCTTGGAGTGCGCCCTACTCGAAGTGTGTCCTGGCGGGCCCCTGTCCGAGCGACTGCAGGACGGAGGCCGCCACGTCCCGCAGCTTGATGTTCCTCGCACTGGATGCCGCCTTGAGGATCGACATGGCAGCATCCTGGGAGCACCTGTTCTGCCCCATGATGACGCCGACGGCGAGGTCGATGGTCGTCCTGCTCTCCATGGCCGCTCGCATGTCGGCGCTGGACTCGGTCAGGCTCGCGATACGCACCGCGAGCCTGAGGGACGCGGACACCTCCGCGGCGAACCTCTCGGCGGCCTCGATCGCCCTCTCCGTGAACGCGTCGGTGAGCGGCGAGTAGAAATTGAGCGCGGCCGTTGCATCACCCTCCAGCCGGATGGGCACCCCAAGGGCGGACTTGATGCCGTGGTCGCTGATCGCCCGGCTGTACTCGGGGAAGCGCTCCTCGGTGTCGAAGTCGGAGACGTAGTGGACGACGCCGAGGCGGGCGGCCCGCAGGCACGGTCCGTCGTTGTACTCGTACTGGACCTCGTCCATCTTCTGCGCGTCCGGACTGTTGCTCGCGACCGTCGTCTTGGTGCGGGCACGGAGAAGGGTCACGCCGCACAGGACCTCGTCGTCCTCGGCGGACAGCGTGTGGCCTGCGACCTTGACCAGCTTGGTCAGGAACTCCTCCACGTCGTCGCTGTCGAGGACCATGTCCTGCAGCAGGCCCGGGAACACCGGACTCTTCTCTTTCTCGTGATCGGCCAACGGCAAACCTTTGCATCAACCCCGCCCCGGTCGACGCGCGATGCTGGGCAAGAGGAAGGTGGTGGGCCGCCTGCTGCTAAACGGCCAGAGAAATCATACCCAATGGCGGGGATGCTGGAGCACGGCCTCTCCTCCGGCCACCGGCCCGACTGTCAACCTGAGGCGATCTTGAGGGAGCTCACCCCGCACCTTGAGGAGTACGCCGCACACTGGACATACGCAGCAAATGGCCCGGACGTGTCCGCGGACTGACGTTGAATACATCGATGTGCTTGCACGGACATGGGGCGTCGGTCAGGGGTCAAGCAGCCGGCCCCCGACCGGACGCTTGACCCCCGTCCAGCATCCCGAGCCGCGCGTGCTGCCCCCGGTAGACGGCCGTCCGCAGCTCGATGGCGTAGGCCTGGAGGGCCGGCATCCCGAGCTCGGCGGCGACGGCGATCTCCGCCTCGACGTCGTAGGCGACCCGCACGAACTGGATGCCGAACGGATCGTCGCGACCGCCGTCGGACTCGCCCTCGAGGATCACGTACGACGCCTGCGGCTGGTCGAGTGGATTCCCCACGCTGCCGACGTTCACCAGCGTGCGGCTCCGGTTGGTCGACACGAACGCGTCATGGATGTCGCCGTAGCAGACCACGTCCGGCAGGGGTCCACTCCCGGTCAGTCCGGTCGCCGCGAACATGCCCTCGAAGTCCTCGTCGCTGTGCCGTGCGTGGACCCGGTGGTAGACGCTCCGTGCAGAGGCGTGGAACATCCGGATGCGGCGGCCGCTCAAGGTGATGTCGTGGACGAGCGGAAGGGCCTGCAGCCACCGGCGGTCCTCCGCCGTCAGCTCGTGGTGCCACCACCACCCTGCCTCGTCCCGCCACTCGGGCGTCCCGCTCGGCAGGAAGTCGTCCCAGTTCCCACGCACCGTCACGGCGCAGTGCAGCCGGCTCAGGCGCACGCACTCGGAACCGCGCGGCCCCTTCCCTGCCACATCACCCAGGTTGTAGACGGTGGTGATGCCGCGCCGCCGGAGGTTCTCCAGAACGGCCGTGAAGGCGGTGACGTTCCCGTGCAGGTCCGAGATCACCGCGACGCGTTGCATGCCGTCAGACTATCCCTGGCGCCGCCCTCCCCGGGAAGACACCAGCCGGAGCCCACGGGAACGGCGCCGATGCAACCGCGGATGCCGCCCGGGTTCCGCTTGCCGCCCCGTCGCCGCCTTTCCTAGCGTTGAAGTGACGCGGACTGCGCGGGATCGATCGGAAGGACGGGTGCCACGATGAAGCATTGGATGAGGGATCACGGGCTCCTGCTCGCGAACCTCGCACTGTTCCTGTCCTCGTTCGTCGGGATGGTGCTCAGTGGGGTGCTCCACTACAACGAGGAACAACTCACGCACGGCGAACCGACCGTGACACCGGCCGGGTTCCTCGCGACGGGTGATTTCCTCGAGGCGACCTTCGAGAACTGGGAGTCGGAGTTCCTCCAGATGGGCATGTACGTGGTGCTCACGGCCTACCTCTTCCAGCGGGGTTCCTCGGAATCGAAGCTGCCGGACAAGCACGAACCGCAGGACGACGACCCGCAGGATGCGGCAGGCGACAAGGACGCCCCGTGGCCCGTCCGGCGCGGAGGACTGGCCCTCACGCTCTATGAACACTCGCTGTCCATCCTGTTCTTCGCACTCTTCGCGGCATCCTTCCTCCTGCACGCGGTCGGCGGCAGCGAGGCGTACAACGACGAGCAGGCAAGCCACGGGCAGCCCGGGGTGTCGGTGCTCGGCTATCTGGCAACCTCGAGGTTCTGGTTCGAGTCGTTCCAGAACTGGCAGAGCGAATTCATGGTCATCGCCGTGATGGTGGGCGCCTCGGTCTACCTGCGCGAGCGGGGCAGCGTGGAGTCCAAGCCCGTGGCGATGGCACACAGCGACACCGACACCTGATCCCCGTTATCCTCGTGGTGCCAGGCCGCCTCCGCCGAAGGGCCGTTCCATGCAGCACTCCGCCCCGACCCCCGTCGGAACCCGCCCCACCGAGGCGGAACTGACGGTGCGGCTGCGCTCGGCAGGATGCGTGTTCGCGGAGGACGAGGCCCGCCTGCTCGCCGGGAGCGGTGCAACGGACGAGGTCCTGGCAGCCATGCTGGACAAGCGCCTGGCCGGCTTCCCGCTCGAGCACATCCTGGGCTGGGTGGACTTCCGGGGGCTGAGGCTGGAGGTGGGCCCGGGCGTGTTCGTGCCGCGCCAGCGGTCCGCGTTCCTCGTGGCGTGCGCCGTCGAGCTGACGGCGGCCGGCGCTACGGTCCTCGACCTCTGCTGCGGGTGCGGGGCGCTCGGGGCCGCGCTCGCCGACGCCGTCGGGGACGTGCGCCTGCACGCAGCCGACATCTCGTGTGCCGCCGTCGACCTGGCTCGCCGCAATCTCGCCCGCTGGGACGCGGCGCTCTACGTGGGCAACCTGTTCGATCCGCTTCCCCTGACCCTGAAGGGCTCCGTCGACACCCTGCTCTGCAATTCCCCCTACGTGCCGTCCGCGCGGGTGCAGACCCTGCCGGCCGAGGCGAGGGTGCACGAACCCCTGGCCAGCCTCGACGGCGGACGCGACGGCATGGCGGTCCAGCGGAGGGTCGTCCGGGAGGCCCGGCAGTGGCTGGCACCGGGTGGGCACCTGCTGTTCGAGGTCGGGGAGGACCAGGAGCAGCACTGCGTGCGCCTGCTCGCGGACGGGGGTTACCAGGCGTGGTCCTGCACCCTCGAGGAGACCGGCGCCACCGTCGTCGTCGGACGCCGGCCGCTGGACCCGCACCGCACCCCTGGCGCCGACGGGCGTGTCCACCCTGGGGACGACGTGCACCGGCGCACCACTGGTTAGTTTCGGAGGACCCGTCCCGCCACCCGTGCGGGACCCGGACCGACGAGGACAGGGGCGGCATGGATCTGGCATACGGCGTGGAGCGCTTCACGGTCACACAGAAGGTGACCTTTCTGGTGAACCGCTACGAGATACGGACGGCCGGTGCGGACGGCCGTCCCGGCGACCTGCTGGCCTTCGCCCAGCAGAAGCGCGCCGCCTTCAGGGAGCAGGTCACCTTCTACCAGGACGAGTCGCGGCGGCTTCCCCTGTTCTCCTTCCGGGCCCGGCAGCGGCTGGACATCGGCGCGACCTATGACGTCCTGGACGCGGACGGGCGGCCCATCGGCAGCTTCCGCAAGGACTTCGGCGCATCCCTGCTGCGCTCCACCTGGCACCTCGAGGCCTCCGGCATCCAGGCGACGGGCAGCGAGCGCAGCGTCGGGGTGGCCCTCGGCCGGCGGCTCTGGGAGATGCTGCCGGTCCTCGACTCCCTGCCGTCACCGTTCAGGTTCCACTTCGACTTCCTGGATCCGGCAGGCACGCTCCTGCTGAGCTCGGAGCGCGGCCAGTCCCTCCGCGACAGGTACCTGGTCACCGTTCCCGGCGCACGGCTTGACGGGCGGGTTGCTGCGGCGATGGCTGTTGCGCTCGACGCCCTGCAGGACCGGTAGGCCGGTTGGTGCCCTCGGCGGCGGCGACCGCCCGCCCGCGTGCCGTCGCCGAGCAGGTCCGGAAGGTGTGGACGCCCGCTGGGCCGGAGCCGCTGTAGGGAGCGCGGCAGCAGGAGTCGGAACCGAACATCGCCAGGTCGTCGATCAGTTCGTTGACGGCCTGGGAGACGCAGTCGCGATCGTCGGCCGGCAGGACCATCAGACCGTGGAGGTAGGCATCGACCTCGAACCGGCCGATCGAACCTCCCATGTTCAGGAAGTGGTCCCAGACGATCGCCAGGGACAGGTCCGCGTGCCTCATCGCGGTGGCGGTACACAAGCCTTGCATAGGGGGGTTCCTTCGGGCGGCCCGGACGGGGGCGGGAAGCCGCTCGGTGTCCACCACCCGACGGGCAGCGCGGCAGGGTTCCTCCGGCAGCCGGCTTCCTGACCGCCCATGGAAGCTCCGGCGCCTGCCGGGCATCCTTGCTCTGTCCATTCTGGCACCCGGGCGGCGCTTCGTGCAGGACTTTTTCTGCACTGGACCACCCCGCGCCCCGATGCTGGGCGGTCCGGTCAGCGAGGCGGCCGCAGTGCGGACAGCACGACGACGACATCCGCCCCGTACTCGGCGTCCATCCGCGTCTGGACGGAGCCGTCGTCGTACACCACCGTCACCGTGAGGTAACCGTCGTGCAGGTCACCACCCAGTACGGGCAACCCACCGGTCCCGAGGATCTCCTGCTGGATCCGCTCGAGCTCGTCCGGGCTCGCAGGGCCCTGCCGACCCTCGGCGAGACGCGGGTCCTCGACGGGCAGGGCGTCATAGAGGGACAGGGGGATCGGCTCTCCGGTCCGCGTGAACACCGCGCCGTTCCAGGTGCCCGTCACCGCATACGCGCCCCAGGTCACGCCCGACGCCGACTCGGACTGCGGCGCCAGGGACCAGTCCCAGTTCTCGATCGGGGGTCCGCTGCACTGGGGCGGGTAGGACTCCATCACGCCGCCGAGGCAGAACTGCGGTGGTGCGTCCGCGACCTGGAGGACCGTGCCCTGGCCGATGACCGCCCCGGGCGCGGCGGGTGCAGCCGTCAGCGGTGCGTCCGCTGGTCCGGTCGCGCCGGGATCGGCAGCCGATGGCTGCCCCGGCGGAGCACCCGGTGTCGCACACGCCGAGAGGAACACCGCTGCGAGGGCCACGACGCCCAGCCTTGTCGACCACGTCATGCCTCATCTTCGGCCGCTGCCTTCCGGAAGGCCATGGAACCGCCGGAATTCGCGCCGAACCGTGACCGGAGCGCGAGGCCACGACGGCTTCGACGCCCCGCTGCGGCCCGACCGGTTACGGGTCCTGCGCCCCGCCCTACGGCCCTGTGATCTCGATGCTCCGCAGGCGCACGATCTCCCGCACGACATCGTCGGGCACCGGCTGCGCCGCGGAGAACCGGATGGTCCCCTTCGACAGTGAGAACCCACCGAGCGACGGCGCTACGGCCTCGACCACCGCGGGAGAGAAAGGATGGAGCGAAAGGTGGTTCGCGGCAGCGCCGACGCCGACCAGCGGTTTCCCCTGGAGCAGGAGGGCCGGGAGGCCGTAGCTCCGACCCGCCTCGGCCTCGGGACGGGCGGACCGGGCGATGTCGATGATGCGCTGCAGGCAGGTCCGGTCCGGTTCCTGCAGTTCTGCCAGTGCCGCGCCGATCGGGTCCATGCGGCGATCCTAGACCCGTGCTCCGGAGGAGGCATCCCGTGGCTACACCAGGGACTCGAGTTCCTGCATCAGGTTCCGCTGCGCGCGCTCCGCCCAGTGGCCCTGCGCTGCAGCCGTGCGGTACAGCGGGTCGAGGGCCAGCAGCCGCAGCAGCACGGCCCGCCTCCCCGTTGTGAATGCATCATCGGGAATATGCGCGTACTCCTGCCGGACGGCGTCGGTGTAGCGGGCGTAGGCCTCGGGAGGGCTCGCGAGCACCGAGAGATCCGCATCGCAGAGCAGGTGGCCGGAACGGTCGTCGGGGGCCGGATCGTGTGCCACGGTGACCAGGACCAGGCGCCCGACCTCCTGCGCCGCCGACGTGCCCAGCGGTTCCCGGAGGCGTTCGACGGCGAGGTGTGCGGACGCCTGTTCGTCCGTCCCCGCCGATCCCTCGTACACGGCGTCGTGGAACCAGGCGGCGAGCAGCACGGACCGGCGCAGGAGCGCGTCGGCCGGTTCCATCAGGACGTCCAGCGCCTCGAGGACGGCGATCAGATGGGTGGGGGTGTGGTACTTCCGGTGCGGCTCACTCCATCGGTCGAGCAGTTCCCGACCCAGGGCTGGTTGCGCCGGCAGGAGCGACTCCCAGCGGGACGCCAGGGCGGCTCGGAGCCGGGGCGCCCGTTGCCGGGCGGGGATCCGCAGCCCGCTCGCGATGAGCGCACGCACCAGTTCCGTCCCGCTGACCTCCCGCGCTCCCCGGAGGACGAGGTCCCGATGGCGCCGCGCGGGAACGTCGTAGTGGTCCTCGTCGAAGGCCCGGCGCGGGATGCCCGCCGCCTCCGCGAACGCATGCAGTTCATCGAGCGACGACGTCGAGACCAGGTGGGAGAAGACGGTCCCGTGGGCGGGCCAGGACGGCGGATCGATGAGGACGGCCATGACCAGAAGTCTAGGTGGATCGCCGCAGCGTCAGGGCGCCTCACCCGCCGGCCTGGTCGCCCTGCCGTCGAGCCACAGCTCCGCCGACTCGTCCCGGTGGGCACCGTCGGCGCCCACATGCTTTCCACTGATCGTCGCGCCGTTCCTGATGACGTGCACCAGGGCCATGGCGTGGCCCCGCCCGAGGTCGTAGTCCTCCTTCAGCCAGGCGACGATCTCCCCGGCCTTCGTCCCCGGCGTGGCGAGGCCGCGCGCGGTCGCCCGCTCGAGCAGCTGGCGCGGTGTCAGCCCCGTCTTCACTTCGATCGCATCCAGGTATGCCTGAAATGACATGTCTTTCCCTCCTATTCGCCGCGGAGCCCGTACGAGGCCAGGACATTGCCTTTGCTGGTGGTGGTCGTCTCCTGCAGTTCCAGGCGGGTCACCGGGTCGGATGCTTCGAAGAGGTGGCGGCCCGTGCCCGCCACCACGGGATGGATCATGAGCATGAGCGAGTCGAGCAACCCGGCGAACAGGAGCTGGCGGACGAGGGAGATGCTGGCGCACACGGCGATGTCCCCGCCGTCCGTCTGCTTGAGCGAGCGGACGAACTCCTCGAGGGGTGCGTCCATGAGGGACGCGTTGGTCCAGCCCAGGTCACCACTGAGGGTCCGGGATGCGACGAACTTCCGGACCGGGTTGATGAAGCCACCGAAGGGATCGGCGGCTTCCGCTGCGGGCCAGAACTGCGCCCACTCCTCGTAGCCGTGGCGGCCGAGCAGCACGGTGTCCACCCTGGCGATCATCTCGCCCATGCCGGCGCCGAGTTCCGCGTCGAAGCTGTCGAACTGCCACAGATGGGGTGATTCGACCACTCCGTCCACGGAGGAGAAGAGTCCTGCTGTGAGTCTGCGCATGAGGTGCTTCCGTTCGTCGGTGATGGCAACGTGTCCCAGTAGACGCCACGGAGGCCGGAGAATCATCGATACCGGCCGAATTTTCTGCGCAGCCCTCCTCCCGCGCAGGGACAGCCATCGCTAGGCTCAGTGCATGCAACCCGCCACCGCCCGAGGGACGACGCCAGGAATGCAGCGGGAAGGGGTGCCGTTCGAGGAACTCCTGGAAGAGTCCCGGCGCGACCTCACCGGATACTGCTACCGGATGCTGGGGGCGGCGTCGGAGGCCGAGGACGCCGTGCAGGAGACCATGATCAAGGCCTGGTCCAGCAGGGACTCCTTCGCCGGGCGGTCCGCCCTGCGCACCTGGCTCTTCCGGATCGCGCACAACGTCTGTGTCGACATGCTCCGGAGCCCCCAGCGCCGGGCCCGGCCCATGGACCTCGGGCCCTCCACGCGGACCGCGGACGCGGTGCTCGGCGCACCCCTCACGGAGAGCGCCTTCGTGCAGCCGATCCGGAACGAGAGGGTGATCGACACCTCGGGTGATCCCGCCGTCGTCGCCGAGGCCCGTGACACGATCCGGCTGGCCTTCGTGGCTGCGCTGCAGCACCTGCCGCCACTGCAGCGCAGCGCCCTGATCCTGTGCGAGGTCCTGCGCTGGTCCGCCGCCGAGGTCGCCACCCTGCTGGAGGTGACCACCGCTTCGATCAACAGCGCGCTTCAGCGTGCCCGCAAGACCATGGCGGGCTTCGAGCCGACCACCTCCATGCCCCTCGAGGATCCGGCGCACAAGGACCTGCTCGCCAGGTATCTGCGGGCGTTCGAGGCCTACGACATGGAGGTGCTCGTCTCGCTCCTGCGCGACGACGTCGTCCTCTCCATGCCGCCCTTCGATCTGTGGCTCAGCGGCCCGGCGGATGTCCGCGCCTGGTTCGTGGGTGAGGGCAGCGTCTGCGAGGGCGGGCGCCTCCTCCCGCTGGACGTCAACGGCGCAGGCGGGTTCGCCAACTACCACCTCGTGGAGCCCGGGCTCTGGAAGCCCTGGGCCATCCAGGTCATCGAGACCGATGGCAAACTGATCGTCGGCCACCACAATTTCCTGTATCCCGAGATGTTCGAGACGTTCGGGCTGCCCCCGGTGATCGACGAGCGCGGGACGCCCGGGCGCGGGGAATAGCAGAGCCCGCCGGTCGCAGCGTCCGTCAAGCCCTCGGCGACAATGGACCTGCCGTCCACCATCCGTGCAATTCATTCCTCTCGGCGAGTTTGCAGGATAGGGTCGGGAATATGGGGCTGACGAATTCATCCGGACAACACAGGAGAATGTGATGGCGCAGCGGGTACAGGTCCAATTGGTCGACGACCTCAGTGGGGAAGAAGCGCAGGAAACGGTGCGCTTCGCCCTCGACGGCACGAATTATGAAATAGATCTCACCGAGCAGAACGCGAATGCGCTACGTTCCGCCCTCTCCGGCTACGTGGACAAGGGCCGGAAAGCCGGTTCGGGGAAGCAGTCGGCCGGGAGCCCGAAGGCTTCCTCCTCCCGATCCAAGCGCGAGGACACGCAGCAGATCCGTCAGTGGGCCCAGGAGAACGGATTCAACCCGAGTTCCCGCGGCCGCATCACACAATCGATCATCGACGCCTATAACGAAAGTCGCTGACGCGTCCTTTCCCGATCCGGGTGGCGGGAAGTCCATGTGACGACACGATAACCGGAGAACAGAATGGCCGTCCTCCGCCGCGGTGTGCACCCGGACGAAGCGGCCGGCAAGGAATAGGGAGTCGCGGATCCAGCCCGAGGGAGAGCCCCGGAAATCAGCGGAGCTATTTCCTGCCGGTCGACGGCGGGTGCGGTGTCACGTATGCCCTCTTCCCCGCCGGCGACCGGAGGCGCGCCGCTCCGCAGCGACGACCGATCCGATGGCGTACCCGTCAATCGTCGCTCCCCGCCCCGCGGGCCCACGCCTCGGCCCTGGCCGGACTGCGGAAGTAGCAGGTCTCCGACAATGCCTGCTCGAGGAAGGCCACGATGACCTGGTCCACCGGTCCCGTGCCGACGAATCCGACACGGGAGGAGAGGTCCCCTTCGAGCAGGAGGGCGCGTGCGCCCGCGGTCATCCCCACCATGCCCTGCACGTGGACCACGAGGGGCAGGCGGTAGCCGTCCGAGAGTTCACGGATGCCGTCGTAGGACGAGAGGATGTCCGCGAGTGTGAGCAGGGAACCGGGAGCCCACCACAGGACGAGCAGCCCGGGACGCGCTTCGATACAGCACTTGCCGACGCACCAGCGGCGTCCGTCCGGGGGGTGCTCGGTACCGCGGCACGGCCGTGCCGGCGCGGCATTCGCAAGGACGATCTGACTCAACGGTTCCTCCAGGATGAACGGGTGTTCCGCCCCCAGTGACCGAATATGCCCACTCTGACACGGTCTCGCCGGGCGGCTGCCCATGCGGACAGAAGCGGGTAGCCGGCCCTGTACAAAACGAGTGGTGGATGGCACCCTTCCAAGTGATCCGCATCACGATCTCCGGTCCGCGACCGGTTCCATGCCAACGGGGGCAGCCATGACAGCAGCAGGGACGACCGTCCTCGCCATCGGCACCAAGAAGGGGCTGTGGCTCGCGCGGAGCTCCGATCGGGAGAACTGGACGCTGTCGGAGCCGAAGTTCCTCATGGAGGAGATCCCGAGCGTCGGGATCGATACGCGTGGCGGCCGGACCCGTCTCTTCGCCGGCCGGATGTCCTGGCACTTCGGCCCCTGCATCGCCCATTCGGACGATCTCGGAGAGACCTGGACGGAGCCGAAGGAAGGCAGTATCCGCTTCGGCGCGGACGACGGCGCAGCCCTCGAACGGATCTGGCAGATCCAACCCGACGCGGAGAACCGGCCGGGCGTGGTGTGGGCCGGATGTCAGCCCATCTCAGTCTGGAAGTCGACCGACCACGGCGAGACGTTCGAGCTCAATAGGGGCCTGTGGGACCACCCGCACCGCACCGAATGGGGTGCCGGCTTCGGCGGGGCGGCCGCCCACACCGTCCTGCCGAGTCCCGCCGACGACACTCTGCACGTGGCCATGAGCACCGGAGGCGTTTACCGCTCCGACGACGGCGGGATCTCCTGGCAGCCCCGCAACAGCGGCATCAGCGCCTACTTCATGCCCGACCCGAACCCGGAGTTCGGCCAGTGCGTGCACAAGGTGGCCCGCGACGCCGTCGATCCCGACCGCCTGTTCGCGCAGAACCACCACGGCGTCTACACGAGCACTGATCGCGGGGACTCCTGGCAGTCGATCGCCGAGGGCCTGCCGGCGGATTTCGGCTTCGTGATGCTCGCCCACCCGCACCGGAGCGGAACGGCCTGGGTCATCCCCCTCAAGGCCGACGGCGAGCGCATCCCGCCGGACGGGCGTCTTCTGGTGCACAGGACCGACGACGGCGGTGCGACCTGGGAGGCGAGCTCCGCCGGCCTGCCCGAGGCGGACTTCAACGCCGTCCTCCGCGACGCGGCCTGCGTCGACACCGCGGATGTCCCGGGTGTCTACTTCGGGACCCGCGGAGGAGCCGTCTACGCGAGCGCGGACGAGGGCCGCACCTTCCGCGAGGTCGCGAGTCACCTCCCGGATGTGCTCTCCGTCCGCGCAGCGGTCGTTCCCTCCTGACAGGGACCCACCATGGCTGCCGTGACCGTCCTCATCCCCACGCTCCTCCGCCCCTACGTCGACGGGCGGAGCGAGGTCCGGCTGGACGTGCCGGACGCCGGAGACGTGGCGGCACTGCTCGACGGGCTGGGCGCCGGACGTCCGCTGCTCGACCAGCGGATCCGTGAGGAGACCGGAGCGCTGCGACGCTACGTGAACATCTACGTCGACGGCGAGGACGTACGGCGCCTGGACGGGCTCGGCACCGCCGTACCCTCGGGCGCGACGGTCCTGATCATCCAGTCGGTTGCCGGCGGCTAGGGACGGGGCGAGTCGTAACACAGAGTTAACGGTGCCCGCCGGATGCTGAAACGTGCCGCTGACTACCATGGCTGAGCGCCGCGTGCCATCCCGGCTCCGCACCCACCCCTCATGCGACCCCGGGCTCCGTCCCTCGGGCACGCGCAGGCGCCATCACGGAAATGGACCTCCCATGGATTCTGGAAACGTCGCTTGGATTCTTGCCAGCGCCGCGCTCGTCTGTCTGATGATCCCGGCCCTGGCCCTGTTCTACGGAGGAATGGTCGGCTCACGCCGCATCCTCAACATGATGATGATGTGCTTCGGCGGGGCGAGCCTCGTCGCCGTGCTGTGGGTGCTCTTCGGCTACTCGATGGCCTTCGGCGACTCGGTGGGCGGCCTCGGACTGATCGGCGATGTCGCCGAGTACGCCGGCCTCGGCCAGCTGCTCGCCGATGATCCCACCGCCTCGATACCGCCCATCCTGTTCGCCGCATTCCAGCTGTTCTTCGCCTGTGTCACCACGGCGCTGGTCGCCGGTGCCGCTGCGGGCCGCATGAAGTTCGGGGCGTGGATGATCTTCGCCGGCGTCTGGGCCACCCTGGTGTACTTCCCGATCTCCCACTGGGTCTTCGCCTTCAGTTCCGAGGACGGTTCCGTGGTGGGTGGCTGGATCGCCAACAACCTCGGTGCGATCGACTTCGCCGGCGGCCTGGCGGTCCACATGAACGCGGGCATCGCAGCCCTTGCCCTCTCGCTCGTCCTTGGCCGCAGCCACGGCTGGCCCACCGTGGACCATGCCAAGCCGCACAGCCGGCCGCTCGTCCTCGTGGGAGCCGGGCTCCTGTGGGTCGGTTGGTTCGGCTTCAATGCAGGGTCCGCCCTGTCCGCGGGCCAGTCCGCGTCGGTCGTCTTCCTGAACACGGCCGTCGCCGCGTCGGCCGGGCTGCTCGCCTGGGCGCTCGTGGAGAGGTTCAGGCACGGTGCCGCCACCAGCATGGGTGCGGCGTCCGGCCTGATCTCCGCGCTCGTCGCCATCACCCCGGCCTGCGGTGCCGTGAGCCCGCTGGGCGCCCTCGCCATCGGTGCGATCGCCGGAGCCGTCTGCTCCCTCGCGATCGAACTGAAGTTCCGGCTCGGTTTCGACGACTCCCTCGACGTCGTCGGCGTCCACCTGATCGGCGGCATCCTGGGCACCCTGCTCATCGGGTTCTTCGCCACCGAGGACGCCCCCAACGGTGTCTCCGGACTCTTCTACGGCGGCGGGTTCGACCTCCTGGGGATCCAGGTGCTCGCCACTGTGGCTGTCCTGGTCTATTCCTTCGTGGTCACCTGGGTCATCGCCCAGGTCATCCAGCGCACGGTGGGCCTCCGCATCGAGCAGGAGGACGAGCTGCGTGGCATCGACATCTCTGCCCATTCCGAGTTCGCCTACCTGACGGACGAGGATCCCGTGGACCTCGGGGCACCGCCGCGCACGTAACCGCTCTGCGTCCTCATCGCCCGGGCGGTGATCGCGCCGTTCGCGCCAGTGGCAGGCAATCCGTCGGGACCCTGCCACTGGCGCTTCGCCATGGGGACGACTCCCTCGGATCCGGGGTGCGCCTTCCCCGCGGGTTGGCCTTACCCGCCGGCCGGGGACACGCGCGCACGGCGGCGGTTCCAGGCCGACCCCGGCGTGGTCAGAGCTGCAGGGCGTTCAGCTGCGCCAGGGACGCGTCCGGTCCGACGGCGGCGATGCCGTGCGCGCGCGCCCACGAGATCAGCTCCCGAATGATGGCCTGGGAGACGCCCGACCAGCGGGCGTAGGGCAGCACGTAGACGGAGTCGACATCTGCGCGCAGCGCATCCAGGAGTCGCAGCCCTCCGCAGCCGACCGGCTGTCCGGTGGCCAGCTCGTAGGCGATGAGGAAGACGGCGATCCGGTCGCCGTCGTCGTCGGTCGCTTCGGGCGTGCCCGGCGCGTGGCCTTTGTTCGTCTCGGCCCGCAGCGCTTCCCGCAGCCCCATGGCTACCGGGTTGGTCCAGGGAACCTGTCGAACCCTCAGCGTCTGCATGGCAGCCTCCTGTGCACTCGGTGTGCTTCCCAACGCTATGGGCCTCCGGTTTCGCCTGTATTTCCGGCCGCGAAACACTCTGTGGCGACGACCCGCCGGTGCGGGGAAGGATCCGGACCGTCCCGGAGGCGACGAGCGCGCCACGTCTGCTCTCGTGGAGGAAGCGACCTACGAGGCCCGGTATGCCCCTACGATCCGACGGGTCCGACAGCCCCTGGATCCGGGCCTGGGAACCGGAAGCGCACCACGGATCCCGGCGGCAGCTGCGCGGCGCGGTCCAGGTCTTCGGAGATCACGACGGCGATCACCGGGTAGCCTCCCGTGACCGGGTGGTCGGCGAGGAACAGGACCGGCAGGCCCGACGGCGGCACCTGCAGGGCACCCGGCACCGTTCCTTCGCTCGGGAGTTCCCCCTGCCGCGTCCGCTGCAACGCAGGGCCGTCGAGCCGCAGGCCGATGCGGTTGGACTGCGACGTCACCGTCCAGTCCGTGCCGCACAGACGGTCGAGGCCGCCGTCGTCGTCGAACCAGTCGGCCCGGGGGCCGGGGATCACGCGCAGGGTGGCCGGCGAGCGGGATTCCCGCGGGACCTCCGGGTCGCCGACCGTCGAGCCGGGTGCCGGTGGTCCTACGGGGAGCGACATGCCCGCCGCGAGGGCGGGCGGCCCCAGCCCGGACATCGAGTCCGTGGAACGGCTGCCCAGCACCTCGTCCGCGGCGAAGCCGCCGCGGACGGCCGTGTACGTACGCAATCCGGACGCCGGCACCGACTGCCGCAGCACCTCACCGTCCCGCAGGAGGAAAGGAGCGCCGAGCGACGGCGTACGCTCCCGCCCGTCGGGCATCGAGATGGTGAGGTCCACGTCCGCGCCGCTGACGGCCAGCACCTGGTCCCCCGCGGCCTCGAGTGCGAGCCCGCCGTTGAGGCTCTCGATGGCGGCGTACCCGCTCGCATTGCCCACCAGCCTGTTCACCTGCCGCAGCGCGGCACGGTCCAGCGCTCCTGCTCCAGCGACGCCCAGCGCCATGAGCCCGGGCCGGCCGAAGTCCTGCAGCGTGCTCTGGAGACCGGGCGCGACGACGGACAGCCCCTCGCCTCGGTCGGGTGTCCCGGAGGAAGGACCGACCGGGGTGCCGGCCGTCCGGACGGGGAGCTCGACCAGCTCCCGGACCGCGGTGAACCGCACGCGGTTGCCGGGCCGGATCAACGCGGGCTCGGCACGGGTGGGGTCCCACAGGACCGCATCGGTCCGCCCGACGAGCTGCCAGCCGCCGGGTGACTCGCGCGGGTAGACGGCTGAGAACGTCCCCGCCAGTGCTACCGAACCGGCAGGGACGGCGGTGCGCGGCGAGACCCGGCGCGGCACCTCCAGCCGTGGATCGCCGCCGGTGAGGTAGGCGAAGCCCGGTGCGAAACCTCCGAAGGCCGCGACCCAGGGTGTGCCCGTGTGCGCTGCGACGACGGCCTCCTCGCTGAGTCCCGTGCGCTGGGCCACCTCGGCGAGATCCGCGCCGTCATAGCTCACCCCGATGGTGACCAGCGTGTCCTCGCGCTCGACGGGCAGCGACGGGTCGACCGAGCGGAGCCGGGCCGCGAGCACCGCCACCTGCCGTGCCTCCTGCACCGTGACGAGGACCGTGCAGGCGGCCGCGACCACGTCCACCTGGCCCTCGACCGGGTCCGCCTGCAACTGCGCCTGGACACTGAGCACCTCCGTTAGGCCGGGCAGTTCGATGAGCAGCCCGTGGTCGCCGACGGGCCGGAGCATCATGCCGGCCGGCCCTCCCGGGCCGGCCACCTCAGGCGAATGCACCGACGGTGATCCCAGCGGACGTGAGTGCCCGCCGTACCGCTGCGGCCATGGCGACGGCACCGGGGGTGTCACCGTGGACGCAGATGCTCTCGGCGGCGATGCGGATGCGGGATCCGTCGACCGCCACCACTTCGCCGTCGGCCGCCATGCGGAGGACGTGCTCGACGACGTCGGACTCGTGGTGGAGCACGGCTCCGGGCTCGCGCCGCGACACGAGCGCGCCGTCGGGTGTGTAGGCACGATCGGCGAAGGCTTCGACCACGGTGCGGAGTCCGGCCGCCCGCGCCTCCGCCTCGATGACCGTGTTCGGCAGCACCAGCAGCGGCAGCGTCCCGTCGACCTCGCGCACCGCCTGCACCACCGCCCGCGCCTGTCGCTCGTGCACGGCGATGGTGTTGTACAGGGCGCCATGGGGCTTCACGTATCTCACTGCGGTACCGGCCGCCCGGGCCAGGCCCTGGAGCGCACCGATCTGGTACACGACGTCGTCGGTCAGCTCTACCGGGTTGACGTCGATGAACCTCCGCCCGAAGCCGGCCAGGTCGCGGTAGCCGGGGTGCGCGCCGACCGTGGCGCCGGCGGTGGCGGCCGCCGCACACGTGGTCCGGATACCGGTGGGATCACCGGCATGGAATCCACAGGCGACGTTCACGCTCGAGACCGACTCGATGATGCGTGCGTCGTCGCCGAACGTCCAGTTGCCGAAGGATTCACCGACGTCGCTGTTCAGGTCGATCATGTGCCCCCACCTCTCGTGTTCCAGTCCGGCATGCCGGACTGGTCATGCGGTCGACGATCCTGTCCCATGGTGCGGTTCAGGGCTCGGAACGGAAACCCGTCAGTTTGTGCGACCCGTCGCAGTACGGCTTCAGCACGGACGCTCCGCACCGGCAGAGCGCGACCGTACGCCGGGTGCGGGGCAGGGCGTCGCCGTCCGCGCCGACCAGTTCGAAATCCCCCCGGATGAGCAGTGGGCCGTTGGGGCAGGCGACGACGGAGACCGGAGCCGCCTTGCCGGAGCCGAGCGCACGCTCGGGCAGCGGTCCGGAGGCTGCAGGAGTGGTGCCGGCGCTCACGACGCCATCGATTCCGAGGCGCGCAGCGAGGATCGGCCGGCTTCCCACGCCGCCATGATGTGGACCGTCATGAGGGTGTCGATCGCGAGCCCGGCTGCGGCACCGAACAGCACGTCCTGCAGCAGGCGCGGATCCGATTCCACGAGTCCGCCCGCCATGTCCCTCCCGGCGATCTGCTCGTGGACGGCGTCGGCCTCGACGTGTTCGTCGAAGTATTCGAGGGTGTCCTCGCCGTAGCCATGGCGCTTGAAGCCCCGCGAGTACAGGCGGTTGGGCTGGGACGACGTCATCTCGTAGGCGGCGAGGTGCCCGACGATCGCTCCTCGGAGCCGACGGTTGAGGCCGAAGAGCGACATCAGGTTGTTGGTGGCCAGCGTGATCGCCGGAGCCGCATCGAGGTAGGCGCCGTAGGTGTCATCCATCCCGAGTTCGCGCATGGTGCGGGCGAACAGTGCCGAGTGCATGCGGGCCGGCAGACCGTTCCCGTACTCGTCCGCCTGGATCTCCACCAGGGCTGCTTTCGCCCGGCCGGCCAACCGCGGGATCGCGAATGTGTGCGGGTCGGCTTCCTTGAGCTGGTAGACGGACTTGTGCACGAGGAACTCCCGCAACTGGTCGTTCGTCGCGGACCTGGCCACGAAGCGGGACATACTGGGGCCGGAGTCCTCCCCGGTCATGCGGAAGAGTTCCGCGCAGACGGCTTCGCTGGTCGCTGCGGGCAGCTCGGGCAGGACGACCTCGTCGCGCACCCTGCGCTCGAAGGCAGCCTCGATCCGGTGCCGTACCCGCAGCAGGTCCGGATTCCACTCCCAGTCGTCCCCCGCGCCGTCGATACCGCTGTAGTGCAGCTCGTACATGCAGAAGAGGGCGAGTTGGAGGTCGTCGTCGTACAGGATGTCGGCCGTCTCGTGGACCGCTGCACCGACGAGCGCATCGAGCCGCTCCAGGGAGTCCTGCCCGGACGCGGCGGTGCCGGCGATGATGGCCAGGACGAGGGCACTGATCTCTCCGCGCGGGGAGGGCTGCTGCATCGAGGACCTCTTCTGTTCGTCGTACCTGCACCGTCCATCCGGAGCAGTGATGCTAAGCGTACTTCGCTTCTGCCCGCGTGGGGGTGCAGAGGCCGGAGGTCCCTGCACCGGACGACGCCGGCCCGGCGGGCACGGATGCCCGCCGGGCCGACGTGATCCCTGCTCCCGGGACCCTGGCGCCCTGGCGCGGGAGCTGCGGCCTCAGGCGCGTCGCGTCGTACGGTTCCCGCGGTTCAGGGCGAGGGCGAGGCCGATCATCCCGACCGCCAGCAGGAAGTGCAGCCAGTTGTCCGCCGTGTTGACCGGCACGAAGTTGGCGGCCGACTCCTGACCGATCACGAGTCCGTAGATCCACAGGATGGCGTAGAGGATCCCGCCGCCGAGGAGGTACGAGCGTGCTCCCGACACCGTCCTCGACATGGCGAGTCCGGCGACGCCGAAGAGCAGGTGGACGATGTTGTGCAGGATCGACACCTGGAAGATGCCGAGCAGCATCGCCTCGGACTGGTGGCCGGCGAACATCATCGTGCTGTAGTTCGAGGTGATCCCCGGGATGAACCCCAGGATCCCGACGAGCAGGAAGACGACGCCCACGGCCTGGGCAGTGCGCTGCAGGGTGGTACGTCCGCTCTCCACCGTGCGGTTGTTCGTATTCGTCATGACGATCTCCTTTCCTTCGGGTACTGCGATGCGTTACTCGCGGTTGAGCTTGTCCTGCACGGTGCCGGCCATCTTCTCGACGGTGTTCGGGATCTCCGTGGTGCCGTAGAAGCGTGAGTCCGGATGGGTTGCGGGCGGCATGGGGGCACCGGTGGTGGGGCCTTCGTGGTAGGTGAATTCCCCCTTGCCGTCGGGCGTCGGCCCGGCCGCCCAGCTGCCCTCGGAGGCGGTCTTGCCGTCCGAGAAGTTGAGGTACTGGTAGGAGACCTCCCTGGCTTCCTTCTTGAGCGGGAAGTTGCTCGGCACCGGGAGTTCCTCCAGCTTCGATTCCTGGAGTTCGCGGGCTGCCGCGATCCACTGGTTCTGGTGCATGGTGTCGCGGGCCAGGAGGAAGGAGAGCATGTCCCGGATCCCGTGGTCGTCCGTCATGTGGTACAGCCGGGCCACCTGCAGTCGGCCCTGCATCTCCGCGTTCGCGTTCGCCGTGAAATCCGCCAGCAGATTGCCGCTGGCCGTGACATAGCTGCCCTGCCACGGGTTGCCCATGCTGTCCACCGGCCGGGCGCCGGCGCCGGCGACGATCGCATGCTGCATGTCCGTCCCGCCGAGCACGGCAGCGATGGCCGGATCGGACTGGACCGCGTCCTCGGTGATCCCGAGGGGGGCCTTCTCGAGGAGCTGCGCGATCATCGTCGCGAGCATCTCCACGTGTCCCATCTCCTCCGCGCCGATGCCGAACAGCAGGTCACGGTACTTGCCGGGAATGTGCGCGTTCCATGCCTGGAAGCTGTACTGCAGGGCGACGGTAATCTCACCGTACTGGCCGCCCAGGACCTCCTGCAGCTTCCGCGCGTAGACGGCATCCGGCTTGTCCGGGCTGGCCTTGTACTGGAGCTCTTGCTTGTGGAAAAACACTGGTGCTTACCCTCCCCACATCGGGCCCCGCCCGGGTTGGGTCCGCTCCTTCTGGAAGCGGCCGCAGGCAGGGCCTCTTGATCCGACGCTAACCGTGCGCCTAGGATTTCCGGAAGATACTAAGCGTACTTATTTAGAGGTTGCGCGATCTGGAGAAAGGACTTGCGCCGTCGAATGTAAGCATGCTTAGCTTCAGTGATAAGTCCAGCACGACATGCCGGACCGTCGCATCGAGAACACGATGGAACGTCCGCTTTAACGGCAATATCAACGTTAGGAAGAACCATGACTACGCAGAATTGGCCGCAGGACCCCCTGGTTCCCTCCACGACCGGCAACGAGTCGTCCACCTCGAACCTGGAGACCACCGAGCTCGGCACCACGGAATTCACCGGTGGCAACTCGGGATCCGGTGATTCGAAGAGTTCCGTCGCCAAGGACCAGGCCAAGCAGGTGGGCCAGGACGGCAAGGAAGCAGCCAAGAACGTAGCCGGCACCGCAGCCTCCGAGGCGAAGAGCGTTGCTGCCGAGGCCGGATCGCAGGCCAAGAACCTGCTCGGAACCGTGACCTCCGAGGTGAAGAACCAGGCCGGTTCGCAGCAGCAGAAGATCACCGAGGGCATCCGCGGCATCTCCGACGAGCTGAAGTCCATGGCTGAGAAGTCGGACAACCACATGGTGGCCAACATCGTCCAGCAGGCATCGCAGCGCACGGATTCGGCGGCGAGCTGGCTCGAGGGTCGCGACGCCTCCGACATCCTCGAGGACGTCAAGGCCTTCGCACGGCGCAAGCCGGGCACCTTCCTCGCCATCGCGGCAGGATCCGGCCTGGTCGTGGGCCGTCTCACAAAGGGCCTCACGGGCAACCGCGAGTCGGGCAGCACCTCCGGCACGGGCCGGAGCTCCAGCTCGACCGGCACCTCCACCACGGGCTCCTACCCCGGCTACACCGAGGTCGATTCCGACCTGCACAGCGGAACTCCCGCCACCGGTGGATTCGGTGAGACCACGCGGGGCCAGCATGTCGCCGGCTCCAACCCCGCCTTCGTCGACCCGACGGACGACTACCCCACCATTCCCCCGGGCACCCCTCCCGTGGGCACCCTGCCGAATGACGGGAGCCTGCGCTGATGAGTGAGGCATACACAGGTGGCGCCCACCAGGCCGCCGCTCCACCACCATCCGAGGCCGAGCAGCGCTCCGCCAACGCCTCGGTGGGCGAACTGCTCGGGGAGGTGACGAAGGACCTCTCCAAGCTCATGCGGCAGGAGGTGGCCCTGGCGAAGGCCGAGGCGACCGAATCGGCGAAGAACGCCGGGAAGGGCGCCGGCATGTTCGCCGGTGCGGCGATCGGCGGCCACTTCGTCCTCCTGTTCCTCTCCCTCGCACTCATGTGGGGACTCGATGCGCTGATGCCGATCGGCTGGGCCGCCGTCATCGTCGCAGTGATCTGGGGCATCATCGCAGCGGTCCTCGCCCTGCAGGGCAAGAAGGAAATGAAGCAGATCAAGGGTCTCCCTCAGACAGCGGAGACCGTCAAAGAGATCCCTCCGACACTGAAACCAGGTGAGCACACCCGATGAGCCAGACGCCAGATGAGATCCGTGCAGATATCGAACGCACCCGCCAGGAACTGGGCACCGACGTCGACGCGGTGGCCGACAAGGTGAACCCTGCGAACATCGCGCACCGGCAGACCGAGAAGGTCAAGAACAGCTTCAGCAACGTGAAGGAGACCGTCATGGGTAAGGCCGAAGACGTCAAGGATTCCGTCATGGGCACCGCCGGGGATGTGAAGGACTCCGTCACCGGCAAGGCCTCCGGCGTCAAGGACAGTTTCGCGAACACCGCCGGCAGTGGACGGGGTGCCGCCCAGTCCGCCACCGGGACCGCGAAGGACAAGGCCCTCCACGCCGGACACGCCGTGCAGGACGCCCCTCGCCAGCTGTCCGACAAGGCCGCGGGGAACCCCCTCGCAGCCGGCCTGATCGCCTTCGGTGCCGGGCTCCTCGTGGCATCGCTCATCCCCTCCAGCGAGAAGGAGCAGGAGGCCGCCTCGCAGCTGAAGGAGCAGGCCGCTCCCCTCAAGGAGAAGGTGACCGAGGCGGCCAAGCAGGTCGTCGAGGAGGTCCGGGAGCCCGCACAGGAGGCCGTGCAGTCCGTCAAGGACTCGGCCGCCGATTCGGTGCAGACGGTGAAGGACGAAGGCCAGCACGCCGCCAGCGACGTCAAGGGCAGCGCTCAGGACGCGAAGTCGAACGTCCAGCAGAGCTGATACGCGACGCAGGATGAGGAAAGGCCACTGGATCCCGTCCGGTGGCCTTTCCTCGTGGCGGACTCCCCCGCGTCCGGGTGGCCGTCCGCACCGCGCTACCGATCACCCAGTGCCCGGCGGACCTACCCGAGGAGCGCTCCCGCCTCCACCAGGCCGACGATGGGCTGCCGGTACTCCACCGAGAGGATCTCGAGCATTGCTGCGGCATAGTCGGCATTGGTACTGCCGATGGCGTCGAGTGCATAGCTGACCCGGAAATCGTGCGCGAACGCATCGGCCCCCGTGTGTGCCACGCAGTTGTGTGTCGATACCCCCGCGAGGACGAGGCGCTCCACCGCATGGCCACGGAGGCGCGCCGCGAGGTCCGTGCCGAAGAAGGCACTGTCACGGGTCTTGGTGACGGTCTCGAGGCCCGAGACCCTCAGGCCGTCGACGACGGCGGCCTGGTGCGTGCCGTGGAAGATGAAGCCCTGATCGTCGTCGAGCATCGAGGTGGTCCACGTGGACCGATCCGCGAGGTGTTCGGTGCGCGCCACGAGCACTGGGCTCCCGCCCCGCTGCGCAGCGTCGATCAGACCGTTGCAGGCTGCCACGAGTGGGCCCTGGGCCTTCGCGAGGACCTCGTCCTCGAAGAAGGCGTTCTGCATGTCGATGATGAGGAGTGCGGTCCGACCACCGGGCGTCCTATCTCCGGCCCCGGGCACATCCGATCCGGCCGCGGGATCAGTGGGCGGCATCGGGTTCCCGGTGCGCTTCCGGCACTGCTTCCCCGAGATGGCGGAGGACCCGGTCCTCGCGAGGCCGCGGGTCCTGCGCCGGCGATTCCAGGACGACGAATCCTGCTTCCTGTCGGCCGGCGATCCCGCGTAGCGCCAGGGCATCGGTCAGGACGTCGGGACCGGCGGACGGCGCCTCCGCCAGGCGATGCACCTCGACTTCCGCCATGTTGGCGGCGTACGCGATCTGCGCGGCGGTGAATCCGTCGGCGAGCGCCTGGCGGATTGCTTCTCCGCAGGCCATGGCGAGCCGATCACGCTCGAATTCTGCATCTTCCAGATCGGCGGCTGCGATCAGGACGTCGTTGATGTGAGGGGGTCGTACAGCTGACATGGCGCCCTTCCCGGGGGCTCGGCGAACGACCGGCTGCACACCGTGCCGGATCCCGTGCACGCCAGGAAGCGCCAGCCCGCAGCACCGCCGACAGGCGGGCGCGGTCCAGATACACGCGGGATCCCCGCATGGGAGGCCATGCATCGGATCGTATCGGATGTTGTTCGGCCGGTGGCTGGACCTTCCGGCCATTCTACGGACAGTGTGCGCCCGCTGGAAAACCGCCCGGGGGCCGTCGTCGGGCCGGCCCGGCACCCTCCGCCGACGGCCGCCGCGGCGTCGGCATCCGAATCCCGACGCTAAGCATGCTTCCAATTAAGTACTAAGTGTGCTTACTCTAGAGGCCGGTGGTTCCCGAGGGCTTCGGCCCCGGCGGAACCTACAGCCGATAGTTCCATACCCTCACAGTGAGATATCTCAGAAGGAGAAGGAAATGATCACCCAGTCAAACATCGATACCCTGCTCGGCAACGGCGGCAACGTCCTCGGCTCGGACGGAGAGAAGATCGGCTCGATCGGCCAGGTCTACCTCGACGATCAGACCGGAGAGCCCAGTTGGGTCACGGCGAAGACGGGCCTGTTCGGCACCTCCGAGTCCTTCGTGCCCCTTCAGGGAGCCGACGTCGAAGGCCACGACGTGCGCGTCCCCTACAGCAAGCACCAGGTGAAGGATGCCCCGCGCATCGAGTCCGACGGCAACCTGAGCCCCGAGGAAGAGGACCGCCTCTACCGCCACTACGAGATCGGCGGCGGCACCGGTGGCTACACCGATACGACGAACACCACCGACACCACCAGCGGTGTCGGGCAGCGCGATCGCGATGTCGACATCGACACCACGTCCGGACGCCACTCCGGCGTGACCGATACGGGCACGGACACCTACGCGGGCACCGATCGCGGCACCGGCCGGGACACCGTGGGACATGACACCTCCGGACCCACCACGGACGACGCGATGACCCTCTCCGAGGAGCAGCTGCACGTCGGCACGGAGACCCGTGAAGCCGGCCGCGCCCGTCTGCGCAAGTACGTGGTCACCGAGAACGTCACCCAGACCGTTCCCGTCAGCCACGAAGAAGTCCGCCTGGAGCGCGAGCCCATCACGGACGCCAATCGCGACGACGCCTACAGTGGCCCGGCGATCAGCGAGGAGGAGCACGAAGTGACGCTCCACGCCGAGCGCCCCGTCGTCGAGAAGGAAGCGGTCCCCGTGGAGCGCGTCCGCCTCGACAAGGAGACCGTCACCACCAACGAGACGGTCAGCAGTGACGTCCGCAAGGAAGAGATCGAGGTCGACGGCGCAGACGACACGCGCCGAGGCGACACCCGTCGGGGCGACAACCTCTAAGCGAGCCTCGTGATCCACGAAGGGCCCGGGGCGTGTCTCCGGGCCCTTCGTCGTCCCCGGCACGCCCCTCGCCCCGAACAACCAGGAGCGAAGGGAATCCCCTGGACCACCCGATGATAAGCCTGCTGTCTATTTGGGGTGAAGTTGTCTACAGTAAGTAGTAGGAACAAGCGCATCCACCGCGTACAACCGAGGGGAAGGACACGCAATCGTGCCGGAGTTGAACGATTGGTCGACCAGCCGCCTGCTAACGACCGCGGCCCGCATCGTCGAGCACTCGTGGAACGAGAAGCTCCTGAGCATCGGCATCACGCACGCCGGGCTGACCACGCTCGGAGTCCTCGAGCGGGAAGGCACGCTCACGGGCGTGCGTCTGGCCCAGCTCGTCCACGTGCAGGCGCAGACGGTCGGGCGCACCCTCGACCGCCTGGAGAAGCGCGGCCTCGTGACGAGGCTCCGCAACACCGCTGACCGCCGCAGTCAGCGCATCACCATCACATCAGCAGGCATGAAGGCGCTCGAGCGTGCCAAGAACATCGAGCACGAGCTGATGGCCGAGGACGGACTCGCGTCGGAAGACCTGCGCGACCGCCTGAAGACCGTCATCAACGAACTCGGGCCCAAGAAGGACTAGTAGCCCCCGCCGTCCGCCGCCATGTTGTTGAAGCGCGAGTAGTGGCCCTGGAACCCGACCACAAGGGTCTTGGTGGGGCCATTACGATGCTTGGCGACGATGACATCGGCCTCGCCGGCACGCGCTGACTCCTTGTCGTACACATCGTCCCTGTGCAGCAGGATCACCATGTCGGCATCCTGCTCGATCGAACCGGACTCGCGGAGGTCGGATACCTGGGGACGCTTGTCCGTGCGCTGCTCGGAGCCTCGGTTCAGCTGTGACAGTGCCACCACCGGAACATTCAGCTCCTTGGCCAGCAGCTTGAGGGCACGCGAGAACTCCGACACCTCCTGCTGACGGGACTCGACACGCTTGCCCGACGACATCAGCTGCAGGTAGTCCAGCACCACGAGCTTGAGATCGTGCCGCTGCTTCAGGCGGCGGCATTTCGCACGGATCTCCATCAGCGACATGTTCGGGCTGTCGTCGATGAACAACGGGGCATCGTTCATCCGGCCCATCGTGGTCGCGATCTTGCCCCACTGCTCGTCCTTGATCGTTCCCTTGCGGAGGTCCTGGAGCCCGATTGTGGCCTCGGCGGAGAGGAGGCGCATCGCGATCTCGTTGCGCCCCATCTCGAGCGAGAAGAACACCGTGGTCATGTTGTGCTTGATGGCGGCCGAGCGGGCCCAGTCCAGTGCGAAGGTGGACTTACCCATGGCGGGGCGCGCGGCGACGACGATCATCTGGCCGCCATGGAGACCCTGGGTCAGCTCGTCGAGTTCGTAGAACCCGGTGGGGACGCCGGTCATGCCCTCTCCGCGATGACCCGCGGACTCGATCTCGTCCACCGTCCCCTCGATGATGTCCTTCAGCGCGACGTAGTCCTCCGCGGTGCGCCGCTCGGCGACCGCGTAGACCTCGGCCTGCGCGGCATTCACGAGGTCGTCCACCTCGCCGTCGTTGGAGTACCCGAGCTGGACGATCTTCGTGCCGGCATCGACGAGACGCCGCAGGACGGCGCGCTCCCGGACGATCTCCGCGTAGAACCCGGCATTGGCCGCCGTCGGGACGGACTGGATCAGCGTGTGGAGATAGGCCGGGCCACCAATGCGCGAGATCTCCCCGCGCTTCGTGAGCTCGTCGGACACCGTCACGGCGTCCGCGGGCTCCCCGCGCCCGTAGAGATCGATGATCGCCTCGTAGATGCTCTCGTGGGCGGGACGGTAGAAGTCCAGCCCCCGGAGCACCTCGACGCAGTCGGCGATGGCGTCCTTGGAGAGCATCATCCCGCCCAGGACGGACTGCTCGGCGACGAGATCCTGGGGAGGGGTACGCGAGAAGTCCGGCGTACGAGTGTCCGATGAAGTATCTGCATGTGCCAGGGACACTGAAGGGCCTTTCTCCTGCTGTCAAAGCGGTGGTCGCCGCAGCGGTCACCGGATGCCCGGGGTGGGTCTGACAGGTCAGGCCTATCACCCGTCACCCTCACTATTGGGAATCACCCGCTACGGTAGCCCTCTCTGCGGAGGGAGCAAAGCGCTATCCCAACAGGGGCTGTGGGTAAGTGGACTTAAGCTGTGGATTACGCGGCGCATCTTGTGCACAGGATGGGGAGAACCCTGTGGACAACAATAACTCTCGTCAGCAATAGGGCCTCTGACCTGCGGAAATGTTATCCCCGGCCTGTGGATCGGAGGGAATATCAGGAGGTGCTCCGTCCACAGGGTCGCTGTTGACAAGGTGCCCGAAAGCACTTCCGGATGTCCCTCCAAGGGACATATCCCCAGCCGGTCACGGAGGCGTCGGCAGGAATCCGCACCAGCGCGCGCCGGACCGGGCGTCCATGCCGGTAGCCGTACCCAATAGTCCGCTGCTGGTCCCCGGGGAGTAGCCGCCTCGCCGTCCATGAGCCCTTCATGCCGCTGCCGCCATGTCTTGCGTAGGTGCTCGGACAGTCCTTCCAGGGCAGCGGAGGACGGCGCGGAGCGCCCCGGACGGTCGCACTCGCGAGGCAGGCGCGGGATGCTCGGGCAGGGCGTCACTGCCTCCAACGACAGGAAGCCCCCGCTTCCGCGGGGGCTTCCTGGTGGATCCGTTTCGCTAGCGCTAGCTTGCGACGACGTCCAGGTCGATCACAGCTGCCACGTCCTCGTGCAGACGGACGTTGGCCTGGTACGAACCGACCGACTTGATGTGAGCCGGGAGTTCGACCTTGCGCTTGTCGATCTTGCCGAGACCGGCGGCCTCGACGGCCTTGGCGACGTCGTCGGCCTTGATCGTGCCGAACAGGCGGCCGGAGCCACCAGCCTTCACGGTCAGGGTGACGGGCTTGGCCGACAGTGCGGCGGCCTGGCGCTGGGCGTCCTCGAGCGATGCGTGCTCGCGGGCGGAACGGGCAGCCTTGATCGACTCGACCTGCTTCTCGCCACCCTTGCTCCACATCAGGGCGAAGCCGCGGGGCAGAAGGTAGTTACGTGCGTAACCGTTCTTCACCTCGACGACGTCGCCTGCAGCACCGAGACCGGTGACTTCCTGGGTCAGAATGAGCTTCGACATAGTGTGTCCCTTTCCCTAGCCGCGGCCGGCGCCGGAGTACGGCAGGAGAGCGACTTCGCGGGCGTTCTTGATTGCCTGGGCGATCTTGCGCTGCTCCTGCACGGTCACACCGGTGACGCGACGGGCACGGATCTTTCCGCGATCGGAAATGAACTTACGCAGCAGGGCTACGTCCTTGTAGTCGATGACGGTGACGTCAGCGGCCTTCAAGGGGTTGGACTTTGGTTTGGGCTTACGGAGTTCAGCCTTAGCCATCGTGGTGCTCCTTTTTCTGTTGGAGCCCGCAGAACGATTCTGCGGGATGGGAACTGCCAGTCACAGGAGTGACTGCGGCAGGGGTCCCGGGAACGGGACCCTGCTGCCTAGAAGGGAGGCTCGGAGTCGGGGCCGTTGCCCCAGCCCTGCGAATTCCCGCCCGAGGGTGCACCCCAGGGGTCTTCCGCAGGCTGTTGGGCCTGCTGGCCTCCGCCCCAGCCCGAACCGGAGTTCGAGCCGCCGGAGTTACCGCCGAAGCCGCCACCGGAGTTGCCGCCGTTCCCGCCGCCGGAGCGCTGGGTACGGGTGACCTTCGCGGACGCATAGCGCAGGGACGGACCGATCTCGTCCACCTCGAGCTCCATGACCGTGCGCTTTTCGCCTTCTTTGGTGTCGTACGAACGTGACTTGAGTCGGCCCTGGGCAACCACGCGGGTTCCCTTGGTCAGGGTCTCGGCGACGTTCTCCGCGGCTTCACGCCATACCGATGCTCGGAGGAACAGCGTTTCGCCGTCCTTCCAGTCATTGGTCTGGCGATCGAACGTACGAGGAGTGGACGCGATGGTGAAGTTGGCAACCGCCGATCCCGACGGCGTGAACCGGAGCTCGGGATCGTTGGTGAGGTTGCCGATCACCGTGATGACTGTTTCGCCTGCCATGGTGCCTCCTTGAGTTCCTACCCGCCGGAGCGGGATGGATGGATGAGGGATCTGCCGAGACTACTCGGCGGAAACCTTCTGCTCCTCGGGGCGGATGATCTTGGTGCGCATGATCGTCTCGTTGAGGCTCAGCTGGCGGTCGAGCTCGGAAGCCACGGCCGGGGTCGCGGTGAAGTTGACGACGGCGTAGATGCCCTCGGTCTTCTTCTGGATCTCGTACGCAAGGCGCCGACGTCCCCAGATATCCACCTTGTCCACGGTGCCGCCGCCGTTGCGGACGACATTCAGGAACTTCTCGAGTGTTGGGTCGATGGAGCGTTCCTCGACGTCGGGGTCGATGATTACCATCAATTCATATGCACGCATGTGTGAACCCACCTCCTCTGGGCTGAACGGTCGCGGTCTTTCCGCAACAGGAGGTTCTTTAGCGTTGATCCGGCCGCCGTCAGCGGTATTTACCACCGACCGGCTGTGGCACGGACGTATCAATGTTACCGGACGATCCTCCGCGGACGAACACGAGCCCTACAGGCCGCCGCGGAAGAAGGCCGTGGTGGCCTTCGCGAGGTGACCGGGATCCTCGACGCCGCACAGTTCACGCGCCGAGTGCATGGACAGCAGTGGCGTCCCGACGTCGACCGTACGGATACCGAGGCGTGTCGCTGTGAGGGGACCGATGGTGGAGCCGCACGGCATGACGTTGTTGGAGACGTACTCCTGGTAGGGCACACCGCTCGCCCGGCACAGTGCGGCCCAGTAGGCGGCGCCCGGTGCATCCGTGGTGTACCGCTGGTTGGCGTTGATCTTGAGCAGTGGTCCCCGGTTGAGCACGGGCAGGTTCGCGGGATCGTGCCGCTCCGCGTAGTTGGGGTGGACCGCATGGCCGGCGTCCGCCGACACACAGAACGACGACGCGAGGGCACGCAGGCGCTCCTCCGTACCGGCCCCGAGTCCGAGTGAGATGCGCAGGAGGACGTCCTCGAGGAAAGGACCGCTGGCGCCCGAGCGGGAGCCGCTGCCCACCTCCTCGTGGTCGAAGGCCGCCAGGACCGCGATGGGCCCGTCGGAAGGACCACCGGCAGCGTCGATCAGCGCCGCGAGCCCGGCATGCACGGACGAGAGGTTGTCGAGTCGCCCGGACGCGAGGAATTCCCCCTGCGCGCCGAAGACACGCGGTTCCTGGGTGTCGGCGACGACGACGTCGAAGCCGCCGATGTCGTGCGGATCGATGCCCGCCCGGGCGGCGAGCAGTCCGAGGAGGTCGGCCTCCGCCGGGTCGCCGAGGCCCCACACGGGGTTCATGTGCCGCTGCTTGTCGAGCGCCAACCCGTCATTGACGGCTCGATCCAGATGGATCGCGAGTTGCGGGAACCGCAGCAACGGCCCGGTGGACACCAGGTGCTCGCTGCCGTCGTGCAGCGTCAGGCGGCCCGCGAGCGCGAGTTCCCGATCGAGCCACGAGTTCAGCAGCGGGCCTCCGTAGACCTCGACCCCGGCCTGCAGCCAACCGTGTCTTCCCGTGGTGGGCTTCGGCTTGAGTTTGAACGACGGCGAATCGGTGTGGGCGCCGAGGATGGAGAACGGCGTCGTGGGGCCGGCGTCGTCGGGGACGGACCATGCGATCAGCGCGCCGTCCCGGATGACGTAGAAGCGACCTGCACCGCCCTCCCAGGCGTCCTGCTCCGTCTGCCGGCGGAATCCTGCGGCGGCGAGCCGTCGCCCGGCCTCTGCCACGGCGTGGAAGCTCGACGGGGACGCCGCCACATAGGCGCCGAGGTCCTGGATGTGCTCTGGAGTGCTCATCCTCCGATTCAATCAGACCCTGGTCGCAGCACCCCGGCGGATCGCTGCGCCGGGCGATGCCCGTGGCCTGTCGGCCACCGCTTGTTCCTGCAGTGATCGCGCGGTACCACGTAGGAAACGGGACCGGGAACGAGTATCAGAGGGGAAGGTCGGGTACTGGATACCGTGTCTCCGCGCAACCGATCTCCGTAGATTCTGGACGTCACCCCCACGTTCCCTTCAGGTCTCCAGGAGTAGCCTTGCGCGATATCAACGCGACATCAGTCCTCATCCGCCGCGTTGCGAGCGCCGTCATCCTGCCGGGAGTCCTGACCAGCATGCTGGTCCTCGCCCCGCAGGCGTCGGCCGAGTCCGCCCCTGTAGCGGGCATCTGCAACGGTGTGACCAACCAGCTCGCACACCGCGGGAACGCGCAGCCGAATCTGCTCAAGGCCGCGGTGAAGCAGAACGCGGAGCGGATCGCGACGCTGACCGCCGAGCGGACCGCGCTGGTCACCACGCAGAACTCCCTGACCGCGCAGGTGACGACAGCCGAGACCGAGATCGCCGCACTGGACGCGCGGTACGCCACACTGGTCGGGCAGATCGACTCGGTGACGATGTCGCTGACCAGGCTGGAGGCGGACAAGACGACGATGACGGCGGCGATCGCGGCAGCGAACACCGAGCTGACGGCGCTGCAGGGGCAGAAGACGGCGCTGGTGGACCAGGTCACGCCGCTGCAGGCGCAGCTCACCGCTGCACGGACCGAGCTCGCCGGCCTCGACACGAGCAGGACCCGGGCTCTCGCCGACAAGGCGGCCCAGGAGGCCGACCTGACCGCTGCCAGGGCCCGCCTGGACAGCGCGACCGCCGCGGCGACGACGGCGCAGACCACGGTCGACGGCCAGGTCGCCGCGATCGAGAAGGGCACCGAGGAGCTGGCCGTTCTGGTCGCCCGGGGCGACGCGGCGCAGGCGCTGGTGGATGCGGCGGAGAAGAAGCTGGCGGATGCGCGGCTCGCACTGCCGGTGCTGGAGACCGCGGCCAGGACTGCTGACACCGATGCCGCCGGGGCGACCGCCACGGTGGTCAGGTCCGAGGAGAACCTGCGCCTGGCCGAGCAGAGCGTCACGACGCTCACCCAGCAGATCGGCACCATCGAGGCTGGCCTCCCGGTGCTGCAGGCGGAGATCGCGGGTCTGCAGGGTGACATCACCACCAGGACCGCGGAGATCTCCGCGAAGCAGAAGGAGATTGCCGCCGCCTCCGCGACGCCCGTCGCCGACGCCGCCGCGCTGCGGACGCAGCTCGCCACCCTCGAGGCCGAGCTCGCAGCGATCAAGGGCAACGCGGACAAGAAGAAGCAGGAGCTGAACGCCGCGATCACCGCCAAGAAGACGGAGATCGCCGCCGCGGAGCTGGCCGCCGCGAACAAGACCGCGCTGATCACCGCCCTGAACGGTGACCTGACCACGCTGCAGGGTCAGGTCGCGACGCTGAACTCGTCGCTGTCGGCGAAGCAGCAGGAGAGCAGCAATCTCCAGCAGCAGCTGCCCGGCCTGCAGACCAGCCTGGCCGGGGCCAACGGGCAGGTCACCTCGGCCGCCGACTCGCTGGCCGACGCCAACGCCGCCCGGGCCGCGGCGAACACCGCCCTGACCGACGCCGACGCTGCCGTCACCGCGAAGAAGACGGAGCTCGCGGCTCTGGAGGCCGCGCTTCCGGGCCTGACCGGGGACGTGACCACGGCGAAGGCAGAGATCGTGCAGAAGCAGGCTGAGCTCGAGGCCCTCGAGGACGCTCTCGCCGGCCTGCAGGCAACCCTCACCGCAGCCGACTCCGCGGTGACCAAGGAGACCGCCGAGGTCACCCGCCTCGACGGAGAGGTCGCCAGGCTCGGAACGACCCTCGCCGGCCTCAACTCCTCGATCACGGCCGCGGAGAACGCGATCCTCTCGCTGCAGAACCAGCTCACCCCACTGCAGACCTCGCTGAACACGCTCACTCGGCAGATCAGCGAGAAGGAGGCCGCTCTCACCACCGCCAAGGCGGACCTGTCGAAGGTCGACGCGCAGATCGTCGCCCAGTCCGCGACCCTGCGGACGCTCGAGAGCGCCAAGAAGGTCAACCGCGAGGCGGTCGCCGCCCAGAAGGTCGTCGTGGCCGGCCTGCAGGCCCAGTACGCCGCGGTCCTCGACCGGATCGCCGGCATCGACAGGACGATCACTCTGGGCGGGTGCCTCGCCTGATCGACCGCTACACCGAAGCGCCCCAGGAGACGATTCTCCTGGGGCGCTTCGCTCTCTGCCTGCGATGCTCAGCTCGGACCAGGCACCCACGACCTCCTGCACGATATTGGCCGAGGAACCCCGACCCCTTCCCTGGCCCGGCCGCAGGGCCCGGTGGGTGTCAGTGCGCCGGTCCCGGCACCACGATCCCGTTCTCGTACGCGTACACCACGGCCTGGACGCGGTCCCGCAGGTCCAGCTTGGTCAGGATCCGCCGCACATGCGTCTTGATGGTGGCCTCGGACAGGAAGAACCGGGCCGCGAGCTCGGCGTTGGACAGCCCCCCTGCAATCGCCTCGAGCACCTCGCGCTCCCGTGGCGTCAGCTCGGTCAACCGCCGGTCCGGCACCCTGGTGGCCGTCTGTGCCGGCGGCAGTGACCGGACGTAGGTCTCCAGCAGCCGTTGCGTGACGCGGGGGGCGACGACGGCGTCACCGCTGGCGACCACCCGCACGGCGTGCACCAGGTCCTCGGGGGCCACGTCCTTCAGCAGGAACGCCGAGGCTCCGGCCTGCAGGCCCGCGAATGCGTACTCGTCCAGGTCGAACGTGGTCAGGATGATGATGCGCGAACGGGACCCCGACGCCGTGATCTGCCGGGTGGCCTCGATGCCGTCACCCTGGGGCATCCGCACATCCATCAGCACGACGTCCGGCATCAGCTCCGCGGCGAGGCGGACCGCCTCCGTGCCCGTGGACGCCTCCCCCACGATCTCGAGGTCCGGCTCGCCTTCGAGGATCAGTCGGAAACCCATCCTCAGCAGTGGCTGGTCGTCAGCGAGCAGAACCCTGATGGGCGTGCCCGGCGTGCTGTGCTGCGTGGTCATCTTTCTCTTTCCCCCGGTGGTTCCCCGCTCCGCCGTCGGCGTGGGGGACTGTCAGTCGTGCTTCGACGATCCAGCCACCCGACGGGCGGCTGCCGTATTCGACCGAGCCGGCATAGATCGCGGCACGCTCCCGCATGCCGGCGATGCCCTGCCCGGACCCGAGGGAGACGACCGGCCCCATGGCACCGCGGCCGTCGTCGGCTACGCGCAGGTGGACCGCATCTCCCGTCCTCGCGATCGAGATGTCCACCAGCGTAACGCCCTTGCCGTAGCGCAGGACGTTGGTCAGGGACTCCTGCAGGATCCGGTACACCGTCAGCTGGAACGCGGGATCATCGGGCAGCCGGGGACCGCTGGTGGTCACCCGGAGGGGCAGCCCCGCCGCACGGAACCCGTCGAGCAGCTGCGCCAGGGAGCTCGACGCGGGAAGCGGCTCGAGCGATCCGCTCGCGGCCTCGGCACGGAGCACCCCGAGGACGCGCCGCATGTCGGCGATGGCGGTCCGTCCGGTGCCCGACAGTTCACGGAGCACGGAGACGGCGCGGTCCGGGTCGCGCTTCATGACGACGGCGGCGCCGTCCGACAGCGCCACCATCACGGTGAGGGAGTGGGCGACGACGTCGTGCATCTCCCGCGCGATCCTGTTCCGCTCGCCCGCGGAGGCCAGTTCGGCGTTGCGGGTGGCCCACTCGCGCAATTCGCTCTCGTGCTCGCGGTCGCGCCGGACCGTGATGCCCACCCCGACGGCGATCGCCAGGAACATCACCACGAATCCGCTGAGCAGCCAGATGATGCCGGGAGCCTCGGCGAAGGTCGACACGGGGATGAGGAACAGGGCACCGACCGAGAAGACCGTCGCGGAGCACGCCGCCACCAGCGCCTTCCGGAGCGGATACGTCGCCGCGACGGTGTAGAGCGCGAACATCGTCGCGATCCCGCTGCTGCCCTGGCCTTCGGTGAGCATGCTGACGGGCACATCGAGTACCGAGACGAACGCGAGGACGAGGATCGGACGGTCGCGGCGGAAAGCGAGCGCGCCCGCGGCGAGGACCACGCCGGGGAGGGCGAGCCAGTTGCCGTCGCCGAAGATCAGCAACAGTGCCGTGGGGAACGAGAGGAAGAGGAACACCACGACGACGACGGCGTCCATGGCCCGCGGATGCTTGCGGAAGAACCGCCGGAGGGGGCCGAGCCGACGGGCGTTGAGCTCGGTGAAGGAGACAGCGGCCGTTCGTTCCGCGGTCTCCTTCACCGAGAGCCTGTCATTCATGGCGCCGGCTCATGAGGGGTGCTAGACATCCCGCTTCTTGGCGACGACGAGGGCCAGGACAAGCAGCACCAGGGCCCAGGCGCCCATGACGAGGCCACCCTCCCACTGGGTCAGCGCATCCTCCGCCGTCGTCACGGCGACCATCTGCGTGCCCGCGTCTCCGGGGAGGAACCGCGCTGCATCCGGGATCCAGTCGGCGAGCCCTGAGATGAGCTGCACGATGATCGGCAGGACGAAGAAGATGCCGACCGCCGTCACCACGCCTCCGGCCGTGTTGCGCAGCAGGATGCCGATCGACATCGAGATCACGGCCACGAGAGCGAGGAAGGTCCCGGTGTTGATGACGCTGGCGAAGACGCCGTCCTCCGTGAGGGCGAAGTCGAGGTCCTCTCCCCCGAGGATGGGCTGGGCGACGAGGTAGGACATCAGCGCGCTGCCGAAACCTACGACGAAGGCGACGGCTGCGACGATGGCGGTCTTCGCCAGGAGGGCAGGGGTGCGTTTCGGTACGGCGACCATCGTCGAGCGGATCATGCCCGTGGTCCATTCCGAGGCGATGAGGACCACCGCGAGCGACGCGATGAGCAGTTGCCCGAACACCAGACCCGACGACGGTGTCGTCAGGGCTTCGAACGCCGCACTTCCCGGGCCTTCCGTGGGTGCCTGGAACTCCGCCGGCACGCTCGGATCGCCGACGGACTGAGCCATGACCGACAGGGACCAGGCGAAGAGCGCGGCGAGCCCCACCATCACGACGACGGTCGAGACGATGAGGATGACGGTCGAGGGGACGGTGGTGACCTTGATCCATTCGGACTTCAGGACCCGGCCGAAGTTCACGCCCGAACCGGCATCACGCGTCGGCCGCGGCCGCTGCTGGGTGGGGGCGGGTGAGGTCGACGTTGCCATGGTCAGCGTCCTTCCACTGGTGCGGCAGCCTGGGCGGCGGTCGGGAGGTCGTGCGAGTGGTACTCGACCTCGGTCTGGGTGAGCTCCATGTAGGCGTCCTCGAGGGACACCTGGAGCGGGGTGAGTTCGTAGACCAGGACACGCTCCCGGAGGGCGATCTCGGCGATGCGGCGCGGTTCGACGCCGGTGATCTCGACCAGTTCCGGCTCGAGGACCTGCGAGGACACTCCCTCGCCGGCGAGGCTCCCGAGCAGGTCCTGCGGCCGGTCGGCCCGGACCCGCACGCGCACCTTGCCCTGGCCGTCGATGATCGACTGGATGGGGGCGTCGGCGATGATGCGGCCACGGCCGATGACGATGAGGTGGTCGGCGGTCAGTGCCATCTCCGACATGAGATGTGAGGAGAGGAAGACGGTGCGGCCTTCGGAGGCTAGTCCCCGCGCGAGGTGGCGCACCCACTGGACCCCCTCGGGGTCGAGTCCGTTGACGGGCTCGTCGAGGATCACCGTGTGGGGGTCGCCGAGGAGCGCCGCCGCGATCCCGAGGCGCTGCCCCATACCGAGGGAGAAGCCGCCCACCCGCTTCCTGGCCACGGGACCGAGTCCCGTGAGCTCGATGACCTCCTTGACCCGGCTGTTCGGGATGCCGTGCGTCGCGGCCATGGCGCGGAGGTGGTTGTAGGCGGAGCGCTTGGTGTGGACGGCCTTCGCGTCGAGCAGCGCACCCACTTCGCGGAGCGGGGCGCGGTGCTGCGCGTAGGGCTGCCCGTTGACGGTCACGCGGCCGGCGCTCGGGTTGTCGAGGCCCACGATCATGCGCATGGTGGTCGACTTGCCGGCGCCGTTCGGGCCGAGGAAGCCCGTCACCTTGCCGGGCTGCACGGTGAAGGAGACGGCGTCGACGGCGGTCTTCGCGCCGTACCGCTTCGAGAGGGCCTGGGCCTCGATCATGGGGCGTCCTTTGGCTGGAGGTGGTTCGGGGCCGTCCCGCTACTCCGGGCCGGTACCACCAACAGTAGGCCTGGGACCGGTGCGGATTCACCGGCCCCAGGGATGATCACGGAGCGGGGCGCCGTACCCCTTTCGGACGACCCCGCCGCCTACCGGCTACTGATCGACGCGAACTTGCGGATGCACAGCGGCACGAAGACCACCAGCATCACGATGGTGCCGATCAGCACGGTCAGCACGGCGTTCTGCATGGGCCAGGCATCCGGGACGGGGACGGTCCCGGTGTTGCCGAACAGTTCACGCACCGCCTGCACGAGCGCGGACACGGGATTCCAGTTCGCGAAGGTCTCGAGCGCGCTGGGCAGGGTCTGCGACTGGACGAACGCGTTCGAGATGAACGTGAGCGGGAACAGGATCATGAACGAGGCATTGTTGATCACCTCCGGGGATTTCACCGACATCCCGAGGAGCGCCATGACCCAGCTGAAGGCATAGGAGAACAGCAGGAGCAGGCCCACGCCGGCCAGCGCCTCGGACGGGGACGTGTTGACCCGCCACCCCACCAGGAAGCCCGTGCCCATCATGATCACCACGGAGAGCGTGTTGAGCACGAGGTCGCTGTTGGTCCGCCCGATGAGGACGGCCGAGGTGCTCATGGGAAGGGTCCGGAAACGGTCGATGATCCCGTCCTTGAGGTCCTGTGCCATGGCCGAGCCGGAGAAGGTGGAACCGAAGATGACCGTCTGCGCGAAGATCCCCGCCATGAGGTACTGCGTGTAGTCGCTGCCCTCCACCTGGATGGACCCGCCGTAGATCTGGCTGAACAGCAGCACGAACATGATGGGCTGCAGGACGGCGAAGATCAGCATGTCCGGCGAGCGCTTCAGTTTGGTCAGGTTGCGCTTGGTCACGGTCCACCCGTCGGAGAACCACATCGCCAGTTCGGAGGGCTGGTCCGGAACGGACCCTCCCGGGACGCGCGAGCGCTGGTTCTCGGGCTGGCGGCCCTCGGGTGCTAGGACACTCATGCTGCCGGCTCCTTCTGTGCTGCTGCTTCGTCGTTGTCCTCGGCCCGTCGGCCCGTGAGCTTCAGGAAGACGTCGTCGAGGCTGGGACGCCGCATGCCGGCGTCGTGCAGTTCGATCCCGGCCTCGCCGAGCTCGGACAGGATGTACTGGAGGGCACGGGGTCCCTCGTCGACGGCCACCTCGATGCTGCGGCCGTCATCACCGATGGCGGGGTGGCCGGAGCCGTGGCGCCCGAGGATCTCCCTCGCCGCAGCCGCGTGGGCGGCGTCGACCAGCGAGACGACCACGCGGTGTCCTCCGATCTGTGCCTTCAACTGGTCCGCCGTGCCCTCGGCGATGGCCTTGCCGCCGTCGATCACCGCGATGTCGTCCGACAGCTGGTCCGCCTCTTCGAGGTACTGCGTGGTGAGCAGCAGCGTGGTGCCGTCCTTCACGAGGTCCTTGATGATGCCCCAGAGCGACAGGCGGCTCCTCGGGTCCAGCCCGGTGGTGGGCTCGTCCAGGAACAGAATCTTCGGATTGATGACCAGCGCCCCGGCGAGATCGATCCGGCGCCTCATGCCGCCGGAGAACCCCTTGACCGGGCGGTTGCCGGCCTCCGTCAATTCGAACTGGTCGATGAGTTCCTGCGCCCGGCGCCTGGCCGTCACCGCGCCGAGGTGGTAGAGCCTGCCCACCATCTCGAGGTTCTCGAAGCCGGTCAGGTTCTCGTCGACGGCCGAGTACTGGCCGGAGACGCCGATGATGCGGCGGGCCGCCTTCGGATCCTGCATGACGTCGATGCCGTCGATGTGGGCCGTGCCGGCCGTGGGTTGGATGAGAGTGGTCAGGATCTTGACCACCGTCGTCTTACCTGCACCGTTGGGGCCCAGCAGGGCCTTGACTGTTCCCTGGGGAACGGAGAGATTCATGCCGTCGAGCGCGTGGACGGGCCCGCTCTTCGACGAATAGGTCTTCTTCAGACCTTCTGCTTCGATGATCGCCATGCAGGAAAGGGTAGAGCCGGCGGCGTGACTCTCCTAGGGGCTTCGGTCAGAACCTGTCCGCAAGGGTTCCTTCGTCTCCACCGGACGTTCCCGGGCGGTGGGCGCGACGATGAAGGAGGCGAGGACCGCGATCCCGACGGCCAGGAGCGCGGTGCGGATGCCCACGACGTCGCCGAGGAAACCGAGAAGGGGCGGACCGGCGAGGAAGGCCGTGTACCCGATGGTCGACACGACCGCGACACGGGCGGCCGCGCGCTCGGGTTCGTCCGCTGCCGCGGACATGCCCATCGGGAATCCGAGCGCGGCTCCCGCGCCCCAGAGGACCGCTCCGACGGCGGCGAGCGGCACGTTCGGCGCGACGACGAAGAGCACGAGCCCGACGAGGGAGGAACCGAGGCTGGCCTGCAGCACCCGTACCCGGCCGAAGCGGTCGATGAGGCCGCCGCCCACGAAACGCAGCGCCGTCATCGCGGCGACGAAGACCGCGAACATGATGGCGCCGGTGCTCTCCGTGGTTCCCAGCCCGTCGACACTGGCCTTCGCCACCCAGTCGTTCGCAGCTCCCTCGGTCAGGGCGGCACCCAGCACGACGAGTCCGATCAGCAGGGTGCGTGCCTCGCCCCACGCTCCGAGGCCCTTGCCCCGACCATCCGTCGCCTCGTCCGCCCCATCGACCGGCTGCGCGGGGGTCTCCGGCAGGAAGCGGCGCGGCATCCACAGCGAGACGGCGAGGCTGAGGACGGCGACGGCGACGAGGTGCACCGACAGGTCCACGTCCAGCGCCGAGAGCCCTGCCCCGACCAGTGCCCCCACGAACGCTCCTCCGCTGAAGGCGGCATGGAAGCGCGGCATGATGGTCCGCCCGACCCGGCGCTCGACGTCGGCTCCCTCGATGTTCTGCCCCACGTCCCACAGGGCCACTCCGCTGCCGAAGAGGAACAGCCCGACGGCGACGACGGGCACGGACACCGCGGCGAGGCCGAGGGCGACGGCGACGGCGCCCAGTGCCGCGGCGGTCCCGCCCAGGCGGACGGTGTTGGCCGTGCCGAAGCGGGCGGCGACGATTCCTGCCAGGGGAAGCGACAGCACCGACCCGATGGCGCCCACGAGGAGGAGGGTTCCCATCTGGCCCGAACCGAGGCCGAGCGTGCCCGATGCCGAGGGGATGCGGGCGGCCCAGCTGGCGAAGACGAGACCGTTGAGTCCGAAGATGGCATAGGAGGCGAACATGGCTGAGCGGACGACGGGGTTCACCCTGCAACCGTAGGCGGGCGGCGGCGGAAGCCACAATCGCGGCTCCCGCGACCCCGCTGCACTAGTCCAGGTCCACCGCGAGGGTCTCGCCCGTCACGGTCACGGCCGCGCTGATGTGGAGCGGCTGCGGGTCCTCCTCGCGTTCCCAGCGTGCCGGCTTCCGGGGGTCGAACTCGGCGTTGCGCTCGTAGGAGAACGTCGCCTGGGCGTCGTCGGACAGGAGCCGGTACACGCCCGGTTCATAGGACTCCTGGAGGGTGAAGGTGGGCTCCTTGTCCAGCGTCCAGCGCGGATCACGGACGTCCTGCGGATCACCGAACAGGAAGGACGCGTTCGGGCAGTTGCTCGGCGAGGCCTCGGTGGAGGCGATGCATCGGTCCAGTGCGGCCGTGGCCGCGGCGGCGGCTTCGGCCTGCACCGCGGGGGTGGGCTCCGGCTCGAAGAGCACCCCGCCGGGCGCCGCTGCAGGATCCGCCGTGACCGTGACGGTCTGCTCCGCGCCGTAGGACAGGTAGGTGGTGGGCGACGGCGGGGAGACGACGTACTGCCCGGGCAGTGCCGGGAGGGAGACCGACCGCAGGCCCGCATACCTGTCGGCGTCCCCGGCCGGCAGGGTCACCTCGGCGCCGTTGACGGTGACCGACTGCAGGTCCTCCGGGACCACGATGCCGACCTCCGTGACCGGCACCGGACCGTCGAGCCGCCACAGGTCGAAGAGGACACCCGTGGATCCGGTCCGGGTCAGGGTGAAGTCGATGGTGCTGCTGGTTCCCTCCTGCATCACCTCGGTGGTCACCGTCGCACTGCCGTCGGTGATCGCGACGTCGAGCACCTCGTAGGCGTCGGGTCGACCGGCTGCCGCTCCGTAGACGGCGTCGGACAGCAGGGCGTCCTGTCCACCGGGGACGCCGGTCCCGAGGAGCCCGCGGGAGGCCCCCGCATCCCCTGCGACGAGGGTGTCGAGGTAGGCCTCGACCGGTTTGTCGGGTCCGAAGACCGACTGGTTGACCAGGTGGACCGTGACCACCCCCGCGACGAGTGCGGTCGCGACGGCGGCGCCTGCCACGACGGTCCTCGTGGCCCGACGGCTGTTCGGGCGAGGACGTGGAGTGTCCTCCGCGGCGGTGGCAGTGCTCCCGGAGGGGATGCCGGCGGCGTGCCGCGGCGTGCCGATCCTCCTGGTGCCCGGGTCCGGCGGATCGGCACGGGTGTGCCGGCCCGCAGGGCGCTGCCGGGAGTCCTGCGGAGGCGGCACCCCGCCGTCGTCCTGCGTCCCGACCGGATCCATCGACTCCGCCTCGGTATCCGTGCCTGTCCCGTTCGCCATGCTCTCCCCGTGTATGGACCGTCCGGCGTCCCTCCGCCGTCGTCCACCCTACCGAGGATGGCACCCGCCGCCCGCGAAGGACAGCGCGTGGGCAGAACTGTCCGGACTCATCCACCGCCTGTGGACAAACCTGTGGAACAGCTGTGGAGGAGAGGTGGGATCAGCGCGCCCGGACGACCCTGCTCTCGTCCCAGACAGGTTCCTTGGTCTCGTACACCTTGCCGTCCGAGCCGAAGACGAGGAACCGGTCGAAGCTGCGGGCGAACCAGCGGTCGTGCGTCACGGCCATCACGGTCCCCTCGAACGCGTCGATGGCCCGCTCGAGGGCCTCCGCCGAATGGAGGTCGAGGTTGTCCGTCGGCTCGTCGAGCAGCAGCAGCGTGGCGCCGGACAGCTCCAGCAGCAGGATCTGCAGGCGCGCCTGCTGACCGCCGGACAGGGAATCGTAGGGTTGTTCCGCCTGGGCCGCCAGACCGTAGCGGTCGAGCACGGCGGACGCCGCCTCGCGGCCCAGGCCGGACCGGTGCTCGTCGCCGCGGTGCAGGATGTCGATGAGCGTGCGTCCGAGGAGGTCGGGGCGCGAGTGCGTCTGTGCGAAGAAGCCGGGCCGGATGCGCGCGCCGAGCTTCACGGAGCCCTCGTGGGGGACCGAAGCGATGTCGACGTCGGACACCGGCAGGTGCTCCTTGTCCGGGTCGGTGCCGCCGGCGGCGAGCAGCCTCAGGAAGTGTGACTTGCCGGAACCGTTGGAGCCCAGCACACCCACCCGGTCCCCGAACCAGATCTCCGTGCTGAAGGGCTTCATCAGTCCCGTCAGCTCGAGCTTCTGGGCCACGACGGCCCGCTTGGCCGTGCGGCCGCCCTGCAGGCGCATGGAGACGTTCTGCTCGAGGGGGATGGCCTCCGGCGGCCCGGCCTCGAGGAACTTCGCGAGGCGGGTCTGCGCCGCGTGGTAGCGGTTGGCCATGTCGGAGCGGAATGCCGCCTTGTTCTTGTACATGTTGACGAGTTCCTTGAGCTTGAGGTGCTCCTCGTCCCAGCGCTTGCGCAGCTCCTCGAACCGCGCGTTCCGGTCCTCCCGCGCCTTCAGGTAGGTCTCGAAACCACCGCCATGGGTCCAGGACGACGCGCCCAGGGCCCCGGGCTCGAGCGTCACGATCCGTGTCGCGGCGTTGGCCAGCAGCTCACGGTCGTGGCTGACGAACAGCACGGATTTCTTCGACTCGCGCAGCTTCGCCTCGAGCCAGCGCTTGCCCGGCACGTCGAGGTAGTTGTCGGGCTCGTCGAGGAGCAGGAGGTCGTCGGGGCCCGAGAAGAGCGCCTCGAGGACCAGCCGTTTCTGCTCGCCACCGGAGAGCGACGACGCCGCGCGGTACTGCGCACGGTCGAAGGGGACGCCGAGGGCGGCCATGGTGACCTCGTCCCACGTGGTCTCCAGCTCGTATCCACCGGCGTCGCCCCAGTCCGCGATGGCCTGCGCGTACTTCATCTGCGTGGGCTCGTCGTCGGCTTCCATCATGGCGAGTTCCGCCACGTCGATCCTCGCGGCTGCCGCGGCCAGCACCGGCGGCGCGGCCGAGACGAGCAGATCACGGACCGTCGTGTCGTCACGTACCTGCCCGACGAACTGCCGCATGATCCCCATGGCCCCCGAGCGGCTCACCGATCCCTCGTCGGGTGCGAGATCACCGGAGATGATGCGCAGCAGGGTGGTCTTCCCGGTCCCGTTCGGTCCGATCAGGGCCGTCTTGTGGCCGTCACCGACCTTGAAGGCCACTCCGTTGAGCAGTTGCCTGCCGTCGGAGAGGAAGTAGTCGATGCCGGAAACGTCGAGATGAGCCACGTCTCCAGTGTTTCACGGACCGGGCGGGCACCCGTCGGCTCAGCCCCGCTGGTCGCCCGGGATCATCCGGTATCCCACGCCCCGCACGGTCCGGATGAACCGGGGATTGCTCGTGTCCTCGCCGAGCTTCTTCCGGAGGTTGCGGATGTGGACCTCGACGAGGTGGTGATCCTGGCTCCAGCCGTCACCCCACACCCGGTTCAGCAGCGCTTCGCGTGTCCAGACCCGCTGGGATCCGGTGAGGAGCGTCTCGAGCAGGTCGAACTCGATCCGTGTGAGCGCGAGTTCCCGGCCGGCGAGGGTGACGACGCGCCCCTCGGCATCCATCGTCAGGTCGCCGTGTCGGAGCAGTTCGTTGCCCTCCACCGGCGGTTCCGGGACGGCCCCGGTACCCGTGCGGGGACGACGGAACATCGCGGACACCCGCGCCGAGAGTTCGCGGGGGCTGAAGGGCTTGCCGATGAAGTCGTCGGCGCCGATCTCGAGGCCGATCAGGCGGTCGATCTCGTCCTGGCGGGCCGTGACCATCACGATGTAGGCGTCACTGACGGCACGGCACTGGCGGCACACCTCCACCCCGTCGAGGTCCGGCAGATTGAGGTCGAGGGTGATCAGGTCGGGCCGGTGCTCCTTCACTGCCGCCACGGCGTCCAGCCCGGACGCGGCCTCCACGATCGCGAACCCGTTCATGCGCAGGGTCGTGGAGAGCAGTTCGCGGATATCCGGATCGTCCTCGACGACCAGCGCAGTGCGCTGCGGCGGAGAAACGGACATGGAACAAGAGTTCCATACATCGGGAGCCCGGAGGGCACGGAACGGACACTTGGCTTGAACTGATCTTGAAGATCGGCCGGTCCGCCCCCGTAGACTGCCGGGATGCAGCCGACCACCCTCCGCACCGTGCAGGTGAACGGCCTCACCCTCCGGATTCGGACGACGCCGGGGACCGACGCGTCCGCCACGTCCCACTCGCCGTACGTCCTCGTCCATGGACTGGGCATGACCCACCGGTACCTCGACCGGCTCCGCGCCGAACTGGCGTCCGACGCCGTCGTGCACTCCGTGGATCTCCCCGGCTACGGACCGGATCCGCAGCCGGGCGGCCGGCTCGGGGTGGAGGACCACGCCGCCCTGATCATCGAGGCGCTGGCGGCCATCGACGTCCGGTCGTGCATCCTGATCGGGCATTCCATGGGAGTGCAGTTCGTCACAGAGGTAGCCCTCCAGGCGCCCGACCTCGCGGAACGGATCGTCCTGATCGGGCCGGTGGTCGACCGCGACCGCCGCACGGTGATCCAGCAGGCCGTCTCGCTCGGACGGGACACGTTCCGGGAGAGCCCGTCCGCGAACTGGACGGTGTACACGGATTACCTCCGCACGGGCGTGCGCTGGTACCTGCGCCAACTGCAGCCCATGATGGAGTACCCGCTGGAGCGCGCGGTCGAGCGGGTCCGGTGTCCGGTCCTGGTACTCCGGGGCGGGCGTGATCCCGTCGCCCGGCGGCGCTGGTGCAGGGAACTCGCGGCACGCGCCCGGTATGGTCTCCTCGTGGAGATCGACGGCCAGCCGCATGTCGTCCAGCATTCGGCGGCACCGGCCGTCGCAGCGGAGATCATCGCCTTCCGGAGCGTGCCGGCCGCCGCCGATCCGGCTTTCTTGTTCCAAGCTTCGGACCGGCCATCGGGAAAACTTGAAGATCGAAGCGCATAGTAGACGTATTGCAGCTGGTTCCGTCCGTCGTTCCATCGATCAGCTGCAAAGACACGGCACCCGGCCTGCGCTGATCGACAGCGTCGGCCGGGTGTTCCAAGCACCGGAAGGAAGATCGCATGCCTGATCTGCAAGAGTGGTCGACCAGCCGCCTGCTCACGACCGCCGCACGTCTCGTCGACCACGCGTGGAACGAGAGGCTGCTGGACATCGGGATCACCCATGCCGGCTACACCACCCTCGGCGTCCTGGCCCGCGAGGGCACCATGACGGGGGCGAAGCTCGCCCTCGCGGTGCACGTCCAGGCCCAGACGATCGGCAAGACGATCGAGAAGCTCGAGCGCCAGGGGTTCATCTCCCGTATCCGCGACAGCATCGACCGCCGCAGCCAGCGCATCACGATCACGCCGGAGGGCGTCGAGGCCCTCGCCAAGGCCGAGGACATCGAGCGCACACTGATGGTCGGCGAAGGACTGGAGTCCTTCGAGCTGCGCAGCCTGCTGCGCGGCATCGTCGGGGAACTCGCTCCCCAGCGGCAGAAGCCGGCAGCCGCCGTCGTCTGAGGCCTGCGCCGCAGCATCGTCCGACAGAACGGTCGTCCCTCGGGGCGGCCGTTCTGTCGTCTCCGGGTGCACCAGGGCACAGACCGGAGGAATCGGTGCGGCGGATCGGCCCTTGACCCGCATCGGCCGCGCTTGGAAGGCTGGATCGGTAAGCATGCTGAGTACGTACCGGAGGGAGAACCGATGGACCAGAACCAGACCCCCGTGCTCACAGCGCTGGCCGATCACCAGCAGCTCGACCGCTACGGCTTCACGCCGCCCGCGCACCGCCAGGGCCGCGGCGTCGACCCCCGGGTCCTGGAGGTCCTCGGCGAGCAGAGCTTCCGGTCCGATGTGCTGGCCAGCTCCGGACTCGACGACCGGAAGACCTCCAACGGCTACCTGCAGCAGGCGCAGGACCTGATGGCGGAAGCGGTCGGGGCGGACCGGACGTTCTTCTCCACCTGCGGCAGTTCCCTGTCGGTGAAGGCCGCTATCCTCGCCGTCACGCACGGCGAGGGCGAGATCCTGCTGAGCCGTGACGCACACAAGTCCGTGGTGTCCGCCCTGGTCCTGGGCGGACTGCAGCCGCGGTGGATCCGCCCGAGCTGGGACAACGACCTCAAGCTCTCGCACCCGCCCACGCCGCAGGAGGTGGAGGCGACGTGGGAGAAGTACCCCGACGCCGCCGCCGCCCTCGTCGTCAGCCCCACGCCCTACGGGAGCTGCGCCGACCTCGGAGCCATCGCGAGGATCTGCCACGACCGCGGAAAGCCCCTGATCGTCGACGAGGCGTGGGGTGCGCAGCTGCCGTTCCATCCCGACACCCCCACCTGGGCCATGTCCGCCGGGGCGGACCTCTGCGTGGTCAGCGTGCACAAGATGGGCATCGGCTTCGAGCAGGGCTCCGTGTTCCACCTCCAGGGGGACCTCGCGGACCCCGTCCGGCTCGAGCACTGTGCGGACATCCTCTCCACCACCAGCGCGAACGTGATGCTGTACGCAACGATGGACGGGTGGCGGCGCCAGATGGTCCAGAGCGGACATGACCTGATCGACCGCGCGCTGGCCCTCACGCGGCGGGTCCGCGAGCAGATCGAGGAACTGCCCGGCCTGCACGTGCTGGAGGAGGAACTCACCTCCCACGAGGCTTCCCACGACCTCGACATCCAGCATGTGCTCGTCGACGTCTCGGGTCTGGGCATCACCGGGTACCAGGCCCACGACTGGCTGCGCGAGAACTGCAGGCTCGACTTCGGGACCACCGACCACCGTCGCCTCGAGATCACCATGTCCATCGCGGACGACGAATCGACCGTCCAGCGGCTGATGGACGGACTGCGCCTGCTGATCGACGCGGCCCCGGACTTCCCGCCATCGCCTCCCGTGCTGATCCCGGACGAGGGCGAACTGGACCTGGAGACCGTCATGCTGCCGCGCGATGCTTCTTCGGCCCCGTGGAGGACATCCCGATCGAGGAATCCGTGGGTCGGATCGTCGCCGAGCTCGCCACGCCCTACCCTCCGGGGGTCCCCGTCTTCCTGCCGGGGGAGCGCATCAACGAGGCGTCCGTCAAATACCTGCGCAGCGGTGTCGACGCCGGCATGGTCCTCCCCGATCCCGGGGACGCGTCCCTCGGGACCATCCGCGTGGTGAAGGAGTAGCACCCGGAGGCGGTCGCCGCCGCGTCCGGCAGGGGCGTCAGGTCGCCGGAGAAGGGCTCCGGGAGGGTTTCCTAGACAATCTAAGCATCCGTCGTACGATGAGCGGGTGAACGACGAGCATCGACAGGCGGCCGCAGCCGAACTCCAGGACCTCATGCTGACCAACGAGACCGTCGACCAGTTCCTGGAGGATCTCGCCGGTCTCTCCTCGAGGATCCTCGGCCGCTCCGTCGAGGTGCAGTGCGGAGTGACGTACCGGCACCAGGACCTGGCCACGACGGTGGCCTCCAGCAGCGAGGAGGCACGGACGCTCGACGAGATCCAGTACGGTTTCGGCGCCGGTCCCTGCCTGCACGCCATCAGCACGGGCAGGACCGTGATCGTCGACGACGCCCGTACGGACGGACGCTGGCCCGACTACTTCGCGGCGGTGGCCGATCACCGGTACTTCGCCATGATGGGCGTTCCCCTGGTCCTCGACGGCCAGGGCGGGGCGGCGCTGAATTTCTACGCGGCCGAGCCGGGGACCTTCACCAGCACCACCCAGGCGCTGGCGGAGGGATTCGCCCTCCAGGCCGCGAAGGCGCTGCAGATGGTACTCCGGGTCTCCCGGCAGGCCGATACGTCCTCGGGCCTCAGGGCGGCGATGGAGTCGAGGACCACCATCGACATCGCCATCGGGATCATCATGGGCCAGAACCGCTGCACCCAGACGGAGGCCTACGCGGTCCTGACACGCGCCTCGAATGCCCAGAACCTGAAGATCCGCGAGATCGCGCACAAGATCGTCGGCGGAGTGTCCGCCGAGCCGGCGCGTACGCACTTCTCGGACTGACAGGGCGGTCGCTCTCCGCGATCACCCGCGGGCAGGAGTCCGGGGCGAGCACGGTCCGGAAGGCTTCCACCGGCTCCGTACCGACCGGGAGGAGTCCTCCGGCGAGGCGGTCGCCGTCGGGGAGTTCGCCGTCGGGGAGTTCACCCGGCGGCGGAAGCCAGCCCCGACTGCGCGAGTCCGGCGAGGTCGTTGAAGCTGTACAGGTGCAGGCCTGCGTACCCGGAGGCACGCACCGCCCCCACCAGCGGACCCGGGTCGTAGGACGCCGACGAGAGCAACTGCCTGACGGCGGCCCCGGAGTTCGAGGCGCCCGCGGAGCGTTTGAGGAAGCCGAGGGACTGCCCCACCCCGATCCTGCCTGCAAGCCGCACCAGCCGTGCCATGCGCACCGGGCCCGGCACTCCCGCCCACACCGGCAGGCCCACTTGTTGGAGCCGCAACCGCGACGGGTAACCCCGCAGCGTGTCCGGTGAGAAGCAGAGCTGGGTGACGCACCAGGACGCGAACGGCTGTTTGGCGAGCATCGTCCTGACCAGTTCCTCGTCCGTGGCGCCCGGGTGTCCCTCGGGATACACGGCCATCCCCATCCGGAGCACCCCGCCCGAGAGATCCGCGATGTCCTCCATGAGCGCCCCGCTCCAGGCGTAGGGCCCGGCGGCCGCGGTGGCATCCCCGCCGATCACGAAGACGTCACCGATGCCCGCGTCGGCGCACCGCTCGACGTACCCGGCCAGCTCGGTCCGGCCGGTCACGGACCGCGCGGCCAGGTGCGGGATGGCGGTGTAGCCGGCCCGCGCGAGGTCCACCGCCAGGCCCACGGCCTCCCGCGGGCCGTGGTGCGGCAGGCACGTGACGGTCAGGGCGGCGGGGGCGGGCAGGTGCTCGCGGAGACGGTCGGCCATGCCTTCCGACGGGATGACCTCCACGCGGACCGGCAGGTCAGTCATCGACGGTCAGCACTCCACCACGTTGAGGGCGAGTCCGCCGCGCGCGGTCTCCTTGTACTTGTCCATCATGTCCGCGCCGGTGTCGCGCATGGTCTTGATGGCGACGTCGAGCGAGACGTGGTGTCGGCCGTCTCCCCGCACAGCCATCCGAGCGGCCGTGATGGCCTTCATGGCTCCGACCGCGTTCCGCTCGATGCACGGGATCTGGACCAGGCCGCCCACGGGGTCGCACGTCAGCCCGAGGTTGTGCTCGATGCCGATCTCGGCCGCGTTCTCGACCTGCTCGGGCGTGCCGCCGAGCACTTCCGCCAACGCACCTGCCGCCATGGCGCAGGCGGAACCGACCTCGCCCTGGCACCCCACCTCGGCGCCGGAGATCGAGGCATTCTTCTTGAACAGCGAGCCGATCGCCGTTGCTGCCAGCAGGAAGCGGACGACGCCGTCGTCGTCGGCTCCCGGCACGAAGTCGACGTAGTACTTCAGGACGGCGGGGATGATGCCGGCGGCACCGTTGGTCGGCGCCGTCACCACCCGCCCGCCTGCGGCGTTCTCCTCGTTGACGGCCAGGGCGAAGAGCGTCACCCACTCCATCGTCCCGAGGCGGTCGTTCGGGTCGTCCGCCTTCTCGAGCAGTTGGCGCTGACGCTCGGCGCGGCGTCGCACGCTCAACCCGCCGGGCAGGATGCCGCCCGTGGTGGTCCCCCGCCGGATGGTGTCCTGCATGACCGACCAGATCTCCAGCAGCCCGGCCCGCACCTCGTGCTCCGGGCGCCAGGACAGCTCATTGGCGAGCACCACGTCGGAGAAGGACCAGCCGGTCGCCCGGCAGATGCCCAGCAGCTGGTCGGCGGTACCGAAGGGATGGGCCACCGGAATCGGCTTGAGGGCAACGGTCTCGGAGCCGATCTCGTCCTCGTCGAGCACGAAACCGCCGCCCACCGAGAAGTATTCCCTTGTACGTATCACTTCGTCCGCCGCTGTATATGCCGTAAACCGCATACCGTTGGTGTGGTAATCGAGACGCTGGCGGCGGTGCAGCACCACGTCCGTCTCCGGATCGAACTCGATGCGCTGTTCGGCTGCGAGGTTCAGCGACCGGCACTCGCCGATGTAGGCCACGCGGGCATCGGCCGAGGTCGGGTCCACGAGATGGGGCTGGTCCCCCTCGAGTCCCAGCAGCACGGCCTTGACCGTCCCGTGGCCATGGCCGGTGACGCCCAGCGACCCGAAGAGTTCCACACGCACACGCTGCACGCCGGCCAGGAGGCCGTCGGCACGCAGCACCTCGGTGAAGAGGTAGGCCGCGGTCATCGGTCCGCCCGTGTGGGAACTCGACGGCCCGATACCGATCTTGAAGAGGTCGAACGCGCTGATCGTCACTGCGGCAATCCGGCGGGTCGCCGCTTGTAGAACGGCGTGGGGATCACGGTGAAGGGTTCGGGCCGCCCCCGGAGGTCCACCTGCACCTCGGTGCCGACGGCGGCGTACGCCGCATCCACGTAGGCGAGCGCCACGGGGTAGCCGAGCGTGGGACTCGGCAGCCCCGATGTCACCGTGCCGACGGCCGCGCCGTCCACGACGACGTCGTACCCGGCCCGTGCCGACCGGCGGCCGACCGCCCGGAGTCCGACGAGACGGCGTGCCGGCTCGACCGCCTTCAGCGGTTCGAGCACCGAACGGCCCACGAAGTCGTCGGGCTTCTTCGTGCTGACCACGGGTCCGAGGCCCGCCTCGAACGGAGTGGTGTCGAGCCCGAGTTCGTGACCGTAGAGCGGCATGCCGGCCTCCAGCCGCAGCGAGTCACGGGCCGCGAGGCCACAGGGCAGCAGGCCGTGCTTCCCGCCCGCCTCCAGCGCTGCGTTCCAGAGCCGCACCGCGACGTTGCCGCCGAGGAAGATCTCGAAGCCGTCCTCTCCCGTGTAGCCCGTGCGGGCCAGGAGCACGGGGAGTCCAGCCAGCTCGAGCTCCACCACGGCGTAGTACTTCAGGTCCCGGATGGCGGCGGCGTCCTCGGGGCGCGCGAGATCGAGGAGGACCGCTTCTGCCGTGGGGCCCTGTACCGCGACGAGGGCCGTGGTGTCCGACTGGTCCTCCACAGCGACGTCGAACCCCTTGGCGCGCAGCCGCAGCTCCTCGGCCACCACGGGCGCGTTGGAGGCGTTCGGCACCACGAGGAAGGAGTCCCCGGTCAGCCGGTAGGTGATGAGGTCGTCGATCACCCCGCCCGCCTCGTTGCAGATCAGCGAGTACTTCGCCTTGCCCACGGCGAGGACCGCGAGGTTGCTGACCAGGGCGTAGTTGAGGAACTCCGCGGCCTGCGGCCCGCTGACGAGCACCTCCCCCATGTGGGACAGGTCGAAGAGGCCCGCGGCCTTGCGGACCGTGTGGTGCTCCTCCAGTTCGCTCCGGTACTTCAGGGGCATCTGCCACCCGCCGAAGTCGGTGAACGAGGCTCCGTGCGCCTCGTGCTGGGTGTACAGGGCTGTGTGCTTGCTCTGCTCGCTCATGGACAGCGGTTCCTAGTCTTCGAAGGATTCGATGGGCGGGCAGGAGCAGACGAGGTTGCGGTCGCCGTGGGCGCCGTCGATCCTGCGCACCGGCGGGAAGTACTTGTCGTGCCGCAGGGAGCGGAGCGGATAGGCCGCGAGCTCGCGCGGGTAGGCCTGCGTCCACTCGTCACCGATGAGCACCTGGGCGGTGTGCGGGGCCTGCCGCAGGGGGCTCTCCTCGATGCTGAACTCGCCGGCCGCCACACGGTCGATCTCGCCCTTGATGGCGATCATGGCGGAGATGAAGCGGTCCAGTTCGGCGAGGTCCTCGGACTCCGTCGGCTCCACCATGAGCGTCCCCGCGACGGGGAACGACAGCGTCGGCGCGTGGAACCCGTAGTCGATGAGCCGCTTGGCGACGTCCTCCGCGGTGACGCCGGTCGCGGCGGTCAGCGGGCGGAGGTCCAGGATGCACTCGTGCGCCACGAGGCCCTGCACGCCCGTGTAGAGCACGGGGAAGTGCTCCGTCAGGCGGGCGGCGACGTAGTTGGCCGCGAGCAGGGCATGCGCCGTCGCGCTGGTCAGTCCCTCGGAACCCATCAGGGCCACGTAGGCCCAGGAGATGGGCAGGACGCCGGCCGAGCCGTACATCGAACCCGACACCGGGGTGCCGCCCTCGGCCGCCGGGCCGCCGTCGGTCGCGATGTCGCGGTTCGCGTCCCCGGGCAGGAACGGCGCGAGGTGCGATGCCACGGCGACGGGCCCGACGCCCGGTCCGCCACCGCCGTGCGGGATGCAGAAGGTCTTGTGCAGGTTCAGGTGGGAGACGTCGCCGCCGAACTCCCCCGGCTGGGCGAGGCCCACCAGCGCGTTGAGGTTGGCGCCGTCGATGTACACCTGGCCGCCCGCGCCGTGCACCTTCTCGCAGACCCACCGCACGTCCTCCTCGAACACGCCGTGCGTGGAGGGGTAGGTGATCATGATGGCCGAGAGGTTCTCGGCGTGCTGCTCGATCTTGGCGAGGAGGTCGTCGTGGTCGATGTTGCCGTTGGCCGCGGTGCCGACCACCACGACCTTCATGCCCGCCAGGACGGCGGAGGCCGCGTTGGTGCCGTGCGCGGAGGACGGGATGAGGCAGACGGTGCGGTTCTCGTCGCCGCGCGAGCGGTGGTAGCCACGGATGGCGAGGAGGCCGGCGAGCTCGCCCTGCGACCCGGCGTTGGGCTGCAGCGAGACGCGGTCGTACCCGGTGATCTCCGCGAGGCGCTCCTCGAGGTCGGTGATCAGCTCGCGCCAGCCCTCGGTCTGGCTCTCGGGCGCGAAGGGGTGGATCGAGGCGAACTCCGGCCAGGAGATCGATTCCATCTCGACCGTCGCGTTGAGCTTCATGGTGCAGGAGCCCAGCGGGATCATGGTGCGGTCCAGCGCGAGGTCCTTGTCGGAGAGCCGGCGGAGGTACCGGAGCATCGCGGTCTCGGAGCGGTGCAGCGAGAAGACGGGGTGCGTCATGAAGTCCGACGTCCGGTGCAGGTCGGCGGGGATCCGCGCTGCGGACGCCGACCCCGTGTGGGAGCCGCCGAAGACGGCGGCGACGGCGGCGACGTGCTCGGGGGTCGTCGTCTCGTCGCAGGAGATGCCCAGGTGGTCGGCGTCGACGCGGCGGAGGTTGTAGCCCTGCGCCTCCGCCTTGTCCGCGTACTCCGCGGCCTTTCCGGGCACGTGGACCAGGAGCGTGTCGAAGAAGGCATCGTGGACGACGGCGGCGTCGGACCCCGCGAGGGCATCGGCGAGCTCGGCGGCGCGCTGGTGCGTGGTCCGCGCGATCGCCGTGAGCCCCTCGGGGCCGTGGTAGACGGCGTACATCGATGCCACGATCGCCAGCAGCGCCTGGGCGGTGCAGATGTTGCTCGTGGCCTTCTCGCGACGGATGTGCTGCTCACGCGTCTGCAGGGCGAGACGGTAGGCGGGTGCGCCGTCGGCGTCCTTGGAGACGCCGACCAGGCGTCCGGGCAGCATGCGCTCGAGGCCCTTGCGGACGGCCATGTAGGCGGCGTGGGGGCCGCCGAAGAAGAGCGGGACACCGAAGCGCTGGGCGGAGCCGACGGCGATGTCCGCGCCCTGCTCACCCGGAGCGGTGATGAGCGTCAGGGCCAGGAGGTCGGCGGCGACCGTGACGAGTGCGCCGCGTTCCTTCGCCGCGGCGACGACGGCCGCGTGGTCGCGCAGTGCGCCGGAGGCGCCGGGCTGCTGGAGGACCACTCCGTTGATGTCGCCGTCGGGCAGGCCCGCGGAGAGATCGGCGACCTCGACGTCGAAGCCGAGCGCCTCGGCACGACCACGCACGACGGCGACGGTCTGCGGCAGGGCGTCGGCGTCGATGACCGTGCGGCCCTTGTTCTTGCCCGAGCGGCGCATCAGGAGGACGGCCTCGGCGACGGCGGAGGCCTCGTCGAGCAGCGAGGCATTGGCGATGTCGAGGGCCGTGAGGTCCTGGACCATCGTCTGGAAGTTCAGGAGGGCCTCGAGGCGACCCTGGGAGATCTCCGGCTGGTAGGGCGTGTAGGCCGTGTACCAGGCGGGCGACTCGAGGACGTTGCGGCGGATCACCGGCGGCGTCACGGTATCGAAGTACCCCTGGCCGATCATCTGGACGGCGGTCCGGTTACGGCCGGCGATTCGTCGCAGCTGTGCCAGCACCTCGGTCTCGCTGAGGGCCGCGGGCAGGTTCAGCCCACGGTCCAGGCGGATGCTCGCGGGGACGGCCATGTCCACGAGCTTCTCGAGGCTCGGGTAGCCGAGGACCTCCAGCATGTGCCCGGCGTCGGAGGAACGAGGGCCGATGTGCCGGTCGGCGAAGGTGGATGCTGTGCCGGAAGCCTGGTCGGGTGAGGCGGTCATGGGAACTCCGTACGTCAGAAAGGGGGCGCGGGCGCGCGCGTGCCTGGTCGGGTTCCTCCCCGCTCTGTAGGGGACCTGAGAGTTTCCGCAGGGCTCCGTGCCTGCTTGCACCGTCGGTGAGCGCCGGGGCCGGCCCGATGCTGCTTTCCAGAGTTGCCTACCCGCAGCGGTACTGGGCCTGAGAGATTCCTGGGGAGGATTTGCTCCTACGGCGCCTGCCGGTGTTGAGTCAACGGCAGAACTCTCCCGCTGCAGATCGAGGGCGTATTCAGTTGGGGTTCTCGGCGTGTGAGCCGTCCCACAGCTTACCGCGCTGCACGGACCGGAGGCAAAGACGACCGGGGCGGAGGCCGAACCCTACCCCCTCGCCAGGAGGACCGGAAGTCCCGGGCGGAATCCGGTCGTCCTGGCTCCCCGGCTGTCGCCGTGCGGGGTTAGCGTGGGCGGAGAACCCCTGAGCACCTGGAGCATCGATGTCGATCCCCCGCTTGCGGTCGCTGGCAATGGCCCTGGTCCTGCTGGCCGCCGTCGTGCCCGGCGCGACTCCGGCCATGGCCGCCGGCCCGTCGTACGTCGCCCTCGGTGACTCCTACTCCTCGGGGACGGGGACGCGGGCCTACCTGGCGGACGGCTCCGCCTGCCAGCGCTCGGTCTACGCGTATCCGTCCCTGATCGCGAGCGCCAGGGGCTACTCGCTGGACTTCCGCGCCTGTTCCGGCGCCACCATCCCCGATGTCGTCACCACCCAGCTCAGCGCGCTGACGCCGGCGACGGCGTACGTCTCGCTCAGCGTCGGCGGCAACGACGCCTCGTTCGTGGCAGTCCTGACCGAGTGCGCCAAGCCGGCCTGGATGAGCAACTGCAACGCGGCGATCGACCGCGCCCGGGCCGTCATCGTGAACCGGTTGCCCGCGAGCCTCGCCTCCCTGTACGGCCAGGTCCGGGCCCGCGCACCGCAGGCGTCCGTTACGATCGCCGGCTACCCGCGCATCTTCAACGGCGAGGACTGCAACGCGGCGACCTGGTTCTCGCCGGAGGAGGAGGCCCGCCTGAACGCGACGGCGGACCTGCTGAACAGCACGACCGCGGCAGCGGCAGCAGCGGCGGGCTTCACCTTCCGCAACCCGACCGCCGCCTTCACGGGGCATGCCGTGTGCGACGACGTCGAGTGGCTCAACGGCCTGTCGAATCCCGTGTCGGACTCCTACCATCCCAACCGGGCAGGCCACGCGGCCGGCTACGTCCCCCTGCTCGGTCCAGCCCTCACCGGGAGCCGCGTCGATGTCACGGCAGCGACCGTGCAGGCCGCGGAGCTCTCGGCTCCGGCCCTGGCCGGGCAGCAGGCCCACCATGCCGCCCAGGACGCCGGGATCACACCGAAGGAATTCGTCGCGCCGGACCTGAAGAGCCCTGCCGCGCGAGCCGCCGCCGCGCACGCGGGCGTGGACCTCGCGGACCCCGCGAGCATCGCACGCGCCGACCGCGCCGCGGAGGCCCGCCAGAACGGCCATCGAGCGGACTGAATCCCGATCTCCCATCCGCCTGCACCAATGTCCATACGTTTGCATGGAATAACAGGGGTGGGTGGCCGGTTCTACTGGCAGGCCCAGGGCGGGCCTGAACGCAGAGCACGGGAGCAACACGATGGCACGCGAACTGGAACTCGGACTCGACACCTTCGGGGACGTCACGCGCGGACAGGACGGCAACCCCGTCCCGTACCCGCAGGTCATCCGGAACGTCATCGCGGAGGCGGTGCTCGCCGACGAGGTCGGTGTCGACTTCATCGGCGTCGGCGAGCACCACCGCGACGACTTCGCCGTCTCCGCCCCCGAGACGGTGCTCGCAGCGATCGCCGGGCAGACGAAGCGCATCCGTCTCGGCTCGGCCGTGACGGTCCTCAGCTCGGACGACCCCGTGCGCGTCTACCAGCGGTTCGCCACGCTCGACGCCGCCTCCGACGGCCGCGCCGAGGTCATCCTGGGCCGCGGGTCCTTCACGGAGTCCTTCCCCCTGTTCGGTTACGAGCTCTCCGACTACGAACGCCTCTTCGAGGAGAAGCTCGACCTGTTCTCCGAGCTGATCAAGGAGGGTCCGGTCACCTGGTCGGGAAGCACCCGCCCCGGCCTCACCGGCCACGAGGTCTACCCGAAGACGCACGGCGGACGCCTGAAGACCTGGATCGGCGTCGGCGGCAGCCCCGAATCGGTGGTGCGCGCGGCCCGGTACGGCATGCCGCTCATGCTCGCGATCATCGGCGGCGACCCGGCCCGGTTCGCCCCCTACGTGGACCTGTACCACCGGGCACTCACCCAGCTCGGGCAGCCCACGCTGCCCATCGGCGTCCACTCCCCGGGCTACATCGCCGACTCCGACGAGCAGGCCCGCGAGGAACTGTGGCCGGACAACCGGATCATGCGGGACCGCATCGGCCGCGAGCGCGGCTGGGGCCCCACGACCCGCGCCGAGTTCGACCAGGAGGCGGACTCCGGCTCGCTCTACGTCGGCTCGCCGGAGACCGTCGCGAGGAAGATCGCCACGACGGCGCAGACGCTCGGGATCGACCGCTTCGACATGAAGTACAGCGCCGGCCCGCTGCCCCACGAGAAGCTCATGCACAGCATCGAGCTCTACGGCACCAAGGTCATCCCCATGGTCCGGGAGATGCTCGCCTAGGCAAGGACCAGCCGGGACGAACTTCTCCTCGCGGCGGCGGGAGGGCGGCGGTAGCGTGACGCGGACGCGTCACCGCGCGCCCCACCCCGTCGAGAGGAACCGCCGTGGTCGATCGCATTGCCGACGTCTGGGGTACCCGGACCCCCTATGCCCGGGACGAGCGCTGGCCCGTGCGCGTCGACCAGTCCCTCGCGCCGGGCGTTGCGGAGGACGACGTCGACCGCTGGGTCCAGTCCGCCTGCGTCCTGTGCAGCAACGGCTGCGGGTGCGACATCGCAGTCAAGGACGGGCGCATGGTCGGTGTCCGTGGCCGTGCCGTGGACACCGTCAACCACGGCCGGCTCGGCCCCAAGGGCCTCTTCGGAAGCTGGCAGGGCGTCGACAACGGGGACCGCCTCACCCGCCCGCTCGTCCGTGTGGACGGCGAACTGGTCGAGACCGACTGGGACACGGCCATGGACCGCATCGTGGGGCGGAGCAGGGAACTGCTGTCCACCAGGGGTCCTCTGAGCCACGGTTTCTACACCACCGGGCAGCTGTTCCTCGAGGAGTACTACGCCCTCGGGATCATCGGCAAGGCCGGTATCGGGACGCCCCACATGGACGGCAACACGCGCCTGTGCACGGCGACGGCGGCCACGGCCATGAAGGAGAGCTTCGGCTCCGACGGCCAACCGGGCAGCTACGTCGACATCGACGAGTGCGACGCCATGTTCCTCTTCGGGCACAACATGGCCGAGACGCAGACCGTCCTCTGGATGCGGGTGCTGGACCGGCTCGCGGGGCCCAATCCGCCGCGCGTCGTCTGCGTGGATCCCCGTGGGACGGAGGTGGCCAGGGTCGCCGAGGTCCATCTCGCCGTCCGGCCCGGCACCAACCTCGCCCTGATGAACGGCCTGGTGCGGGAACTGCTCCACCGCGGCTGGATCGACGAGCGGTACATCGCCGACCACACCCTGAACATCGACCGGTTGCGCTCCACGGTCGAGCGGTGGACGCCCGAGGCGGTCGCCGAGACCTGCGGTGTCGACGCCGAGGACGTCCGGAGGGCGGCCGAGATCTTCGGCACCAGCGAGCGCGTGCTCTCCACCGTGCTGCAGGGGTTCTACCAGTCGGCACAGGCGACCGCCGCGTCCTGCCAGGTCAACAACCTGCACCTGCTGCGCGGCATGCTCGGGAAGGAGGGCAGCGGGATCCTGCAGATGAACGGGCAACCGACGGCGCAGAACAACCGCGAGTGCGGGGCCGACGGCGACCTCCCGGGCTTCCGGAACTGGGAGAATCCGCAGCACGTCCAGGAGCTGGCCAGCCTGTGGGACGTGGACCCCGACATCATCCCGCACTGGGCCCCGCCGACCCATGCGATGCAGATCTTCCGCTACGCGGAGGCCGGCTCCATCGAGTTCCTGTGGATCTCCGCGACCAATCCCGCCGTGTCCATGCCGCAGCTCGGGAGGATCCGCCGGATCCTCGGCTCCGAAGGACTGTTCCTCGTGGTGCAGGACCTGTACCTCACGGAAACCGCACGATACGCCGACGTGGTGCTCCCCTGCGCAGCCTGGGGGGAGAAGACCGGCACCTTCACGAACGTGAACCGCACGGTGCACCTGTCGGACAAGGCCGTGGAGCCGCCCGGCGAGGCGAAGAGCGATCTCGACGTGTTCCTCGACTATTCGCGGCGGATGGACTTCCGCACCCGCAGCGGCAGGCCGCTGCTGGACTGGGCGGGCCCGGAGGACGGGTTCCGGGCGTGGCAGGAGTGCAGCCGTGGCAGGCCCTGCGACTACACGGGCATCAGCTACGGACGGTTGCGCGGGGGCAGCGGCATCCCGTGGCCCTGCAACGACGAGCACCCCGACGGGACGGTCCGGCTCTATCCGGACGGGGACTTCCCGACCGACCCGGACCACTGCGAGTCCTACGGGCACGATCTCCTCACGGGCGCGGCCACGGGCCCGGTCCTGTACCGGGCGACCGTCGAACCGGGGAAGGCCTGGCTCAAGAGCGAGGACTACCGCCCGCCGCACGAGGAACCCGATGACGAGTACCCGCTGCGGTACACGACAGGGCGGACGGTCTACCAGTTCCACACCCGGACCAAGACCGGGCGCAGCCGCGCCCTGGGCCGCGCCGCGCCCGGGGCATGGCTGGAGGTGTCGGTCCCCGACGCGCGCCGGCTCGGCCTGGCCGAGGGTGATGTCGTCTCCGTCCGATCGAGGCGCGGCCACCTGGAGGTCCCGGTGCGGATCGGCGACCTCCGTGAGGGCACGGTCTTCGCCCCCTTCCACTACGGCTACTGGGACGACGACGGCGGGGGGCGGTCGGCGGGAGGCCGCCATGCGGCCAACGAGCTCACCATGACCGAGTGGGATCCCGTGTCCAAGCAGCCGGTCTTCAAGAACGCCGCCGTACGGGTCGAGAAGCTCCGGAACGCGAGCGGTCCGGCGCCGGCACCGACCACGGGTGCGTCCAGGCCGGCCCGCGGCGGCGTCCCGCCGACCGTGGGGGGTCGGTCGGGAGAGGCGACGGAGACCTTCCCCGACGTCGCACCCCCGGCCGTGGCCTCCCGGGAGGAGCAGCCGTGAAGCTGCCCGTCTACCTCGGCCTCCTGGCGGAGGCCGAGCAGATCCTGGCCCGCTCGTTCAGGGTGGTCGCGGAGGGCCACTCGGACGAACCCGATGTGCACTTCATCGTGCGGACGCTCGCCGAGCAGTGCGACCGGCACGTCGAACGGCTGCAACCGGTGATCGGACGCTTCGGCTCCGACGTCGAGGGCGAGGAGGAGCACCGGGTGACGGCCGACGGCGTCGTCGAGGTGCGTGCCGGCCCCCTGGGACTGCTGCTCGACCTCCAGGACCTGTACGTCCTCGTCCACCACCTGGACATCATGTGGACCATGGTGGGCCAGGCGGCGGCAGGCAGCCGGGACAGGCAGCTGCTCGACATCGTGGAGCGCTGCGAACAGGACGCCGATCTCCAGAGCCGCTGGCTCCGGACCCGGATGAAGCAGTCAGCCCCGCAGGCCCTGCTGGTGGCGCGGTGAGCGGCAGGACATCGGTGCTCACCCGTCTGCGGAAGGCCCGCGGTGATCTGGGAGCCGGCCTGTACGCCGCGGCCCTGAGCCTGGTCACGCTGTCCGTCCTCGGGCTGCTGGGCCTGCTCACCCACCTCCCCTGGCTGTTCCCGAGCCTCGGGCCGACTGTGATGCTGTTCTTCGAGTCACCCGAGCAGCCCGCGTCCCGGCCCGTCAACGCCCTCGTGGGCCACGGCGTCGGCCTCGCCGCAGGGGTCATCTGCTTCTACGGCTTCCACATCGGAGCCTTTCCACCGGCGCCCGTGGGCGGCGTGACCGGCTACCACGTGGCGGCGGGGGCGGTCTCCGTGGCCCTGACGACCCTCGTCCTGACCCGGGTCGGGCTCCCTCATCCACCGGCCGGGGCGACCACCCTGATCGTGAGCCTCGGTATCCTCCACACACCGGCCCACTTCGGAGTCATGGCGGCAGCCGTCGTCGTGCTGACCGCACTCGGCTGGGGTGCGAATCTGCTCCTCGGCACCCGGCCGGCAGGGTCCGCAGCCGACACGCGACCCTAGCCTTCGCCTTTTCTTCGGTTTTCTTTCGCCCTTCCGCCACGCCGCCATTGAGTGACGCGGGCCAGAGTGGGAACCAGGAGTGCAGCACTCCCTGATCTTCCCGCCGGTTCCGGGCCGTCCACCGGAGCCGGCGGGTAGCTTCCCCCGGGGCACCGACCCGGGGGAGCGCAGGAACCGGCGGCAGGAAGAGGAGCAGGCGTGGCGACGATCGACCTCCCGGCCATCCCGGCCATCCCGGCGGGCACGCGGGCCGACGACACGGTCGGCGCCACGGACGGCGCCGACCCTGCTTCCGCCGGCGCTCCCGGCACTTCCCGCCCCGCGACCGACAGGACCGACGTGTCCCACCTTCCCGTGCTCGACCGGCGGATCCTCGACAACCTGGGCGTGGAGCTCTCCAACCAGGAGGGCGCGCTGCAGTTCGCCGGGATATTCGGTCGGATGCTCCCCCAGCGGATCGGGGCCGTCCAGGCCGCGTTCGCCGCGCGGGACGCGGACGCCGCCGTCGTCGCACTCCTCAGCCTCACGGTGAGCGCCTCGATGGTGGGAGCACGCCGGCTCGAGGACGTGTCCTCGGCAGGGCTCCAACTCGTCGACCGGCCGTCGACCCACCCCGCACTCCTCGCGCGGCTCCAGGGCCTCGGCACGGAATTTCAGTCCGAGCTGGCCGGCATCATCCGGTAGCCGACGCCGCGCACCGTCCGGATGAACCGGGGCGCCTTGGTGTCCTCCCCCAGCTTCTTCCGCAGGTTCCGGATGTGCACCTCGACGAGGTGCTGGTCGTTGACCCAGCCGTCGCCCCAGATCCGCGACAGCAGCGTCTCCCGCTGCCATACCCGGCGCGGCCCGGACACGAGCGTGGCCAGGAGGTCGAACTCGATCCGCGTCAGTGGGAGTTCGACGCCGTCGAGCATCGCGATCCGACCCTCGGTGTCGATACTGATCGGACCGTGGGTCAGGAGCCCTTCGACGGGTTCGGGGGCCGCGACCGCCGGCGCTGCAACAGGCTGCGAAGCCTCCGCCGTGTGCCCGCCGGGAGCGAGCAGCGGCTGCGACACGCTGCGGACGGTGGTCCTGGGACGTCGGAACATGGCGTTCACGCGGGCGCCGACCTCGCGCGGGCTGAACGGCTTGACGACGAAGTCGTCCGCGCCGATCTCGAGGCCGATCAGGCGGTCGATCTCGTCCTGGCGCGCGGTGATCATGATGACGTAGGCGTCGGTGATGGGCCGGATCTGCCGGCACACCTCCACGCCGTCGATGTCCGGGAGATTGAGGTCGAGGGTCACGAGGTCCGGCTGGCGGTCGCGCACCAGGGCGACGCCCTGGCGCCCGTTCTCGGCCTCGATGGTGACGAACCCGTTCATGCCCAGCGTCATGACCAGCAGTTGCCGCACATCGGCGTCGTCTTCGATGATGAGCGCGACGCGCGCATCGGGGTCGGTTGTCATGGATTACACACTGCCAGACGTTGGCACTCCGACCGAGCGCATCGGACCGGTGCTCCCGTTTTTCTGGCCTGACCGGTCGGCGCGGCGCGCCTCATGCCCGTGCCCCCACGGTCCGACCGGCGATCCAGGGCGAGACCTCGACCGCCGCCAGCGGAGCGGCCAGGTGGAATCCCTGCGCGAAGTCGCACCCGCGCTCCCGCAACGCCTCCCTCGTCTCCTCGTCGCCGACGCCTTCCGCGACGACCCTGAGGCCCAGGCTGTGGGCGAGGTCGATGATCGAACCCACGAGGGCGCTCGCGCGCTCGTCGTCCCGCATGGCGATGATGAAGGAGCGATCGAGCTTGAGCTCGTCCACGGGGAGATCGCGCAGGTAGGCCAGCGAACTGTACCCGGTCCCGAAATCGTCGAGCGAGACCTGGATCCCCTCCGCGCGGAGGCGGGCGAGGATCCCGGCGCTTCCCGCCGGGGTCGACATGAGCACGTCCTCGGTGATCTCGAGCATGATGCACGAGGCCGGCACCTGGTACTGCTCGAGCAGGACGGCGATCTCCTGCGGAAGGCACGGCAGGATGCAGGAAGCGGACAGGTTGACGGCGACGGCGATGTCCAGTCCGTCGGCCCGCCACCGGGCCGCCCTCCGTACTGCGCGCCGGAGCACCAGCGAGGTCAGTGCCGGCATCAGCCCGGCCTCCTCGGCGAGGGGCAGGAAGGCGGCCGGCTGGAGCCGGCCCCGGGTGGGGTGGTTCCACCGGACGAGGGCTTCGACACCCGTCACGCGGTGGTCCGCGAGGCGGAACTTCGGCTGGTAGTGCAGTTCGAACTCGTCCCGGGCGAGGGCGGTACGGAGTTCCTGGATGGTCCGCAGCCGCAGTTCGCCGTCGTCGTCGTCCGTCAGGTCGTACACGTGGTGGCCGATGCGCTCCGACTTCGCCCGGAACATCGCGATGTCCGCCTTGCGCATGAGCAGCCCCATGTCCGTCCCGTGCTGCGGGATCAGGGCGATACCGATGCTTGCGCTGACCTGCAGGTCGGCCGTGCCCACCTCCACGGGGGCTGCCAGCGCCGCTTCCAGTCGCTGCGCGGCTGCGACGGCCTCGACCGGACCGACGCCGTCCAGGAACACGGCGAACTCGTCGCCGCCCAGGCGGGCGAGGACGTCTCCCGCCCGCAGCTGGCGGCTGAAACGCTCACCGACCTGGATCAGGAGCGCGTCCCCGACATCATGCCCGAGCGCATCGTTCACGTGCTTGAAGCGGTCGAGGTCCAGCAGGAACAGCGCTCCTGTGCGCCCCCTGCCCAACCGGTCGGGGACGTCCGTCAGCAGCGCCCGGCGATTGGGCAGCCCCGTCAACTCGTCCGTCCTGGCCAGGGTGACGAGCATGCGGTTGCGGAACGCGAGGGGAACGGAGGCAAGGGCGAGCGTCGAGGCGGCGAAGACCACCGAGAGCAGGGGTATCCGCAACTGGCAGCCGATCACGAGGACGGCGAGCGAGGACGCCGCGGACACGACGGGCGCGGCGAACTCGGGGACACCCTGGCTCCTGCCGTCGCGTAGCGCGGTCCGGTCGGCGGCGCCATCCACCCAGGTGGCGATCCCTGCGAGGCCGGCGACCCAGCCGAAGTCGATCACCGAACCGACGGCGTATTCCTGCATGCCGAACGCGTAGGCCACGTCGGCGGCGGAGAAGACGATCAGCCCCGCGATGAGGAACGGCCAGCGCGGACCGATGTCGAGCCCGCGGGACGCGAGTACGCCGCCCACCGCCGTGATCAGCAGGAGGTCGAGGAGGGGATAGGCGACGGCGACGACCACCTCGAACGTGCTGCCGCCCGTCGTCGCGTTGCGCAGGACGGGCGCGAGCACCAGGGCCATGAGGGAAGCCGCACCCAGCGCCCCGACGATGCTGTCCAGCAGCAGCGGCCAGAGCAGCCCCTTCAGCTTCCGCACCGCCACGACCGCCAGCGATCCGAGCATCAGCGGATAGAAGGCGAAGTAGCCGACATCGGCCAGGGAGGCGTAGCTCAGCGCCGTCTCCCCGTCCAGGGATGCGGCGTAGTAGGCATCGCCCGCGGCATAGGCGATGACCGCCCCGGCTCCCAGGACGATCTGCGGTTCCGCGCATCGCGTCCGTACCGCCGCGCTGACGCACAGGGCGACGGCGGCGAGTTCGGTGACCACGCACAGCCAGCCGTCGAGGAACGGATCGAACGTCGCCGGATCCCCGACGAGGAGGCCGGCGGTGTAGGCGACCAGCAACAGGACCATCCCGGCGGTCAGCACGTGCCTGTGGTGCAGGCGCGATGTGCGGTCCGGATCAGCCGTGCGCGCATCATCGCGCCGCATTCAGTCCCTCGTTTCGCTTCGGTCGTGGAACCAGAAGCATAGGACGCCGGGACACCGCCGACCGCCGTCTTCTGCCGAGGGCACCCATACCCTGCCGAAATACTTGGCTTCGGGTGCGGGACCGGCCGTCCGGACCGCCGCCCCCTGCTCCGCATCGTCGGTGGTCGCGGGGTGGGGAGGCAGGACCGGCGCCGGGGCGCCTACCCGAGGTGCACGGCCTCCCCCGAGGTGGTGAACTCGTTCCTCGCGACCCGGATCATGAACCACGAGATCGGCGCGGCCAGTGCGAGCGCGACGGCCGCGGCAAGGAACACCACGGAGTATCCGTCCACGAGCGACTGCAGGCCGCCGGCCGCACCCTCCGCGGTCCCGGTTCCCGCACCGACCGTGTACAGGGCCGTGAAGACCGCGGTGCCGATGGAGCCACCGATCTGCTGCGTGGCCGTGACGGCCGCGCTGGCCACTCCGGAATCGCGGGGTGCGATACCGAGCAGTGCCACGTTCTGCAGCGGGACGAAGATCAGCGCGAGCCCCATGCCCAGCAGGATCTGCGAGGGCAGCACCTCGAGGAGATAGGACCCGCCCACCGTGATCCGGCTGAGCAGCAGCAGTCCCGCCGCGGCGATCAGGGGGCCGACCGTCATGAGGATGCGGGGGCCCACCGTGGGCAGGAGGCGTGAGACCACACCGGCGCACACGATGATGGCGAAGGTCATGGGCAGGGATGCCAGCCCCGACATCAGGGGGCTCATCCCGAGCACGATCTGGAAGTGCAGCGTCAGGAAGAGCAGGGCGCCGAGCAGGGCGGCACCGACGGCGATGGACGACAGGTAGGCGCCGGCCCGTGCGCGATCGGTGATGATGCGCAGCGGCAGCAGGGGGTGCTGCGAGCGTGCCTCGACGAGGACGAACAGGGCCAGCAGCACGACGCCGAGCGCGAGGAACCCGAGGGTATCGGCGCGGGCCCAGCCGGCCTCGGCGCGCGAGAACCCGTAGACCACGGACGCGAGGCCGAGGCTCACGAGCACGGCACCCGGGACGTCGTAGCGCGTGCTTCCCTCGGCGCGGCTCTCGCGCAGGACGGGCAGGCCCACGGCGATCGCGACGACGGCGATCGGCACGTTGACGAGCAGGCACCAGTGCCAGCTGAAGTACTCGGTCAGGATGCCGCCGAGCAGGAGTCCGACGGCGGCGCCGCCGCCCGCGATCGTTCCGTAGACGGCGAAGGCGCGCACACGGTCCTTGCCGCCGGGGAAGGTCACGGAGAGGATGGCGAGCGCGGCCGGGGCCAGCAGCGCGGCGAAGACACCCTGCAGCCCGCGCGCCAGCAGGAGCATCTCGCCGGAGGTCGCGATCCCCCCGATGGCCGAGGCGAATGCGAAGCCGCCCATGCCGACGAGGAACGAACGCTTCCGGCCCCAGAAGTCGGCGATGCGTCCGCCCAGCAGGAGGAGCGCGCCGAACGTCAGGGCGTAGAGCGTGACGACCCAGCTGCGGTCGCTGTCGGACATGCCGAGTTCCGCCTGGGCCTGTGGCAGGGCGATGTTCACGATGGTCCCGTCGAGCACGACGGTCAGCTGGGCGAGCGCGACGATCGCCAGCACGAGCCAGCGGTTCGCGGGGGGCTTCGCCGGAGCGTCCCCGGTGGGCGCGGCGGAAGGACCCGAAGGGTGGGTGGTCATGGTTCTCCTCAGAAATGATGTCGTTCCGAGGGTAGGGGTGTCGCATCACCCGAGTCAAACGAACTAGTTCGTTTGGGTATACTCGTGGGATGCCCTCGACGACGGACGTCCGCTCACGCATCCTCCTGGCCGCCCGGGGCGAGTTCGCCGCATACGGGCTGGCGGGAGCGCGCATCGACCGGATCGCGAAGGCCGCCAGCGCCAGCAAGGAGCGCCTGTACGCGCACTTCACGGACAAGGCAGCCCTGTTCCAGGCGGTCCTCGACGTGAACGCCGCGGAATTCCACCGTGCCGTGGTCCTCGACCCCGCGGACGTACCGGCCTTCGTCGGCAGGATCTTCGACCATGCCCATGAGCACCCGGACATCCTCCGGATGCTGACCTGGGCGCGGCTCGAGGGCGTCGACTACGACCTCCCGGGAGGCGCGGAACCGGACCGCAAGCTCCTGGCCCTCGGCGAGGCGCAGGAGAGCGGTGAGGTCGATCCCTCCTGGGTGCCGGAGGAGCTCCTGCCGATCCTCTTCGGCATCGCGCAGGCCTGGGTGCAGGCCCCGCTGATCGCCCACGAGAACGCACCCGGGACACCGCTCTCCGCGCACCGCGCCGCGGCGGTCGAAGCGGCCCGCCGCGTCCTGCAGCGGCAGGATTAAGCCGCCGTCGTGCGATGACCGCGCGGCGGGTCACGATTCGAAGAGCCGCGCTCCCACGTAGCCGCCCTCGGACGCCCCGCCCGGCACCGCGAAGATGCCGGATCCCACGTGCCGGATGTACTCGTTGAGCAGATCCGACCCCGCGAGCCGTGTCTGCACCGGGATGAAGGCCCGCTCGGGGTCGCGCTGGAAGCAGAGGAAGAACAGGCCCGCGTCGAGGCGGCCGAGCTCGTCGTTGCCGTCCACGAAGTTGTAGCCGCGCCGCAGCATGCGGGCGCCGCCGTTGGTGTCGGGATGCGCCAGCCGCATGTGCGACTGTGCGGCGATCAGGGGTTCCCCGCCGCTGCCCCCTGCGGAGAAGTCGGGGGGCGTGAACTCGTCACCACCGGACAGTGGCGCGCCCTTGCCCTTCGTCCGTCCGATCGACCGCTCCTGCTCGGAGAGGCGCGTACGGTCCCACGGCTCGACGTTCATGCGCACCTTGCGTGACACCAGGTACGAGCCGCCCGCCATCCACGCCTGGTCGTCGCCCTCCGCGACCCATACGTGCTCGTCCACGGCTGCACGGTCCTCGGCTTTGACGTTGGCCGTGCCGTCCTTGAACCCGAAGAGGTTGCGGGGCGTCACCTGGGTGGTGCTGGTGCTCGAGGTACGACCGAAGCCCAGCTGTGAGTAGCGCAGCGACGCCCGGCCGAAGGCGATCCGGGACAGGTTGCGGATGGCGTGGACGGCCACCTGCGGATCGTCGGCGCATGCCTGGATGCAGAGGTCGCCTCCGCTGATGCGCTCCTCGAGCATGTCGCCGGAGAAGGCGGGCAGTGGTGCCAGGGCGCGGGGCCGCAGCGCCGCGATGCCGAATCGATCGACACCCCCTGCCGTGGTGAAGAGGGTGGGACCGAATCCGAACGTGATGGTGAGGCCGGCGGGGCCCAGGTCCATCGCCTCGCCCGTGTCCTCGGGGGGCGCCTCGTACGGCCCGGCGTCGGGCGCGAATTCCCCGGCACTGCCGCCCTGGCTCATGCGCGCGGCAGCGGTGGTCCAGTCCTTCAGGAGGCCGACGAGGTCCTCGCGGGAGACGTCTCCGACGTCGAACACCGCGAAGTGCAGCCGGTCCTGGGCGGGCGTCGTGATACCCGCCTGGTGGTCGCCGTGGAACGGGTACGCCAGCGACCCGGGATCGGTGGCACCTGCGGAGGCGTCGGGTACGGCCCGGCCCGCGACGACGCCGGCACCGACACCCGCGGCAGCGCTTGCCCCGGCGAGGGACAGGGCCCGCCGCCGTGAGATCCGGAACGTACCCGGTGCCATGGCCGCTAGCCCAGGAGCACCGCGGTGATCCGCGAGAGCGGTTCCCCGAGTGCGTTGACGCGATCGGACAGCGCCTTCACGTCCGCCTGGGACAGGTCGCCGTAGGAGACGTAGGCGATGTCGCGCTGCGCGGCACCGGGCACGCTCGTACGGTGCCTGTCGAGTTCGGCGGAGAGGTCCGTGAAGTCCGACCCGAGGGTCGCGACGAGTTCGGGATCCTTGTCCTCGAGGAGGTCCTCCAGGCCGTCGACGAGGACCCGCGCCCCCTCGACATTGCCCTGGAAGTCCCAGAGGTCCGTCCCGGACCAGATCTCCTCCTCACCCGTGACCTTCCCGTTCGCCACCTCGTCGAGAAGGGCGATCGCCCCGTTGGCCAGCTGGTCGAGGGACAGGTCGATCTCCTGCACGGCGGCGTGCAGCGTCGTGGTTTCCTGGACGAGTCGCGCGGCCACGGCCTCCCGCTCCGCCTGCGTCAGCGGAGTGTACGCGGCGTCGGCCGGCGGCCACAGGTCCTTCTCGATGCGGTGCCAGCCGGTCCACTCCTCCCCCTCGGCGAGGTCCGCCTCGCGGTTGTCGAGCTTCGGGTCGAGGTCGCCGAAGCTCTCGGCCACGGGCTCCACCCGCTCGAAGTGCATCCGGGTGGTCGGGTAGAGGCGGCGGGCCGCGTCGTCGTCACCTGCGACGTAGGCGGCCGCGAAGTCCTCGGTGCCCGTCAGGAGCTGGTCCACCTGGTCCTTGACGTAGGCCTTGTAGTTGACCACGGCGGCGTCGATCTGCGCTTGCTCGTCGCCCGTCGGCTCGACGGCGGTCCCGGAGTCGGTCACGGTGAACGAAGCGCGGCCCACGCCGTCGCCCACCATGCCCGGCTTGCAGACGGTGTAGTAGGAGCCCGGCCTGGCGTTCACCACCAGGTCACGGCTGATGCCCGGTCCGATGTTCTCGACCTCGGACACGATGCGCAGTCCGTCCTCGGCGAGGAGGTAGAACTCGGTCACCTGGTCCCCGGCATTGGTGATGCTGAAGGTCAGCGGACCGCTCTCCGCGGTGGCGGCCGAGACCGAGCAGTCCTCGGCGGTGCTGGTGACGCTCAGTCCCCCCGACGCGCCGTCGGCTGTCCCGGCGGAGGCGTTCGGCGTGCAGGCGGTCGCGAGGAGGACGCCGCAGGCGGCGACGGCCGCGGCAGGCTTCGAAAGGCGGGCGGTGGTCACTTGGCTCCTTGGGGAACGGGGATCGTCGCGGCGGGAGCGGGCGTCCGCCGCGCGCTTCGCCGGATGAACAGGGTCATGGTGGGGATGGTGTACGCCAGCCAGGCGATCGCCTCGAGCCAGGTGGTGGCCGGCGAGAAGTTCACGGTGCCCTTCAGCAGCGTGCCGTACCAGCTCGACGGCGGAACGGCTGCGCTGACGTCGAACAGCAGGGTGTTGAGGCCGGGCAGGATGCCCGCCTCCTGGAGGTCGTGGATGCCGTAGGAGAGCACCCCGGCCGCCACGATGATCAGCATGCCGCCGGTCCAGGTGAAGAACCTCGAGAGGTCGATGCGCAGCATCCCGCGGTAGAACATCCAGCCGAGGACGACGGCGGAGGCGAGCCCCAGCGCGGCGCCGAGGAGGGGTTGCGTGGTCTGGCCCGTCGCCTGGACGGCGGACCAGAGGAACAGTGCGGTCTCGAGACCTTCGCGGCCGACGGCGAGGAACGCGACGACCACGAGGCCTGTGCCCCCGGCGGCGAGACGGCGGTCCACCTGCCCGTGCAGCTCGCCGCGCAGGTTCTTCGCCGTCCGTGCCATCCAGAAGACCATCCAGGTGACGAGGCCGACCGCGACGATGGACAGCGAGCCGCCGATCGCCTCCTGGGCCTCGAAGGTGAGTCCGTGCGTCCCGTAGGTGAGCAGTGCCCCGAAACCGAGCGAGAGCACTGCCGCGAGCGCCACCCCGAGCCAGATGCCGGGCAGCAGGTCCCTGCGCTGGATCTTCACGAGGTACGCCACGAGGATGACGACGACCAGCGCGGCTTCGAGGCCCTCACGCAGGCCGATCAGGTAGTTGGCGAACATGGAACGGCTTTCTTGCAGGGGAAGCCCCTGTCAGCGAGGCAAGGTAAGCATAGCCTAACTTCCGGTCCGTCGAGCGCCTGCTACCTGCTCACAGCCCCAACGCGGGGACCGGCAACCCGAACTCGCGCCGGAGCGCAAGCTTCGCCGCATTCAGTCCCGCCATCCCGTGCACGCCCGGGCCCGGCGGGGTCGACTGCGAGCAGAGGTAGACCCCCTTGAGCGGCGTCGCCCAGGGCTGGAGGGACGGTACCGGTCGGGCGACGATCTGGCGCAGGTTCACCGCGCCGCTGCTGAAGTCCCCGCCCACGTAGTTGGCGTTGTACACCTCCAGCTCGCTCGCCGTCGTCGTATGGCTCTGCACCACGACGTCACGGAACCCGGGGGCGAACCGCTCGATCTGCGCGGTGATCGCCTCCGCCATGTCCCTCGTGGACCCCCGTGGAACGTGGCAGTAGGTCCAGAGGGTGTGCCGGCCCTCCGGCGCCCTGGTCGGATCGAACGACGACGGCTGGGACAGCAGGACGTACGGACGCTCGGGATGCCTGCCCTGGTTGACCTGCTTCTCCCCGGCGGCGATCTCCTCCCGGGTCCCGCCGAGGTGGGCGGTGCCGGCGCGGTGCAGTTCGGGATGCGTCCACGGCACGGGGGCGGACAGGATGAAATCCACCTTGCAGGCCGCGTTGCCGTAGGTGAAGGCGGAGAGGGCGGCTTCGTACACGGCCGGGAGCCGGCCGCGCGACATCGCGCGGAAGGTCTTCGGCGCGACGTCGAGGAGCACCACGCGCGCGTCCGACACCTCGGCGAGCGTCTCGATCCTGCTGTCCGTGACGACCTCACCCCCGTGGCGGCGTAGATCGAGGGCGAGGGCGTCCGCGATGGACTGCGAGCCGCCGACCGGGATGGGCCAGCCCACCGTGTGGGCGAGGAGGTTCAGCGTCAGGCCGGCACCCGCACCGGCGAGCGACGGCAGCGTTCCCACGGGATGCGCCATCACGCCGGTGACCAGGGCCCTGGCCTCGTCCGTTCGGAAGCGGCGGTTCCAGGACGGCAGGCCCTGCTCGAGGGTCGCGAGCCCGAAGCGCAGCGCGGCCAGGGGGCTCTTCGGGATGCGCACCACGTGGTTCAGCGTGAAGGCGAGGATGGCCCGCTCGCGCTCGCTCAGGGGCTGCATCAACCGGCGGTAGGCTTCGCCGTCCTCCCCGAGGCCCTCCACCGTCCTGTCCAAGCTGCGGTACGCGATACCCGCGCGGCCGCCGTCGAGCGGATGGGCGAAGGACACCTCGGGGACCGCGAAGCCGATGCGACGGCTCAGCTCGAAGTCGCGGAAGAAGGGGGAGGCGAGTGCCATCGGGTGGACCGCCGAGCAGAAGTCGTGGAGGTGCCCCTCCTGCATCAGCTCGATGGAACGCGAACCGCCCCCCAGCGTCGCAGATGCTTCGTGGACCCGGACGGACAGTCCCGCCCGTGCCATGACGACCGCGGCCGCGAGACCGTTCGGGCCCGCACCGACAACCTCGACATCTGGCATGGCACTTCCTCTCCTGCCGTGCGGGACCACCCCGCCCGGCGCTAGGTCTCCGCGGTGGGTGTACCGGGAGCGTTCTGCCCCGTCCGGAACCGCCGCACGAGGCCCGCGGCACGCCGGACGGCACCCCGCAGGGTACTCGGGCCCGTCCGGCGCGCGGCGAGCAGCGACGCGACGACGGCATATCTTCTGGGGTCCAGCGGGATGTCGTAGGTCGTGGGAACCACCACGACGTTCTTGGAGAAGTTCCGCTTGAAGGTGGTGACGTTCGCGAGGCCCGGGTAGTTCTCGCTCACGATGCCCGTCAGGCCGCACGCCGTGTTGCCCGCGGCCCTGAGCACCCTGAACGCCTCCCACAGCAGCAGGTACGGCGCGAAGGTGCTGCGCGCCTCGTGCGTGCTTCCGGCGAAGTAGTAGACGGAGTATCCGCGGTACTCGGTGGTGATCAGCCAGCTCAGGGGTGCACCGTCCCGGTAGGCGACCAGGAGCCGCAGATGGTCCCCCAGGACCGTCAGCAGCGTCTCGTAGTAGGCCGAGTCGAAGGACTGGAACCCGTCCCGCTCCGCGGTCTCCTGCATGATCGGGAACAGCTGCGCCGCGAAGACCCCTTTCCATTCCTTTCGGGGAATGGAACGCACCTCGACGCCGTTGCGCTGGGCCCGACGGATGCTGTTGCGGGCATTCGGCCGGAAACTTCTCAGCAGGTCCGCTTCCGACGGCGTCAGGTCCACGACGATCTCGCGCTCGTACCAGCCGTGCTCGATGGGACCCGTGGCCGGCGCCTGCAGGGTGGCCACTTGCATGCGGACGTACAGGGGATGGACGTCGGCGGAGTCGCGGAACTGCCGGCGCACCGTCTCCATCAGGACCCGTTCCGCGGCCGGGGTCCGCTCGGCGAACCACACCGGACCGTTGACGACCACCACCGACTCCCTGAAGCGACGCACGATGTGCACGTAGCTGGCGGTCGCCACCAGGGTCCCGGCCTCGTCCCGGTAGGACCAGATCCCCAGGGGCGAGCGCCCGAGTGCACGTTCGAACTCGACCCAGTCGGGCGTCTGCTCGATGGGGATGACGACGTGCGGATGGGCGTCGGCGATCGCGGCGAAGGCGGTCCCGTCGAGCTTGCTGTAGTTCAGGGGTGCTGCAGTCACTGATGGTCTTCCACTGGTCCTGATGATGGCGCGCGGGCGGCCGATGTGCGCTCCAGCGCCGGCCCGGGACCGAGATCCGCCGGCACGGGAACGACTTCCCCGCGGTCCTGTCAGCCTATCGGAGCAGCGGGGACGGAGTTCCTCCGTGCCGTCCCGACCGGTGTCGCCGGGACCGCCCGCCCGCGCCCGCGCCCGGCGGCTCCGGTCGACACCGTGCCGGATCGCAGGACGAAGCGGTCGACGGCCCCGTCGAAGGGGCCGCCCTGGGGGTCGTCGATGCCGACACGCCGCACGACGTCCCGCTCGGGCGCCAGGATCTCCCCGACGACGACAGCCAGGACGTATGCAGTAGCGAGAATATGAGCGAGGACCGCCCAGGAGTACATACCGAGCCCGAGGTTGTGTTCGGGGGCGCCACCGCTCGTCCGACCCCCGAGGTACAGCCAGACGGCGATCCAGTGGAGCACTTCGACGAGCTGCCAGGCGAGGACCACGCGCCAGCGGGGTACGGCGAGGGCGATCAGGGGCACCAGCCAGAGCGCGTACTGGGGTGAGTAGACCTTGTTGCAGAGGATGAACGCGCCAACGACCAGCAGGGCGAGCTGAGCCAGGCGCGGGCGCCGTTCGGCTCGCAGGGCGAGCACTGCGATCCCGGCACAGGCGAGGGCGAAGAGGATCATCGCGCCCGCCGTGATGGCTGCGGGAGACAGCGTCGCCGCGCCGGCCCGATCGGCGAGGGCGTTGTAGACGTACCAGCCCGAGGAGAAGCCGGCGTCGCGCGACTCCGAGAACGTCAGGAAGTACACCCACCCTTCCGGGTCGCGGAGCAGGAAGGGCACGTTCACCGCGGCCCAGGACGCCACCGCGCCCAGGGAGGCGGAGAGGAACGGCCGGATCCGCCCCGACCGGAGCGCGAGGACCAGGACGGCACCGAGCAGCAGCACGGGGTACAGCTTCACGGCAGCGCCGAGGCCCCAGAGAGCGCCCGCGAGGACCGGGCGGTCTCGGGCGAAGGCCAGCATCCCGGCCGTCGCGAGCAACACGGCCCACAGGTCCCAGTTGATGGTGCCGGACAGGATGATGACGGGTGCGGTCGCGACGACGACGGCATCCCACGGCCTTCGGTTCGCCAGCCGGAGCGTGGCGAGCACCGTCAGGATCCATATGCCGGTGAGGAGCACCGCGTTCAGGTCGAAGTAGAGGAGCGACTTCGTGCCGGGCGCGGCGCCGCCCGCCAGGAGGTCCACGAGGACGGCGGTGCCCGAGGCCAGCAGGCCGAGCAGCACCGGGTACTCGAAGAGCACCCCCGGTGTGATGAAGGGCAGGATCCCCTCGCCGAGGCCGCGGCTCTGGTAGAGCTCCGCCCAGTCCGAGTAGCACGCCCGGTAGAAGTAGTCGGGCGAGGACCACCCCTGGAGCCGACACGGGTTCTTGACCACCACGGCCAGTACGGCCGCGGCGACCGTGAGGAGGATGAGGACCCGCTCGACCGTGAACCATCGGGGAGCGATCCGGCCCGGATCGGCGTGCCGTCCCAGGGGCCCGCCGACTCCCTCGACCAGTGGCCCGAGGACGGGGTCCGAACGGGTGGGGACGCTGATGCGGTACGGTCCGCGTGTCCCCGTCCCCGACGTCATCCACCGAGCCTAGCGGCAGGCCGGCGCACCCCGGTGCGGACGGGACGCAGCTTGACGCGCCCCGTCCGGGAAGGCAAGGAATGGAGGAGCACGCGGCGGAGTTGGATACTGAACGTAGACTGGCATTTCCTGCCGACCGCGCCCGGAGCGATGACGGTCGGGGCATATTCAACTGGCTTTCGAGGAGAACTGTGGGACAGAACCCCATTCGCGTGGCAATCATTGGAGTCGGCAACTGTGCCGCGTCACTGGTGCAGGGAGTGCACTACTACCGCGACGCGGATCCGGCGGGAACGATTCCCGGCCTGATGCATGTCGAGTTCGGCAAGTACCACGTGGGGGACGTGCAGTTCGTGGCGGCGTTCGACGTCGACGGCAAGAAGGTCGGCCACGACCTCGCCGAGGCCATCGGCGCCAGCGAGAACAACACCATCAAGATCGCCGACGTGCCCCCCACCGGCGTGATCGTCCAGCGCGGTCACACCCTCGACGGCCTGGGCAAGTACTACCGCGAGACGATCGTCGAGTCCGACGAGGAACCCGTCGACATCGTCGCCCAGCTCAAGGCCTCGAAGGCCGATGTCCTGGTCTGCTACCTGCCCGTGGGCTCCGAGCACGCCGCGAAGTACTACGCGCAGTGTGCCATCGACGCCGGCGTCGCGTTCGTCAACGCCCTGCCCGTGTTCATCGCCGGCACCAAGGAGTGGGCCGACAAGTTCACCGATGCCGGGATCCCCATCGTGGGCGACGACATCAAGAGCCAGATCGGCGCCACGATCACGCACCGTGTCATGGCGAAGCTCTTCGAGGACCGCGGCGTCACCCTGGACCGCACGTACCAGCTGAACGTCGGCGGCAACATGGACTTCAAGAACATGCTCGAACGCGACCGCCTCGAGTCCAAGAAGATCTCCAAGACCCAGGCCGTCACCTCCAACGTCAAGGCCGAACTGCACGCGGACGACGTCCACATCGGCCCGTCCGACTACGTCGCCTGGCTCGACGACCGCAAGTGGGCGTTCGTCCGCCTCGAAGGCCGTAACTTCGGCGATGCCCCTGTGTCCCTCGAGTACAAGCTCGAGGTCTGGGACTCCCCGAACTCGGCCGGTGTCATCATCGACGCCATCCGCGCTGCGAAGATCGCCCTGGACCGCGGCATCGGCGGTCCGATCCTCTCCGCGTCCAGCTACTTCATGAAGTCGCCGCCGGAGCAGTACGCCGACGACATCGCCCACGAGAAGGTCGAAGCCTTCATCCGCGGCGACCTCGACCGCTAGGCAGGACACTGAGCAGGGGGGGGGGGGGGGGGGGGGGGTGGGGGCGGGGGGGGGGGGGGGGGGGGGGGGGGGGGAGGGGGGGGGGTGGGAAGGGGGGGGGGGTGGGGGGGGGGGGGCACGGGGGCCCCTCCCCCCCCCCCCCCGCCCGGTCCGCTCCCGAG